>NZ_JBHTCJ010000008.1:0-272062 GCF_042665275.1 Saccharopolyspora griseoalba | reverse complement strand
CCACGATTCCCGAACGCAGAGATCAACGGGCCAACCGGCAACGACGCGGCCAGGCCGGTGGGCGCCCGCCGGCCTTCGACGCCAGCATTTACACACGCCGCAACATCGTCGAACGCTGCTTCAACCAGCTCAAACAACACCGAGCCATCGCCACCCGCTACGACAAAACCGCCCAGTCCTACCAAGCCATGATCGACCTAGCCACACTCCTCATCTGGCTTTGAGGACACCCCCTAGCAGTTCCCGGCGAACTGCCAACAACCGTCCCCACCCCTTGCTAACCTCACTCCTTCGAGTGAGCTTGAACCGGGAGGGCGGATGGTGCGGCGCGTGGTGGCCGCCGGATTGGTGCTGGTGGCGCTCGTGGCGACCGGCTGCTCCCCGCGCTCCGAGGCGGAGGCCCCGGCACCCGCCGATCCGGAGCTCGGCGCGCACCAGGTCATGCGCCAGCAGGTCTTCGCCCGGCGGGACAGCGGCGCGCTGCGGCTGGACCTGTTCCTGCCGGAGGGCGACCGGCCGGCACCGCTGGTGGTCTACGTCCACGGCGGCGGCTGGAACGCCGGCGAGCGCACCCTGCGGCCCGGCACGCCGGAGGGCGCGACCGCGCGGCGGCTGCTGGCCGAGGGCTACGCGGTGGCCACCGTGGACTACCGCCTCAGCGGCGTGGCCCGCCACCCGGCGCAGCTGCTCGACGTGGCCGAGGCGGTGCGCTGGCTGCAGGCCAACGCCGCGAACTTCGGTCTCGATTCCGGCCGCCTCGCGCTGTGGGGCGCCTCGGCCGGCGGCCACCTGGTCTCCCAGCTCGGCGCGGTGGCCGGCGATCCCGAGCAGCCGGGCGGCGGCCTGACCGGGGTCCGCGCGGTGCTCAACTGGTTCGGCCCCACCGACGTCTCCGCGGAGGCGCAGCAAGCGCACCCGGAGATGCGCCCGTACGCCCGCGCCGCGGTCACCGAGCTGCTCGGCTGCCAGCCGGTGGTCTGCCCGGAGCGGGCCGCGTCGGCCAGCCCGGTGCGGCACCTCTCCGGCGACGAACCGCCGTTCCTGATCCAGCAGGGCACGGCCGACTCGCTGGTCCCGCTGGACGGCCCGCTGGACTTCGCCGCCCGCTCGCGCGCCCTCGGCGTGCCGGTGGAGCTCCACCCCTACGAGGGCCTGGACCACGGCTTCGCCGGCACCGACGACACGTCGTCGATCAC
The DNA here is from genome assembly GCF_042665275.1 of Saccharopolyspora griseoalba. Taxonomy (NCBI): domain Bacteria; kingdom Bacillati; phylum Actinomycetota; class Actinomycetes; order Pseudonocardiales; family Pseudonocardiaceae; genus Saccharopolyspora; species Saccharopolyspora griseoalba. The sequence continues at coordinate 270,866 of NZ_JBHTCJ010000008.1, read as the reverse complement.
CCGCACCCTCGTCGACTACGTCCGCGCCCGCGTGTAGCGGTCACGCGAAGCTGCTGGACTCCGTGCCCAGCGCGGCGTCCTCCTCGCGGCGGACCTCGCCGGTCCCGCCGGAGCCCGCGGCCTCGGCCAGCGGTTCGACGGTGGCCTGGAAGGTCTCCAGCGCGTCGAGCTCCCGGCGCCGCGCGGAGACGAAGCGCTGCAGGTGGGTGCTGGAGAGGTTGACCGCCTCCACCGCGCCCGCGGCAGCGCGCTGCGCGCGCACCGCCTGCCCGCGGATCTGCTCGATGTCCTCGGCGATGGTGCGCTCGGTGGCGGCGAACATCGCCGCCGAGGCCAGCACCGCGAAACCGGTCGGCCCGCAGAGGAACACCCGCTTGCCCAGCAGCCAGGACAGCAGCTGCGGGTCGGTGTCCAGCGCGGCGATCACGGCCGCGTCGGAGGGCACGAACATGATCGTCCCGTAGATCGCGTCGGCCCACTTCTGATAGCCCTTGCCGGCCAGTTCGGCGGCCCGCGAGCGGATGTTCCGCACGTGCACCCGCAGCGCGTCGCGGCGCTCCTCCGGGTCGTCGGTGTCCATCGCCTCGGCCCACACCGCCAGGCTGGCCTTGGCGTCCACCGGGACCTGCCTGCCGCCGCCGACGCCGAGCACCAGGTCCGGGCGCGCGGCCCCGCCGCCGGCGAGGTCGGTCTGCAGCGTGAAGTGCACGCCCTCGCGCAGCCCCAGCGACCGGGCGGTCTCCACCAGCACCTGCTCGCCGAGCTCGCCCCGCCCGGTGATCGAGGCGAAGGCCACCTCGTAGCGGCGCAGCGCGGCCTGCTGCGCGGTCGTCCTGGCGCGCTCGGCCTCCACCATCCGCAGCGCGTCCTCGGCTCGCTTGGCGCTGTCGGCGTAGAGCCGCCAGATCAGCACCAGCGCGCCCGCGAACAGCAGGATCAGCACGACGACCAACCCGACGAGCAAACCGGTTCCCACACGACCTCCAACCGAGACTACTCACCGCATCATCGCCGACGGGCCCGACAAGATCACGAACCCGCGCCGGAACCTCCCCGCACCCGGCCGATCACGCAGCGCACCCGGTCCCCCGCGCACGCTTCTCAGCAGAAGTCGACGCGCGGAACCGCGGACTTCCGATGGGAAAGGGGCGCTCGCGGTGCCGGGTGTGCGACACGCCGAACTGAGCTGGGGTGGCGGCGAGGTCGGACCGCGGCGTCGATAGCTTGATTGGCATGCGGGTACTGCACACCTCCGACTGGCACGTCGGCCGGACGTTCCACGGTCGCGACCTGCTCGGCGACCAGGAAGCGGTGCTCGGCTCGCTGGCCGACGTGGTCGCCGACGAGGGCGTCGACGTCGTGGTGGTCGCGGGCGACCTCTACGACCGCGCGGTGCCCTCCGGCGAGGCGGTGCAGACCTGCGTGCGCGTCATGGCCCGCATCCGCGAGGCGGGCGCCCGGCTCGTGGTGACCTCCGGCAACCACGACTCGGCCGCGCGGGTCGGCGCGTTCGCCGAATTCGCCGCGGCGGGCGGGCTGCACCTGCACACCCGCGTCGACCGGCTGCACGAGCCGTCCGAGCTGCGCGACGAGCACGGCCCGGTCCTCTTCTACGGCCTGCCCTACCTGGAACCCGACCCCGCCCGCCACGCGCTCAACGCCACCGAGGGGGTCCCCGGCGCCGGCGAGATCGTCGAGCGCGGGCACACCCCGGTGCTCGGCGAGGCGATGAACCGCGTCCGCGCCGACCTGGCCGCTCGCCCGGCGGGCGCGCGCTCGGTGGTGCTGGCGCACGCGTTCGTCACCGGCGGTGCGGGCAGCGATTCCGAGCGCACCATCGCCGTCGGCGGCGTCGAGCAGGTGCCCGGCTCCGTCTTCGACGGGGTCGACTACGTCGCGCTGGGCCACCTGCACGGTCCGCAGCGCATCGACGAGCACCTGCGCTACTCGGGCAGCCCGGTGGCCTACTCGTTCTCCGAGGCCGCGCACCGCAAGTCGGTGTGGCTGGTCGACCTGGACGCCGACGGCCTGGCCGAGGTCCGCGGGCACGAGCTCCCGGTGCCGCGCGCGCTGGCCACCATCGAGGGGCCCCTGCAGGAGCTGCTGGAGGACCCCGCGCACGCCGCGGCCGAGGACTGCTACGTCTCGGCCGCGCTCACCGACGAGGTCCGCCCGCTGGAGGCTATGCGCCGCCTGCAGGAGCGCTTCCCGCACGCGGTGCACCTGGAGTGGAAACCGGCCGAGGGCAAGGCGACCGCTCCGCTGCGCTACTCGGCGATCGTGCGCGGACGCGACGACAGCGCGCTGGCCGCGAGGTTCGTCGAGGACTGCCGCGGCGCCCGGCCCAACGAGACCGAGCGGGGCCTGCTGGACGAGGCGCTGCGCGAGGTCGTCGCCGAGGGGACCGAATGAGGCTGCACCGCCTGGAGATCACCGCCTTCGGGCCGTACCGGGGCGAGCAGGTCGTCGACTTCGACGAGCTGGCCGTCGACGGGTTGTTCCTGCTGCACGGCGACACCGGCGCGGGCAAGACCACCCTGCTCGACGCCGTCGCCTTCGCGCTCTACGGGCAGGTCCCCGGTGCGCGGGGCGAGGTCAAGCGGCTGCGCTGCGACACCGCGAGCGACGACACGACGACCCGGGTCGTGCTGGAGCTGACCGTGCAGGGGCAGCGGTTGCGCCTGGAGCGCACCCCGGAGTACCAGCGCCCGAAGAAGCGCGGCGAGGGCTACACCACCCAGCAGGCCAAGGCCTCGCTGACCTGGCTCGACGGCGCCCCGACCGAGGAGTCGCCGGAAGCGGTCACCCGCATCGACGAGGTCGCCCGCACCGTGCACCGGCTGCTGGGCATGACCGTGGAGCAGTTCTTCCAGGTGGTCATGCTCCCGCAGGGCGAGTTCGCGCGGTTCCTGCGATCGGACACCAGCGAGCGCGAGCAGCTGCTCGAAAAGCTCTTCGGCACGCAGCGGTTCGCCGACGTCGAGCGCTGGTTCGTGGAGCGCCGCCGGGAGCGCGGCCGGGTGGTCGACGAGCGCGGCCAGCAGGTGCGCGAGCTGCTGGCCCGCGTCTCGCAGGTCTCCGGCACCCCGGCTTCGTCCGAAGTGGACGACCAGGACTGGTTGGCCGACGTGGAGAAGCGCTCGCAGCGCGAGCTGGAGCAGGCCCAGGCCGAGCGCACCCGGTCTCGCCGCGAGCGCGACACCGCCGAGGCCGGGCTCGCCGAGCGGCGCGAGCTCGCGGAGAAGGTCCGCCGGGTCAAGCAGGCGCGGGACGCCCTCGCCGAGCTCGACGAGCGCAAGGCCGAGCACGACGCCTGGCGCGCGGAGCGCGACGCGGCCCACCGCGCCGTTCCGGTGCAGGCCGCCCGCCGCACCGCCGAACGCGCCGAGCAGGAGCGCGACCGCGCGCGGGCGCAGGTCGCCACCGTCGCCGCGCGCTGCCGCCTCGACCCGGAGACCGACCTGGCGGAGCTGCGCGAGCGCGCCGCCGCCGAGCGCGAGCGGGCGGGCGCGTTGGCCGCGCTCATCCCGCAGGCGCAGCAGCAGGAGACCGACCAGCGCAGGCTCGCCGAGCTCGCCGAGCGCATCGGCGTCGACGCGCGGCGGGAGACCGAGCTGGTCGCCGAGCAGGAGGGCATCCCGGAGCGGGTGCGCCTCGCGCGCGAGCGCGTCGAGGAGGCCAAGCAGGCCGAGCTGCGGTTGGAGACCGTCCGCACCCGCCACGACGAGCTGGAGTCCCTGCTCGGCGTGGCGCGCGAGATCCCCGGTGCGGACACCGAGCTCGCGCGCGCCGAGGAGACCGCGCAGCGCGCGGTCGACGCCCACCAGCAGGCCCGGGACGCGCTGCAGGACCTGCGCGCCCGCAGGCTGGCCGGCATGGCGGCCGAGCTGGCCTCCCGGCTGGAGAGCGGGCGCCCCTGCCCGGTGTGCGGTTCGGCCGAGCACCCCGCTCCCGGCGAGCCGATCGACGACCAGGTCCGCGCCGAGGACGAGGAAGCCGCCGAAGAAGCCGAGCGGCGCACCGCCGCCGAGCGGGAGCGGACCACCGCAGCCGCGCAGCAGGTCCGGCAGCGCGTCGCGGCGCTGCGCGAGCGCCTCGGCGAGCGCACCGAATCCGAGCTGTCCGCGGAGATCGAGCAGCTGCGCGCCGAGCAGCAGCGCCTGCGCGAGGTGGCGGGCGAGCTCGACCGGCGCACCACCGAGCTCACCGCGCTGGAAGCAGCCACCGGCGAGCTCGGCGAGCAGCTCACCGAGCTGCGCACCCGGTTGGCCGCGGCGCGCAGCGAGCACACCGGGTTGACCGAGGCCGTGGAGGAGCGCCGCGCCCGGTTGGCCGAGGGGCGCGGCGAGTTCGACAGCATCGAGGCCCGCCGCGCCCACCTGCTGGAGTCGGCGGCCGCGCTGGAGGAGCTGCTGGCCGCGCGCACCGCTCGGGACGACGCCGAGCAGCGGCTGGCGGCTCAGCGGACCGCGCTGGCCGAGGCCGCCGCCGAGGCCGGTTTCGCCGATCCGGACCAGGCCGGGGCAGCCGAGCGCGGCGAGGAGCGGCTCGCCGAGCTCGACACCGCGATCGGCGAGATCGAGCAGCGCGCCGCGGGCGCCAAGGAAGCGCTGGCCAGCGCCGAGCTCTTCGGCGTCGAACCGGACACCGAGGTCGGGTTGCAGGAGGCCACCGAGGCCGCCGCGCTGGCGCGGGAGGCCGCCGAGCGGGCGGCCGCCGTGGCGCACCGCGCCGAGCAGCGGCAGCGCGAGCTCGACGACCTGGCCGGGCGGTTGCGCGAGGCGTGGAGCGAGCTGGGTCCCGCGCTGGCCGAGCAGGCCGAGCTGGAAGCGCTGGCCGACGTGGTCAACGGGCGGGGGCAGAACGCCCGCAAGATGTCGCTGCGCGCCTACGTGCTGGCCGCGCGGCTGGAGGAGGTCGCGATCGCCGCGACCCGCAGGCTGCAGCGGATGAGCGACGGCCGCTACTCGTTCGTGCACTCCGACGCCGCCGGCGCCCGCGGCACGCGGGGCGGACTCGGGATCGACGTGCTCGACGACTACTCCGGCAAGGTCCGCCCGGCCAAGACGCTCTCCGGCGGCGAGTCCTTCCTCGCCTCGCTGTCGCTCGCGCTGGGGCTGGCCGACGTGGTCGCCGCCGAGAGCGGTGGTGCGCTGCTGGACACGCTGTTCATCGACGAGGGCTTCGGCTCGCTGGACGCCGACACCCTGGACCTGGTCATGGACACCCTCGACGAGCTGCGCTCCGGTGGCCGCGTCGTCGGTCTGGTCTCCCACGTCGACGAGATGCGCCAGCGGATCGGCACCCGCCTGCGGGTCAGGAAGTCCCGGGAGGGCTCGACCCTCGCGATCGAGTCCTGAGCAGTTCGGCCGGAAACTGCACGCCCCCTCGCGTGCAGTTTCCGGCCGAACTGCTAGGCCGCCTCGTGCTCCAGGTGCCAGCGCTTGGTCTCCGGGCCCCAGCGGAACTGCCCGACGGATCCGTCGCTGCGCACCACCCGGTGGCAGGGCACGAACAGCCCGGTGCGGTTGCGCGCGCACGCGCTGGCCGCGGCGCGCGTGGCCGTCGGTCGACCCATCCGGCCGGCGAACTCCCGGTAGCTGACCCGCTCGCCGGGGCGGATCCCGCGCAGCGCGGCCCACGCCTCGCGCAGGAAGGCCGTGTCGGCGGGCCGGACCTCGACCGAGTCCAGCGCGGCGCAGTCGCCCTTCTCGTAGTAGTCCACGACCGCGCTGCGCACCGGTCCCAGATCGTCGGCGACCCGCTGCTCGGCCAGCAGCTCCGGCGCGACCTCGCGCAGCAGCTCGTCCACATCGGACTCCCAGCCGGAGGCCCGCACCACGCCCCGCTCGTCGGCGACGGCGCAGAACGGCCCCGCCGGGGTCTCCACCACGGTCCACTTGAGCACTTCGTCCTCCTCCGGTTCAGGAATTCGCGGCCTTCCACAGCAGCACGCCCGCGTACGAGCGCCACGGGCTCCACCGCTCGCCGCGCTCGGCCAGTTCGTCGGCGCCGATGCCCAGCCGCGCGGCGCCCCTGCGCAGCACCAGATCACCGGTGAGCAGCACGTCCGGCGCGCCGAGCACCCGCATCGCCACGTAGCCCGAGGTCCACGGGCCGATGCCGGGGATCCGCTCCAGCTCGGTGCGCAGCCGGGCCTCCTCGCGCCCGGGGTGCAGCGCCAGCCGCCCCTCGGCGACGGCGGCGGCCAGCTCGCGCACGGTTCGCGCGCGCCGCCGCGGTCCCGGGATCTCGGCACGGGCCAGCGCCTCGGCGGTCGGGAACAGCGTCGTCACCGCCCCGTCCGGGTGCGGCAGCGGCTCGCCGAGCTCGGCGACCAGGTTCTCGGTGGTCCGGCGGGCCGCGGCCACCGAGACCTGCTGGCCCAGCACCGCGCGCACCGCGATCTCCAACCCGTCCACCGCTCCCGGCACCCGGATCCCGGGCGAACCGTCCACCGCGCGCCGCAGCGCGGGGTCTTCGCCGAGCACCTCGCGCACCGCCTCCGGGTCGGCGTCGAGGTCCAGCAGCCGTCGCAGCCGGGACACCGCGCTGCCCAGATCGCGCAGGTCGGCGAGCCGCAGCGTGCAGGCCACGTGGTCCTTCGCGGGGCTCAGCGAGGCGACCCCGGTGCCGTGCGGCAGCCGCAGCGCCCGCGCGTAGCCAGTCGAGACGTCCTCCAGCCCGGCGATCGCCCGCCTGCCCAGGAAGCTCAGCACGCCCGCGACGTCGCAGGGCCGTCGGAACGGCAGCCGCAGCCGCACCGCACCGCCCCCGTTGGGCGCCTTGCGGTGGGCCCCGGCCCGCATGCGGCTCGGCGTTTCGGCGAAGACCTCGCGCATCGTGTCGTTGAACTGCCGCAGGCTGGAGAACCCGGCGGCGAAGGCGACGTCGGTGAGCGGGACGCTCGTGGTCTCGATCAGGATCCGCGCCGAGTGCGCCCGGTGCGCCCGCGCCAAGCCGAGCGGGCCGGCGCCCAGCTCGGCGGTGAGCACCCTGGTCAGCTGCCGCTCGGAGTAGCCCAACCGGTCGGCCAGCCCGCGCACGCCCTCGCGGTCCACCACCCCGTCGCCGATCAGCCGCATGGCCCGCCCGGCCAGGTCGGCGCGCAGGTCCCACTCGGGCGAGCCGGGCACCGCGTCCGGCAGGCACCGGCGGCAGGCCCGGTAGCCGGCGGCCTGCGCGGCCGCGGCGGTCGGGTAGAACGCGCTGTTGGCCTGCTTGGGCGTCGGCGCCGGGCACGACGGCCTGCAGTAGATGCCGGTGGAGCGCACCGCGTGGATGAAGCAGCCGTCGAACCGCGCGTCCCGCGCGGCCACGGCCCTGAGCGCTTCCTCGTGTCCGACCAGCATGACCTCGATGCTTCCAGCGTCCGGAGCCGATTCCTAGCGGGAATCGGACACGGCCTCGCCGGGGCGGATGCGCCGGGCGAACTTCGTCCCTATTGTCGGCGGCATGATGCGATCAAGGTTGGGCAAGGTGGCCGGAGCGTCGCTGGGCGCGGTGTTCGCCCTCGCCGTGGCGGGCGGGTGCAACGACACCATGCAGCAGGACGGCGAGCAGCAGGAGCAGGAGCAGCAGGACGGCGGCGGCGAGCAGCAGGACGGCGGTGAGCAGGAGCAGGACGGCGGCGGTTACCAGCAGCAGGAGGACGGCGGTGGTGAGCAGGACGACGGCTGACGCACCGGGGGCCGAGGCGGTCGAATCGGAACCCCTAGACTTCGGGGCGTGAGTCTCACCCTCGGAATCGTCGGCCTGCCCAACGTGGGCAAGTCCACCCTGTTCAACGCGCTGACCAGCAACGACGCGCTCGCCGCGAACTACCCGTTCGCGACCATCGAGCCCAACGTCGGCGTGGTCCCGCTGCCGGACCAGCGGCTGGACAAGCTCGCCGAGCTGTTCGACTCGGCCAAGACCATCCCGGCCACGGTGTCGTTCGTCGACATCGCGGGCCTGGTCAAGGGCGCCTCCGAGGGGCAGGGCCTGGGCAACAAGTTCCTCGCCAACATCCGCGAGGCCGACGCGATCTGCCAGGTCATCCGCGTCTTCGACGACCCGGACGTGGTGCACGTCGACGGGCAGGTGGACCCGACCAGCGACATCGACACGATCAACACCGAGCTCATCCTCGCGGACATGCAGACCTTGGAGAAGGCGCTGCCGCGGATGGAGAAGGAAGCTCGCACCAACAAGGACAAGCGCCCGGCGCTGGAGGTCGCGAAGCAGGCCAACGCGGTCCTGGAAGAGGGCAGGACCCTGTTCGCCGCGGGCATGAGCGATGCCGAGGAGCTGCGCGAGCTGAACCTGCTCACCACCAAGCCGTTCCTCTACGTCTTCAACGCCGACGAGGGCATCCTCGCTGACGAGGCCAAGCAGAAGGAGCTGCGCGAGCTGGTGGCCCCGGCCGACGCGGTGTTCCTGGACGCCAAGGTCGAGGAGGAGCTCAAGGGCCTCGACGAGGACGAGCAGCGCGAGCTGCTGGAGTCCATCGGCCAGACCGAGCCGGGCCTCGACGCCATGGCCCACGCCGGCTTCCACACCCTCGGCCTGCAGACCTACCTGACGGCAGGACCGAAGGAAGCCCGCGCCTGGACGATCCGCAAGGGCTGGACCGCCCCGCAGGCCGCGGGCGTCATCCACACCGACTTCGAGCGCGGCTTCATCAAGGCCGAGATCGTCTCCTACGACGACCTCGTCACCGCGGGCTCCATGTCCGAGGCCAAGTCCGCGGGCAAGGTCCGCATGGAGGGCAAGGACTACGTCATGCAGGACGGCGACGTCGTGGAGTTCCGCTTCAACGTCTGATCGACGGCCACCGACCGTCCCCCGGGGTGCGAAAAAGGCGGGTCTGCTGGCGCGACCGTTCAGGTTACTAACATCAGCGGTAGTATCATGGATGATAGTAACCTGCGTGGAACTGTCTGAGGGGTGGCGCGCGTGGTGGACTTCGTCGGTCGGCGGGACGAACTGGCTACGCTCGAGCGGGAGCTGCGGAAGGTCGCCTCAGGCGTCGGCGGGGAGCGGTCCGGCAGGTGCGTGATGTTGCGCGGGCGGCGCCGGGTGGGCAAATCGCGCCTGGTCGAGCGCTTCGCGGAGAACTCCGGGGTGCCGTTCCTGTTCTACGCGGCCGTCGGTGCGTCCGCGGAAGACGATCTGACCCGGCTCGCCCGCGACGCCCAGGCGTCGAACCTCCCGCTGGCCCACCTGCTGACCTCCGCGCAGCCGCAGAACTGGGACGCGGCCTTCGACGTGCTCGCCGCCGCGTTGCCGGACGACCAGCCGAGCGTCCTGGTCGTCGACGAGGTGCCTTATCTCATGGACGACGACGGCGCCTTCGAGGGGATGCTGCAGCGGGCCTGGGACCGAGCCCTCGAAACGAAGCCGGTGCTGCTGATCCTGATCGGCTCGGACCTGTCGATGATGGAAGCGCTGAACAGCTACGGACGTCCGTTCCACCAGCGCGGCCGGGAGATGGTGCTGGGTCCGCTGAACCCCGCCGAGGTCGGCCGCATGCTGGATCTGGAACCGGCGGAGGCGTTCGACGCCGCGCTGGTCACCGGGGGACTACCGCTGATCTGCGTGGACTGGCCGCGCGGCGCCGGTCTGTGGGACTTCCTCGAAGAGGCGCTGAACGATCCGGTCTCGCCGCTGCTGGTCTCGGCGGAGCGGTCGCTGGCCGCGGAATTCCCGCCGAAGGCCCAGCCCCGGAACGTGCTCTCGGCGATCGGGAGCGGCGAGCGGAGCTTCACCAACATCGCCCGGGCGGCCGGCGGGATCGCGGCCACCTCGTTGCAGCGGTCCCTCGAGGTGCTCGTCGACAAGCGGATCGTCGCCGTCGACCTCCCCCTGTCGACGCGCCCGTCGAAGGAACGCCGGTACCGGGTGGTGGACTCGTACCTGCGGTTCTGGCTGCACCTCGTCGGCCCCTACATCGGAGAGATCGAGCGGGGACGTGGAGACCTGACCCTGGCGCGGATCCGGGCGAACTGGACCAGCTGGCGCGGCCGGGCCGTCGAACCGCTCATCCGCGAGGCGCTCGCCCGGCTGCTGCCCGACGACGCGCTGCCGGAAGCGCCCGCGGTGGGCGGGTACTGGACCCGGAACAACAGCGTCGAGATCGACATCGTCGGCGCGGACCGGGCGCCCGTCGCCAAGGAACTGCGCTTCGTCGGTTCCGTGAAGTGGCTGGAGAGATCCCCCTTCGACCAGCACGACCTGGTCGCCCTGCACCGTCACCGCGCAGCGCTCACCGACGAACCGGTTCCGGTTCTGGCCGTCTCGCGCAGCGGCGTGGACTGCTCGGGGCTCGACGCCGCCTACGGTCCGGCCGATCTGCTCGGCGCGTGGCAGGCGTAGCGGTCCGCCGTCGTTCCGCGGGTTCGAGCGGTGATCAGCTCGCCGAGCGGCGCGTCCGGCAACGCCCTCGGGTCGGGTGCGCGGGCGGCGCTGGGCCATCACCCGCAGGGCGATGGGACCGCTGGGTGAAGCTCGCCTGACGTGATGCCCCGGCATCCCGGTTCGGCGGGAATAGCTGCGGTGCTTCGGGTGTTGGTCGAGCGTCCGATTCCCCGAGGAGGGCGCCACCGATGTCAGACGCGACCGTGCCGGCCGTGCCGCCGAGCGCTGAAGAAGCACCGGCGGTGCCCGTGCTGCCCTCGTTGGTCGACCAGGCCGAGCGGCTCGTCGCTCTCGGCCTGGTGGGTGCGGCTCCTGGCGCTCCGAGCGCGGACGAGCTGCTGGGCGCTGCCGACCGCCTGGGGGGAGCGGCCAGCGCGGGGTCGCTCCTGGTGGTCGCCGACGCGGTGCTGCCGCCCAGCGCGCTGGTGCCCGGGCTCCGCCGACGTGTCGGTGGTCGTGCTCCCGCGGAGAAGCCCGGGTTCGTGGTGGCCGACATGCCCGACATCGACGACTTCGCGCCCACCCCGACGACGGTGGTGCCGGACGCGGTGGTCTACGCCGCCACCGATCCCGATCGCGGCGACGCCATGCGCAACTGGTCGCCTGCCGAGGCGGAGGCGTCGATCCTGGAGCGCGGGCGCACGCCGTTCACGGTCGCGGAGGGAGTGCACTGGGCGCTCCAGGCTCCGGAAGTCCTCGCGCGCAACGCCTGCTACATGATGATCGGGTCGCGCTTGCGGAAGGCGAAGGGGTTCGATTCGCGCACCCCCGCGCTGTGGATCTCGAACGGGTCCGGTCGGGACGGGCGCGAACGTCGTGGCGCGCCCAAGGCGGGCTGGTGCTGGTGGAACAACCGCCACACGTGGCTCGGATTCGCCTCCGGGGCCGCGCGGGTGGCCTGAGGCCTCGACGGACCTCCGCGGAATCACCGATCAGCGGCCGGGCGCAGCGGTCCCGCCAGGGGGCCAGCGGGAGCGCGGCGCAGGGGGCCAGCAGGATCAGCGTGGACGGCACGGCGGCGATCGCGACCGTGCTGCGCAGGCTTTCCTGACCGCCGCCGAGCAGCAGGACCGCGGCGAACGCGGCGGCGAGCCACCCCGTGCGGGCGCAGCGTGGGGCAGCGGCGCGGTGGCCGCCGTCGGCGAACGGCGGTGTCGCGAGCGCTAGGTCTGTCGGGCGTTTTCCGCGAAGTGCCCGAGGGCGTCCGCATCTTCCACTAGTGTCCGAAAGCGGAAGATCTTCGTCTGGCTCCGAAGGGGGCGAATCGCTGTGGTGACGCGACGGGCCGTGCTGGGCGCGATGGGCGGTGGGCTGCTGGCCGCCGGGGCGGCTCCGGGGCTGGCGGCGGCCGCGCGCCAGGCGCGCAGCGGCGCGGTCGACGGGACCTTGTTCGTGGTGGAGAAGAGCGGTCACGCCGTCGCGTTCCACGACGTCTCCGACGGGAGGCTGCTCGCCCGGGTCCCGCTCGACGACTACCCGCACGAGATGGTGGTCGACAGCGCTCGCGAGCGCGCCTACGTCGGGCACTACGGCGTGCGCATGTCCAACGACCCGGGCGCGGGCGGGACGAGCGTGTTCGTCATCGACCTCGCCGCGCGCGAGCTCGTGCGGACGATCGACCTCAGCCCGTTCAACCGCATCCACGGCATCGCGATCGACGACCGGGACCGGGTCTACGCGCTCAGCGAGGAGAAGGGCGTTCTGCTGCGCATCGATGACCCGCAGGACGCCGAGGGGCCCTCCGCCGCGGTGCGCACCGGTGGCATCAAGACGCACATGGTGGTGACCGACCGGGCGGGCACCCGCGCCTACGTCACCGGCCTGCTGTCGCACACCGTGAGCCTGGTCGACCCGCACGACGCGTCCGCGGCGCCCGTCGTCGCCTCGCCGGGGCGGCTCCCGGAGAGCTGCGCGCTGAGCGAGGACGAGACGCGCCTGTACGTGGGCGCGCGCGAGGACAAGGAGCTCGTCGAGCTGGACGCGCGGACCCTGGAGGAGCGCAAGCGGGTGACCGTGCCCGGCGACCCGCTGCGGGTGTACGCCATGCCGGGGCGGGACGAGCTGCTGACCACCGACATCGAGAACCGGACCGTCACCCGCTACGACTCCGAGCTCCGCGCGCAGCGCTCCACCACCTTCGACGGGACGCCGGCCGGGATCTCGTTCCACCCCGCGGAGCCGAAGGCGTTCGTCACCCTGCTCGACATCGACCAGGTGGCGATCCTCGACCTGGAAACGTTCGCGCACCTCGGAACCATCCCGACGGGCCCAGAACCCGACGTCACCGCGCTGATCTGACCCACCCGCCCGGCCCCGGCGCACACCGGAAGGCCGCCGAAGGCGGGGCAGCTGGCACCTTTCTCATCAGTAGTGCCCGGCTGGGTGGGCGGCTGGCGCTTCTTTCAGCAAGGGTGCTGGTCATCGCGTCCTGCGCGGCCGGGACGGCGACCGGGGCGGAGCGGAAAAACGAGGGGCGCGGTTCGGGCGGGTTTGGGACGATCTCGGCGTGGGTGCTTCGCGGGTGAGCGGACCGTTCGTCGGAACCAGCGCCGTCGTGGTGCGGGACGGCGACGTGCTGCTGGGGCGGCGGAAGGGCGCGCACGGCGCGGGCGACTGGTCGTTCCCCGGTGGCAAGATCGACCCCGGCGAAGCGCCCGAGGACGCCGCCGTTCGCGAGCTGCTGGAGGAGACCGGTCTGCGCGCCAGCGGCGTCGCCACCATCGGCTGGACCAGCGACGTCTTCCCCGACGACGGCTTGCACTACATCACCCTCCACCACCTGATCACCGCCGACGGCGTTCCCGAGGTCCGCGAGCCGGACAAGGTCGAGTCCTGGTCCTGGCACGCCTGGGACGCGCTGCCGGGACCGCTGTTCACCCCGGTGCGGGCGCTCGTCGACACCGGCTGGCGCCCTCCGGCGTAGCCGCCCGGAGCGCCGCTGCTCCTGTCGGGCTCCGCGGATTCCGGCGCGCCGTCGGCGTACATCTACTCAGCCGGAGACGGGGTCATCGACGCTGGGGCGCGATCACCGCGGCCAGCACCATCTCCACCGAGCCCGAAGTGCGAGCGAGGTGGGAGAGATGATGATCGACGAGCACGGGGCGGCCGGCGGGTCCGCGCGCCGCTCGGCGAGCCTCGCCGTGGTGCTGCGCGAGGCCCAGTGGGAGCTCGACCGGGTGGCCTTCCGGCTGCCCAGGAACGAGGTCTCCCGCGCGGAGCGGCACCGGCTGGCCGGGAGGCTGGCCGAACTGGCCGAGCTGCTCCGCCACTGGGAGTCCTGACCCGTCCGGCCGGGTTGTGCTGGACATCGCTTCCGGGGCGGGCGAATTTCGGTCGCCCCGGGGCGGGATCGGATGCTGAGATCGGTGGCGTTCGGTTCGTCGGCTGTGGAGGTGCGCGGATGACCGCGGCGGCGCTGTGGGGCTTCGTGCTCGTGGCGGTGCTGGGCGTGCTCACGCCCGGCCTGGACACGATGCTGGTGCTGCGGCACGCGATCGTCGGTGGCCGGCGCGTGGGGCTGGCCGCGGTGCTGGGCATCACCGCGGGCTGCCTGACCTGGGGGACGGCGAGCGTCGCGGGGCTGACCGCGCTGCTGACGGCCTCGGAGCTGGCCTACAACGCGGTCCGGGTGCTCGGCGCGGCCTACCTGATCTGGCTCGGCGCCTCGGCGCTCTGGAGGACCCTGCGGCGCGATCGGGCCGCCAGCGCCGACGACCCGGCGGTTCCGGCCGCGGCGATGCTGAGCGCGGGTTCGGCGTTCCGCGCGGGGATGCTGACCAACCTGCTCAACCCCAAGGTCGGCGTGTTCTACATGAGCCTGCTGCCGCAGTTCCTGCCCACCGGCCCGGCGGCGTTCGGCTGGGGCGCGGTGCTCGTGGCGATCCACCTGGCGGTCGGATTGCTGTGGCTGCCGAGCCTGGTGTGGGCCGCGGGCCGGGCCCGCGCGTTCTTCCAGCGCGAGCGGGTGCGCCGCTGGATGGACCGGATCACCGCGACGGTCCTGATCGGACTCGGGCTCAAGCTCGCCGCGAACGTCTGAGCGGCCGCGCCCGGCGGCTCAGGCGGACTCGGCTTCCGGGGCTTCGAGGTTGGTGCGCAGCCGGGCCAGATCGGCGCGGGCGGCCAGCAGCGCCTTCGCCGCGGAGTCGCCGCGGACGACCGCCAGCAGCAGGTGGCGGCCGTCGATGGTGCGCTCCTGCAGGCGGATCGCCTCGCGCAGGGACAGTTCCATGGTCTTCTTCGCGTCGGCGGTGAACGGGATGTGGCCCCGCGGTCGGCGGCCCGCCCGCCGCAGGGCTCCGCGGCCGAACAGCCGGTCCGCGCGGGCGCTGACCGCTTCGAGGTCGATGCCCAGGGCGGCCAGGGCTTCGCCGTCCAGGTCGTCGGCCGCGATGTCCTCGTCCACCCGGCGCGCCAGGTCGGTGGTGTCCACGCCGGTGGCGCGAAGGCTCGCCGCGGCCGGTCCGCTCGCGGCCAGACCGGCGAGCAGGTGCCTGGTGTCGATCTTGGGCGAGTGGTGCTCGCGGGCGACCGCCTGAGCGTTGATCACGACCTCGCGCGCCTCGCGGCTGAAGCGTTCGAACATCACTTCCTCCTGCCGTGCTTCTTGTGGACGGCCTGGCGGGTGACGCCCAGCGTGTCCGCGATCTCCTGCCACGACATGCCGAGCTCGCGAGCGCGGGCCACCTGCAGGCTCTCCAGCCGCTCGGCCAGCTCGCGCAGCGAGCGCACCGCCCGCAGGCCGGTCGTCGGGTCGTCGCTGACCGCCGCCTCCGTCAGGTCGCGCTCCTCCATGCGTCAACCGTAGTTGACGCGCAGAAGTGGCGTCAACGATGGTTGACGCGATGGTGCCCGATCGAGCGCGGGATGCCCGCATCGGTGGCTCCTCAGCCGGGAGCGGGTGGTCTAGCGTGGGGAAGATGACCGAGGCGCCGGTGCTGGTGATCGGAGCGGGCGTGCAGGGGCTGACCTGCGGCGTCGTGCTCGCCGAAGCGGGGATGCGGGTGCGCGTGCGGACCGCCGAGCGCTCGCGCGGGACGACCTCGGCCGTGGCCGGGGCGATGTGGTCGCCGCCGATGGCCGACCCGCCCGGGAAGACCCAGTACTGGGCCACGCTCTCGCACGCGGAGTTCACCGCGCTCGCGCGCGACCCGGACACCGGGGTGCACCTGTGCGAGGGGCGGATCGCCTCGCGCACCCGCCTCGGCGAGGCCCCGGAGGCCAAGCTGATCCCGGACCTGCGCCACTGCGGGCCCGACGACCTGCCCGAAGGCTTCGCCGAGGGGATCCGCGGTACCGTGCCGCTGATCGACATGCCGCGCTACCTCGACCACCTCGTGGCGCGGTTCCGGGAGGCCGGGGGAGAGATCCAGCGCAGCGCCGTGCGGTCGCTCGCCGAAGCGGTCGACGAGTCGAGCACCGTGGTGAACTGCTCCGGCGTCGGCGCGCACGAGCTCGTCGGCGACCCCGGGGTCTACCCGGTGTACGGGCAGCTCGCCGTGGTGCGCAACCCCGGTGTCGAGGAGTACTTCATGGAGATCACCGGCGCCGGCGAGCTCATCTCGGTCATGCCGCACGGCGACCGGTTGCTGCTCGGCGGCGTCAAGTACCCGCACGACTGGGGCCCGGGACCGCGCGCCAAGGTGCGCGAGGGAATCCTGCGCCGGTGCGCGGCGTTCGACCCCAGGCTGGGCGACGTCGAGGTGATCGAGGACCTCGCCGGGCTGCGCCCCGGGAGGCAAGCGGTGCGGGTGCAGCTGGAGCGCTACTCCGGCGCGCGCGTCGTGCACGACTACGGCCACGGCGGCAACGGGGTGGCGCTGTCCTGGGGGTGCGCCTACGAGGTCGCCGATCTCCTGGCCGACGGCGGTTCGGCCTGAAGCCGCACGCCGCGCGGCGCGCGGCTTCAGGCCGAACCGCCTAGACCTCGCGGCCCAGGTGGGCCATCAGGCGGGCGGTCGGCGTGGCCGACTCCGGAGCGGGTCGCGCCGGGCCGAAGCTGCCTGGGCGGCGCATCACCTCGTCCGGGATCGCGTCGACCATCTCGCGGCAGAACACCAGGACGTCCTCGGGCAGCTCGGCGTCGGCGCCCCGCGACCGGTGCAGGTCCCAGCTGTGGATGGCCAGGTCGGCCACCGGGAAGCTCATCGCCCGGCGCAGCGGCACCTCGCCCTGCGGCGAGGAGCACGGCGCCTCCAGGTCCGCCGCGCCCAGGACCTCCCGCAGCCGCTGCTGGATCTCGCGCAGCCGAGCCGCCGGGTCGTCGCAGAAGTAGTCGGCGGGCTCGGAGAAGCCCCCGAACTCGCCGCGCTCGCTGAGCCGCACCAGCTTGTCCGCGCTGCCGGTGGCGTGCCCCACCAGCTCGCGCACGCTCCACTCGCCGAGGTTGGACGTCCGGTCCCAGGCCTCCGGCGGAGTCCGCTCCACGGCGTCGACGAACAGCGCCAGCGCCCGCGGAGCCACCGCGGCGGCGTTCACCGGTTCAAGTACTGGTCGACGACGCCGTTGATCTCCTGGGCCAGCGAGGTGTCGTTGGCCGTCAGGCCGCCCTTGAAGTGTGTGGTCAGGTAGAAGGTCACCTTCTTGAAGCGGATGTCCATGTCCGGGTGGTGGTCCTCGTTCTCGGCGATCTCGGCGATGCGCGTGATGGCCTGGATGGCCTGCGGAAAGCTCGGGAAGTCGACCACGCGGGTGATCTTGTTGCCGTCCCGGCTCCACTCCGGCAGGTGTTCGAGCGCCTCGGAGATCTGGTCGTCCGTGAGAAGTTCGGTCATGCGTCCATGGTGGAGCCTCACCCCGACAACCTCCACCGCGATCGCGTCCTCACCGGCGGATCGGGCGTTCGAGGTACGTGCCGTCGGGCGCGTCGAACCCGAACGAGCGGTAGAGACCGTGCGCGTCGTCGGTGTGCAAC
Organism: Saccharopolyspora griseoalba; assembly: GCF_042665275.1. Lineage (NCBI taxonomy): Bacteria > Bacillati > Actinomycetota > Actinomycetes > Pseudonocardiales > Pseudonocardiaceae > Saccharopolyspora > Saccharopolyspora griseoalba. The sequence goes on along the minus strand of NZ_JBHTCJ010000008.1, from coordinate 253,555 downwards.
ATCCAGCGGAAGTCGCGCCCCGGACCGGACTCGATCATCTCCCGCACCACGGCCTTGCCGACCCCGTGCCCGCGCGCTCCGTCGAGCACGAACACGTCGGCGAGGTAGGCGTTGGCGACGCCGTCGGAGAAGGCGCGGGCGAAGCCGATCATGGCCCCGTCGTCGCGCCGGTACGCGCCGACCACCCGCCAGGCCAGGTCGATCTGGCGCTCCACGTCGGCGCGCCGCCGCCACCGGTGCCAGTAGGCCTGCGTGGACAGGAAGTCCCACACCACGTCGCGGTCCACTCGACCGCGGGCGTCGTCGATCTCGAAATCCATGATCGGAGCCTATGACCGGGGAGAAGCGATTTCCGGTCGCCCCTGGCGGCCCGGACCGCCGGTCACCTGAGAGCGTCCTGAGAATCCGCGGGTTCGTCGTGAGAAGGCGCTGAGATCCGGTTCCCCGAGCGGTCCCGGTCGGCATCCTGGTGGGCATGGTGCCTCGGGTCCTGCTGGTCGACGACGAACCCGGCGTGCGCACCGCGCTGTCCCGCGGGCTCACCGCGGAGGGCATGGAGGTCAGCACCGCCGCTGACGGGCACGAGGCGCTGCGGCTGGCCACCACCGGCGCCTTCGACGTCGTGCTGCTCGACGTGATGCTGCCCGGGCTCTCCGGCTACCGGGTGCTGGAGCGGATGCGCGAGCAGGACGTGTCCACCCCGGTGCTGATGATCTCGGCCAAGAGCGGCGAGGTCGACCAGGCCGACGGTCTCGACCTCGGCGCCGACGGGTACCTGGTCAAGCCCTTCTCCTTCCTGGTGCTGGTCGCGCAGGTGCGCGCGCTGCTGCGGCGGCGGGACACCGCCGGTCAGCAGGCCTGCCTGCGGGTCGGTGCGCTGGAGATCGACCGCGCCGGGAGGGACGTGCGCTGGGACGGGCAGCCCGTGACGCTCTCGCCGCGCGAGTACGGGCTGCTGGTCGCGCTGGCCGGGCACCCCGACACCGTGGTGCCCAAGGACGACCTGCTGCGCATGGTCTGGGGCGAGGAGCAGTTCGTCACCCGCAACGTCGTCGAGGTCTACATCGGCTACCTGCGGCGCAAGCTCGCCGCCGTCGGCGCCGGTGACCTGGTGCAGACCGTGCGCGGCCGGGGCTACCGGGTCAGCGCGGGATGATGCGGCGGCTCGGCCCGTGGTGGCAGCGGCGCACCATCCAGTTCCGCACCAGCGTGGTGGCCACCGCCGTCGCGCTCATCGCGCTGGGCGTGATCGCGCACGCGGGAGGCGGGATCGTCAGCTGGTTGCTGATCGACTCGGTGGACGCCGACCTCAAGCGCATCGCCGCCGGGACGGCGCGCCGGGTGGCGGGCGGCGAGCAGCCGGGAGCGGTCGCCCGCCCCGAGGTGCGGGTGCTCACCCCGGACGGGCGGCCGGTCGACGGGATGCCCCCGGCCGACCTGGAGCGCTGGCAGCTCGACGAGATCCGCTTCGGCTACGGCGTGCTGGACTTCGAGGCGCCCGCGGGGCTGCACCGGTGGCGCGGCGTGGTCACCACCGCGCCGGGCGGGCGCGAGCTGGTGGTGGCCGCGGAAGCGCGGCTGGTCGGCTTCGCCGACACCGCCGGGCGAACCGGCAAGCTGCTGGCCTTCGCCTCGATCCTGGCCGCCGGGCTGGTCGGGTTGGCGACCTGGCTGGTCGTGCACCGCTCGCTGCGCCCGGTCGAGCGCATCCGGGTGGCCGCCGCCGGGCTGCCCGAGGGCGAGCGGCTGCCGGTGCCCGAGGCCGCCGACGAGATCCGCGCGCTCGCCGAGGAGCTCAACTCGATGCTGGCGCGCCGCGACGCCGACACCGAGCGCCTCCGCCGGTTCACCGGGGACGCCGCGCACGAGCTGCGCAACCCGGTGGCCTCCATCCGGGCCCAGGCCGAGGTCGCGGTGGTGCACCCGGACCCCGCGCTCGCGCAGGAGACGCTGCAGGACATCGCGCGCGAGACCCTACGGCTCTCCTATCTGGTCGAGAGCCTGCTGGCGCTGGCGCGCGCCGAGCGGGACGTGGAGCCCGCGCGGCCGGTGGACCTGGCCGCGGCGGCGCGCGGGATCGAGGGAGTCGAGCTCGTCGTGCCGGAGGGCCGGGTGCTGATCCTCGCCGCGCCTGCCGAGGTCTCCACGGTGCTGGGCAACGTGATCGGCAACGCGCAGCGCTACGCGCGCGAGCTGATCCGGGTGTCGGTGCGGATCGAAGAACCGGACGTCGGGGTTCCGGCCGGGGTCCGGCTGGTCGTCGACGACGACGGTCCGGGCATCCCGCCCGAGCACCGCGAGCTGATCTTCGACCGCTTCCACCGGGTCGAACCGGACCGCGCTCGCAGCACCGGCGGTGCGGGGCTGGGCCTGGCCCTGGTGGCCGAGGCCGTGCGGCGCCGCGGCGGCTCGGTGCGCGCGGGCGCCTCGCCGGAGGGCGGTGCCCGCGTGGAGGTCACCTGGCCGCGGGCACCCGGCTGAGCGGGCCGGGGCCCCGGGCCGCGGCCGGCGTCGGGCAAGATGGTCGCCCGTGTCTGTCCTGCGGAGCACCGGATTGATCGAGGCGCCCGCGGCCACGGTGGGTGCCGCGGTGCGGCACACCCGCACCGCCGAGGCCGGGCTCGCGCCGATCGGCGTGATCGGCCGGGCGCGCACGTCACCGGCCGCGCTGCTGGTGCCCGGTGACGAGCTGAGCTTCTCGCTGCGCGCGGCCGGCCTGCCCCTGGAGCTGACCACCCGCGTCGAGCGCGCCGCCGCCGACGGGATCTCCTCGGTGCTGGTCGACGGGCCGCTGGCGCGGCTGCGGCACGACACCGCGCTGGCCCAGGTGGGGCCGCGCACGCTGCTCACCGACTCGGTGTCCTGGACCTCCCCGCTGGGGCCGCTGGGCAAGCTCGCCGACGTCGTGCTGGGGCGCAGGCTGGTGCTGGACGTGCTGGCCGCGCGCGTCCGCGCGGTGCGGGAGCTCGCCGAGTCCTGGGCGGGCCGGTCGATCGTGGTGGGCACCGCGATCATCCGCGGCGGGGAGGTGCTCGCCCAGCAGCGCGGTTACCCGGCGGCCGACGCGGGGCGCTGGGAGCTGCCCGGCGGCCGGGTCGAGCCCGGCGAGTCGGAGGCGGACGCGGTGGTGCGCGAGTGCCGCGAGGAGCTCGGCATCGACGTGGAGCCCACCGGCAGGCTGGGCACCGACGTCCCGCTGGACAACGGGATGCTCATGCGCGTGCACACCGCTCGGCCGGTCGACGCCGACCCGGATCCCCGACCGATCGACCACCAGGCGTTGCGCTGGGTCGGGGCCGCGGAGCTCGGGGAGCTCGACTGGCTGGACACCGACCGGGTGCTGCTGCACGACATCCGCGGCCGACTGTCCTGAATTCACCCTCCCGGAGGAGGAGCTTCCGGGCGAAATTCCTTCCGCGCCAATTTCGATCACCGAAAAATGATCTGACGAGGTGATCGGCATTCCGGGGGATGGAGGTCTATCGTGAAACCATGTTTGTAGTGCTGCTGGAATACACCGCACCGGTATCGGAGATCGACGCCCAGTTGGTAGATCACTACGAATGGATCACGCGGCATTACGACGCCGGCGACTTCATCGCCGCAGGTCACCGGCAGCCGCGCAACGGTGCCGTGATCATCGCCAGGGCGATGCCGCGGGGCAAGCTGGACGCGATCCTCGCGACCGACCCGTTCGCGCTGCACAAGCTGGTCCGGCACGACGTCATCGAGTTCCAGGCGCTGCGGACCATCCCGGAGCTGGCCGCCTACGCGGACCAGCTGACGACCGCGGCCGAGGGCGCTCGGCAGTAGCGCGCGCAGGACGCTCCGACCGCGGCCCGCGCCGCGGTCCGGGTCATTTCGCGTCCTTCTTCTTGCCCGTCTTCTTCGCCTTCTTCTCCGCTTTCTCGACCTCTTCCTCCTTGGCTTCGCGGAGGAGCTTGCGGAGCAGCACGATCGGACAGCTGTCGCACGGCGGTTTCGAATGACAGCACTTCTTCTTGACCTTGATGGTGCCTTTGCCCACGGTGCTTCTTTCCGAGCCGGGTGAGGGGGCTACCCCGAAGGCTAGGCGAACCTAATTTCGAAGGCGACCCCGGTGTCGCGTTCGTCTCCGCCGCCGCGATCGTCCGGCCGCGGAGGTGTTGCGCTGAGCACGCGGGCGTCAGCGCCGCGAACCCTTGCACTACGCTGGAAGAGGCCGCGAGTCGACGCACGTGCCCCCGCGCCACTGAACCAGCGACGGGGTGTCGCCCGAAAATCAGCTCCGCAGCAGCGGCGCAGTGGAGCCGCGGCCGGTGCCTGGAGTACCCGCAGGTGCATCGCACCAGCACGGTTCGGTGCGCCAAGTCGACGAAACCGCCGTGCCCCTTTCCGCGCCGAACCATGGAGTACCCGCGTGTCCGCAAGCGTCGCCGCCCCCACGCGCAGTGATCTGCGCAACGTAGCCATCGTCGCGCACGTCGACCACGGCAAGACGACCCTGGTCGACGCGATGCTGCGCCAGTCAGGGGCCTTCTCCGAACGCGCCGAGCTGGTCGACCGCGTGATGGACTCCAACGACCTGGAGCGGGAGAAGGGCATCACGATCCTGGCCAAGAACACCGCGATCCGCCGGGAGACCGACGACGGGCCGGTGACCATCAACGTCGTCGACACCCCCGGCCACGCCGACTTCGGCGGTGAGGTCGAGCGGGCGCTGTCCATGGTCGACGGCGTGACGCTGCTGGTCGACGCCAGCGAAGGGCCGCTGCCCCAGACCCGCTTCGTGCTGCGCAAGACCCTGGCCGCCGGGCTGCCGGTCGTCCTGGTGCTGAACAAGGTCGATCGCCCCGACGCGCGCTGCGCCGAGGTCGTCGAGGAGACCCACGACCTGCTGCTCGAGCTGGCCACCGAGCTCGACGAGGAGGGCGAGCTCGGCCTGGACATGGAGGCCATCCTCGACCTGCCGGTGATCTACGCCTCCGCCCGCGCCGGTCGCGCCTCGCTGGCTCAGCCGGTCGACGGCGAGCTGCCCGTCGACGAGGACCTGACCTCGCTGTTCGACGTGCTGCTCAAGCACGTCCCGGCTCCGCAGGCCGACTTCGACTCGCCCACCAGCGCGCTGGTGACCAACCTCGACGCCTCGTCGTTCCTGGGCCGGATCGCGCTGTGCCGGATCCACTCGGGCACCTTGCGCAAGGGCCAGACCGTCGGCTGGTGCCGCGAGGACGGCACGGTCGAGAAGGTGCGCCTGAGCGAGCTGCTGATCACCCAGAACCTCGACCGGGTGCCCACCGAGGAGGCCCACGCCGGTGACCTGGTCGCGGTCGCGGGCATCCCGGACATCACCATCGGCGACACCCTCACCGACCCGGACGACCCGAAGGCGCTGCCGCGGATCACCGTCGACGACCCGGCGATCTCGATGACCATCGGCGTGAACACCTCGCCGCTGACCGGCCGCAACGGCGGCACCAAGGTCACCGCCCGGCAGGTCAAGAACCGCCTGGACAGCGAGCTGATCGGCAACGTCAGCATGAAGGTGCTGCCGACCGAGAAGCCGGACGCCTGGGAGGTGCAGGGCCGCGGCGAGCTGGCGCTGGCGATCCTGGTGGAGAACATGCGCCGGGAGGGCTTCGAGCTCACCGTCGGCAAGCCCGAGGTGGTCACCAAGACCATCGACGGCCAGCTGTGCGAGCCCTTCGAGCGGCTGACCATCGACGCGCCCGAGGAGTACATGGGCGCGATCACCCAGCTGCTGGCCGCGCGCAAGGGCCGGATGGAGACCGTCGACGGGCACGGCACCGGCCGGATCCGGCTGATCTACGTGATCCCGGCGCGCGGCCTGATCGGCTTCCGCACCGACTTCCTCACCGAGACCCGCGGCAACGGCATCGCCAACCACGTCTTCGAGGGCTACTTCCCGTGGGTGGGCGAGCTGCGCACCCGCAACTCCGGCTCGCTGGTGGCCGACCGCGCCGGCGCGGCGACGATGTACGCGCTGCTGCAGCTGGCCGACCGGGGCACCTTCTTCGTGGAGCCGACCAACGAGGTCTACGAGGGCATGGTCGTGGGCGAGAACCCGCGCGCCGAGGACCTCGACGTCAACGTCACCAAGGAGAAGAAGCTCACCAACATGCGGTCCTCGACCGCCGACGAGCTGGAGAAGCTGGCCAAGCCGCGGACCCTGTCGCTGGAGGAGGCCCTGGAGTTCTGCTCCGCCGACGAGTGCGTGGAGATCGGCCCGTCGGCGATCCGCGTGCGCAAGGTGATCCTGGACTCGACCACCCGCGGCCGCGAGCGCTCCCGGGCCAAGGCCCGCGACAACAACGCCTGATCCCGTTTCGCCGTTCCCCGGGCGGCGCGCTCCCCGGGCGAGCAGACTGGGCGCCGACCCCGGTGCGGATCACGCGCCCGGGGACAGGAACCATGGACCCCCACCCGCCCTCGGGCGGGTGCGGGTCCCGGTTCGCGGGGATGCTCCGGGGGTTGGAGTTGTCGGGGGACGAGTGACGGGAGGTTCGGCGTGTCCCAGGGTCGACGCCGCCCACGGGGTTCGGTTCCCCTGCTGATCACCGCGGTCAGCCTGGTGGCGGGGTGCACCAACGCGCCGCCGCCGCAGCTGGTCCCGCCCGAGCAGGCGCCCGCGCCGCCGACCACGAGCGAGCCCGCGCGACCCATGCCGATCGAGGTCGTCGTCGGCGTGGACCAGCTCGAGGGCGGGTTCAACCCGCACACCCTCGCCGACCTCTCGCCGACCAGCTCGGCGCTGGCCAGCCTGATGCTGCCGTCGGTGTTCCGGCCGGATCCCTCGGGCGCACCGCGGCTGGACACCACGCTGATGGACTCGGCCGAGGTGGTCCCGGACGCCGAGAAGTTCACCGTGCGCTACCGGATCAAGCGCGAGGCCAGCTGGTCCGACGGCGCGCCGATCGCCGCCGAGGACTTCGTCTACCTCTGGGAGCAGCTGCGCTCCCAGCCCGGCGCGGCCGACCCGGCCGGGTACCGGCTGATCGAGGACGTGGCCTCCCGGCAGGGCGGCAAGACCGTCGACGTGGCCTTCTCCAAGCCCTTCCCGGGCTGGCGAACGCTGTTCAACAACCTGCTGCCCGCGCACCTGCTGCGCGACGCGCCGCGCGGGTGGGGCAGCGCGCTGGACGAGGGCTACCCGGCCTCCGGCGGGCCGTTCGCGATCCGGCAGGTCGACCTGGACCGCGGCGAGGTGATCCTGGAGCGCAACGACCGCTACTGGGGCCCGCCCGCGCGCTCCGACCGCGTCGTGCTGCGCGCGCTGGACAAGACCCGCCAGGTGCAGGCGCTGCGCAGCGGCGACAGCCACATGGCCATGTTCAGCGCCGACGCCGGCACGATCCAGCAGCTCGAGGAGCTCGGCGACCAGGTGCGGCTGCTCAACGTGCCGCGGCCGGCCACCATGGAGGTGCTGCTGCGCCAGGACAGCCGGGCGCTGTCCGAGGTCGAGGTGCGCCGCGCCGTGCTGGCCGCGCTGGACCGGCCCGCGCTGGTGGAGGCGGGCACCGGCGGCGGGCCGGGCGAGCAGCTGCCCGCGCACGCGCAGGTGCTCGCGCCCACCGAGCCCGGCTACGAGCCCACCGAGCCGCCGGGCACGCCGGAGCGGCCGGACCCCGCCGAGGTGCGGCGGCTGCTCACCGAGGCGGGCTACCGGGAGAGCGGCGGCGCCTGGATGCGCGACGGCAAGCCGCTGAACCTGGTCATCGCCGCGCCCTTCGAGCACGAGTCCTACGTGCGCATCGCCGAGGAGGCCGCGCAGCAGATGCGCGCCGTCGGCGTGCAGGCGACCGTGGTCACCCCGACCAGCGACCAGCTCTTCGGCGACATGCTCGCCACCGACCCGAACTCCTCGGAGGCCGGCACCGCGGGCACGGTCGACATGGCGATCGCGCCGCGCCCGGCGGGCGGTGACCCGGCGGCCACCATGGCCTCGGCCTACGGCTGCCCCGGCTCGGGCCAGGACGAGCAGCCGTTCCCGTACAACGCGGCGGGCTTCTGCGACGAGCTCCTGCAGCCGACCATCGAGGCGGCGCTGACCGGGCGGATGCCCTTCCAGCAGGCCGCGACCGGTGTGGAGTCGGAGCTGTGGGAGCAGGCCATCGCGCTGCCGCTGTACCAGCAGTCCAGCGTGCTCGCGGTGCGCAACGAGGTTCGGGGCGTCGACCTGGGCAACGGCCTGGCGGGCCCGTTCTCCACCGCCGACCGCTGGCTCGGCACCCCCGCCGAGAGCGACGGGTACTAGCAGCTCGGCCGGAAACGGCACGCCCCGAGGCGTGCGGTTTGCGGCCGAACTGCTTCGCGCCCCCGCCTCGCGTGATCATCGGGCGGATTAGGGTGGGGTCATGCCTGCTGCTCGGTTGTTGCTGGTGCACGCCCACCCGGATGACGAGACGTTGTGGACCGGCGGGACCATCGCCCGCTACGCCGCGCGAGGCGTCGAGGTCGTGGTCGTGACCTGCACGCTCGGCGAGGCCGGCGAGGTCATCCCGGCCGAGCTGCGGGGGCTGGTGGCCGACGAGGCCGACCAGCTCGGCGGCTACCGGATCGGCGAGCTGCGCGGCGCGCTGTCGGCGCTGCGGGTCTCCGAGCACCGCTTCCTCGGCGGCGCGGGGCGCTGGCGCGACTCCGGGATGCTCTGGGACGAGCCGGGCAAGGCGACCGCGGTGCCCGACGCGCACCCGAGGGCCTTCGCCATCGGCGACCCGCGCACCCAGGCCGACCAGCTGCTGGAGATCATCGAGGAGCTCGCGCCGCAGGTCGTGGTGACCTACGCCGAGGACGGCGGCTACGGCCACCCCGATCACGTCCGCGCGCACGAGATCACCGCGGACGCCGTCGGGCGCAGCGCGTGCGTGCGCAGGCTCTTCCACGCGGTGCCCTCCCGCGAGGCGCTGGACGCGGGCCTGGCCGAGCTGGCGAAGGCCGAGGACCTGCCCTTCCGGCTGCCCGAGCCGCACGAGCTGCCCGGCGTGGCCGCGGAGTCGATCACCACCGAGATCGACGTGACCGAGCACCTGCCGGCGAAGGTCGCCGCGCTGCGCGCGCACGCGACCCAGGTCGAGGTCTTCGTCGAGCAGCGGCGCGACGGCTCCGGGGTGGCCTCCTTCGCGCTGTCCAACGGCATCGCCCAGCCGCTGCTGGGCGCCGAGCACTACGTCCTGGCCGCCGGCGCGGCGGAGGGCTGCGAGAACGACCTGTTCGGCGGACTGGAGACCGCGTGACCATCCGCGATGCCGTGCTGCTCGGCTTCCTGCTGCTCGACGCGGCGATCCTGGCGGTGCTCGAACTGCTCTACCTGCCGCTGTACATCGGGTCCGTGCAGTTCCCGATCACCGCGGCGGTCGCGGCGGTGACCACTCCGCTGCTGGTCGCCGCCGCGGGGAAGATCTCCGCGCGGCGCCGCGTCGCGGGCGCCCCGCTGCTGGTGTGGTTCCTGGTGGTGCTGATCTTCGGCGTGTTCGGCCCCGGCGGTGACGTGGTGCTGCTCGGCAGCGACTGGCGGACCCTGCTGCTGCTCGGCGGCGGTGCGCTGCCGAGCGCGATGATGCTCGGGATCGTGCTCGGCAAGCAGAGCACCGGCCAGTCCGCGGAGCGGCCCGCGGCGGCCGACCGGTGACACACGTTGGTGTGGCACACGGCACGTACCTTTTTGCCCGGTCCGCACGCGGTGGTGCGGGCGGTGGGTCCGCCCCGCCGCTGATGGGCTTCTTCGGTGGTCATCGCGGGTGCGGGGGCGGTCGAACCGGACACCGTTTACGCCGTTTACCCGCGCGTCGTAAGGTCAACAGGACCTCCCGAGCTGTGGGACCAGTTACCCGTGCGGGGAAGTCCGAGAGATACTGTCATCAGTCGCGCCAGGAGATTCCTGCGCGCCGTGGACAACGCTTCGAGCAGGAGTGAACCGTGACCTACGTGATCGCCGAGCCCTGCGTGGACGTGCTCGACAAGGCCTGCATCGAGGAGTGCCCTGTCGACTGCATCTACGAGGGCGGGCGGATGCTCTACATCCACCCCGATGAGTGCGTCGACTGCGGTGCCTGCGAGCCGGTCTGCCCGGTGGAGGCCATCTACTACGAGGACGACGTGCCGGACGAGTGGGCCGCCTACACGAAGGCGAACGTGGACTTCTTCGACGAGCTCGGTTCGCCGGGCGGCGCGGCCAAGGTGGGCAAGGTCAACAAGGACGTCGAGCCCGTCACGAGCCTGCCGCCGCAGGGCGAATGAGTTCCGCGAACGGCCCGGGCGCGGCGTCGTCCGGGCCTCGTGGTCCGCAGCTGCCGCAGTTCCCGTGGGACTCGCTGGCGCCGCACAAGGCGACCGCCGCGGCCCACCCCGACGGCATCGTCGACCTGTCGGTCGGCACCCCGGTCGACCCGGTCCCGGAGAACCTGCGGCAGGCGCTGCGGTCGGTCTCCGAGGTCCCGGGCTACCCGGCCACGCACGGCACGGCCGCGCTGCGCGAGGCGGCCGCGGAGTCGATGCGGCGGCGCTACGGCGTCGACGACGTCGAGCCGGACGCGGTGCTGCCGACCATCGGCTCCAAGGAGCTGGTGGCCTGGTTGCCGACGCTGGCCGGCGTGCGGCCGGGCGACGTCGTGGCCATCCCGGAGCTGGCGTACCCGACCTACGAGGTCGGCGCGAAGATCGCCGGTGCGGAGGTGGTCCGGCTGGCCCCCGGGGAGCCGCCGCCGGACGGCACCGCGCTGCTCTGGCTGAACTCGCCGTCGAACCCGACCGGCCGGGTCCTCGACGCGGGGCAGCTGGCCGCGCAGGTGCGCGCCGCGCAGGACGCGGGCGCGGTGGTGGCCTCCGACGAGTGCTACCTGGCGCTGGGCTGGGACGCCGACCCGGTGTCGGTGCTGCACCCGTCGGTGGGCGTGCCGCGCACGGGACTGCTCGCGGTGCACTCCCTGTCGAAGTCCTCGAACCTGGCCGGCTACCGCGCCGGGTTCGTCACCGGTGACCCCGACCTGGTCGCGCGGCTGCTGGAGCTGCGCAAGCACGCGGGCATGATCGTGCCCCGGCCGGTCCAGGAGGCGGTCACCGCCGCGCTGCGCGACGACGAGCACGTCGCCGTCCAGCGCGAGCGGTACGCCGAGCGGCGCGCGGCGCTGCGCCCGGCCCTGGAGGCGGCCGGGTTCCGCATCGAGCACTCGCAGGCGGGCCTGTACCTGTGGGCCACCCGCGGCGAGGACGCCTGGCGGACGGTGGAATGGCTGGCGCAGCGCGGCATCCTGGCCGCCCCGGGCACCTTCTACGGCCCGGAGGGCGGCGCCCACGTCCGGATCGCGCTGACGGCGACCGACGAGCGCATCGCCGCCGCGGTCAAGCGCCTCTAGGACCTGCGGCGGCGCCGGGTGAGCCCCGGACCTGAAGCAGCGGCTCCGCCGCGCTCCTGAAGAGCACCTCGCTTCCCGGGGCGGCTCCTGCTGTTCAGCGGGAGCCGCCCCGGAGCTGCTGGGCCTCCTCGGCCAGCTTGGCCCAGGCCTCCGGCCAGCGGGCGCGGCGGTCGGCCTTGCGGAGCTCCTCGCGCTCGACCAGCCGGCCGGCGACGAACGCGGCCTCGGCGTCGGAGCCCCCGGCCAGTTCGCGCAGGCGCTGCTCGGCCACGCAGGCGTCCTGGTGCTCGCCGAGCACGTCCTGGAAGTTCTTGGCGGCCTTGATCAACCGCCGCACCGGTTTGCCCAGCGCCGGTTCGGCCAGCTCGGCGGTGTAGCGGACCTTCTTGCCGCGGATGCGCAGCGCGTGCAGCCGCTCGTCCGGCGGGTCGGCGTCCAGCGCGTCGACGTCCTCGCGCAGCTTGCGGAACTGCCGCAGCACCAGGTCGCGCAGCGCCTTCTCGCCACCGTCCGATTCGGACTTCGCGGCGGGCAGGCCCTCGGTCGCGGCCTCCAGCCGGGCGAGGAGCTCGCGGTAGCGGTCGCTGTCCAGCGCGGCGAGCAGATCGCCGCGCGCGTGCGCGTACTCGGCGTCCAGCCCGGCCAGCAGCCGCGCGGCGGCCTCCTGCTCGGGCAGGTCGGCCGCCTCCTCGCGCAGGTGCTCCAGCAGGACGTCGAGGTCGCGGACGGGGCCCAGCGCGCGGCCCAGCCAACCCAGCTCGGCGCGCAGCGGCTCGGAGCGCTCGCGGTCCAGGAACGGGCGGGCGGACTGCAGCATCGCGCGCATCCGGCGCACCGAGACCCGCATCTGGTGCAGCTCTTCGGGATCCGAGCCCTCGCGGGTGCCCGGTGCGTGCTCCCGCAGCGCCGCCAACCGGGTCGCCAGCCCGGATCGAACCTGCTTCACCACCCCGCCGGAACCCATCCACCGATGGTAGAACGCCCGGATCGGTCGTGGGGAAGTCTCGTCACGCGGGTGGAGGCGTGCTCCACCGCGCGCGAAGTCCCGTCGCGGGACCGGACTTCACGCGCGGTGCGCCGGTTCTCGCGCCCCCGGCGTCAGTCGTTGGCGTGCAGCGCGGCGTTGAGCTCGACCTTGCCGCCGGTCTTGTTGACCACCTCGACCGCGCCGGTGGTGGAGTTGCGGCGGAACAGCAGGCCGCTGCCGCCGGAGACCTCGGCGGCCTTGGTCAGCGTGCCGTCCGGCAGGGTGACCTTGGTGCCCGCGGTGACGTAGAGCCCGGCCTCGACGACGCAGTCGTCGCCGAGGGAGATCCCGATGCCCGCGTTGGCGCCGAGCAGGCAGCGCTCGCCGATGGAGATGACCTCCTTGCCGCCGCCGGACAGCGTGCCCATGATCGACGCGCCGCCGCCCACGTCGGAGCCGTCGCCGACCACGACGCCGGCCGAGATGCGACCCTCCACCATGGACGCGCCCAGCGTCCCGGCGTTGAAGTTCACGAAGCCCTCGTGCATCACGGTGGTGCCGCTGGCCAGGTGAGCGCCCAGCCGGACCCGGTCGGCGTCGCCGATGCGCACGCCGGACGGGATCACGTAGTCGACCATCCGCGGGAACTTGTCGATGCTGTAGACGGTGACCGGGCCGCGCGCCTTGAGCCGCAGCCGGGTGGCCTCGAAGCCCTCGACCGGGCAGGGGCCGTGGTTGGTCCACACGACGTTGGACAGCAGCCCGAACTGGCCGTCCAGGCTCACCCCGTGCGGGCGGACCAGGCGGTGCGAGAGCAGGTGCAACCGCAGGTAGACGTCGTGGGTGTCGGCCGGGGCGTCGGAGAGCTTGCCGGTCTCGGTGCGCACCGCGACGATCTCCACGCCGCGGGCGTCGTCCCGCCCGAGCAGCGCGGCGCCGGCTTCCCCGAGGGACTCGGCCGCCTGCTCGGCGGTCAGCCGCGTGCTGCCCGCTTGACCGGGCTCGCCCAGCTTGACCGTGGGGAACCAGGTGTCGAGGACCGTGCCGTCGTCGGTCACGGTGGCCAGGCCCACCCCGTGGGCACCGGTGCTCTGCTGGTCGGGGAATGCGCTCATGTGCGAAACGGTAATCGGCAACGCCCGCCCCGGCCCGCACGGGGTCGGCCGATTCAGTCCCGCATCACCGAGGGCAGGTGGCACCCGGTGGTGATGCCGAGCTCGGTGCCGGTCGCGGTGCCGAAGGAGTAGACCGCGCCGTAGGTGTCGTTGCCGGTGATCTCGTGGTCGCCGGTGCGGTTGACGACGACCTCCGGGGCGGTGAATTCGAACTCCCCGGTGACCGCCTCGACGACCCGCGCGGCCCGCGGCCAGTCGTCGTCGCTGATGGTGCGCGGTGCCCGCCAGCGCTCCAGCACCCGGCTCTGCGCCTCGTCGATCGCGGGGAAGGTCGAGCAGGGCTGCGCCAGCTCGGGCTCGATCACGGTCCAGCCCAGCGGCCCGACGGCCTCGTCGAGCAGGTCGCGCAGCCGCCGCTGCATCTGCCGATACCGCGCGCTGACGTCCTCGATGCTCGGACGCTGCCGCAGCGCGCCTCGCGGATCCAACACGTGGCGACATCCTGCCCGATCGGACGCCGTCGGAACGCAACGTTCCGGCAAGAGGCGGTCGAACTGTGACTTAACGCGCGGGGAGTAGCCTGCCGGGCGTGAGTGGCTCGTTGGATCTCAAGTCGGACCCCGTTGAGTTGACCGCCGCGCTGGTCGACATCCCCAGCGTCTCGGAATCCGAGCAGGACATCGCCGACGCCGTGGAGCGGGCGCTGCGCGACCAGGCGCCGCACCTGGAAGTGGTGCGCAACGGCAACGCGGTGCTGGCGCGCACCGACCTGGGGCGGGACCAGCGGGTGGTGCTGGCCGGGCACCTGGACACCGTGCCGGTCAACGACAACCTGCCGGTTCGCCGGAGCGGGTCCGGCGACGAGGAGTTCCTGCACGGCTGCGGGACGGTGGACATGAAGGGCGGCGACGCGGTGCTGCTCAACGTGGCCGCCGCGCTGACCGAGCCGCGGCACGACCTGACCTTCGTGTTCTACGACTGCGAGGAGATCGAGGCCGAGCGCAACGGGCTGGGCCGCATCGAGCGCGAGCTGCCGGAGTGGCTCGACGGCGACCTCGCGGTCGTGGGCGAGCCGTCCAACGCCGCCGTCGAGGCGGGCTGCCAGGGCACCGTCCGCGTCCAGATCCGCACCTCCGGCGCCCGCGCACACACCGCGCGCGCCTGGATGGGTTCGAACGCGATCCACGCGGCGCGGCCGGTCCTGGCGCGGCTGGCCGAGTACGAGCCGCGCAACCCGGTCATCGACGGCCTGCAGTACCGCGAGGGCCTGCAGGCCGTGAAGATCGAGGGCGGCGTGGCGGGCAACGTGGTGCCCGACGAGTGCGTGGTGACGATCAACCACCGGTTCGCCCCGGACCGCTCGGCCGAGGACGCCGTCGCGCACCTGCGCGAGGTCTTCGACGGCTACGACCTGACCGTCACCGACTGCTCCGGCGGCGCGCTGCCGGGCCTGACCTCGCCGGCGGCCGCCGAGCTGGTCGCCGCCTCGAAGGCGGAGCCGGTGGCCAAGCTGGGCTGGACCGACGTCGCCAGGTTCGCCTCCAGGGGGATGCCCGCGGTCAACTTCGGGCCCGGTGACCCGACGCTGGCGCACACCCAGCAGGAGAACGTCCGCACCGCCGAGATCCGGCACTGCGCGGAGACGCTGCGGCGCTTCCTGAGCTGACCGGGAAGGCGCCGCTCACGCGGTGCCCACCACCTCGCTGTCCGGGCTCTCGGCGGGTTCGCCGTTGCCACCGCTGCGCTGCTGGGGCAGCGCGTGCTCGGCTGTGTGCTCCGGCAGCTCCGGCACCTCGGCCTCCGGGGCCTCGGCGTCCGAGGTCTCGGCGGGCTCCTCGGCGGCCGCGGGCCGCTGCTCCTGGGACCGGGCCGCCTCGGCGCGGCCGCCGCCCTTGACGGTGTCGACGAACTGCAGCAGCTCGACCGGGAACGGCAGCACGAGCGTCGAGTTCTGCTCCGCGGCCACCTCCACCACGGTCTCCAGCAGCCGCAGCTGCATCGCCTGCGGCGTGTCGCTCATGACGTGCGCGGCGTCGGCCAGCTTGCGGGAGGCCTGGAACTCGCCGTCGGCGGAGATGATCCGCGACCGGCGCTCCCGCTCCGCCTCGGCCTGCCGCGCGATCGAGCGCTCCATCGATTCCGGCAGGGAGACGTCCTTGATCTCCACCCGGTCGATGTGCACGCCCCAGCCCAGCGCGGGGCTGTCGATCATCAGCTCCAGGCCCTGGTTGAGCTTCTCGCGGTTGGACAGCAGGTCGTCGAGGTCGCTCTTGCCGATGATCGAGCGCAGCGAGGTCTGCGCGACCTGACCGACGGCGAACAGGTAGTCCTCGACGTTGATGATCGCCTTCTGCGGGTCCGCGACCTGGAAGTAGACCACCGCGTCGACCCGCACGGTCACGTTGTCGCGGGTGATGCCCTCCTGCGCGGGAACCGGCATCGTGACGATCTGGAGGTTGACCTTCCGAAGGTGGTCCACCACCGGGACGATCATGGTCAGCCCCGGTCCGCGGGTCAGCTGCTGCACCCGGCCGAAGCGGAAGACGACCCCCCGCTCGTACTGCCGGACGACCTTCAAGCTGGCGGCGACGTAGAGGACTCCGAGAGCGAGTATCGCGATCAGCAGTTCGATGATCATGGCGGTCTCCCGGGCTCGAATCTGCGTTGTCGGCCCGGCGACGCGTGGAGCGCGCCTGCGTAGATCGCGGAGACCTGCGTGGTGTGCGCGGCCTGCGTCGCCGCGCCACTCGATCTTTTCGTCCCATCGTACGCCGCTTGAAACCTCCATGAACAGGTATTTCCGGCTGCGCGAAGTGACGGCCTGGGCACCGGGAGCGATCGGCGGCTGCGTACGCTCGGGGCCATGAGCGAAGCCCGGTTCAACGGTGCGGAACGTCCGCAGGAGAAGCAACGCGGCCCCGTGGTGCTGCGCCGCTCGCGATCGAGCGAGCCCACCACCACCGACCAGCGGCTGCTCGACTCCAGAGGCCCCACGGACTGGGTGCACACCGACCCGTGGCGGGTGCTGCGCATCCAGGCCGAGTTCGTGGAGGGCTTCGGCGCGCTGGCCGAGGTGCCCCGCGCCGTCACCGTGTTCGGCTCCGCGCGCACCCCGCGCGAGCACCCCGAGTACGCCACCGGCATGGAGCTGGGCAAGGCGCTGGCCGACATCGGCTGCGCGGTGATCACCGGCGGCGGGCCGGGCGCGATGGAGGCGGTCAACCGCGGCGCGTCCGAGACCGGGGGGCTGTCCATCGGGCTGGGCATCGAACTGCCCTTCGAGCAGGGCCTGAACCCGTGGGTCGACCTGGGGGTCAACTTCCGGTACTTCTTCGTCCGCAAGACGATGTTCATGAAGTACGCCCAGGCGTTCATCTGCCTGCCGGGCGGCTTCGGCACCATGGACGAGCTGTTCGAGGCGCTGACCCTGGTGCAGACCAAGAAGGTCACCAAGTTCCCGGTCGTGCTGTTCGGCAAGGACTACTGGCAGGGCCTCTACGACTGGATCCGCAGCAGCATGCTGGAGTACGGCAAGATCGGGGAGAAGGACCTCGCGCTGCTGCACCTCACCGACGACATCGACGAAGCGGTCTCCCTGGTGCAGGAGGCCTACGAGGCTTGGGAGCAGACGCATTGAGCGCTGAGGCGACGGAACTCGGGGGGCCCGCTGCGGACGCGTCGGTCTGCGTCTACTGCGCGTCCGGGCCCGTTCCGCAGCACTACCTGGACCTCGCCGCCGAGGTCGGGCGCAAGATCGCCAAGCGCGGCTGGACGCTGGTCTCCGGCGGTGGTCGGGTGTCGATGATGGGCGAGCTGGCCCGCGCCGCCCGCGCCGACGGCGGCCGCACCGTCGGGGTCATCCCGCGCGCGCTGCTGGACAAGGAGGTCGGCGACACCGACAGCGACGAGCTGCTGGTGGTCGACACCATGCGCGAGCGCAAGGGCCTGATGGACGCGCACGCCAGCGCGTTCCTCACGCTGCCCGGCGGGATCGGCACCTGCGAGGAGCTCTTCGAGATCTGGACCTCGCGCTACCTGGGCATGCACGCCAAGCCGGTGGTGCTGCTCGACCCCGACGGGCACTACGCGGGCCTGCTGGAGTGGCTGCGCGGCATGGTCGACAGCGGTTTCGCCTCGGCGCGCTCGCTGGAGGCGCTGCAGGTGGTCAACGACGTCGACGAGGCGCTGGACCGCTGCGCGGGGTGATGGCCGTCCCGGGGTCGCGCTGCTCGGCGGTGCGCGGACCGCGGGCGCAGCTCCGGGTGGAGCCACCTGCGGCCGAGTCCCGCACCTGGTGCGGCGGCTCCGCCGCCCTTCCGCGCGAAGGGGCGCAACCCGCTCAGCGCACGTCCAGCGCCTGCTTGAGCAGGTCGGTCAGCTGGTCGGTGGGGACGTCCGGCAGGACTTCGCGCAGCACCGGGGCCAGCCGCATCCAGCGGGACTGCGCGCGCGGGGCGCTGGGGTGCTCGCGGGCGAGCTCCTCGTTGAGCTCGGCCAGGCGCCACTGCGCCTCGGGCAGGTGCAGGTCCGGTTCCTGCTGATCGAGGACTCCGGCCAGCTCCACGAGGTACGCGCGGAGCTGGTCCAGCGCCGCGCGGCTCGGGGAGTGGTCGGCTGCGGCGTCCAGCAGGCCGGCGCCGTTGGTCGATTGCTTCGCGCTGTGGTCGGCCACGGGAAAGCTCCTGGTCAACTGGGCCGGGTGCGGGTCGACTACGAAGTCTGCTCGCCCTCGGTGCCGCCTGCGGCGGGTTCGCGTCCGTGCCACCCGAACGGCCCAGGAGCAGGTCATGACCGATTTCACTTTCGGTCAGATCGGAAAAGGACCTTGGTCCTGTTGCGCACGGGCGATGACACCGCGGGCAAATATCCGTAGAGTCGCTACCCGTGAAGGCTGATGCGCTCCGCGGCCATCTGGACGCCCTGCTGCTGGCAACGCTGGACGGCAAGGCGCTGCATGGGTACGCGATCATCGAAGCGCTGCAGGAACGCAGCGGCGGCGCTCTCGACCTGCCCACCGGCACGGTCTACCCGGCGCTGCGCAGACTCGAACGCGCCGGGTACGTGCAGAGCACCTGGAGCACGGTCGGCGGCAGGCAGCGCCGCACCTACCGGCTCACCCCGGCGGGGCAGCAGACCCTGCAGGCCGAGCGGCGCGCCTGGCAGGAGTTCACGCACGCCATCGAGGGCGTGCTGAAGGCGCCCGCGCAGGCGTAGCAGCTGCTCGGCGACGGGCCGCGCGGCGCAGCGCCCCGCACCCCGGGCTGGTCCCCGGCCATCGCCCGGCCTCCCGGTGGCGCGTGCCACGATGGCGTGCGTGGCTAGTGCGCTGATCTATCTGTTCGTGGTGCTGGCGGTCGCCGCCGTGGTCTACCTGCTGGCGGCGCTGGTGTTCGGCCGCGGCGAGGAGCTCGCACCGCTGCCCCCCGGGGCGACGCCCACCCGGCTGCCCCCGACGGGCATCGAGGGGTCCGACGTGCGCGAGCTGCGCTTCCAGCAGGTCCTGCGCGGCTACAAGGCCGCGGAGGTGGACTGGGCGCTGGAGCGCCTCGCGGGCGAGCTCGACGAGCTGCACGGCCGCATCGCCACCCTGGAGCGCCAGCTCGACGCCGCGGGCGAGCGGCTCCAGGAAGCCCGCGCGGAGGACGAGTGAACCCGGCGGGGACCGAGGGAGGAGCGCGGTGAGCGAGCGAGCCGTGGTCGGCGAGGACGGCAGGGCGCGCTGCCCGTGGAGCGCTGGGCAGGACGACTACATGGCCTACCACGACCACGAGTGGGGCGTGCCGCTGCGCGGCGTGCCGGAGCTGTTCGAGCGGATCACGCTGGAGGCCTTCCAGTCCGGTCTGTCCTGGCTGACCATCCTGCGCAAGCGCCCCGCCTTCCGGAAGGCCTTCGCCGGCTTCGACCCGGCGGCGGTCGCCGCCTTCACCGAGACCGACCGGCAGCGGCTGCTCTCCGACGCGGGCATCGTGCGCAACCGGGCCAAGGTCGACGCGGCGATCAACAACGCCCGCGCGGTGCTCGAGCTGGACCGCCCGCTGGACGACCTGCTGTGGTCCTTCGCCCCGGAGCGGCGCGAGCGGCGGCCCGAGCGGCTCGACGAGGTGCCCGCCACGACGCCCGAGTCCAAGGCCATGGCCTCCGAGCTCAAGCGCCGCGGCTTCGCCTTCGTCGGCCCCACCACCTGCTACGCGCTGATGCAGGCCACCGGCATGGTCGACGACCACCTCGCCGGCTGCTGGCGGGTCACCGGCCGGTGAAGTTGGGGTCGCGCTTCTCGACGAAGGCCGCGACCGCCTCGCGGTGGTCCTCGGTGCCGCCGGCCTCGTTCTGGGCGCCCGCCTCGACCGCCAGGGCCTCGTCCAGGCCCTCGGAGGCCGCCGCGCGCATCGTCTCCTTGATCCGGGCGTAGGCGAAGGTCGGGCCCGCGGCCATCCGCGCCGCGAGCTCCTTGGCCGTGCTCAGCGCGTCGTCCACCACCTGGTTGACCATGCCGATGCGCAGCGCCTCGTCGGCGGGCACCGGCTGGGCCAGCAGCAGCATCTCCATGGCCCGGCCGTAGCCGATCAGCCGCGGCAGCGTCCACGAGGCGCCCGAGTCGGTGGACAGGCCCACGTTGGCGAAGGCCATCAGGAACTTCGACCCGGTCTGCGCGATGCGCAGGTCGCTGGCGTAGGCGATGGAGGCGCCCGCGCCCGCGGCGGTGCCGTTGACCGCGGCGATCACCGGCTTGGGCATGTTGGCCACGGCCTTGGTGATCGGGTTGTAGTGCTCCTCGACGGTGCGCAGCGGCATGTCCGAGCCCGAGGACAGCAGCTCGATGTGCTCCTTGAGGTCCTGCCCGGCGCAGAACGCCTTGCCCGCCCCGGTGATCACCACGGCCCGCACCGAGTCGTCGGCCGCGGCGTCGCGCAGCGCGGTCAGCAGGGCCTCCTTGAGCTCGACGTCGAGCGAGTTGAACGACTCGGGGCGGTTCAACGTGAGCAGGCGCACACCAGCGTCGTCCTCGGTCAGCAGTACGTCGGTCACTTCCAGCTCCTTGCCTCGGCATGCAGTGCGCGCGGGATTTCCAATGTGGACCACGTGATCCCCTCGCGTCCCGGGTGGACGGTGTTCCCGCAGGTCGTTCGAGCCTTCACCGGCCGGAGGGGACACGCCCAAGCCGATCCGATCCGGAGAGTGCCCGGACCGGTGCTCCCGGTGACGTCCGGCGCGGCCGAAAAAGCCCGCACAGCGGGTGAGTCTGCCAGGCCGTGTCGTTATTCGACCAGCGCACGGCGACACGAGTTGATCGGTTCGGTTTCGTCTCCGCCTCGGGATAGGGGAGAATGGAGGAGGACCCGTCTGGTTGTGGCGATCAGCGGGGTGGATGTTCACGGAGGGAGCACGCTATGGCGGCCATGAAGCCCCGGACCGGAGACGGTCCCCTCGAGGTGACCAAGGAGGGACGCGGCATCGTGATGCGCGTTCCGCTTGAGGGTGGTGGGCGGCTCGTCGTCGAGATGTCGCTCGAGGAGGCGCAGAACCTGGGTGACGCCCTGGAGTCGGCCACCGGCTGAGGCCGCTGCGCGACGATCGAGCGGCGCCGCACGTCAGCCCCGGGCGCGGAGCCGCCGTCGTCGCCGAGACGACAACACGTCGACGGGTGGCGAAGACGCTTTTGCCGCTGTCGGGCCCCGGCGCCGCAGGCGGGTGCCGGGGCCTCTCGTCGAGCAACGACATGTCGACCCGGCCGCGCCCCGCGGCGGCCGGGTCGGCGGTAGTTTCGACCGCGTCCCCGCGGTCCACCCAGGAAGGTCTTCTCGTGTCCGGTGCCTCCGTGTTCCGCTCCGCCCAGCCCGCCAGGCCGGTGGAGCCCGAACTGCCCGTGATCCCGACCGCACTGGTCGAAGTGGACGTGGTGCGCGAATGGCGCGACGGCCTGCCCGGTGCGGTCGCCGTCCGCGAAGGCGAGTCCGGACCGGACCTGGACGCCGCGGCCGAGCCGTTCGGCGTGGACCCGGCCGCGCTGCGGGCCGTGGGCGCCTCCGCCTCGGCCGGGGACGTCAAGCCCTTCCCGCTGCCCGCGGGCGGCATCGGCTGGGCGGTCGGCGTGGGCGACGGCGCGGCGAGCGCGTGGCGCACCGCCGGTGCGGCGCTGGCCCGGGCCGTGCGCGAGCGGCTCGGCGGCGCGTCCGACACCGAGGACGAGACGGGCGACCTCGGCGAGGCCTCGGACGCCGACTACCTGCAGGTCCGGCTGCCCGCCGAGGCCGACGAGCAGCTGCTGACCGAACTGACCCTGGGCCTCGCGCTGGGCGGCTACCGCTTCAAGGTCACCGGTGCGGCGCCCGCTCCTCGGCTGCGCAAGGTGCTGCTGGTGGCCTCCGGCGACGCCGACGTGCAGCCGCAGCGCGAGGTCGTGCGCCGCGCCCGCGAGCTCGCCGCGGCGACCGCGCTGGCCCGCGACCTGGCCAACGCGCCGTCGAACGTCAAGGACCCCGCTTGGCTGACCGGCACCGGCCGCTCGCTGGCCGAGCCGCTGCCGAACCTCACCGCCACCGTGCGCGACGAGAAGTGGCTGGCGGACAACGGTTTCGGCGGCATCCTCGCGGTCGGCGGGGGCTCGGCCCGCCCGCCGCGGCTGCTGGAGCTGGACTACCGGCCGGCCGGGGCCACCGGCCCGCACCTCGTGCTGGTGGGCAAGGGCGTCACCTTCGACACCGGCGGCATCTCGCTCAAGCCCGCCGACGGCATGCACCTGATGCGCACCGACATGTCCGGCGGCGGCGCGGTGATCGGCGCGCTGCTGGCCATCGCCCGCCTGGGGCTGCCGGTCAAGGTGACCGGCCTGGTCCCCTCGGCGGAGAACCACGTCTCCGGCAGCGCCTACCGCCCCGGCGACGTGGTGCGCCACTACGGCGGCAAGACCACCGAGGTCGGCAACACCGATGCCGAGGGCCGCATGGTGATGGCCGACGCCCTGGCCTACGCGGTGGACCAGCTCAACCCGGACCTGCTGCTGGACGTCGCCACGCTGACCGGTGCGATGAAGGTGGCCCTCGGGCTGCGCACCGGCGGCCTGTTCGCCACCGACGACGACCTGGCGCGCAGGGTCGCCGAGGCGGGCGCGGACGCGGGCGAGACCTGGTGGCGGATGCCGCTGCTGGAGGACCACGCGGAGGCGGTCGAGGGCGATCTGGCCGACGTCAAGCAGACCCCGACCGGCCCGGGCGGGGTCACCGCCGCGCTGTTCCTGCGGGAGTTCACCGCGGGCCTGCCGTGGGCGCACCTGGACATCGCGGGCCCGGCCCGGGCGGACAAGGACCACGCCGAGGTCACCACCGGCGCCACCGGCTTCGCGGCGCGCACCCTGGTCAACCTGGTGGCCGGACTGGCCGAGAGGTGAGCGCGGCGGTTCGGCCGGGAGCTCCGCCGCGAGTTGCCGGCCGAACCGCGGGGGCGGGTTCCCCTCCGGCGAGCGGGCGAGCTGCCCGCACCGCCGAGCGAGACGACCTCGACCCGCGCCTCAGGTCGCGTCCTCGTCGTACGGCGGCCGCTCGCCGGGGCTGAGGGGCTTGGACTCGGCCGGCTTGGCCGCGGGCGCCGAGCCGCTGCCGTTGCTGCTGGAGCCGTTGCCGCTGAGGTCGTCGAGCGGGTTCTCGCCCTCGAACAGGTGCTTGGTGACCGCGGTCTTCGGGTTGAAGTTGCGCACGCTGCGCAGGTCGTTGAGCGGCTTCTGCAGCTGGTCGAACTCGTCGCCCATCTCCGAGCGGAGCTGCTCGCGCGCGCCCGAGGCGTAGTCGCGGACCTGGCGGACCGCCTTGCCCAGCCACGCCGCGCCCTCGGGAAGCCGCTCCGGTCCCAGCACGAACAGCCCGACCAATGCGAGCACCAGGATCTCGGGCCACCCGACGCTATCGAACACCTCGTGACTCCTCCGGGATCCTCGCGGCCAGCGGGCCGGACACGGCCGAACCGATACACCACCAGACTACCGACCGGGTGACACCGGGTAGATAGGGGAAGTGGCGCAACATGGACTCGCCCGCGGGCGGTGGCCCCGGGTTCACTTGAGGGTCACGTCCAGGACCAGTTCCCGACCCTGCCGGACCACCGTCACCGGCACGGTCTGCCCGATCTGGTGCCGGTCCACGGCCACGATCAGCTCGTCGGCGCTGCGGACCTTGCGGTCGCCGACCTTGATGATCACGTCGCCCTCGGCGATGCCCGCTTCCGCGCCGGCGCCGCCGTCCCGCACGTTCTGCACCTGGGCGCCGTCGGCCAGCCCGTCGCTGACCGATTTCGCGTTCACCCCGAGGTCGGCGTGCCGGACGGCGCCGGTGCGGATCAGCTCCTGGGCGATGCGCCGCGCGTCGTCGATCGGGATCGCGAAGCCGAGGCCGATCGAACCGCCCTCGCCGCCCTGGCCGAGGGTGCGGATGGCGCTGTTGATGCCGACCACCGCGCCGTTGCCGTCGACCAGCGCCCCGCCGGAGTTGCCCGGGTTGATCGCCGCGTCGGTCTGGATGGCGTCGATGACCGCGTTGGTGTCGGTGCCCTGCCCGGCCAGCCGCACCGGCCGGTGCACCGAGCTCACGATGCCGGTGGTCACGGTGCCCGCGAGCCCCAGCGGCGAGCCGATGGCGATCACGTCGTCGCCGACCTTGAGGCCGTCGGAGTCGCCGAGCTGGGCGACCGTCGGGTTGCTGACCTCGACCTTGAGCACCGCCAGGTCGGTCTTGACGTCCCGGCCGACCACCCGGGCCGGTGCGCGGGTGCCGTCGTGGAACACCGCCGAGACCTTCGCGCTCGGCGTGTCGGCGGCCATCGAGACGACGTGGTTGTTGGTCAGCACGTAGCCGTTGCCGTCGATCACCACGCCGGAACCGGAACCGCCCTGGCCGCCCACCCTGACCTCGACCGAGACCACGGCGGGAACCACGCGCCGCGCGACCTGCCCGACCTCGCCGTTCGGGCGGTCCGCGCCGGGCTTGACCTCGGCGAGCGTGACGTCCGGGTTGACCAGCGGATTGCCCTCCTCGGCGGTGATCCGGCCGAGGAAGCCGCCGGCCAGCCCGACCAGCAGCGCCACCACGCCGAGCACCGCCAGGGCCTTCGGGTGCACGCGGCGGCCGAACAGCACCTCGCGGGTGCTCAGCAGCGGGCCGGGCTCGCTGGGCCCGTGCGCGTCGGACGCGGCCTCGTCGACCGCGGGCGGCCCGAGGACCGCTCCGGCGGCGGGGTTGCGCCAGGGATCGCGCTCGTCGGCGCCCCACAGCGCGCGCTCGTCCGAGGGCTCGGGCTCACCGGGGCGCTCGCCGGGGGCGCG
Organism: Saccharopolyspora griseoalba; assembly: GCF_042665275.1. Classification (NCBI taxonomy): domain Bacteria; kingdom Bacillati; phylum Actinomycetota; class Actinomycetes; order Pseudonocardiales; family Pseudonocardiaceae; genus Saccharopolyspora; species Saccharopolyspora griseoalba. Next base: position 228,814 of record NZ_JBHTCJ010000008.1, on the reverse strand, counting down.
CTGCAGGCGCTCGGGGCTGTTCGGCGGGCGGCTGAAGGCCTGGGTGAGGGCTTCGGCCGGCGGCGGCGCCTGGGTCAGGCCGCGGGTGCTCAGCCGGTCCTGGTCCGGGTCGAAGCTGCCGGTGACGCCCTCCGGGCGGCCGAAGGCGGCCTGCTGCGCCGGGTCGGCCGAGGGGCGGCGCAGCGGCCGCGGCGCCAGCCGGTCGTGACCGTTGCTGCCCTGCGCGGGAGCCGGGCCGAACTGCTCGGCCGGCACGCTGCGGCCCGCGGGCGCGCCACCCTGCCAGGGGTGCACGGGTTGCTGACCCGCTTCGGGCGAGTCCCGGCGCGGTTCCTCGGCGTCCGGGCCCGGCGCGGGCGTTCCAGGCTGGTCGCTCATCGCTCCCCGGGGCTGTGCGGTCGTCTCGTCGATTCGAGTGGATCACACACACGATAGGCGTGCGTCCGAGGACCCCATTCTGCCGGGACGCGGGTGAAGTCGGTGTCAGTTGGCGGGGGTGGCCGAGGCAGTCGCCTCGGCGGACTCGGTCACCGACGGCTCGGGCGCGGTGGGCTCGCCGACGGCGGTCGACGTCGCGGCCGAGGACGGCGCCGGTGCGGTCTCGGGCGCGGGGGAGCCCGCCGGCCGGGCGGCCGAGCTGGACTCCTCGGGCAGCACCGTGTGCCCGGCGGCCGGGAGCACGGCGTTGGAGAAGTCGTCGCCGGGCAGCGGCACCGGCGTCACCGGCCTGCCCTCGTCGTCGGGCAGGTTCATGAACGCCAGCGCGCCGAGCACCAGCCCGGAGAACACCACGCCCGCGCCCTGCTTGGTGCGGCGCCCGGCCCGCCTGCTCGCCTCATCGGCGGTCTCGAAGGGTCCGACGCCGAGCGGTCGCGCCCCTCCCAGGGGCGTCGATGATCCCAACCGCGAACCACCGCCCAGCTTCTCCGCGCGTTCGGATCGGGTGGTCGTGACCAGCTGGCCGTCCTCGCTGAGCGCCAGGCCCTCGGGGGCCCCGGGCAGCTCGGCGGTTCCGGGAATGGCCTGCAGCGCCTGCAGGAGAGCGGGAGAGACCGACGGGACCTCGGCTTCCTTCACCGCCGCGCGGGCCTGCCGCTGCGTGGTGGCCTCCGCGCTGCACGCGGGGCAATGAGCCAGGTGAGCGACCGCGCGGTCATGGGCGCTCGCGCTGAGCTCGCCGTCGACGAAGGCGACGATCGCGTCCAGCGCGAGGTGCTGCTCGGGCAGCCCCCACCCCCGCAGAGCCGTCATCCGTCCAACCTCCGCGCTTGTTCTCGGCGGGCCTCCATCGTGCTCTTGAGCATCTGGCGCCCGCGGTGGATCCTGCTGCGCACAGTACCCAGCTTCACCCCGAGGGTGGCGCCGATCTCCTCGTAGGAGAGGCCTTCGACGTCGCAGAGCACGACCGCGGCCCGGAACTCCGGCGGCAGCTCGTCGAGCGCCGCCTGCAGGTCGGGGTCGAGGTGGGTTTCGGAGAACACCTGCTCCGGGCTCGGCCCGCCGCCGGGCAGCCGCTCGGTGTCCTCCGGCAGGCCCTCCATGCGCAGGCGCGACCTGCGGCGGGCCATGTCCAGGAACAGGTTCGTGGTGATCCGGTGCAGCCAGCCCTCGAAGGTTCCGGGCTTGTAGTTGGCCAGGCTGCGGAACACCCGGATGAAGGTCTCCTGGGTGAGGTCCTCGGCGTCGTGCTTGTTGCCGGACAGCCGGAAGGCCAGCCGGTAGACCCGATCGGCGTGCTGCCGCACGACCTCGTCCCAGCTCGGCGGGGTCCAGTTGACCTCTTCGTCGGCGGGGGAGACGGGGCTGGGGACGCTTGCTTGCTGGGCCTGCGGCTCGGTGAGCTCCGGGGCCACGCGCATCGGCTGAGTTGCCATTGGCAGAAAAGCCACCTCCTGTGGGGTGCATCGGGTAGAACGAGCGAGCTGTTTCGGTTGTTCCCGAACCCGCTCGTCCTGGAGACGCCGATGGGTGCCGGTTATGACGTTCACCGTCGTCTCCCCTGGTGAAGTGGCGATGAGAGCTTCCTTAGAAGGATCTGAGAGTCTCGGTGAGCCTCCTCTCACCCGGTCGCCGGAGTCGGGCGATCACAGCGGGTGACGAAACCTTGCGCTCGGAAACGGCCGTCTAACGATGTGGGCCGAAGTGATCAGTTCCGCCGCGCACCTCGATAGCCTTCCTCCCCGTGATACCCGAGATGTCGGTGAGCGACGAGCCGCGGAGCGGCGAGCAGGAGCGTGCTCGCCCGGCCGGTTCCCCGGTCGGCGAGTCGACGCTGCACGTGCTGCGCTTCCTGGCCGCTTCGCTGCGCGCCAAGGCCGCAGTGGAGGTAGGCACCGGCACCGGGGACGGCGCGCTGTCGATCCTCGGGGGAATGGTCGACGGCGGCGTGCTGACCTCCATCGACGCCGACCCGGCGAAGCAGCGGGTGGCGCGGCGGACGCTGCGCGAGGCCGGCCACCAGCCGGGCGCTGCTCGGCTGATCACCGGACGCGCGCCCGAGGTGCTGCCGCGGCTGACCGACGGCGGCTACGACCTGGTCTCGATGGGTCCGGCGGGCGTGGACGCGCCGATGTACCTGGAGCTGGGCAAGCGGCTGCTGCGGCCCGGCGGAGTGATCGTCTTCGACGGCGTGCCGCCGAACCCGCCCGAGTCGCCGGGGGCGCTGGCCGCTTCGCTGCGCGAGCTGGTCCGGCTGATGCGCGACGACGAGGAGCTCGTCGCGGTGTCGCTCCCCACCGGGCCGGGCCTCCTGGTCGCCGCGAAGCGCTGACCCCGACCCCTTTCGATGAAAGAGGTCCCCGCGGCACCGCGGGGACCTCTTCCATCGAGAGGATCAGGCCGGGGAGACCGAGAGCAGCTTCCCGCTGAGGCCCCGGGCCCGGTTGGACAGGCGCTTGGCGATGTCCTGCAGCGTCGCCGCGGCCGGGGACTCCGGGTCCTCCAGGACCAGCGGCTTGCCCGAGTCGCCCGCCTCGCGCAGCCGCGGGTCCAGCGGGATCTGACCCAGCAGCGGGACCTCGGTGCCGACCGACCGGCTCAGCGAGTCGGCCACGATCTGCCCGCCGCCGCTGCCGAAGACGTCCACCTTCTGGCCGTCGGGCATCTCCATCCAGGACATGTTCTCCACGACGCCGGCCAGCCGCTGGCGGGTCTGCATCGCGATCGCGCCGGCGCGCTCGGCGACCTCGGCCGCCGCCTGCTGCGGGGTGGTGACCACCAGGATCTCGGCGTTCGGGATCAGCTGGGCGGTCGAGAGGGCGACGTCGCCGGTGCCCGGGGGCAGGTCCAGGAGCAGCACGTCCAGGTCTCCCCAGAACACGTCGGAGAGGAACTGCTGCAGCGCGCGGTGCAGCATCGGCCCGCGCCAGACGACCGGGGTGTTGCCCGGGGTGAACATGCCGATCGAGATGACCTTCACGCCGTGCGCCTCCGGCGGCATGATCATCTTCTCCACCTGGGTGGGCTTGCCCCCGGCGCCGAGCATGCGCGGCACCGAGTGGCCGTAGATGTCGGCGTCGACGACGCCCACCGACAGGCCGCGGGCGGCCATCGAGGCGGCCAGGTTGACCGTCACGCTGGACTTGCCGACACCGCCCTTGCCGGAGGCGACGCAGTAGACGCGGGTCATCGAGCCGGGCTCGGCGAACGGGATGCGCGGTTCCTCGGCGTCGCCGCGCAGGGACTTGCGCAGCTCGGTCCGCTGCTCGTCGCTCATCACGTCGAGCTCGACCTGCACCGAGGAGACGCCCTCGACCTCGGAGACGGCGTTCTCGACGCGCTGGGTGATCGTCTCGCGCATCGGGCAGCCGGAAACCGTCAGGTAGACCTCGACCTGCACCGCGCCACCGTCGCCGACGGACACGCTTTTGACCATGCCCAGGTCGGTGATCGGCTTGTGGATCTCCGGGTCCTCGACCTTGCTGAGGGCCTGCCGGACGGCCTCCTCGGTCGGCGTGGACTGCGTACTGGTCACGGTTACCTCGACATGCATTGGGAAACGTGGTGGGAACGGAGCCTGAGGCCCCGCGAACTAGCAGACTCTCACACCCCGATCCGGCACTCCCATGTTACGGACCGGTAGGCCCGGAGTGATAGGTCATGACCTGTGACGTCGCCGAGATCGGGGGCACTGCGCAGTCGGGTGACCGCGTTCCGTAATATCTCGGCCGTGGCCGAGATGGCTCTCGATCGATTACCCACGCAAAGCGAACTGTCGGCGTACCGCAGCTTTCTCCGCGCGCACGCCAGGGTCACGCGATGTCTGGAAGGCGACCTGATCGCCGAGCAGCGGCTCACGCTCGCCGCGTACGACGTGCTCGAAGCGCTGGCCGAAACGCCGGAGCACCGGCTCCGGATGACCGAGCTCGCCGACGTGGTGCTGCTCTCCCGGTCCGGTGTCACGCGGCTGGTCGACCGCCTCGAGAAGCTGGGCCTGGTGCGCCGGGTGCGGGTCGACTCGGACGGGCGCGGCGTGCAGGCCGTGATCACCGAGCGCGGGGAGGACCGCGTGCGGATGGCCGCCGCGACCCACCGCAACGGGATCGCCCGCTACTTCCTGTCCGTCGCCGACGGCGACCTCGAATCGCTCGTGCGCACCTGCGAGCGCCTGGCCGACGGGGGCGTCCCGTCCCCGCCGGGGCAGCGTGCGCAAGCATGAGCGGGTGAGCGAACCGGTTACCCACGGCCCCGCGGCGGGGCCCCGCGCCGATGCCGCGCGTCCAGCGACCATCCGCGCGGTGGGGCTGGTGCACCGCGACGAGCGGGGCCTGCTGCTGGTGCGCGCGGAGAACCAGCGCGCCTACTACCTGCCTGGGGGCAAGATCGACCCGGGCGAGACCGAGGTCGAAGCGCTCCGCCGCGAGGTCCGCGAGGAGCTCGGCGTCGAGCTGCGCGAACCGCGCTCCTTCGCCCGCTACGTCACCGACGCGGTGGGGCAGGGCGAGGGCGTCCAGGTCGACCTCGCCTGCTACACCGCCGAGCTCGAGGGCGCTCCCGCCCCGGCGGCGGAGATCGCCGACCTGCGCTACTGCACCCGCGCCGACTACCTCGCCGACCCCGAGATCCAAGCCCCGGCCATCGTCGAGCTCTACCGCGACCTGGAGAGCTAGCCCTTCTTCGTCAAAAGTCCCGACGCTCCGCACTGGGGACCTTTGATGAGAGAAGGCCACTCCCGCTCAATCCCGCGAGCGGGCCCTGCGCTTCTCCTGGGGGCTCTCGATGCCCGGGAGGTCCTCGCGGAGGCGGTCGAGCTCGCCGCGCAGGTAGTCGCGGGTGGCGACCTCGCCGATGGCCAGCCGCAGCGCCGCGAGCTCGCGCGCCAGGTAGTCGGTGTCGGCCTTGGTCTGCTCGGCCCGCGCCCGGTCCTCCTCCAGCGAGATCCGGTCGCGGTCGTCCTGGCGGTTCTGCGCCAGCAGGATCAGGGGCGCGGCGTACGAGGCCTGCGTCGAGAAGCACAGGTTGAGCAGGATGAACGGGTAGGGGTCCCAGCGGAGCCCGACCGCGAACAGGTTCAGCGCGATCCAGGTGATCACGAACAGGGTCATCCAGAACAGGAACTTCCCGGTGCCCAGGAAGCGGGCGACCCGCTCGGAGAGCTGTCCGAACAGTTCCGGGTCGAACGAGACGTTCCAGCGGTGCGGCGCGGCGGGCTGGTCGAGTCGGCGGTGGGTGAGCAGCTCGGGCATCAGCGGGCCTCCCCGGTCGTCGGCTGGTTGGCGTCCTGGTCGGGCAACCCGCCGATCCGCCAGCCCTCCGGGAGCAGGTGGTCGAGCAGGTCGTCCACGGTGACGGCCCCGATCAGGTGTTCCTCGTCGTCGAGCACCGGCCCGCACACCAGGTTGTAGGCGGCGAAGTAGCGGGTCAGCTCGGTCAGCGGCGCTCCCGGCGGCAGGCTCGCGAGATCGGTGTCCAGCGCTCCGGCGACCAGGTTCGACGGGGGTTCGCGCAGCAGCCGCTGCAGGTGCACGCAACCCAGGTACGGGCCGGTCGGGGTGGCGTTCGGCGGGCGGCAGACGAACACCACGCTGGCCACCGCGATCGGCAGGTCCGGGTTGCGCGCCAGCGCCAGCGCCTCGGCGATGGTGGCGTCCGGGGTGACCACCAGCGGCTCCGGCGTCATCAAGCCGCCCGCGGTGTCGGCCGAGTAGGCCAGCAGCCGCTTGACCGGCGCGGACTCCTCGGGCTTCATCAGCTCCAGCAGCCGGTTCTTGTCCACTTCGGACAGCTCGGCGAGCAGGTCGGCCGCGTCGTCGGGGTTCATCGCCTCCAGCACGTCGGCGGCCCGGCGGTCGTCGAGGTGGTCGAGCAGGTCCTTCTGGTCGTCCTCGGGAAGTTCCTCGACGACGTCGGCCAGCCGGTCGTCGTCGAGCGCCTCGGCGACCTCGTAGCGCCGCTTGTTCGGCAGCCCGTGCAGGGTGCTGGCGACGTCGACCGCGCGCATCGTGTCGAACATGGCCAGCAGCTGCTGCACGCCCTGCGGGCGGCCGGTGACCTCGGCGAACTCCAGGCCGGAGACCTGGTCCCAGTCGACCACCCTGGTCGGCCCGCGGCGGCCCAGCCTGCCGGTGCGATCGCGCACCGCGAGCTTGGTCAGCTGCCAGTCGCGGGTGCGGGTCTGCTCCAGCGCGGCGTCGACCAGCACCGCGGGCGAACCCTCGGCGCTGACTCGCGCGTCCAGCAGCTGACCGAGCACCAGCAGCTCGTTGGGCCGCTTGTGGAACTGCCGGAGGTTCACCGAACCGGTCGCGAGGGTGACCGCGCCGGCCTCGATGCGGGTGACCCGCAGCATCGGCACGAAGATCCGGCGCCGGGTCGCCAGCTCCACCACCAGGCCGAGAACGCGCGGCGGTCGCCGCCGGACGCTGAGCCCGGCGACCACGTCGCGAACCCGCCCGATGGACTCGCCGTCCGGTCCGAACACGGACAGCCCGGCCATCCGGGCGACGAAGACCCTGGTAACGGCCGCCACGTCGATCAGGCTAGGCACAACCGGCCTGATCCGCCGGGCGGCGTGGTAGACACCTGGGCATGAGCATGGTGGATGGTTCCCGGCGAAGCTGCCTGGCGGTTCCCGGATCGAGCGCGAAGATGATCGACAAGGCCCGCGGGCTCGCCGTCGACCAGTTCTTCCTGGACCTGGAGGACGCCGTCGCGCCGCTGGCCAAGGCCGAGGCGCGGGAGCGGATCGCGGGCGCGCTCGGCGAGGGCGGCTGGGACGGCAAGATCCGCTCGGTGCGGGTCAACGCGCTCGACACCGAGTGGACCTACCGCGACGTGGTGACCGTCGTCGAGGGCGCGGGCGCGCAGCTGGACACGATCATCCTGCCCAAGGTCTCCAGCCCCGACCACGTGCGCTGGCTGGACCTCACGCTGAGCCAGATCGAGCGCGCGATCGGCCTGCCGCCGGGACGCATCGGCATCGAGCCGCAGATCGAGGACGCGCGCGGGCTCGTCGAGATCGACGCCATCGCGACCGCCTCGTCGCGGGTTCGGGCGCTGGTCTACGGGCCCGCGGACTTCATGGCCTCGATCAACATGCGCTCGCTGGTGGTCGGGCACCAGCCGCCGGGCTACGACGTCGGCGACGCGCACCACTACACGCTGATGCGCATCCTCACCGCTGCGCGCGCCGCCGGGGTGCAGGCGATCGACGGGCCGTACCTGCAGATCAAGGACGTCGACGGGTTGCGCCGCGTCGGCGGCAGGTCCGCTGCGCTGGGCTTCGACGGCAAGTGGGTGCTGCACCCCGCGCAGGTGGAGGCGGTCAACGAGCTGTTCTCGCCGCGCCAGGAGGACTACGAGCACGCGGAGAACATCCTCGACGCCTACGAGTGGCACACCTCGGCCGCGGGTGGCGCGCGCGGCGCGGCGATGCTCGGCGACGAGATGATCGACGAGGCCTCCCGGAAGATGGCCCTGGTCATCGCGGGCAAGGGGCGGGCGGCGGGCATGACCCGGAACGACCCCTGGCAGCCCCCGGAATGAGCGGTTCGGCCGATTACCGCACCCCCGCCGGTGGTGTAGTAATCGGCCGGACGGGGCTGACGAGAGGCGGAGCGGGCGAGTGGACATCCGGGAGAACCCGCGGGAGCTGCGGCTGGCGCTGGCCATGCGCGGTGGGGCGAGCATGGCGGTGTGGATCGGCGGCGCCGTCGCGGAGATCAATCGGCTGCGCGAATCCCTCTCCCCCGGAGCGGATTCCGAGCACCCGTGGGCGAGGTTGGCGAAACTGGTCGGCTACGACGCGGTTTCGGTCGACGTGCTCGCCGGTGCCTCCGCCGGGGGCCTGAACGCGGCGCTGCTCGCCGCGGACCTGGTCCACGGCACGCCCTTCGAGCGGATGCGGCGCACCTGGGTGCGACTGGCCGACGTGGAGGCGATGGCCCGTCCGGTGCCGCGGTTCTGGCAGCCCGGCCCCGAATCCCTGCTCGACGGCGACGGCTACTTCCGCTCCGCGCTGGCCCGTGCGCTCGCCGAGGGCGCGCGCCCGCCCGAGCAGCGGCCGGGCGCGCGCACCGACCTGCTGCTCACCGCGACGCTGCTGGACCCGATAGCCGAGCGGCACTTCGACGCGCGGCTGCGGCCGATGCGCGAGCTGCGCCGCGCGGCGATGTTCCGATTCCACCACGAGGGCGCCGCGGGCGATCCGCTCTCGGACTTCGGCACCGATCCGGAGCCGACCGCGCTGCGGCTCGCGCACGCCGCGCGCAGCACCTCCTCGTTCCCGTTCGCCTTCGAGCCCGCGCGGGTGCACTCGTCGCCGGGCGAGCCGCCGCCGGGGGAGCCGAACATGCTCGGCCTGTTCTCCGAGACCACCGAGCGCGGCGGGCCCTTCCGGGTGATCGACGGCGGCGTGCTGGACAACATCCCGGTCACCGCCGCGATCGAGGCGATCGCGGCCTCCCCGGCCGACCGGCCGACCCAGCGCTACCTGCTGTACCTGAACCCGGATCCGAACGTCTCGCAGTCCCAGCGGCGCGAGCCCGCGCTCCCGCTGCCGGTGACCCTCGCCGCGCTGCGCGACCGGTTCGACCAGGAGTCGCTGCTGTCCGATCTGGACGCCCTCGACGAGCACAACCGGGCCGTGCGGGCGAACGACTCGCGCCGCGAGGCGCTGCTCGCCCCGCTGCTGTCCGCACCGGCGGCCGAGCGCCCCGCGGAGCTCGCGCGGCTCAGCGCCGCGGTCGAGTCCCAGCACGCGGTCGTGCGGGCCGAGCTGGACGCCGAGGCGGCGCACGCGCTGCTGACCGAGCCCGCCGGGAGCGAGGACGGCACCCTGCTGCCGCCGGTGGTCGGTGATCCGCTGGCCGGTTGGTCCGGCGAGGCCTGCGCATCCCTGCGGCAGCGGTTGACCGACGGCCTGGCCGAGATCGCGACCACCGGGATCTTCGACGACGTGCGCGGCCTGCGCGCGGCGATCGGGGAGTGCCTCGGCTGGGCCCGCGAGATCGAGCTGTTCGCGGCCGACCACGCCGCGATCGGCCGCTGCAAGGCCCGGCTGTACCGGCTGCAGCAGTTCGCCGCGGTGCTGCAGGGGCACGCCGACCGGTACTGGGTCGGCGGAGCTCGGTTGGAGCCGATAGTCGACGCCGGTGAGCTCGAGACGTGGGTTCGTCGGGTGACCGCGCGCCGCGACCGGCTGCAGCACCGCCTGCCCTCGCCGGTCGAGCCGCTGCTCGGCGCCGTGCTGGCCGCCGTCGACGACGGTGCCGGGTTCTCCCGCGCGCTGGCCGACTTCGCCGCCGAGCTCGGGTCCATCGTGGAGTCCTCGGGTGCCGACGCGGCCCCGGAGGAGTCCGGTGTGGACGCGGTCGCGCGGGCGCGCGCGGTGCTGCACGACCTGGCCGACCGGCTGGCCGCGGTCGCGCCGCCGCGCGCCGAGGTGCGCCCCGAGCACGTCGCGCACGCCATGCTGGAGGACGCCGACCGGCGCCCCGAGGTGCTGCGGCAGCTGGTCGTGCTCACCGCGCCGCTGGACCTGGAGCGGGCACCCGGTTCGCGCGTGGAGCTGCTGCGGGTGGTCAGCGACGAGCAGAGCCCGCTGCCGTTCACCGAGCTGCGCGAGGGCGACCGGCTGCGCATCCAGGACAAGATCCGGGGACTGGACCTGGGCAACTTCGGGGCGTTCCTGTCCGCCAAGTGGCGGGCCAACGACTGGATGTGGGGCCGGATGGACGCCGCGGCCGCGCTGGTCGGGCTGCTCACCGATCCCGCGCGGCTGGTGGCCCGGCACGGCGGTGCCGACGAGCTCGCCGACGCGCTGGCCGCGATCGTCAACCGGCCGACCGAGGCCGAGCTGGGCGCGCTCACCGAGGAGCGGACCAAGCAGTGGCGCGGCTTCCTCGCCGAGGTCTGGGCGCGGCACGCCGGCGAGGTGCACGCCGAGCTGGCGGCCCTGTTCGCCGGCTCGGCCGAGGGCGAGCCGCTGCCGCGCACCCGCGCGCTGCTCACCGAACGTCTGCAGTGGACGATCGCCGCGGCGGAGATCCCCTACGTGGAATCGGTCTCGACGGGCGCCGACGTGGCGGGCGGCGGGGAGACCGAGGTTCCCGCGCCGGCCGAGCTCAGCCGCGCGGTGGAGAGCTTCGACGTCGGGCGGCAGCGGGTCTCCGACCTGGGCGAGCCGCGCAGGCTGTCCATCGCCACCCGGCTCGGGCTGCTGGCCTACCGCGCGATCCGCCCGCGCGGGCGCGGCGTGGCCGCCTGGATCGGCAGGCGGGCGATGACCGCGCTCAAGCCGCTCTACCTGCTGCTGGCCTTCGCGGTGGCCGCCCCGACCCGCGCGGCGGTGCTCGGCTTCACCGGCGCCGCCGCGGGGACCCTGGCCGGGCCTCCGGTGGACGGGCTCGCCCCGCTGCCGCTGCTCGGCGGCGCGGGTCCCCCGCACCCGGTTCAGCTGGTGGGCCTGGCGCTCGTGCTGCTGCTGGCAGCCTGGGCGGGGCACCGGCTCACCTCCCGCCTGGGCGAAGGTGCGGTCCGGCTGGGCGCGGCGCTGCTCGTCGGGGCGGTCCTCGCCGGGAGCACCACGGCCCTCGTCGCCGCGGGCCTCCACCTGGGCCCGCTCACCATCGCGGTGCTGGCCGCGGTCCTCACCCACGCGGCCGCTCCCGCCTACCGCCCGGGCGCCAGGCTCGGCGCCTCAGCTCTCACCCTCGCGCTCTTCGCGGTCCTCCACCTGCTCGCCCCGCACCTCCCGCTGCTCCTGGTCGTCCTGGCCACCGCCTACGCCCAGACGACCTACGCAACCACCTTCGACGTCCTACCCCCACGCCCCCGCCCCCGAACCCCCTGAAACCCACCCCACCTGCGCAAACCGCCCGCGGTGGCCAAAATGCCTCGAATTCCGCCGGTGGAAAACCCTCGAATTCGGCCTGGTGAGTTCGAGGGTTTTTGGCGGTTGTCGCCCGGGTGGGCGATAGGTGGTTCGGGGGTGGTCGGGTGGTGTTGGTGATCTCGCGGAGGCGGGTACGGGTAGCCTGGGAGGTGGTGGGCGTGGTGACCGCGGGAGCTCCCGCGCCGCGTTCACCGAGGTAGTACCGCACAACGGAGGTGTCAGCGGTGTCCAACCCCTTCGCCGGTGGCGGAGCCGGCCGGCCGACGCCGGGCACACCCAACCTGCCCACCCCGCCGACCGGATGGCCCATCGGTTCCTACGGCACGTACGAGGAGGCGCAGCGGGCGGTCGACCACCTCGCCGACAGCGACTTCCCGGTGCAGGAGGTCACCATCGTCGGCGTCGACCTGATGCTGGTCGAGCGCGTCACCGGCAGGCTGACCTGGGGGCGCGTGCTGGGCGGCGGCGCGGCCTCCGGTGCGTGGTTCGGCCTGTTCGTCGGCCTGATCATGGGCATGTTCTCGCCGCAGGGGGCCAGCTGGTTCGGCCCCGTGCTGGCCGGCTTGGGCGCGGGGATCGTCTTCGGCCTGGTCTTCGCCGCGGTCGGCTACGCCTCCACGCGGGGCAGGCGCGACTTCTCCTCGGCCAGCCAGCTGGTGGCCGGTCGCTACGACGTCCTGGCCCAGCCCAAGCACGCCGAGCAGGGCCGCGACCTGCTCGCCCGCCTGGCCATGCGCCCGCCGACGGCGGAGCAGTAGCCCGGCCCCCTCGAGCCAGGAACCCCCGCACGTCACCGCGCGCCGGGGGCTCTTCGCGCTCGCGCACCTGCGCCCCGGGCCTGGACGAGAAGTGTCCAACTTGGACGAAGCTGCGACCGGGGCGATGTCCCTCGGCGACGAGGTCGTGGTGCCGCGCGGCGATCCAGGCCGAACTGCGCGACCGCTGCACGACGAAGCGCCCCGGGGCCTTGGGCTCCCGGGGCGCTTCGAGCGCAAGACCTCGGCGCTACATCTGGTTCGCGATGATGACGAACTCCGCGACGATCCAGGTGGACAGCAGCGCGACGAGGACGGTGAGCTTGCTTGCGAGCAGGCGAGCCATGGCGGTGCCTCCCAACGTGGAAAACGAACTGGTCAGATCCGTCTTCACGATGTGGCCCGCGGTCTACCCTGGCGGGGCCGTCAGCGCGCGGTGGCGCGAGGCGCGGCGGGGACCGCGTCCCACATCGCGCCGGGTTTTCGCTGCACCCAAGCGGAGTGCCGGAACAGCTGCTCCGCGATCTCCCGGCGCGTCACGGGACTTCGCGGATGACTGCGGCGGGGGAGGAGCCAGTCGCGGGTGATGGCCATGACAACCTCCTCGGACGCATCGGGCCCGGCCCACCCGCGGATGACGCGGGGCCGGACGGATCGGGGCGGAAGCGCTGCCCCGTGCGGAACCGGGTGCCGAGCACCCTCGTGAACAACATCGTCTTCGGGGCGGCGAGCGTTACGGGCCATCACAACCACTTGTTCCGCCGGAAGATCTTGAACAGGACGATGCAGCAGGTCAGCATCACGCACATGGCCAGCGGATAGCCGTAGGTCCACTGCGTCTCCGGCATGTTGTCGAAGTTCATGCCGTAGATGCCGGCGATCATCGTCGGGGTCGAGATGATCGCGACCCAGGCCGAGATCTTGCGCATGTCGGTGTTCTGCTGGAGCGTGATCTTGGCCAGCGTGGCGTCCACCAGCGTGGTCAGCAGCTCGTCGAAGCCGCTGACCGTCTCCGAGACCCGGGCCAGGTGGTCCTCGACATTGCGGAAGTAGGAGCGCACCTGCTCGGCCACCATCGGCGTGTAGCCCTCGGCCAGCCGCTGCATCGGCTTGGTCAGCGGCTGCACCGCGCGCCGCAGCTCCATGACCTCGCGCTTCATCAGGTAGATCTGCTCGGCGTCGATCTTGGTGCGCGGTTCGAAGACCTCGGCCTCGATCTCGTCGATGTCGTCCTGGATGGCCTCGGTGACGTCGAGGTAGGCGTCCACGACGGTGTCGGTGACCCCGTGCAGCACCGCCGACGGGCCCAGCGCCAGCTGCTCGGGATCGGCCTCCAGCCTGCTGCGCAGCTCGCTCAGCTCGACGTGCCTGCCGTGCCGCACGGTGATCACGAAGTCGCGGCCGAGGAAGACCATCAGCTCGCCGGAGTCGACGATCTCGCTGTTCGCGGTGCGCGGCTCGGTGGCCACGTAGCGGACCGTCTTGAGCACCATGAACAGCGTGTTGTCGTAGCGCTCCAGCTTCGGCCGCTGGTGGGCGTGCACCGCGTCCTCGACGGCCAGCTCGTGCAGGCCGAAGGTCTCGGCGATGCCGTTGATCTGCTCCTCGGTCGGCTCGTGCAGGCCGATCCAGACGAATCCGGTCCCGCGCTCGCGGACCTCGGCGATCGCCTCGTCGTGGCCCCAGCTGCCCTCGACCCGGTGGCCGTCGACGTAGATGCCGCAGTCGACGACGTAGGGCTTGGCGGGTACCGGTTTGCGGTTGACCGGCTGCGCCGAGCGCCCGTTCCGGCGCAGGCTCAGCGAAGGCAGGTTGGGCACGGCGACCTCCAGGGGTCTGCGAGCACGCGTGCGCGGCCGGGTTGATCGATCCGGATGGCGGGGGCCGGATCTCAACTCAGTCGGCGGCGGCAGCGCGGTCGGCGCGTTGAGCGGATCTCTCTCGCTGATGCGCATCCCGGCCGGACCCCGAGGGGAACGCCCGCTTCGCCCTAGCGGCGTGCCCTTCCGGCGGGGATGCGGTTGGTACTACACGGAAGCGCGCTGTCAGCACTACTACCCACGTTCCCTCACCTCCCCGAGGTCGACCATCGCGCGGATGGATCGGTCACAGCCGACCCGTCACGATACTCCGTCCGGGTGGGAAGCCCGCAACGGCGGTGGGGTGACGTCACAGATCGGCGCGCCCTTCTGCCGTCGAGGCGGACGGATCGTCTAATTCGGGCAAGCGGCGCGCGGGGCTATTCGGGTGTTTCTCGACCGATGGTTACCGCTACCGGCGTGAGCGTGTAACCCGGACGAATTCCTACTCACTCGTTGCGGGGTAAACAATCCCAGGATGCGAGCACTTCGGCAAGACCTTCGGTGAGCGCGCCATTCCGGTCGAGTGTGGCGAAAGTCGCACCATCCGCCCACATGGCGTCCGCGGCGTCGTCACCAGGGGAAATTTCCCATTCAGTGCTCCGGCAGGAGTAGTCGAGGATCTCGTAGGTCCCGCGCGGCGCGGGTCGCTCGATCCGGCCCACAAGATCACCCACGGTGACGTCCAGGCCGGTTTCCTCGAAGACCTCGCGCCGTACCGCCGAATGGTCGCCCTCCCCTTGCTCCACCCGGCCGCCGGGCAGCGACCACTGCCCGCGCCCGGGCTCATTCGCGCGCTTGACCAGCAGCAAGCGGCCGCGCGGGTCGAAAACCAGGGCACCGATGCAGCGGATCACGGGGTTTTTCGATACGATCATCAGACACGGAGGGTAGTTGGTCCGGGCCTGCCCGGAAACGACTGACCCAAGTGCGGTACAAAGCTGCCGTAAAGGGGCGGAGTGCGGTACAACGGATCAGCAGGCGCCTGTGCTACTCAAGGGCTTTTCGGACGGGGTGCGTCACAGTGAACATCAAGAAAATCCTGACCTGGGCTGTAGTTGCCTTCCTCCTGTTCTTTCTGTTTTCCGCGCCAGACCAGGCCAGCAATGTCGTCAACGGCATCCTGGCCAGTCTTCGCGGAGCTGCTGAAGCGGTGATCACCTTCATGCAGAACCTCTTCCAGGCCTAGTAAAGCGCGAGCCGCAGGGAGGCGGGTGCCGTGTTCGCTCCGAGGGATCCCGACGAGTACCTGCTGGATACCGAACGCCGGGTGATCCGAGTGCGCCGGCACTGGGCTTACCTGGTGTGGGACCTGTTCGAAGCGACGGGTCTCATGGTCGGCCTGGTGCTGGTGTCCTACCTGCTGCCCGAGCGCAGCAACTGGTTGTTCCAGAACATCCTCTGGTACGCCGGGCTGGTGGTGCTGATCAGGTTCGTCTACCAGGTGCTCGACTGGTACGTGGAGCGCATCGTGGTGACCGACAAGAGGTTCCTGATCACCTCCGGCATCTTCACCACCAACGTGGGGATGATGCCGGTCACCAAGGTCACGGACCTCACCTTCGAGCGCACCTTGATGGGCAGGCTCTTCGGCTACGGACGTCTGGTGCTGGAGTCGGCTGGTCAGATCCAGGCGCTCAACCGCATCGACTACGTGCCCAACCCGACCCAGGTGGAGGACGCGATCTCCAACCTGGTCTTCGGGGACAAGAAGGGTCAGCAGCAGGACCGCTTCTCGATGCTCAAGGCGAGGCGCGCAGCCGTCGGCAAGCGCAAGGCCGCGAAGCTCTGAGGGCGCTGTCGCCGGGTCCGCTCGCCGCGGGCCCGGCGACGGCACCGTCGCTCCCCACCGGTGATCTCCGCCTCCGCCCGGGGCGGGGATCCCCGGTTCGGGGTTGTTCGGAGCCGGGGATCAGTCAGACTCGTGGGCGTGCTCATCGACCTGCACACGCACTCCACCGAGTCGGACGGCACCGACGCACCCGCCGAGCTGGTGCGCACCGCCGTGGCGGCTGGCCTGGACGCGATCGCGATCACCGACCACGACACGACGGCGGGCTGGAACGAGGCCGAGCGCGCGGTGCGCGAGCTCGACCGCGACTTCCGGCTCGTCCCGGGCGCGGAGCTCTCCTGCGCCTGCCCGGACGGCACCGGTCGCACGGTCACCGTGCACCTGCTGGCCTACCTCTTCGATCCCGATTCCCCCGCGCTGGTGCGCGAGCAGTCCCGGTTGCGCGCCGAGCGCCGCGAGCGGCTGCGCGAGATGTCCCGGCGGATGGCCGCCGACGGGTTCCCGGTCGATCCGGACGCGATCATGGCCGGGCTGCCGCCGGACTCCCCGGGCGGACGCCCGCACCTGGCTCGCGCGCTGGTGCGCGGCGGCACGGTGGACAGCGTCGACGAGGCCTTCGCCCGCTACCTGGGCAGCGGCGGCGGGTACTACCTGCCGCGCACCGACACCCCGGTGCACCGCGCGATCGACATGATCGCCGAGGCCGGTGGCGCGACCGTGCTGGCCCACCCCTTCGCAACCAAGCGCGGGCCGACGGTCGGCCCGGAGGTCGTCGCCGAGCTCGCCGAGCGCGGCCTGGCCGGTGTCGAGATCGATCACCCGGACCACGACGAGCCCACCAGGGCCCGGCTGCGCTCGCTGGCCGACGAGCTCTCGCTCATCCCGACCGGCAGCAGCGACTACCACGGCACGAACAAGACCATTCGGATCGGCCAGGAGACCACGCCTCCGGAGTCGCTGGAGCGCCTCGTCGCACGCTGCACCGGCAGCAAGGTGGTCGGCTGAAAACCGCCCGGTCCGGCCGCCGCTCGCCGCCGAGCGGGGTGATCCCGGGAACGGGCCCGCGGATCTCTGCGTAATGTGGTGGCCGTGCAGGGACAGTTGGGCCTCGAGGGCATTCCCGGCGAGCTGGTGCGCGTGACCCCGGCTCGCCTGTCGACCTGGGCCGGGTGCCCCCGGCGATACCGGATGGCGTACCTGGACAGGCCCACGCCCCGGCGCGGCGGCGCCTGGGCCAACGCGACGCTCGGCGCGGTGGTGCACAACGCGCTCAAGGCCTACTTCGAGCTGCGCCCCGCGCAGCGCACCCCGCAGCGGGCCGCCGAGCTGGTGCGCGAGTGCTGGAAGTCCGACGGGTTCTCCGGTCCGGACCAGTCCGCCGAGTACCGCAGGCGCGCGCAGGGATGGGTGCGCGACTACGTCGCGGAGCTGCCCGCCGAGCGCGCTCCGGTCGCCGTCGAGCGGTGGGTGTCGGCCCCGGTGGGCGAGATCATCGCCGAGGGCCGGGTGGACCGCATCGACGACCGCGACGGCGAGCTGGTCGTGGTGGACTACAAGACCGGCCGGTTCGGGTTGCGCGACGAGGACGCGAGGGACTCGATGGCGCTGGGGCTTTACGCGCTGGCGGTGGGGAAGAACCTGCACCGCCGGTGTTCCCGCGTCGAGCTGCACCACCTGCCGAGCGGGACCGTCGCGAGCTGGGAGCACACCGCCGCGAGCCTCGCCGAGCTGCGCGAACGCGCCGAAAGGCTGGCGGGTGAGCTGAGTTCGGCCGCCGCGGAGCTCGAAGACGGCGCCGATCCGGACGAGTCCTTTCCGACGCGGCCGGGTGCGCACTGCTCCTGGTGCGATTTCCGGGCACACTGCACCGAGGGGAAGCGGGCGGCACCGGATCTGCCACCCTGGGCGCTGCTGGGGGATCGATGAGAAGGCGACCGGAGGATGGGCAGATGCGCGCCGTTCCGCACCACCCGATGCCCCCGCGCACCCGGCACCTCCCACCGCCGGACGCGGTGCGCTCGTTCCGGCCGCCGGAACGCCCGCGCGGCACACCACCACCACCGCCACCGCCACCGCGGCGGCGCCGCGAACCGCACCGCCCCCCGCGGCCGGGCGGGCTCGGCCGTGCCGCGCGCGGGCTCGCCGGCCTGCTCACGGCCGGCTTCGTGGTGCTGGCGCTGTTCCTGATCGGGGTGCAGATCTGGGCGACCAGCTGGGGCCAGCAGGGGCCCGGCACGGCGGCGCTGATCTCGCACGTCGTGGCCGCGGCCGCGGCGATCGTGCTGCAGGCGATCGGCGACCGGGAGGCCAACCGCCGCGGAGACCTGGCCACCGCCGCGGTCTACCTCGCGGTGCTGGGCTCCTTGTGGTTCTGGTGGTGGTGAGGGCGGTTCCGGGCGGAACCGGCGCGCACCAGGGGCGACGCGCGGAGCCCGCGGAGCCGCTGGAGCACCGCTCCTAGGAGTCGTTCACGAATGCGGCGTGGCGGCGTGCCTCAGGTGCGGGACTCGATCGGCATCGCGGCGGGTTGTGGGAAGTCTCCTGGCGGTACGCCGGTACGCCGCGTTCGGCGTGCATCAGGAGTGGCGCGCGGAGTCCACGAGGAGTCCCGCACACCGCCGCCCGCACCGTCCCGACGCACTTCCCGAACAGCCTCTAGCGCAGGGCGACCAGCGCGTTGCCGCGCTGCTCCAGCAGCACGGGGCCGTCGGCGTTGAGCCGGATGGGGCCGACGTAGCCGGCCCGGTCCACCGGGATCTCGCGGACCGCGGCGCCGGTGTTCGGGTCCAGCACCGCGATGCCCTCCCGAACGGGCATCACCAGCTGGTGGGCGTAGACCGTGCCCGCCCCAGCCGTGTCCCGCGCCGTCCACTGCGGAGTGAGGGTGTCCTGGTCCAGCGCCACGGTGTCCGCACCGGTCCACCAGTAGATCCGGCCCGCCGTGGTGGTCGACTCGACCTTGACGTTGTCGCCGAAGTCGGCCGGACCCACCCGCACCGGGTACTGCGCGACGGTGCGACCGCGGCTGTCGAAGACCCGCACCTGCTGGGAATCGCGCAGCAGCACCGCGACCCGCTGCCGGTTGACCGCCACCACCGAGGCGTTCGAGTCGCCCAATCCGGTGGTGAACAGCTCCTCGGGCTCCTCGTCGTCCTCCGGGTGGGCCTTGAGCAGGGTGATCCGCCCGGACTCGCGGGGGCAGTCCTCGATGACGCCCAGGCGCTCCTGGCCGACCGCGATCGAGCTGTAGGAGCAGTGGGGCCGCTCGATGTTGTTGTCCGGGTTCTTGATGTCCGGCGGGATGCCGTACTGCTGGGTGCGCACCAGGTCCGAGCGCCAGGTGGGGAAGACGCGCTGGCCGGTAGCGGTCAGGTACTCGCCGTCGCCGAGCAGCCGGGTGCCGAACTCGGCGTTGGTGTTGCGCTGCGGGCCGCGCTCACCGGTCGACCCGACCAGCGAGGTGACCTCGCTGCAGTTGTGCGACTTGCGGTAGACCGCGATCGCCCGGCCCCACTGCTCGCCGACGGTGCACAGCCGGTAGTCCCGCGCGTAGCGCCAGGCGACGCGGCCGGTCAGCGGGTCGTGCCCGCGGACCTCGCCACCGCTCGCGCTGACCACCGCGGAATCGGCGACCACCGGGACCGCGGTCATCGGGCTCTCCGCGCGCCAGGCCTCGTGCAGCGCGGCGGGAACGGCGTCCGGGGTGGCCGGCTTCGGGATCGGGGGGCGCGCGGTCTCCGAGATCGTGGCCCGCGCGTCGCTGTGCCACCAGACCACCGCGCCGCCCGCGGCCAGCACCACCACGATCAGCGCGACCACCAGGAGGTCGATCGGCGTGCGCCGCTCCGGCCGGACCAAGATCACTCCCTCGAGACGTCGGACGACGTCCCCGAGCCTAGCCGCCACCGCGCGGGCGCCCGCGCCGCGCCGGGTCGGCGGGCCAGCGGGGCTCGGCGCGAAAGTTCGGGCGCCACCCGGGAGACGGCTGATGCCGTCCGGGTGACGCCCGATTCGCGCAGATGTCGCGTTGGGGGTCTCAGCCCTCCTGCGGCTGGGACGGGCCCGCGGAGGCTCCGCCACCGCGCCCGCGACCACCGCGACGACGCCGGCGGCGCGGCCGGTCACCGCCCTCGGCGGACTCGCCGCCGGGATCCGGGGACTCCGACTGCTGCGCGCCGACCTCGGCCGAGACCTCCTCGGACTGCCCGCCGCGGGTGCGCCTGCGACGGCGGCGCGCGGGGCGGGTCTCGTCCTGCTTGGCCTCCGGCTGGCCCTCGCCGCTCTGCTGCTTGCCGCCGCGGGTGCGGCGCCGACCGCGGGAGCGCTTGGGCTCGCCGCCGGTCTCCTGCTCGGCGTCCAGCCCGGCGCGGGTGCGCTTGGCCAGCGGCAGCCTGCCGGTGACGTCGGTGGGGATGTCCAGGTCGGCGAACAGGTGCGCGGAGGTGGAGTAGGTCTCCACCGGGTGCGGCTTGTCCAGGCCGAGGGTGTCGCTGATCATCTTCCAGCGCGGTTCCTCGTCCCAGTCGACCAGCGTGATCGCCACGCCCTCGCGCCCCGCGCGGCCGGTGCGGCCGATGCGGTGCACGTAGTTCTTCTCGTCGTCCGGGCACTGCAGGTTGATCACGTGGGTGACGCCCGCGACGTCGATGCCCCGGGCGGCCACGTCGGTGGCCACCAGGATGTCGACCTTGCCGGAGCGGAAGGCGCGCAGCGCCTTCTCCCGGGCGCCCTGGCCCAGGTCGCCGTGCACCGCGCCCGCGGCGAAGCCGCGCTCGGTGAGCTCGTCGGCGAGCTTCTGCGCCTGCCGCTTGGTGCGGCTGAAGATCATGGTCAGCCCGCGGCCCTCGGCCTGCAGCGCCTTGGCGATCAGCTCGGGCTTGTCCATCGAGTGCGCCCGGTAGATGTACTGCCGGGTGCGCTCGTGCACCGCGCTGTCGTCGGCCTGCTCGGCGCGGATGTGCGTCGGGCGGGTCATGAAGGTGCGGGCCAGCGTCAGGATCGGGCCCGGCATGGTGGCCGAGAACAGCATGGTCTGCCGCTTCTCCGGGACCATGTTCAGGATCCGCTCGATGTCCGGCAGGAAGCCCAGGTCGAGCATCTCGTCGGCCTCGTCGAGCACCAGGCCGCTGACCTTGCCCAGCACCAGCTGGCGCTGCTCGGCGAGGTCCAGCAGGCGGCCCGGGGTGCCGATGACGACGTCGACGCCCTCCTTGAGCACCGAGGTCTGCTCCTCGTACGGGCGGCCGCCGTAGACCGCCAGGGTGCGCAGGCCGAGGTGCTTGCCCGCTTCGGTGAGGTCGCGGGTGACCTGCAGGCACAGCTCGCGGGTGGGAACCACCACGAGGGCCTGCGGGGTGCCGTCGCCGTTGGCCTGCACGCGGTGCAGCAGCGGGACGCCGAAGCCCAGGGTCTTGCCGGTACCGGTGCGGGCCTGTCCGATGAGGTCCTCGCCGCGCATCGCCAGCGGCAGGGTCAGCTCCTGGATGGCGAAGGTGCGCTCGATGCCGGACTCGCGCAGCGCTCGGACGATCTCCGGGTGCACGTCCAGTTCGGCGAAGGTCGGAGCCAGGTGCTCCTCGGGGGAATGCTCGGTGGTGCTGTCGGGGGAACCGCCCCCGGTCTGTTCGTCCAAGCCACCGGGGGCCTGGGAGTTGGTGAACGTCAGAATGATCGCCTCTCTCGGTGCCTGCGCGCGTGCGTCCCGGCTTCGGGCCGATCCGTGGCGACGTCCTCCAGGCACGGCGTCCGGCTCGCGGATGCTGCGTGCTCGTGGTCACCGACGTAATGGTGCGCGCCGTTTTCATCAGCGGTGCTTGAACCCGCTGTTGGTTCGTTGTCGTCGTTCGGCGTCGCGTGCGCGCCACGAGCCTGCGAGCCGTTCGCTCGGGCCGCGTCGCGCCGGCAGTGTCCGGGCCGTCCCGCTCGGGCTTCCCGTCGCCCGGACCGTGACGTCTGCGGATCTCCGGCCCCGCGGTGTTCGACCGCGCCGCCGGACGCCGATCTGCTCCTCCGGTGCCGAGGATACCTGTTCTGACCGCGAACACGACGTGGTGCGTATAACTCGGGCGCGCCGCGGGCTAGGCTCGCGGGCATGAGTGAGGCTGACCAGCGCGCCACGGAGCCGGAAGAAAGTGACGAACGTTACCAAGAAGGTGTCGTGGATCTGCTCGCGGCGCTCGCCTACGGGGAGCTGTCCGCGTTCGACCGCCTCGCCGAGGACGCCCGCACCGCGCCGACGCTGACCGGCCGGGCCGCGCTGTCCAGCATGGCCGCCGCCGAGATCGACCACTACCGCAAGCTGGAGCGGGCGCTGGCCGAGCGGGGCGTGGCCGTGGAGGAGGCCATGCAGCCCTTCGCGGAGCCGT
This sequence comes from Saccharopolyspora griseoalba, assembly GCF_042665275.1. Taxonomy (NCBI): domain Bacteria; kingdom Bacillati; phylum Actinomycetota; class Actinomycetes; order Pseudonocardiales; family Pseudonocardiaceae; genus Saccharopolyspora; species Saccharopolyspora griseoalba. The sequence goes on along the minus strand of NZ_JBHTCJ010000008.1, from coordinate 206,711 downwards.
TCGAGGCGTTCAACGAGTCGACGGCCCCGCACTCCTGGCACGAGTCGTTGGTCAAGGCCTACGTGGGCGACGGCCTGGCCGCCGACTTCTACCGCGAGATCGCCGAGTGGCTGGACGCCTCCAGCCGCGAGCTGGTGCTGGCGGTGCTGGCCGACACCGGGCACTCGGCGTTCGCCGAGCGCGAGGTGCTGGCGGCCTGCGAGAACGACCCGGCGCTGCGGGACAAGCTGACCCTGTGGGGCAGGCGGCTGCTCGGCGAGGCGATCACCCAGGCGCAGCGGGTGGTGGCCGAGCGCGACGCGCTCGCCGAGCTGATCATCAAGGGTTCCGGCGATCTCACCGGCATCGGCGCGATGTTCCGCCGCCTGCAGAGCAACCACGGCAAGCGCATGTCCAGCCTCGGGCTGGGCTGAGCCGCACCGATCGCTCTCGGCGAAGCGCGGGTCGCGGGTGTGCGGCCGACCGCTGGGATAGCCTGGCGGTATCCAGATCGGTACTAGTGCCAACGGAGGTTCGGCGTGGAGGTCAAGATCGGCGTCGTGGACAGCCCGCGCGAGCTGACGGTCGACAGCGGACAGACGCCGCAGGAGATCCAGTCGCTCGTCTCCGACACCCTGAAGAAGGACGAAGCGGTGTTGGCGCTGACCGACGTCAAGGGCAGGCAGATCATGATCCCGTCGACCAAGATCGCCTACGTGGAGATCGGCCCGGCGGATGCGCCCCGCGTGGGCTTCGGCGTGGAGTGAGCTGCGCGGCGCGAGCTCGCACAACGAGGGACGTCCGGCGACGGGCGTCCCTCGTTTCGGTTCGGCTCCCGGTTCCGCCCGGGACCGGGAGCCTTCGGCGTCCGCCGGGTCCGCAGCTCCGGGCGGGGCGTCAGCTCTCCACGGCGAACGGGGGTTTGCCGGTTCCGGTGATGCGGTAGCGGCCCCAGGGGTCGGGTTCGGAGAGCGTCGCCGGGGCTTCGCCGTCCGGCGTGCGCAGCACGACGGCGGTCTTGCGGCCACCGGCGAGCTCGTCGATCGCGGCGTCCGCGGCGGCCCGCCCGTACCAGTGGAACTTCCCGTCGATCGGCTGGAAGAACCCGCGCAGCACCACCTCGGCGGCCAGCTCGCGATCCTCGGCGCGGATGGTGGCCGGACCCCGGTAGTCGTCCTCGTGCTCGTCAGACATCGTCGTCCTCCTCCTGCAGGTGCTCGTCGAGCAGGTCGAGCGGTTGGTCGGGATCGAGCGTCATGTCCGCCGAGCGCAGCACGCCCTCGATGGCCGCCCAGATCACCTGGGCCAGGTAGCCGATCAGGTCGGCGCGGCTCATCGACTGCCGGTCCAGCCACCAGTCACCGGCGGACTGCACCATGCCGACCAGGCCGTGGCTCCAGACCTCCACGCCGCCGGAGTCCAGCCCCAGCGCGCGCAGGTAGCGGCCGAGCAGCCGGGACAGCGAGTTGGCGATCATCGTCTTCTCGGCGGTGACCGGGTCGGACTCGGCGGGCCGGTCGGCGAACGTGCGCTGCACGATGAACCGGTAGAGGTCCGGATGCTCCTCGATCAGCCCGAGGTAGGCGTCCAGCAGGCGGTGGATGCGCTGGTTGGGCGTGGCGTCGCGCTGCAGGAACAGCGGTTCGAGGCGTTCCATGAGCAGCGTGGTGCCCCACTCGCCGACCGCTTGGTGCAGATCGCTCTTGTCGCTGAAGTGCCGGTAGAGCACGGGCTTGCTCACGCCGGCCTCGGCGGCGATGTCGTCCATGCCGACCTCGGCGCCCTTCTCGCCGATGGCGCGCACCGCGGCCTGCACCAGCTCCGCGCGGCGCGCGCGGCGGTGTTCCCGCCAGCGCTCCTTGCGGGCGTCGCCGCGCGACCCGTCCGTTCGCGCGGCCTTGACAGGTCGGGAGATCTCACTCACGCTACCCAACGTATCTGTTACTTGAAGTAACACGCAATCTCAACGGCGAGAGGGTGAGCACTTCATGGGCGGGATCCTGCAGGTCAACGACCGGGAGAAGACCGCGGGCCGACTGCTCGCTTCGTCCGCGAAGAACAGCTACGACCCCGAGGTGGACGTCGACTGGGACGCGCCGCTGGACGAGTCCAAGCCCTACATCCCGTTCGAGCGGTCCTCGCTGTACGGGACCGAGCTGTGGGAGCGGCTCAGCCGCGAGCAGCGCCTGGAGCTGACCAAGCACGAGCTGGTCAGCATCGCCACCAACGGCGTGTTCTTCGAAGTGCTGCTGATGCAGATGCTGCTCAAGGAGTTCTACGACGCCGACCCGACCAGCAAGCACGCCCAGTACATGCTCACCGAGGTCGGCGACGAGTGCCGGCACTCCACCATGTTCGCCAAGCTGGCCGCGCGGGTCGGCGCGCCGGCCTACGGGCCGATGAAGTACGTGAAGCTCGGCGGCAAGCTGCTGCCCGCGGTGCTCAAGGGCCCCTCGGCCTACGCGTCGATCCTGGTCGCCGAGGAGATCCTGGACCGGCTGCAGCGCGATCAGATGAACGACCCCGGCGTGCAGCCGCTGGTGCGCATGGTCAACCGGATCCACGTGCTGGAGGAGGCCCGGCACGTGACGTTCGCCCGCGAGGAGGTCGTGCGGCGGATGGCCGAGTGCGGCCCGTTCGAACGCGCCTACCACCAGCTGATGACCGGGCTGGTGTCCTACTTCATCACCCTGTCGCTGATCCACCCGCGGGTCTACCGCTCGGTGGGGCTGGATCCGAAGCGGGCGCACCGGGTGGCGCGGAGCAACCCGCACTACCACGCCCACCTGCGCTGGAGCGGGGAGAAGATCATCGGTTTCCTGGAGGAGAGCGGCCTGGCCGGCGGGCCCGGCAGGTACTGGTTGCGGAAGGCGCTGCTGATCGAATGAGTTCGACGGAGTTCACCGCGCGGGACGGCGCGCGGCTGCGGATCGCCGAATCCGGTCCGGCCGATGCGCCGGTCACGGCGGTCCTCGTGCACGGCTGGACGCTGGCCAGCGGTACCTGGGACGGGGTGGTCGAGCGCCTGCCCGGCGAGGTGCGCGCGCTGCGCTTCGACCTGCGCGGCCAGGGCGGGAGCGCCCCGGCCGAGCCCGGGCTGGCCACCATCGAGCGCTGCGCGGACGACCTCGCGGAGCTGATCGAGTCCCGGGTGCCGTCCGGCCGGGTCCTGCTGGCCGGGCACTCGATGGGCGGCATGACGATCATGGCCCTGGCCGAGCGCCACCCGGAGCTGCTGGGGCGCGTGTCCGGCATCGCCCTGGTCGGGACCTCGGCGGGAGACCTCAGCGCGCCGGACTTCCGGCTGTCGCGCCCGGCGGCCGCGGTGTTCAACGCGGGGGAGCGGCTGCTGCGCGCCCGGCTCGCGGCCTCCCGGGGCGCGCGGGTGGCGCGCGGTTCCCGCTGGCTTCGCCCGGGCATCCGCTGGCTGCTGTTCGGCACCCGGCCGCAGCGCGAGCACGTGGCGGCCGCCGCGGACTGGGTGGCGAGCACGCACCCGGCCAGCACGGCCTCCTACCGCGAATCGCTGGCGGTGCACGAGCGGCTGACCGCGCTGGAGCGGATCGCGGGCATCCCGACGGTGATCCTCGCGGGCACCCGCGACCGGCTGACGCCCGTGTCGCACGCCCAGCGGATCGCCGACGCGCTGCCGGAGGCCGAGCTCGTCCTCTACCCCGGTGCGGGCCACATGCTCCCGATGGAACGCGCCGACGAGGTCGCCTCCCGCGTCGCCTCGCTGCTCGCGAGCGCCCCGAGCGCTTCGGCCTGAGACCGCCGCGCTACGCCGAGGGGTGCAGGGGGAAGCCCGCGAGGCCCTTCCAGGCGAGGGTGGACATCAGGTCGACGGCCTCCTCGCGCGAGATCTGCTGGCCCTCGGCGAGCCAGTCGCGCGCGGTGACCTGCGACAGTCCCACCAGGCCCACCGCGAGCAGGCGGGCGCGCCCGGCGTCCAGGCCCGCGTCGGCGGCGACCACCTCGGTCACCGCGTCGATGCAGCCGGACAGCGCGTTCTCCACCGCCTTCTCCACCGCGGGCTCGCCGCGCAGGTCCGACTCGAACACCAGGCGGAAGGCCTGGTCCTCGCCGGCCACGAACTCGTACAGCGCGTCGATCGCGGCGCGCACGCGGAGCTTGTTGTCCGAGGTCGACCCGATCGCGTCGCGGACCCGGCGGACCAGCTCGTTGCCGTGGGTCTCCAGCAGCGCCAGGTAGAGGTCGAGCTTGCCGGGGAAGTGCTGGTAGAGGACGGGCTTGCTGACACCCGCTCGCTCGGCGATGTCGTCCATCGCCGCCGCGTGGTAGCCGTTGTGCACGAAGACGTGCTGCGCCGCGTCGAGCAGTTGCGCCCGGCGCGCGTCGCGGGGCAACCGGACACCTCGACTCGGCTGCGCGGTCCCGGTCATCCTCGCCTCTTCCTTCCGCGATCGGGTGCCTGACAGGGCCCTGACTCTACTCGCCAGTAGAGGCAGATACCGCAAACCGGCCGTCCAACGCTGCATCCTGGGTGGATGAGCACACCTGCGCCAGATGCGCCCGCACCCGAGTCCACCAGGAAAAACGACCTGGTCCGACCGGATCTGAACCGGGTCCCGCTGGCGGTCGAGGAGATTGCTCCGGGCGACCTCCCGGCCGCGCCGCCACCCGGCCGACACGTCGAACTGCCCGGCACGCCCGAGGCGCACCTGCACCTGCGCGAGACACCGGGGCCGCCCGGCGCCCCGACGGCCGTGCACCTGCACGGCCTGGCCGGGTCGTCGACCAACTGGACCGACCTGGCCGAGCTGCTGGCCACCGAGGTGCGCAGCATCTCGGTGGACCTGCCGGGCTTCGGCTACTCGGCCCCCGCGGAGGGCTTCGAGTTCACCCGGGAGGCCAACGCGGAGCTGGTCATCCGCCTGCTCGCCGAGCTGGGAACCGGGCCGGTGGAGCTCTCCGGCAACTCCTTCGGCGCCGCGGTGGCCATCGAGGTGGCCGCGCAGCGACCCGACCTGGTCTCCTCGCTGACGCTGATCTCCCCGGCGATGCCGGACCTGCGGCCGGACCCGCGCAGGCTCTCCGACCCGCGGCTGGCGCTCGCGCTGCTGCCGGTGGTCGGCCGCCCCGCGCGGCGCGCGATGGCCAAGCTGAGCCCGCAGCAGCGGGTCGAGCAGCTGCTGCGGCTGTGCTTCGCGGTGCCCGACTCGGTGCCGCAGGACCGGGTGCTGCAGGTGGCCGCGGAGTTCGCCGAGCGCGCCGCGCTGCCCTGGGCCGGGCCCTCGCTGGCGCGCACGACCATCGAGCTGGGGCGGTCCTGGCTGCGCCCGCCCTCGCGCTCGCTGTGGCGCCGGCTCGCCGAGGTCCGCGCGCGCTCGCTGGTCATCTGGGGCAGCGAGGACAAGGTGGTGAGCGTGCGCAAGGCGCCGCGCACCGCGATGCTGCTGCCGCGCGGCAGGCTGCTGGTGCTGCCGCGGACCGGGCACGTGGCCCAGATGGAGCGGCCCGGCGTGGTGGCGCGCGCGATGCTGGGCATGATCCGCGCGGAGGCCTGGTAGATCCGGATTGCCCGAGTCGGGTGATCTCCGTTGCGGGAGTTGCTCCACGAGGTGAGCGGATGCCCGTGAGCTGGTCGGGGTGTGGCAGTCTGTCGGGGTGACGCGTTCGCCGCAGCGACCCGAGGACTCCGTGCACGATCACCGTTTTCCGGGATCGGACGCGGAGCGGGCGGAGCAGCACCAGCGCGGCGAACCGCTGGCGGCCTCCTGGCGCCCGGCCGAGCGCGAGCAGCCCAAGCACCGCATCCGCAAGCGCCGCCGCTACGGCTGGCAGGTCTACGCGCTGCCGCTGCTGGTCGTGATCACCGCGCTGGTGGTGTTCCAGACCGTGCGCCCGGACGACTTCGACGCCACGCTCAGCGGTGCCAGCTCGCCGCTGGACGGCGGTGAACCGCTGGGCGCCCGGGACGCCGGCGGGAACGCCCCGCCCGCGGTCACCGAGGCGCCGACCAAGCAGCGCTACCCGTCGGACATGTTCGACGCCGACCTGCCGCCGGGCGCGCCGATCCCGAAGACCGGCGCGCGCACCTTCCAGGTCCTGCCCGGCGGTTCGCCGGTGGTCGGCCAGGGGCAGCTCTACCGCTACACCGTCGAGGTCGAGGTGGGCATGGACCTGCCCGACCCGGAGACCGAGTTCGGCCACATGGTGCAGACGACGCTGTCCGATCCGCGCAGCTGGACCAACCCGAAGGCCGGCGGGATCTCGCTGCAGCGCGTCGGCGAGGACGCCGACCCGGACTTCCGGGTGATCCTCGTCAGCCAGGACTCGGCGCGCGTGCTGTGCGGCTACTCGGCCGGCGTTCCCTACGACAGCTCCTGCCGCAAGGGCGAGATGGTCTACATCAACGCCGCCCGCTGGGTGCGCGGCGCGAAGGCCTTCGAGGGTGACATCGGCAACTACCGCCGCTACGCGATCAACCACGAGGTCGGCCACGCCTTCGGCAACGGCCACGTCGGCTGCCCCGCGCCCGGCGCGCTGGCGCCGGTGATGATGCAGCAGACCTTCAGCGCGTCCAACAACGTGCTGCACGAGCTCAACCAGGTCGCCGACCAGGGCACCAAGATCGCCGCCGACGGCTTCGTCTGCAAGCCCAACGCCTGGCCCTTCCCGGTGATCGCCCCGTCCTGATCCGGGCGCGCGCACCCGCCGCCGATCGTTCCGAATGCTGGGAGGCGGTTGGTCTCGGGATGGGATTCGTGGAGGCTGGCGTTAGAGACTTCGTGAGCCCTCGACGGGCTGCACGTGGACGCTTGAGGCGTCGGTCGGCCGGTGGCCGGCGACGCCGTCACCAGAGAAGGAGCTGGGAATGTCCGGCGCAACGTCGCTACCGCCGCTGGTCGAGCCGGCGTCGGAGCTGACCAAGGAAGAGGTCGCGCGCTACAGCCGCCACCTGATCATCCCGGACGTCGGGATGGATGGGCAGAAGCGCCTGAAGAACGCGAAGGTGCTCGTGGTCGGTGCCGGCGGACTCGGCAGCCCGGCGCTTCTGTACCTGGCCGCGGCCGGTGTCGGCACGCTCGGCATCGTGGAGTTCGACGAGGTCGACGAGTCCAACCTGCACCGCCAGGTCATCCACGGCCAGTCCGACCTGGGCCGCCCCAAGGGCGAGTCGGCGAAGGACTCGATCGCCGAGGTCAACCCGTACGTCCAGGTGAACCTGCACAAGACTCACCTGAGCTCGGAGAACGCCCTGGACATCTTCCGGGACTACGACCTCATCCTGGACGGCACCGACAACTTCGCGACCCGCTACCTGGTCAACGACGCCGCGGTGCTGCTGGGCAAGCCGTACGTGTGGGGTTCGATCTTCCGGTTCGAGGGCCAGGCCAGCGTGTTCTGGGACCAGCACGGCCCGAACTACCGCGACCTCTACCCCGAGCCGCCGCCGCCCGGGATGGTGCCGAGCTGCGCCGAGGGCGGCGTGCTGGGCGTGCTGTGCGCCTCCATCGGCTCGATCATGGTCAACGAGGCCATCAAGCTGATCACCGGCATCGGTGAGACGCTGCTCGGCCGGCTGATGATCTACGACGCGCTGGAGACGAGCTACCGCACCGTCAAGATCCGCAAGGACCCGGAGGGCGAGCCGATCAAGGAGCTGATCGACTACGACGCCTTCTGCGGCACGGTCTCCGACGAGGCGCAGCAGGCGGCGGTCAACTCGACCATCACGCCGCAGGAGCTCAAGGACATGTTCGACAAGGGCGAGAAGTTCGAGCTCATCGACGTCCGCGAGCCGCACGAGTACGAGATCGTCAAGATCGAGGGCTCCAAGCTGATTCCGAAGGACCGGATCCTGTCCGGCGAGGCGCTCGCCGAGCTGCCGCAGGACCGCAAGCTGGTGCTGCACTGCAAGTCCGGCGCCCGCTCGGCCGAGGCGCTGGCCGCGCTGCACCGGGCCGGTTTCGGCGACGCGGTGCACGTCGGCGGGGGCGTGCTCGCCTGGGCCAACCAGGTCGACACCAGCCTGCCGACCTACTGATCGACGGGGGCGGTGCGCCGACGGGTTTTTGCCCTTCGGCGCACCGCTTTCGCGTGTTTCGAGCACGCCTCGGAGAGTCGGCTGCTGAACTGCCGATCTTCGATGTAGCGTCTGTCGCGTGAGTACTACGCCGGAGCCGCCACCGCCGCACGTGCGCGCGGCATTCGGTGCGCGCGTCGAAGAAGCCGAAGCACTCGAGGGCGCGGTAGCCTGGCGCTGCGGCGAGATCGTGCTGAAGCCGGCCGCGAACACCGCCGAGGCCGCGTGGGTCGCGCAGACCCTGGACGTGCTGGAGCCCGACGAGGTGCGGGTCTCGCGCCCGGTGCGCTCCACCGACGGGCGCTGGGTGGTGTCGGGCTGGTCGGCCAGCCGGGACATCCCGGGCAAGCCGGAGCCTCGGCACGACGACGTGGTGGCCATGTCGCTGCGGTTGCACACCGCGAGCCGGTTCCTCGCCAAACCCCGCTTCCTGGAGGCCCGGCAGGACATCTACGCGCTGGCCGACCGGATGGCCTGGGGCGAGGAGGAGTACGCGCTGCCGCAGGACAAGGGCGGCAGGCTCTACGACGTGCTGGCGGGATCGCGGCGCGCGGTTCGCCTGCAGCCGCAGGTGGTGCACGGCGACCTCTTCGGCAACGTGCTCTTCGCGCCCGACGAGCCGCCCGGGATCATCGACTTCAACCCGTACTGGCGGCCGGCCGAGTGGGCGGCCGCCGTGGTCGTGGTGGACTCGCTGGCCTGGGGCGGCGCGGATCCGGCGATCGTGGAGCGCTGGTCGCACCTGACCGACTGGCCGCAGGCCCTGCTGCGCGCGCTGCTGTTCCGCCTCGCGGTGCACGCCCTGCACCCGCGCTCGTCCGCGCAGACCCTCACCGGTCTGGAACGCGCGTCCCAGATGGTCCTCGAAGTGCTCTAACCCTTTCGTCATCGAAGATCCCTCCCGACCGCGCGGCGCAGGAGGGGGCTCTTGATGAAAAAGGCGAGGAGGCCCCGCCCGCGCGACGTCACACCCGATCCGGCGGCGTCGTGTGTGAGGATGCGGGGGTGCAGGACGTTCTGAGCGGCTACACGATCGGGATCACCGCGGAGCGCAAGGCCGAGGAGCTCGGCGAGGTGCTGCGGCGGCGCGGCGCGCGGGTCCTTTTCGGCGCGGCGATGCACACCGTCCCGCTGCCCGAGGACGGCGAGCTCGCGGCGGTGACCGAGCAGGTGCTGTCGGCCCCGGTGGACCACGCGATCGCGATCACCGGCGTCGGCTTCCGCGGCTGGTTCGAGGCCGCCGACGCCAACGGCGCGGGCGACCGGCTGCGCGAGCACCTGGCGTCGGCGCGCGTGGTGGCGCGGGGCGCGAAGGCCCGCGGCGCGGTGCGCGGCGTCGGTCTGCGCGAGGAGTGGACCTCGCCGAACGAGGAGTCCGCCGAGATCCTGGAGCACCTGCTGGAGCGGGATCTGACCGGCGAGCGGGTCGTGCTGCAGGTGCACGGCGACCCGATGCTGGACTTCCGCGACCGGTTGGCCGAGGCGGGCGCGGAGGTGGTGCCGGTGACGGTCTACCGCTGGACCGACCCGGTGGACCTCGGCGCGCTGGATCGGCTCATCGACGCGGTGGTCGCCGGCGAGGTGCACGCCCTGCCGTTCACCAGCGCGCCGGCGGCCGCGAACTTCCTGGCCCGGGCCGACCGCACCGGCCGCGGCGAGGTGCTGCGAGAAGCCTTGCGGGAGAAGGTCTTCATCGCCTGCGTCGGCCCGGTCACCGCGGCCCCCATCGCCCGCGAGGGCCTGCCGCACGCCACCCCGGACCGCTCCCGGACGGCGGCCCTGGTCCGCCTCGTCGAGGACCACTTCGCCCGGGCCTGACGGTGCCGCTGGAGCTGCGCCGACATCGCGAGCCGCCGGGCAGTCGTTCCGGGCGGAACGGGCGAGGCGGTCAGCCGGCCCAGCGGTGGGTTCGCATGTCCACGCGAGCGCCGTTGGCGAGGACGCCCTCGGCGCGCAGCGCGGCGAGCTGGCGCTCGCGCAGGTGCGGGGCCACCGTGCCGTCGGCCCGGAGCACCCGGTGCCAGGGCAGGTCGGCGGAGTCCTCGGCCATGATCCGCCCCACCAGCCGGGGTGAGCTCACCCCGGCGCGCTGCGCGACGTCGCCGTAGGACAGCACCCGACCGGCGGGAATCGAGGCGACGACGTCCCGCACCCGCTCGAAGGTCTCCTCGTCCATGCGACGAAGCTACCGCGCCCGCCCGACGGCCGTGGCCGCGCTCCGCACACCTCCTCCCGGCGAGCCAGAACACCCGAGATCCGCAGGGCAGTCCCGCGTCCCCTGCATCCGGTGCCGGGACGTTGCCCTTTTCTCATCAAGAGTCCCCGAGAGCGCGCTCGGGGACTTCTGATGAGAAAAGGGCACGTTCGCGGGCGAGCGCGGGGAACGCCGGCCCGCTCCCGGGGCGGGCCGGCTCGGGTGCGGGGTCAGCTCTGGAAGCCCGCGACGATCTCGGTGAAGTCCCACGGCTGCTGGTCGATGCCGCTGCAGGTGGACGGGTCGCCGCCGTTGCACGGGCGGTCCCGGTTGACCGACCAGAAGGTGAAGCGGCCCAGCGCGTTCTGCTCGGCGTAGTCGGCCATCTGCTGGAACGCGGCCTGGTCGACGAGCTCGCCCTCGACGTCGGTCTTGCCGTTCATCGACGAGATGCCCGAACGGGCGTAGGCCTCGGCGTCGCTGTAGCCGAAGGCGCTCTTGAGCGCCTCCTTGAGCCCCTCGGTGGCGTTGATGGTGTCCTGGGCCATGTCGGTTCCGTTGAAGTCGAACGGCATCTGCGTCCACACGTCGACGTCGGCGCCGATCTCGGCGGCCTTGGCGAACATGTCCTCGCCGTTGGCGTTCGGGCCGGTGGTCGTGGTCGGGAAGGTGACCACGGTCAGCAGGCCGGGGTTGTTCTCCTCGACGATCTTGAGGGCCTCGACGACCTCGTCCCGGGAGGCCTTGCTGTTGAACTCGTCGGCCTCGACGTCGACGTCGATGGCCTTGAGCCCGTAGGCGTCGATCACCTCCTGGTAGGCGCCTGCCAGCGCCTGCGCGTCGGCGCACGGGGTGCTCAGCTTGGTGCCGGAGTAGCCGCCGATGGAGGGCACCACGTCGCCGCCGGCGGCGCGGATCTCCTCGATGGTGGCGGCGTCCTGCCCGTCCAGCGGGCGGGTGCCGTCCCACGCGGGGTTGCAGGTGCCGTCGGAGTTGATGAACGACAGCGTGAACGAGGTGATGCCGGTGGCGCTCATGACCTCGGACGGCGAGGGCGGCTCGCCCCAGCCGTTGTAGAGGTAGGGCGACGCGGCGATCGGGCTCTGCGCTTCGGGGGTCGCGGCGCTGAGCGCGGGTGGTGCGGCGAGCGCCAGGGCTCCGGCCGCCGCCGCAGCGGCGAGCAGGCTGGTGCGGATCTTGCTCACGCTTCCTCCTCGGGGGTTGCGTCGCCTTTTCGGGGACGCGAATTCGCAGGTCGCGGGCGGGGGTGGCCCGTGGTGAGGAGGAATGTGCCAGAGCCCCAAATTGGTTTGCACCACCAAAGGTCGCAGGCCGTTCCCAGTCGGTTCCCGGAGAAGTTCGGCACAGATCCGCGCGCCCGTTCGGGATCTTGACGGCGCTTCGTGGTTCCATCGGATCCGTGCCGACCCCCACCGCTCCCGTTCTCGTGCGCCGCGCCGAGACCGCTCGGCGGACCACGACCTGGGACGACGCCGGTCGGCGCGCGCTGGAGCACTCCTTCGGCTTCCTGCGCGTGCTGGGCGGTCCGGGCACCGGCAAGTCCACGCTGACCGCCGAGCTGGCCGCCGACCGGATCCGAAACCGCGGCGCGTCGCCGGAGAACGTGCTGGTGCTGACCGGGAGCCGCCGCGCGGCGTCCTGGATGCGCACCGAGATCACCCGGTTGCTCGCCGGATCCGAGGGACTGCGCACCTCTCCGGAACCGCTGGTGCGCACCGTGCACTCCTACGCCTTCGCGGTGCTGCGGCTGCAGGCGGTGCGCGACGAGCTGCCCCCGCCGCAGCTGCTGGCCGGGCCCGACCAGGACGCCCTGGTGCGCGAGCTCCTGGAGGGCGACCTCGACCTCGGTGCGCCGGACTGGCCGGAGACCCTGCAGCCGGCGCTGAGCGTGCCCGGGTTCGCCGAGGAGCTGCGCGACCTGCTGCTGCGCGCCACCGAGCGGGGCGTGGGCCCGGAGCGGCTGGTCGAGCTCGGCCGCGAGCACGGCCGCCCGGAGTGGGTCGCCGCCGGCCGCTTCGCCCGGCAGTACGAGCAGGTCACGCTGCTGCGCGGCGCCGGCGGATCGCAGGCCCCGGCGGTCGACGCGGCCGAGCTGATCGCCACCGCGCTGCTGGCCTTCGACACCGATCCCGGGTTGCTGGCCGCCGAGCAGGACCGGGTCCGCTACGTGCTGCTCGACGACGCCCAGCACCTCGACCCGCTGCAGCTGCGCCTGGTGCGCGCGCTCGCCGACACCGCGACCGAGTTCGTCATGACCGGCGACCCGGACCAGGCGATCTACACCTTCCGCGGTGCCGACCCGCGCGGGTTCCTGGACGCCGATCCCGACGGTTCGGACACGGTGGCGCTCACCACCGATCATCGGATGTCCAAGCCGGTGCGGGAGGCGGTGCAGCGCCTGGCGGCCCGGCTGCCCGGTCACGGCCCGCAGCGCCGCCTGGTCGAGCCCGACGAGGCGCGCGAGGGAGCGGTGCAGGTGCGGTTGCTGGCCACCGAGGCCCAGGAGGCCTCGTGGGTTGCCGACCAGCTGCGCCGCGCGCACCTGCTGGAGGAGATCCCGTGGTCGCGGATGGCCGTGGTGGTGCGCTCCACCGGCCGTTCGCTGCCGGTGCTGCGCCGCGCGCTGCTGGCCGCCGGGGTGCCGATCACGCTGCCGACCGACGACCAGCCGCTGGCCGCGCGCACCGCGGTCCGACCGCTGCTGACCCTGCTGCGCTGCGCCGCGCGCCCCGACCGGCTCGACGGGCAGGCCGCCGAGGAACTGCTCAACTCCCAGCTCGGCGGTGCCGACCCGCTCGCGCTGCGCCGCCTCAAGCGCGGTCTGCTGCGCCTGGACTCGGCCAGCGGCGGCGGGCGCGCCAGCAGCGAGCTGCTCGTCGAGGTGCTCAACGGCGGCGACCAGCTCGCCGCGCTGGAGGAGTCGGCGGCCGAACCGGCCCGCCGGATCGCCCAGCTGCTGGAGCTCGCCCGCGGTTCGATCGAGGCGGGCCAGACCGTGGAGGAAACCCTCTGGCGCGTCTGGAAGGCCTCCGGGTTGGAGAAGCGCTGGGTGGCCCAGTCCGAGCGGCACGGCGTCACCGGCATGCAGGCCGACCGCAACCTGGACGCGGTCGTGGCGCTGTTCGACGCCGCGGCCAACTACGTCGACAAGAACCCGGGCAACGACGCCTACGGCTTCATCACCGGGCTGGAGGGTCAGCAGATCGCGGGTTCCTCGCTGGCCCCGACCGCACCCAGGGACAACGCCGTGCAGATCCTCACCGCGCACGCCGCGGCCGGGCAGGAGTGGGACGTGGTCGCGATTCCCGGTGTGCAGGAGGGGACTTGGCCCGACCTGCGGCTGCGCGGTTCGCTGCTGGGCGTGGAGCGGCTGGTCGACGTGCTCTCCGGGATGTCCGCCGAGCGGGTGTCGGCGACGGCGCCGCTGCTGGCCGAGGAGCGCCGCCTGCTGCTGGTCGCCGCCAGCCGCGCCCGGCGCAACCTGCTGGTCAGCGCGGTTCGCGGGGAGGACGAGCAGCCCTCCCGGTTCCTCGACGAGCTCGACGGCGTGGAGAGCGACCCGGATTCGGCCGAGCGCCCCGTGGAGCGGCCGGAGCGCGGCCTGACCCTGGCCGACCTGGTCGGCGAGCTGCGCCAGGTCGTCTGCGACCCGGAGGAGGGCCCGGAGCGCAAGCGCCGCGCCGCGCACCAGCTGGCCCGGCTGGCCGCCGACGGAGTTCCGGGTGCCGATCCGGACTCCTGGTACGGCCTGCCCGAGAGCTCCTCCGGCGCACCGATCGTCGCCGCGGACGAGCCGGTCCGCGTCTCGCCGTCCACCGTGGACATCCTGGCGAAGTGCCCGCTGCGCTGGCTGATCGAGCGCAACGGCGGCCAGGACACCGCCGAGCTCGCCGCGGTGACCGGAACCCTGGTGCACGCGCTGGTCCAGGCCGCCGCCGACGGCGCCGACACCGAACGCCTGCACGCCGAGCTGGACAAGGCCTGGGAGCAGGTCGACGCGGGCGCGCCGTGGTTCTCGCGCAGGGAGCGCGAGCGGGTCGAGGGCATGCTCGACGCGTTCATCCACTGGCTGGTGCAGTCCCGCGCCGAGCTCACCCAGCTCGGCGTGGAGAAGGACCTCGACGTCACGGTGCCGGGCAAGGACGGCGGGCCGTGGTTGCGGCTGCGCGGCCGCGTCGACCGGCTGGAGTCCGACGGCGACGGGCGCCCGGTGGTCGTCGACGTCAAGACCGCGAAGTCCCCGGTCAGCAAGAACGAGGCCGCCGAACACCCGCAGCTGGCGGTCTACCAGCTCGCCGCGGCGCTGGGGGCCTTCGGCGAGGAGGGCGAGCCCGGCGGCGCCCGGCTGCTCTACGTCGCCAAGTCCGACCGCACCGGCGCGGCCACCGAGCGCGCCCAGGAACCGTTCGACCGGGAGAACTTCGAGCTCTGGCTGAACGTGGTGCACCAGGCCGCCGCGGACAGCCTCGGCCCGATCTACGCCGCGCGGGAGAACTCCGACTGCTCCCGCTGCCCGGCGCGGACCAGCTGCCCGGTGCACCCGGCCGGCAGGCAGGTCTCGCAGTGATCAGTCCGCAGCGGATCGCCCAGGCGCTGGGCCTGCACTCGCCCACGCCCGAGCAGGCCGAAGTCGTCGCCGCACCACCGGAACCGGCGCTGGTGGTGGCCGGCGCGGGCGCGGGCAAGACCGAGACGATGGCCGCCCGGGTGGTGTGGCTGGTGGCCAACCAGATCGTCACCCCGGAGCGCGTGCTGGGCCTGACCTTCACCCGCAAGGCCGCCCGCCAGCTCGCCGATCGCGTCCGCGCGCGGCTTCGCCGGCTCGCCGGTTCCGGGTTGCTCGACGAGGTCGACCCGAGCGGCCAGCTGCGCGCCACCGTGCTCACCGAGGAGCCCACGGTGCTGACCTACCACGCCTACGCGGGCCGCATCGTCGGCGAGCACGGCCTGCGGGTTCCGGTGGAGCCCGGCGCGCGGCTGCTCAGCGAGACGGCGTCCTGGCAGCTCGCGCACCGGGTGGTGTCCAACTGGACCGAGGACTTGGACACCGACAAGGTGCCCACCACCATCACCGCCTACGTGCTCGCGCTGGCGGGCGAGCTCGCCGAGCACCTGGTGGACCCGTCGGATCTGCGCGCGCACGCCGAGAAGCTGTGCTCGATCATCGAGAACGCGCCGCGCGCCAAGGGGCAGCGGGCGAACCTGCCGCAGGACATGGTGAAGGTCGTCGCCGCGCAACGGCTCCGCACCGCGCTGCTGCCGATGGTCGAGGAGTACGCGCAGCGCAAGCGGCGCGAGGGCGCGATGGACTTCGCCGACCAGATGTCGCTGGCGGCGGTCCTGGCCGCGGGCCACCGCGAGGTCGTCGAGGGCGAGCGCGCGCGCTACGGCGCCATCCTGCTCGACGAGTACCAGGACACCGGGCACGCCCAGCGGGTCCTGCTGCGCTCGCTGTTCGGGCAGGGCGAGCCGCTGCCGGTCACCTCGGTGGGCGATCCCGCGCAGGCCATCTACGGTTGGCGCGGCGCCAGCGCGGCCAACCTGCCGCGGTTCACCACCGACTTCCCGCGCACCGAGGTCGACCACCCCGCGCCCGCGCGCCGCTACGGGCTGCTGACCAGCTTCCGCAACCCGGCCGAGGTGCTCGACGTCGCCAACGCGGTCTCCGAACCGCTGCGCCGGGCGGGCCTGGAGGTCGAGGAGCTGCGCGCGCTGGAGGGCGCGAACGAGGGCGACATCCGCGTCGCGCTCACCGAGCACGTGCGGGCCGAGCGCGAGTGGGTGGCCGACGGGATCACCGCGCAGTGGCAGGCCGCTATCGACGAAACCGGCCGCCCGCCAACGGCGGCCGTGCTGGTGCGCCGCCGCGCCGACATGGCCGACATCGCGGTGGCGCTGCGCGAGCGCGGGCTGCCGGTGGAGGTCGTCGGCCTGGGCGGGCTGCTCGACGAACCCGAGGTCCGCGACCTGGTCTCCGCGCTGCGCCTGCTGGTCGACCCGCTGGCGGGCACCGCGGCCGCGCGGCTGCTCACCGGCGCGCGCTGGCGCATCGGCGCCTCCGACCTCGCCGCGCTGTGGCAGCGCGCCCGCGAGCTCGGCGCCCAGTTCTACGGCGATCCGGACTCCGAGGACCCGGTCGCGGTCGTGCAGGCCGCGCTGCCCGGCGAGAACGCCGTGCAGGCGGGGCTGGCCGACGCGCTGGACGACCCGGGCGGGGAGGAGCGCTACTCGGCCGATGGCTACCGGCGGATCCGCAAGCTGGGCGGCGAGCTGGCCGCGCTGCGCCGCCGCCTGGACCAGCCGCTGCCGGAGCTGGTCGCCGACGTGGAGCGCACCCTGCTGCTCGACATCGAGAGCCTGGCCCGCCCGGTGGGGTCCGGTCGCATCCACCTGGACGCCTTCGCCGACGTGGTCACCTCGTTCACCACCGCCAGCCCCTCGGCGACGCTGCCCTCGCTGCTGGACTACCTCTCGGCGGCCGAGCGCGCCGAGGACGGCCTGGAGCCCGGCGAGGTGGAGGTCGCCGAGGACCGCGTGCAGATCCTCACCGCGCACGCCGCCAAGGGCCTGGAGTGGCAGGTCGTCGCGGTCCCGCACCTGGTCTCCGGCGTCTTCCCCGGCAAGCGCAAGGCGGGGTCCTGGCTGCGCTCGGTGACCTCGCTGCCCGCCGAGCTGCGCGGGGACTCCCCGGACCTGCCCCGGTTGGACCTCGACCGGCTGGAGGGCGTGGACCGCAAGGAGCTCGGCGAGGAGCTGGGCCTGCACGAGGAGGACTTCGAGGCCCGGCGCCTGGCCGAGGAGCGCCGCCTGTTCTACGTCGCGGTGACCCGCTCCGAGCGCGCCCTGCTGCTGTCCGGGCACTGGTGGGGCGAGAACGGCGACCGGCCCAAGGGTCCCTCCGACTTCCTCGCCGAGGTCGCCGAGGTGGTCGCGGGCAACCGGGTGGGCGTGGTCGACGAGTGGGCCCCGGCGCCGGACGAGGACGCCACCAACCCGCTGGCCGAGGAGGTCCGCGGTGCGCAGTGGCCGGTGGACCCGCTCGGCCCGCGCCGCAAGGCCGTCTCCGACGGGGCAGACCTGGTGCGCACCGCGATCGCGGAGCTGGGCACCGACCGGTCCGAGGAGGACGATCCGGACGGCTGGTCCCGCGACGTCGACGTGCTGCTGGCCGAGCGCGCCGCCGCGGCCCGGCGCCGCGAGCAGGTCGGGCTGCCCGAGCACCTGTCGGTGAGCCAGCTGGTGGAGCTGGCCGGGGACACCGACGGGCTGGCGCGCAGGCTGCGGCGCCCGCTGCCGTTCCCGCCGAACCCGATGACCCGCCGGGGAACCGCGTTCCACGCCTGGCTGGAGCACCGCTTCAGCTCCTCGGCGCTGCTGGACTTCGACGAGCTTCCCGGCGCGGCCGACGACTCCGCACCGGTGCACGCCGACCTCGCCGAGCTCCAGGAGGCCTTCCTGGCCGGCTCGTGGGCCGACCGCACCCCGCACCGCGTGGAGGTCCCCTTCGAGACGCAGGTCGAGGGAATCGTGCTCCGCGGCCGGATGGACGCGGTGTTCGCCGACGCCGACGGCGGCTGGACGGTGGTGGACTGGAAGACCGGCGCGGTGCCCGGCGGCGACCAGATCCCGGCGCTGTCGGTGCAGCTGGCCGCCTACCGGTTGGCCTGGGCGGAGCTGTCCGGGACATCGCTGGAGAAGGTGCGCGCGGCCTTCCACTACGTCCGCGACGACTACACCCTGCGCCCGGCCGACCTGCGCGACGCCGACGGTCTGCGCGACCTCATCTCGGCGGTGCCGAAACCGGAGTGACGGGCTCGTTCAAGATTTACACGTTCGGGTGGCGGAGCTTGAGTCCGGATCGGCTGGCGATCGAGTATGCCCTCGATGAACACCGACTGGAAGCTCAGCACACCACCGGAAGCCGCGGTGCGCGTGGACACCGAAGTCCTGGCCATGCGCGCTCCGCTGGTGCGGGTCCATCGCGATGACGAGGGGACCTGGTCGTTCGACGGCCCGGGCGCCCGGCAGCAGTCGAAGCAGACCCGGCTGCAGGCCGTGATCGGGGCGTGGCCGCACGTGGCGGCCCTCGACGACCTCGACGTCGGCGGTGCCGTCGTGTGGTCCTGGCGGCAGCACGGCTGGGCCCCGGAGTTCGAGTGCGAGTGCGGCAGCTGCGAGCAGCCCGTGCCCACCGACATCGACCGCAAGAGCTGGCCCAACGAGCTGCAGCCGCACACCATCATCAGCGTGGAGCAGACGGCGCTGTCCGGTCAGCGGCCGCTCACCGACATCATCCGCACCGAGGGCGGCACCGCCCTGCTCGGGCCCGGCGAGCACCGCCGCACCGTCGACCTGATGACCCCGGTGGCGATGGCCAACGTCATCCGCCGCTGGCCGCACACCATGCAGGCGCTCAAGATGCTCGGCGAGGGCCGAGGCATGCGCTGGAACCCCGAAGCCCTCAACTGGCACGAGTACGTCCTGGCTTAGGGGAGCTGTCGGGGGAGTGAGCTGCGTGGCGGTGCGGGTAGCGGGTCGTGAGACGCCTTCTGGACTCCGCGCGTCGCTCCCTATGTATGCCGATACACGGCGTCCCGACGTGCTCGCCACGAAGCCGCTGAGAACCTCCGGCGGTTCGGGCTGCTTGCCTGCTCGTCGAAGGACCTCCGGTGGTGCGGGGTGGTTGCTCGTTCACCGAAGGAGAAGGCGGCTCCACCGCAGGTCCTGGGAGCTCGGTGGTCGTGGACTTCGCGTGTTGGTGTCGGTGCGCGGAGTTACGTCGTGCTCGCCGCGGGGCCGTTGAGGACCTCCGGTGGTGCGGGGGCCTGAGCAGGGCTCAGGCGTTCTCCGGCTCCGGCTCCAGCAGGCGGGAGTAGAGGACCTCCAGCAGCCAGCGGCCGAAGGTGGAGGAGCCGAACTCGGCGGTGCGGTCCTCCGGGGCGATGATCAGCTCGGCGTCGCCCTGCGAGCTGGTGCGCACCGCGCCCGCGCCGTAGTAGTCGAGCTCCAGCATCGACAGCACGTCGTCGGTGCCGCGCGAGGGCAGCACGGCCGCGCAGGGCGCGAAGGTCAGCAGCATCCCGCAGGCCTGCAGGGCCTTGCCGGGTCTGGACACCGGCACGAGCGTGCCGAGCAGGTCGACCGCCGCGACGGGCAGCTGGTCGTGGTGTTCCGGTTCGGACCAGGTCTTGAACCAGGCCGGGTCGAGCTCGGGAGCCCAGCCGTTGTGCACCCGCCACCGGTGCACGTTGGGCCTGATGCGGGCGACGGCCGTGAACCGGGTGCCGAGCACGTCGACGTCCGGGACCAGCCGTCCGTCCCAGCCGAGGGCCTGGGCTGCGTGGTGTAGCCGCTGCTGCACCGCTGCATGGTAGAACGCCGGATACCGGTTCCGGGATGGGGATTGACCTGGTTTCCCCCGCGAATTCGGTGCTGTGTACGGAGGCGTTAACGTTGCGCGCCGTGAGTGACGACGTCGGGGAGCGCGGGTAATGGAGCTGGGGTCCAAGCGACTGGTCCACCGGGAGCAGGACGAGCTCTCCGGCCGCCCGGACCACACGCTGGTCGGCGTGATCCGGATGCCGCGCAGCACGATCAGCCCGGTGCGCTCGATCGTGCGGCGGATCCTGTACGCGTCGATCGCGCTGGCGGCCACCGTGGCCATCGTCTACATCGGCCGCGACGGCTACAGCGACTCCAGCGGCGGCGAGATCGGCCTGCTGGACGTCGTGTACTACGCCACCGTGTCGCTGTCCACGACCGGTTACGGTGACATCACGCCGGTCAGCGATGCTGCCCGGCTGGTCAACATCCTGGTCATCACGCCGCTGCGGGTGCTGTTCCTGATCGTGCTGGTCGGCACCACCCTGGAGGTGCTCACCGAGCGCTCCCGGCAGGCTTACAAGATCCAACGCTGGAGGTCCAAGGTGCGCGACCACGTGGTCGTCATCGGTTACGGGACGAAGGGCCGTTCGGCGGTCACCTCGCTGCTCGGCGACGACGCGGACCCGGGCCGCATCGTCGTGGTGGACACCGACCGCGCCGCCCTGGAGTCGGCCTCCGCTCAGGGCCTGGTCACGGTCAACGGTTCGGGCACCCGCTCGGACGTGCTGCGCGTGGCAGGCGCCTCGCGGGCCAGCGCGATCGTGATCGCCACCGAGCGCGACGACACCGCGGTGCTGGTCACCCTCACCGCGCGCGAGCTCGCGCCGAAGGCGCGCGTGGTGGCCGCGGTCCGGGAGGCGGAGAACGTGCACCTGCTGCGCCAGTCCGGTGCGGACTCGGTGGTGGTCTCCAGCGACACCGCGGGCAGGCTGCTGGGCATGGCGACCTCCACGCCGTCGGTGGTGGAGATGTTCGAGGACCTGCTCTCGACGGAGGCGGGCTTGGCGATCGCGGAGCGCGACGTGGAGGCCACCGAGATCGGCGGTTCGCCGCGGCACCTGCCGGACATGGTGCTCGGCGTGGTGCGCGGCGGGAACCTCTACCGGGTCGACGCACCGGAGGCCGACGCCATCGAAGCGGGCGACCGGCTGCTGTACGTTCGCAAGTCACCGCCACCCGATTCGTGATCGTCCTGTGCCACCGCACCGGGTGAGCGGCCTGGCACTATCGGTGGGGTGGGAAGCACTCGAGGTGCGGCCTCGGTGGCGTCGATCCTGCTCGTGCTGGGCGTTCTCGGCGTTGTGGTGGCCGGTGCGACGATCTGGCCGCTGGTCGCGGCCGCCGGTGAGCGCACGGAGCTGCGCCAGGTGACGGCGAAGGTGCTCGAACGGCGCCCGTGCGGCCCGAAGGCGCAGGGCGACCGGGTCGAGGTGCGCGTCGGGGGCGAGACCCGCACCGGAACGTTCAGCGGCTGCGGGCACTTCGCGGGCACCGAGCTGAAGGTGCTGGTCCCGGCCCGCGCCCGCGACGGTTTCGTCGCCGTCCCAGCGGATTCCGCGCGCTCGGGGCTGGAAGACCTGACGTTGCGCACGAACCTCGTCCTGGTCACGCTGGCCGCCGTGGCCGGTGGCGGCTACGGCGTCCTGCTGGCCGGGAGGCGCTGAGAGCCGTTGCGGGGACTGCCGGGAAGTCCGGAACCTCGCGCGCGGGAAAGGGGCCCAGCGCGACGGCAGGACCCTTCCCGCACGGGCGGCGTCGGCTACCCGCGCTGGTACTCCTCCCAGGTCACCTTCTCGACCTTCGGGCCGTCGTCCGGAGCCCCGTTCGCGAGCCCGTTGCGGCCCTCGAAGTAGTCGCCGACCTGCTGCTGGGCCTCCGGCGACATGTCGGTGTCGCTGATCGCGATGGCGTGGATGTGCGCGGCCCAGTCGCCCTGCTCCGGGGTGCGGTGCCACGCGGCGAAGCCCACCTGCCGGAGCGCCTTCACGGCCGCGTCGGCGGACAGGCCGCGCACCGAGATGTCCACGGCGCCACCGCCGTCGTGGGTCCCGCCGGACTGGTCCACGCCCCCGTAGGAGCCCTGGGTGAGCGTGAAGCTCTCCCCGGCCCGCTTCTCGGCCGCCTCGATCATGGCCGCGGTGCGCTGGTTCACCGGTTCACCGTCCATCGACGTCCTGGAGCCGACGTCGATGACCCGCTTCACCTCGTAGCGTCCCTCGCCCAGCTCGGCCAGCGAGCTCGCGTCCGGCAGCCCGGTGGCGTCCAGGCCCTCGTAGCCCAGCTCGCGCTGGTACTCCGCGTAGGCGTCCACCGTGGAGGTGCCGAAGTGCCCGTCGACGTAGCCGCGGTCGAGCAGTCCCTCGACCGCGAGCGCCTTCTCGACCGCTTCGACGCTCGGGCCGGACCCGTCGGTGACGTCCTGGTCCGACTTGTGCGGATCCCGCATGGCCGCCTCGATCACGGCCTCCATGTTCACCGCGGTGGCCTTCTCCTCGGCCAGCGCCGGGGTCGCCGATCCGGCGACCAGCGCGCCGGAGAGGGCGGTGAGCACCGCCGCGGTTGCCAGCTCGCGCACGTCTTCCCTCCTCCCGTGTCGTCGGCTCGCTCAGCCGCAGTGCTCGAAATCGCTGCTGTACTCGGCGGATCCGATGGAGCCGCCCCACTTCACGCAGGTCTGGGCGGCCGAGGCGCGCACCGGTCCCGCGTAGTACTGGAACTCGCCGGAGTCGGTCTTGCGGTCGGCGCCCCGGACTTCCAGGAAGGCCGAGACCGGAGTCCTCCGGTCCAGCTTCTCCGCCTTGAGCGCGGTCACGCAGTTCTTGCCGCTGTCGCCGTTGTAGAGCAGGTAGACCTCGCCGGCCTCGCCGAGCTGGTGGCTGTCGACGACCGAGTAGCCGTCGCCGCAGACCTCGCCGGGGCTGTGCGGGTTGCCGCTCCCGCCGCCGCAGTTGTTGCTGGTGAACTCGGTCTTGCCGTAGTAGGGCACTGGTGCGCCGTCGAGCACGACCTTCTCGTCGGCGCCGTCGAGCCGCTGCTCGTAGTGCAGGTGCGCGCCGGTCGAGCCGCCGGTGTTGCCGGCCTCGCCGATCTTCTCGCCGCTGCGGACCTCGTCGCCCTGGCCGACCGACTGCGCGGACAGGTGCGCGTACCGGGTGGTCCAGCCGCCGCCGTGGTCGATCTCGATCCACTTGCCGTAGCTCTCGTCGCCCTCGTCGCCCACGACCGACACGGTCCCGCCCGCCGAGGCCACGACGGCGTCCCCGGAGATGCCGGACTTCTGGAAGTCCACCGAGTTCGCCGGGCTGTGCCCGCCGTAGGTGGCGGCGACCGCGGTGTAGCCGCACTCGAAGGGCATCTGGAAGTCGGGCTCGGCCAACGCCTCCCCGGCGCCGGCGCTCACCATCGTGGCGGCGGCCGCGACCGCGAGCGCGCTCGTCGCCGCCAGCTTGCGCATGAACTTCATCTTCTCTCCGTTTCCCGCGCTTTCGAGTAGTCGGTTCCGCGGCTCAGCGGTCCTCGCCGCGCTGGTGCTGCTCCCAGGTGCGGACGGGCTCCACCTCGGGCCCGTCGTCCGGCCCGTCGTTCGCGAGCCCGTTCTTGCCCAGGTAGTAGTCCCCGACCTGCTCCCTGGCCGGTTCGGACAGGTCGGGGTCGCTGATCGCGACGGCGTGGATGTGCGCGGGCCAGTCGCCCTGGCTCGGCGTCCGGTACCAGGCCGCGAAGCCGACCTCGCGCAGCGCCCGGACCGCTTCGGTCGAGGTGGCCCGGTCCATGCCGTCGACGTCGACGTCCACCGCGCCGCCGCCGTCGTGGGTGCCCGCGGAGGTGGGGTCGCCGCCGGGGTTGTAGGAACCCTGGTCCACCGCGAACTTCGCGCCGAAGCGCTCCTCGGCCTCGGCCAGCATCGCCGCGGTGCGCGCGTTCACCACCTCGCCGGTGTGCGTCGTGCGCTTCCCCGGCCGGACGACGCGGGTGACCTCGAAGCGGCCGGCCGCGAGTTCGCGCAGGGATTCCGCGCCGGGCAGCCCGTTCGCGGCGATGCCCTCGAAGCCCATCGAGCGCTGGTGCTCGGCGTAGGCGTCGACGGTCCTGGTGCCGTAGTGCCCGTCGACGTACTGCTGGTCGAGCAGCCCCTCCGCGCGCAGCGCCCGCTCGATGACCTCGACGCTGGCCTGCGCGCCGGGAGTCGGCTCCTGGTCGTCGCGCTGCGGGTCGATCTGCGCGGCGCGCAGCGCGGCCTCCACGTCGACCGCGTCCTGCGGTTGTCCGGCGGCGGTGGCCGGAACGCTCGCGAGCACCGCGAGCGCCGCGGTGATGGCGAGTCCTGCCGGTCGTGTTCTCAACGTCGCTCCCTCGAATCGGTCGATGACGCTGGGTGCGACTCTGGCGGCGCGGTGCGACCGTCCGACACCGATCGGACGCGCCCCGTTACGCCGGATGGTGTCGTATGACAGCACCGACGGTGTCGTGCGCTGGAAATTCGCTCGTTCGTACCGGAGCTGTCACGCGTTTCCTGCTAACGTCTCGACCGCCACGGTGAGTGACAGCGCGGGCTGTTCGCGTGACGGGGTTGACGCCGCACCTGACGGCGCCGGGCCCCGCGGGCGCCTCGCGCTGCACGACAGCCGGTGATCCCGGCGCTCATGGGAGGACCTGGTGCCTCGATCGCAACGAGCGGAACGACCACCCGCGCTCGAGGAGTTCGTGGTCGCGCTGCGCGCGCTGCGCGAGCGGGCGGGCGAGCCGTCCTTCCGGCGGATGGCGGCGAAGTCCGGTGCCGTCTCGCACGCGACGCTGCACCTCACCGTGACCGGCTACCGCCTGCAGCCCTGGCAGACCGTGCGGGAGTTCGTGCGCGCCTGCGACGGCGACGAGGACGAGTGGTGCGCCCGCTGGCGACGAGCTGCCCAGGAGCTGGCCGGAGCACCGGGCCCCGGGGAGCCGGTGGACGCCGCTCCTGGGCAGCTCGACGGCGCGGAGCCGGTGGCCGAGGTCGCCGCGCTCGAACCGGCGGTGGAACCGCGGGGATCGGACGAGGTCGAGGCCGAAGCGGGCGCGCCGCACCGGTGGTGGCGGTCGCACTGGTTCCTGGTGCTGTCGGTGCTCACCGTGCTGGGCGTGCTCGGGGCCGCCGTGCCCATGTTCGCCGGCGCACCGGTCGACGAGCGCGTCGTCCACCCGGGCGATGCGAGCGACTTCCTGCGCGACGTGACCTACCCGGACGGCGCGGTCGTGCCCGCGGACGCGCAGTTCATCAAGGTCTGGGAGCTGCGCAACGTCGGTTCGGTGCACTGGCGGGACCGGTACCTGCAGCGCGTCGACGTCTCGATGGGGTCCGAGGGCTGCCGGACCAGCGAGCGCATCCCGATCCCCGCGACGGCGCCGGGGCAGGAGGTGCAGATCCCGGTCACCGTGCGCACCCCGCCGCGCGGCCAGGTGGACTGCAAGGTCCGCTGGAAGATGGTCGACGAGTCCGGTCGGGAGCTGATGCCGGGCTATCGCCCGATCTACTTCGAGGTCCGGGTCCGCTAGGGCTGCTCCGGGATCGCGCTGCTCGGCGGTGCCGCCGCTCCTGAGGTGGAACGCCCGGACGCTCAGTCCACGTCGCCGTCCGGGGAGAGCCAGGTGTTGCACTGCGCCACGCGGTTCTTGGTGAAGCCCTGGTTGATCCAGATCGCGTTGGTCTCGGTGCTGCCGTGGTCGGCGACGTCGCTGTGCTCGTCGCCGCGCGCCGCGGAGTCCTGCAGCGCGGGGAAGATGAGCTCGTTGCTCACGCCGCCGTTCTGCAGCGCCGCCAGCGACATCCCCTCGAAGCAGGTGGCTTGCAGCTCGGAGCGGCGGGTGAGCTCCAGCCCCTCGGGGCTGGTGGGCCCGGCCTGGTCGAGCGCGTCCCCGTAGGCGGTGTTGATGCCCGCCAGCCCCTGGACGGCGTGGCCGAACTCGTGCGCGAACTGGCCCAGGTAGACGCCCCCGCGGGTGCGGTTCTCGATCTCGGAGTAGTACCGCGCGGTCATGTAGATGGTGTGGTCGTTCGGGCAGTACAGCGCGGTCTGGTTCCACCGCCGCAGGCCGCAGGGGGTGCTGGTGTCCTGGCCGACGGTGATGACCCGCGGGGTCTCCACCGGCAGGTTCGCCTCGTGCAGCGCGGGCGCCCACGCCTCCATCAGGCAGTCGATGACCGCCTGGTAGAAGCGGTCCTGGGCGGAGACCTCGGTGCGGAAGTCCGGGACGCTGCAGGAGGTGCTGACCGCGCCGTTTCCCTCGATGTTGACGGGGTTGTCGCCGAGCGCGACCACCGGCTGCGCGTCGGTGTTCTCGATGTCGCTGCTCGTCGAGGTCGTGCTGCTGGTGGTCGGTTCCGAGCTGCTGGTCTCGGTGGCCTCGCTGGTGCTGGTGGAGGCGCTGCCGTTGCCGATCGGGCGGGTCGTCGCCTCGTCGCTGGAACCGGTGGCCACCGCGGTGACCACGCCCCCGGCCACCAGTGTCACCCCGGCCAGCACCAGGGCCACCACGAGCCCGGCCCGCGACTTCTTCCGCGGCGGCGGGATCGGCACGGGCGCGAATCCCCACGGCTGCTGCTCGGCACGCTGCGCCCGCGGTGGTTGCCCGGCCTGCTGGGGCCACTGCTGCTGCGGTTGCTGCGGGCCCCACTGCTGCTGACCCGCGGGAACCCACTGCTGCTGCGGGTCCTGCGGGGTCCACGGCCGGCCGTGCTGCGCCTGCTGCGGCGGGGCCTCCTGCGGGACCCAGCCCTGCTGGGGCGGCGGCTGCTGCGGACAGGGCTGCTGCCAGGGATGCTGCGGTGGTCCGGGCGGTTGGGTCACGCGCCCCACCTCGGCAACGCGCGTCTGCTGTGGACGACCACCACGACCTCCTCGGCACCACCCGACCTGCGCACCAGACTGTATCGGCTCGACCGCCCGCCCCGGCGGCCCTTCGAGCAAACAACGCCACCGCCCCAACGCCTTTCACGCTCAGCGCCCGGACGATCACGTGGCGTTGTCGATCGATCGCGCGTCGTCCGGGCGATGACCGTCGCCGAGCGGCGAGCTGACGGTGGTTCGGCCTGGGACCGCACGCCCGAGGTGCGCGGCCCCAGCTCGAACCGCGCTCCTCAGAAGTCCCAGGTGTGCTCGCGGTGGGCGTGGCGGGCGACCAGGTTCGCGCAGTCGGGGCAGCGCTCGGTGTACTTCGCCGTCACCGGGACCTGGCCGTAGGGCGTGGCCGACGGGATCAGCAGCCACATCTCGCAGAGCGCGGGGACCCACGCCCCCGAGTACACCGAGCCGGGGAGCGCCGTCATCGCGTGCCGCGCTCGGAATCCCGCGCCGACGATCCAGAACACATCGGTGCTCTCGCGGCGGAACACGTCGAAAACCATCCCATCGAGTCCTTTCGAAGTGCGGAAGTGGATCCCGGATGGCGGCGAAAGCTAATCTCGTTTCAGCGGTTCATCCATTTCGAAACTGATTCGCGAGAAATGAAACGGACCGAAACGCGAAACGGTCGGAGCGGGAAAACCCGGGGGTAGGGCATGTTTCGAGGGCGCCGCGTGTTTCAGGTCGGCCTCGGCGCGGAGCTGCGCAGGCTCCGCGAGCTCAGCGGACTTTCCACCCGATCGGTGGCCGCCAAGCTCGGGACCAGCCCGGCGTGGGTCAGCCGCACCGAGACCGGCGCCCGCAAACCGACGGCCGCCGAGGTCAAGGAGCTCTGCGTCCTCTACGGCGTGACCGGCGAGCCGAAGGACAAGCTCGTCGCCAAGGCCTCCGACGACGGCGGCACCGTCCCGATCCCCGCCGACGAGTACGCCGACCAGCTGGCCAACGTCATGACCCTGGAACGCGAGGCGTCCCGGATCACGGACTTCGGGATCTCCCTGATCCCAGGCCTCCTGCAAACCCCCAGCTACGCGCGAGCGGTGCTGTC
This sequence comes from Saccharopolyspora griseoalba, assembly GCF_042665275.1. Taxonomy (NCBI): domain Bacteria; kingdom Bacillati; phylum Actinomycetota; class Actinomycetes; order Pseudonocardiales; family Pseudonocardiaceae; genus Saccharopolyspora; species Saccharopolyspora griseoalba. The sequence goes on along the minus strand of NZ_JBHTCJ010000008.1, from coordinate 179,157 downwards.
GGGAGTTTCCGTCCCGATGCGGGACATGGAGCTCTCCGTGTCGACGCGAATAGGGCGCCAGTGCTTGCTGACCAGGCCCAACGGTCCCGGGACGCGCTTCTTCGTGGACGAGTTCGCGCTTCGCCGAAGAATCGGTGGGGCTCAAGTCATGCGCGGACAGCTCAAGCACCTTCATGCCTGCGCTGAGTTGCCCAAGGTGACGGTTCGCGTAGTTCCGGTGGAAGCAGGTGCGTATCCCGGTTTGGAAGGGCCGTTCGCGGTCTACGAGTTCGAGGCCATCTCCCCGTACGTCTACATCGAGAACCAGAAGGGCGGAATTTTCCTTACCAAGGCTGATGAGACCTGCGAGTATCTTGACGTGTGCGAGCAGCTACAAGCGCTTGCGCTGGACGCGGTGGGCTCGGCCAAGCTGATCGAGAGGATCGCGAAGGAGCTTGACCATTGAACGACTACACCTGGCGCAAGAGCGGTCGCAGCGGCAAGGTCAACTGCGTCGAGGTTGCGCTCAGCGCCGAGTTCGCTGCGGTGCGTGACTCCAAGGCTCCGGAAAGTGGCCACTTAGTCGTCGATTCAACGTCTTGGCGCCGGTTCCTCGCCGGGCTCAAAGCTGGTCGGTACGACCGCGACCTGGGCTGAACGGGTGATCCAGGTCAAATTGCCCGATCTGAACGGAACCGCTCCGCAACGGCCTGCGTCCACGCTAGAGTTACCCCGTCTCATGGGGGATCGCAGGTGCCGGAGGATCTGAGATGACAAGCGCAGAGGGCGGCTTCGCCGCAGCGAAAGAGGCCCTGGGGGCCGTCAGCGGTCAGACGTCGTGGATCAACTCGCAGGTCAGCGCGGGCAAGCTTGCACTCGATCCAGAAGCGGCGGAGAAGGCCGCGAAGCGCTGCGAGGACGAGATCGAGGAGCTTGGTGACCTGTGGAAGATCACTCAGGCTCTGAACACTGTTAAGGGTCTCGGTGACTACCCGGATGGGAAGCAGCTTGCGAAGCGCTTCGAGGACAAAGCTTCTGATCCTGAAGCGGGTGCCATGAAGCTGATTCGTGACTTGCAGGAAGAGCTGCGGAAGCAAGCGGAAGCGTTCCGAGGCGCAGCCAAGGACTACCGCGCTATTGACGAACAGAACGCCGACGACCTTAGGCGAGGTATGAAGTGAAGACGGTTACTCGAGCGCTGATCGCAGCGACCGCCGGCGTGGCGCTGTTCGGTATTTCTGCGTGCTCGGGCAGCGATTCGGGCGACACTGCTGGTGAGCCGAAGCCGCAGGGCAAGGCGATCAGTAGCTTCGATCCCTGCACGTTCTTCAAGCCCGACGAGCTCACGTCGTGGGGGGTTTCTACGCAGAGCGAGGACTTCACGCAGGTCAGCTTCCAGCCGGGTTGCACTTGGGAGGGCGAAAAGATGGACATTGCCCTCCAGAAGAATGCCGACGAGACCGTGCAGAGTCTCAAGGAAGGCGAGAGCTACGACTCCTATGAACCCATTTCAGTTGGGGGGCGTGAGGCTGCGCGAATGATCGTGCCTGGTGCTACCGGGCAGGGTGGCTGCGTGACCGTCGTTTCGACGGGTGGCGGTGTCGTCCTCTACCAGATCGCCGGGGCGATGCGGGACTCCGTCGCCGATCCGTGCGCCGAGATCGAGAAGATCGCCAACCAGACTGCTTCTCGGTTGCCGAAGTGATGTTGGGGGACTAGATGGGCTTCACGAGTTTCGTCACCAACGTCGCCAACGGCGGCATGGACCTCGTCGGCATGGACACCTTCGCCGATGATGCCCGCGAGGAGCAGCTGGCCAAGGCCAAGCAGGCGTACCAGCAGCAGCAGGCGGAGCTGGCGAGGGAGAACCGCGGCCTGGAGGTCGGGCAGTACGACAACCCGGCCATCACGCAGTGCGTGAACTGGGGCGGGTTCAGCCACGCCGACATCTACAAGACCAACCACGAGTCCATCGACCAGGGCAAGGTCGGCGAGATCGGCGACGCCTGGGTCAGGCTCGCCAAGAAGCTGCGCGAGCGCGGGCAGAACTACGGCAAGGACATCGGCGAGATCGTTCGCGGGGGCTGGCAGGGCGAAGCCGCCGACAAGGCCGCCGAGGTCGGCAAGCCCGCGTCCGACTGGATGATGAGCAGCGCCGACGCGTTCGAGGCCACCGGGAACAACCTCAACGCCGCCGGTGACGCCGCGGGCAAGTCCAAGCAGATGGTGCCCAAGCCCGAAGGCTTCAGCTGGGGCGAAACCGCTGCGCACGTCATCCCCCTCGGGGTCGCCGGTGCGGGTCTCGACGCCGTCGGCCAGATGGAGGCGCAGGAAGAGGCCGAGAAGGCCGCGCAGGGAACGATGGGTCGCGTCTACAGCCCGACGCTGACGCAGGTCGACTCGCAGATGCCGCAGTACACCAAGCCGGACGGCAACACCGCGCAACCGCCGCCGGTTCCGCCGCAGGACGGGACCAACTGGGGCGGCATGCCCAGCGGTCCCGGTGGCGGGGGCGGCGGTGCCGGTGGCTACGGCGGCGGTTCGGGCGTCGGTGGCGGTTCCGGGGTCGGCGGCAGCGGGATCCCCGGTGGTGGCCACAGCGGTTCGTCCCCCTCGCAGACCGACAGCGCGTGGGCTGCCAACCCGCCCGGCGGTACCGGGGTGCCCGGGGCCGGAGGTCCGGGGGCAGGCGGTCCCGGAGCCGGTGGCGCCGGAGGTGCTGCGGGCCTGGCGGCCGGCGGGATCGGGGCCGGTGGTGCTCGCGGCGTCGGAGCCGGTGGTGCGCGCGGTCTCGGCGCCGGAGGTGCCGGTGGTGCTCGCGGTGCCGGCATGGGCGCCGGTGGTCGGGCCGGGGCCGGTGGGCTCGGTTCGGGAGCCGGTGCGGGCGCGGCCGGGGCGGCCGGAGCAGGCGGTCGCGGTGCCGCCGGTCGCGGCATGATGGGCGGTGCCGGGGCCGGGCGCGGCCAGGGCCAGGGCGAGGACGACGAGCACGAGCGCCCGTCCTGGCTCGAGGAGCAGGACGACGTCTGGATGAACGACATGCCCAAGACCGCGCCGCCGGTGCTGGGCGAGTAGATCCGACGAACCGCGGTGGCGCCCGGGAATTCCCGGGCGCACCGCGAGATCACTTCCCGGGCCGCGGGACTTCTGAGGCGAGGAGTCCCGCGGCGGGAATTCGAATTCGCCTGAGTGGGAGTACTTCACGTGAGCGTGTTGGGTCGGTGGCAGCTGACGCCCGTGCACCTGGACATCGTCTGCAAATACCTCGGGATCGAACGGCTCACGGCGCCGATCAGCACCCGTTCCTTCGGGCGCACCACCGAGGAGCTCAGCCGCATCGGCCAGGCCGAGCACGCCAACCTGGGAGCCGCCGGGGTCGTCGTCGACGACGAGATCGCGCCGCCGCTCGTCGAGGCGCTCAAGGTGATCGCCGCGCCCTACTTCTGGGTCGACTCCGTGTGGTTCCCGCAGCCGGGGACCGACCACTGCTGGCGCGCGCTGGCCGCCTTCGCCGAGGACAACCGCGTGGTGCTCGGCGTGCAGGCGCCGGGGGAGGAGCCCCAGCGGGGCGGCCTGCTGACCGTCGAGGTGCACCAGAACGTGCCGCTGCCCTCGGTCGTGCTCGGCACCCTGCCGCCCGCCAAGCCCGGCACCGCCGGGGTCGTGCGCGTTCCGCACAGCTCGTTGAACGAGGAGAAGGGCGAGAACTACGACCCGACCAGCATGATGCAGTCCGCCACGCCCCGGCGGGCCAGCAGCGGGGATCGCCAGGTCGCCCTGCTGGAGCAGGTCGGCAAGGCGCCGCACGTGCGGCTCGGGCAGCTGGCCGCCAACCGCCGCGACCAGTACAACCGGCGCAACCGCTCGCAGGTCGTCGCCTGGTTCGACAACGCCGAGCCCGACGGCCGCTACGTCAACAGGGTCGAGCGCGGCAGCACCGGCGAGCCCGTGTACGCGCTCCTGCCCGCCGACGCCCGCACCATCGGCACCGAGATCGACGCGCTCGTCAACAGCCTCCGGTAGCGCGGGACCGCGCGTCCCCGGGGGTGGCGGAATGATCACGACACGCCGGTTCGTGTCGTAGGGGCTCCACATCGAGGGGCTGGTCGGACGTAGGCTGCGGGGCATGGTCGAACCACAGCTGCATCGCGTCACCTTGCCCAACGGGCTGCGCGTGGTGTTGGCGCCGGACTCGGCAGCGGGCCAGGCCTCATCCGGGCAGGCCCCTGTGATCGGCGTCAGCGTGCACTACGACGTGGGATTCCGGTCCGAACCCGAGGGGCGCACGGGCTTCGCGCACCTCTTCGAGCACCTGATGTTCCAGGGCAGCGAGAGCTTGGAGAAGCTCGCGCACTTCCGGCACGTCCAGGGATCCGGTGGTGTCTTCAACGGTTCGACGCACCAGGACTACACCGACTACTACCAGGTGCTGCCCTCGGCGGCCCTGGAGCGCGCGCTGTTCCTGGAGGCCGACCGGATGCGCGCGCCCAAGCTCACCGAGGAGAACCTCGCCAACCAGGTGGACGTGGTCAAGGAGGAGATCCGGCTCAACGTCCTCAACCGCCCCTACGGCGGGTTCCCCTGGATCCTGCTGCCGCCGGTGCTGTACTCGACCTTCGCCAACGCGCACAACGGATACGGCGACTTCACCGACCTCGAGCGGGCCACCGTCGACGACTGCGCGGCCTTCTTCGACACCTACTACTCGCCGGGCAACGCCGTGCTGACCATCGCCGGCGACCTCGACGTGGAGCGCACCGTCGAGCTCGTCGAGAAGCACTTCGGCGACGTTCCCGCCCGCGAGGTCCCGCCGCAGCGCTCCTTCGGCGAGCCGTTCCCGACCGGCGAGCTGCGCGGCAAGCAGGTCGACCAGCACGCGCCGCTGCCCGCCGTGGCGCTGGGCTACCGGCTGCCCGACCCGGTCGGCGAGATCGACGCCTACCTGTCCAACGTGGTGCTGGCCGCGCTGCTCTCCGACGGCGACGCCTCCCGGCTGCAGCAGCGCCTGGTGCACCGGGAGAACCTGGTCGTCGACGTGCACGCGGGCGCGGGCCTGATGGGCGCCCCGCTGGACGCGCGCGACCCGGACACCTTCACCTTCACCGCGATCCACACCCCCGACGTCGGGGTGGAGCGGGTCATCGGGGCCATCGACGAGGAGCTGGACAAGCTCGCCACCGACGGCCCCAGCGAGGACGAGCTGCAGCGGGTCACCGCCCGCTGGGCGGCCAGCCTGCACCGCGAGCACGACCGGGTGGTCTCCCGGACGCTGGACCTCGGCAGCGCCGAGCTGCTGCACGGCCGCGCCGAGATGATCTCCGAGCTGCCCGACCGCATCGGCCGGATCCGCGCCGAGGACGTCGCCGCGGCGGCCAAGGCCATGCGCGCCGACGCCCGCGCCGTGCTGGAAATCGAACCTGGGAACGGAGGTGCGGAATGACCCGCGCTACGCACCGCAGCGCCGAGGAGATCGGCCGCACCGAGCTCGGCCCCCGGCCGCTGCCCGAACTGGGCGAGCGCCGCACCGGGCGCCCGCCGGAGACCGTGGACACCGTGCTGGCCAACGGGCTGCGCGTGATCGCGGCCCGGCACGGCGTCGTGCCGATGGTCGAGCTCCGGCTGCGCATCCCCTTCGCCGGGGACGCCCCGCAGCACCCGGCGCGGGCCGAGATGCTGGCCGAAACGCTGCTCACCGGCACCGCGAAGCGCGACCGGGTGCAGATGGACGTCGACCTGGCCAAGGTCGGCGCCGACCTGCACGCCGTGGTCGACCCCGAGCGGCTCAGCATCGCCGGGGACGCGCTGGCCAGCGGTCTGGACGCGGTCCTGGACGTGCTCGGGGACGCGCTCACCGGTGCGGTCTACCGGGACGAGGAGATCGAGGGCGAGCGCGCCCGGCTGGTCGAGCGGATCGGCGTCGCGCGCTCGCAGCCGCGGGTGATCGCGCGCGAGGAGCTGCAGCAGCACCGCTACGGCGACCACCCCTTCGTCCGCGAGGTCCCCCAGGCCGAGGACGTCGCCGAGGTGACCGCCGAGCAGGTCCGCCAGCTGCACCGGGACGCGGTGCTGCCGCGCGGGTCCGTGCTGGTGCTGGTCGGCGACATCGACCCGGAGCGGGCCGTCGCCGCGGTCGACCGGGCGCTGAGCGGCTGGAACTCCGACGCCTCGGCGCGCGAGCTGCCGCAGCTGCCGCTGGTCAGCGGTGGTGACGTGCGGTTGGTGCACCGGCCGGGCGCGGTGCAGTCGCAGATGCGGCTGTCCGCGCAGGCGGTGCCGCGCACCGACCCGCAGTACCCGGCGATGCAGATCGCCAACCTGTGCTTCGGCGGCTACTTCTCCTCCCGGCTGATGGAGAACATCCGCGAGGACAAGGGCTACACCTACGGCGCGCACTCGTCGTTCGAGTTCACCAAGGGCAACGGCACGCTGCTGGTCGACGCCGACACCGCCAGCGAGGTCACCGCGGCCGCGCTGCTGGAGACCCGCTACGAGCTCTCCAAGATGGCGCTGGTGCCGCCGACCGAGAGCGAGGTCGAGTCGGCCCGCCAGTACGCCATCGGCGGGCTGCTGACCTCCACCGCTTCCCAGTCCGGCCTGGCCTCCACGCTGGTCTCGCTGGCCGCGGCCGGCCTGGGGCAGGACTGGCTGACGGCGCACCCGGAGCGGCTGGCCGGGGTCACCGTCGAGGAGGTCGCCGAGGCCGCGAAGATCTTCGCGCCGACCTCGTTCATCGGGGTCGTCGTGGGAGACGCCGACGAGCTCGCGGAGCAGATGCGCATGCTCGGCGGAGTGGACGTGGCATGAGCGCTTTAGAAAGCGAAGGCATGACACGCGAAGCGTTCGCCGGGGCCGGGTTCCAGCTGGACAGCCCGCCGCTGCTGTCGCGATCCACGGTCGATCGGCGCGAGGAGCTGCGCGACTCCCTCGACGGCGGGACGCGGTTGTGGAAGACGGGCCGGGTCGTGCTGGTGGACGGCAAGGGCCGCACCCCGATCGACGTCGACGGCGGGCTCGCGATGCAGCCGGCCACCGACTTCGGCGATGCGCCCGCGCCGGGCGCGGTGCTGCTCGGCGTCGAGGAGGACGTCAGCTACTGGGCGCTGCGCACCGACCACGACGGCGAGGCCGAGGGGTGGCGCGACCTGCGGCTCGGCGGCGCGATGCTCGGCGACACCGACGCGGGCCTGTTCACCACCGCGGTCGGGTTGCTCAGCTGGCACGACCACGCGCAGTACTGCGCGGTGTGCGGCGCCGCGACCACCCGGGTTCGGCTCGGCTGGGCGCGCAGCTGCACCGGTTGCGAGCGCGAGGAGTACCCGCGCACCGACCCGGCGGTGATCTGCCTGGTGCACGACGGGGCGGACCACGTGCTGCTGGCCCGCCAGCCGATCTGGCCGCCGCACCGCTTCTCGGTGCTGGCCGGGTTCGTCGAGGTCGGCGAGTCGCTGGAGGCCTGCGTGGCCCGCGAGGTCGCCGAGGAGGTCGGCGTGGACTGCGGCCAGATCCGCTACCTCGGCAGCCAGCCCTGGCCGTTCCCGCGCTCGCTGATGCTCGGCTTCGCCGCGGTCGCCGGTCGCGACCAGCCGCTGGTCCCGGCCGACGGCGAGATCGAGGAGGCCCGCTGGGTGCACCGCGACACGATTCGCGCGGCCCTGGAGGCCGACGGCGAACCGGTCGACGGCGTCCGCCTCCCGCCCAGCGTCTCCATCGCCTACCGGATGATCAAGGGCTGGGCGACCTGGCAGTCGTGACCCGGCGGGCGCCCGTTCCCTTTTCTCATCGGAAGTCCCGGCGCAGAGATCCGGGGACTTCTGATGAGAGAAGGAACGGGCGCCGACCGGTCGGGGCGGTCGTTTGCGCGACACGGGGTGCGGGTGTCGCTCTTCCGGGTGGGGGCGTCTGCAAGGATGCTCGGCATGGCCGAACTACCGCGACTCCTGGAAGGTTTGGATCCGGAGCAGCGGGAGGCGGTTGCGGCGCCGCGGGGGCCGGTGTGCGTGCTGGCAGGTGCGGGCACCGGTAAGACGCGGACCATCACGCACCGCATCGCCTACCTCGTGCAGCGCGGCCTCGTCGCACCCCAGCAGGTGCTGGCCGTGACGTTCACCGCGCGCGCCGCCGGCGAGATGCGCACCCGGCTGCGCGGTCTCGGGGCCGCCGGGGTGCAGGCGCAGACCTTCCACGCCGCCGCGTTCCGGCAGCTGCGCTACTTCTGGCCGCGGATGCACGACACGCAGATGTGGCAGCTCACCGACAACAAGTTCCGCATGGTCGCCACCGCGGTCAACAAGCTCGGCATGTCCACCGAGAAGGAGGACGTGCGCGACGTCGCGGGCGAGATCGAGTGGGCCAAGTCCTCGCTGATCAGCCCCGAGCAGTACCCGGCGGCAGCGGCGGCGGCCGGCCGCGAGGCGCCCGTGGCCCCGGAGCTGCTGGCTCGCGCCTTCGCCGCGTACGAGCAGGTCAAATCGCGCGCGCAGCTGCTCGACTTCGACGACCTGCTGCTGCACATCGCGGGCATCCTCGAGGCGTCCCCGGAGCTGGCCGAGGAGTTCCGCGGCCAGTACCGCTCGTTCACCGTCGACGAGTACCAGGACGTCAACCCGCTGCAGCAGCGCGTGCTCGACGCCTGGGTCGGCGACCGCGACGACCTCACCGTCGTCGGCGACGCCAACCAGACCATCTACTCCTTCGCCGGTGCCGCGCCCAAGTGGCTGATCAACTTCCCGCGCAAGTACCCGGACGCGACCGTGGTGCGGCTCGAACGCGACTACCGCTCCACGCCGCAGGTCGTGGACCTGGCCAACCAGGTCATCGGTGCCGCCCGCGAGCGCCCGGCGGGCACCCGGCTCAAGCTGATCGGGCAGCGGCCGCCGGGGCCGCGCCCCGACTTCGCCGAGTTCGACGACGAGACCGACGAGGCCGAGGCCATCGCGCGCAAGGTCGCGAAGCTGGCCAAGCAGGGCGTGCCGCTGTCCGAGATCGCGATCCTGTTCCGGATCAACGCCCAGTCCGAGGCCTACGAGAAGGCCCTGGCCGACGCCGAGATCCCCTACCAGCTGCGCGGCGGGGAGCGCTTCTTCGCCCGCGCCGAGGTCCGGCAGGCCATGTCCGCGCTGCGCACCGCCATCGCCCGGGACGTGGCCGCCGAGGACCTGCCCGGCGCGGTGCGGGAACTGCTCGTCGAGGTCGGGCTCACCGAGGAACCGCCCTCGGGCGGTGCGGCCCGGGAGCGCTGGGAATCGCTGATGGCACTGGTCGAGCTCGCCGAGGAGCTCGTCGCCGAGGTGCCCGAGGCGGACCTCGCCCGCTACGTCGCCGAGCTCGACGCGCGCGCCGAGTCGGCGCACCCGCCGACCGTCGAGGGCGTCACCCTGGCCTCGCTGCACGCGGCCAAGGGCCTGGAGTGGGACGCGGTGTTCCTGGTCGGGCTCACCGAAGGCACCCTGCCGATCCAGCACGCCAACACCGACGCGGCCGTCGAGGAGGAGCGCAGGCTGCTCTACGTCGGTGTCACCAGGGCCCGCGAGCACCTGCACCTGTCCTGGGCGCTGGCGCGCGCGGGCAGCCGCCGGTTCCGCCGCCGCAGCCGGTTCCTCCACACCCTGGTGCCCGACGAGCACCCGGCCGCGCTGCCGAGCAAGAACAAGGTCCGCGAGCAGCAGCAGCTGATCAAACCCGCCAAGTCGGCCAAGCCGAAGTGCCGGGTCTGCGAGGCCGCGCTGTCCGGAACGATGGACATCAAGCTCGGCCGCTGCCGCGACTGCCCGTCCGACCTGGACGAGGACCTGCTGACCAAGCTCAAGGCCTGGCGCAGCGAACGCGCCCGGCAGCTCAAGGTCCCCGCCTACGTGGTGTTCACCGACGCCACGCTGACCGCGATCGCCGAGCAGCGGCCCACCGACGTGCCCGCCCTGGTGGAGATCTCCGGCATCGGGGCCACGAAGGTGCAGAAGTTCGGCGACGACGTGCTCACGCTGATCAACGGCGAGCAGAACTGACCGCCGGGCGAATTCGCTGGTCGCGCAGCTCTTCTGCTCGCTCGGGGGAATCTGCGAAAAATACGTTGCGCGGATGTCGCGCGTCCGCATAACCTGCTCATGCGCGCGCTGCGGAGCGCGCGCCGAACGGACCGACACGACCAGCCGGACGAGGAGGTGGCGAAGATGGGCACGTTGATCTCGACGCGCAGCACCGCCCCGAGCCACCTCACGGCCGGGGTCAACGCGCGCTACCAGGGCACCCATGTGTCCGCCATCGCCGGCAAAATCGCAGGTGACGTGCGCCCGCAGCCGCGTCTCCGCGCTTTTGCGGCGAATGACCCGCGCAAGTCGGTCCGCTGGCCCCTTCTGGATCCGCTGATCTAGGAGGAGCCCCCAGGCTTTCACAAGGCCGCGGACCTGACTCGGGTCCGCGGCCTTTTTGCGCGCCCGACCGGTTCCACCCGCCCGCACCGAGCACCACAACGTCGCAGCTCGACTACTGGAGGAAGTCGTATGTTCACCGCGAGTGTGCCGATAACCGACTCGGCCGAGAGCTCGCTGCCCGAGGTCGACGGCGTCGCGGAGCTCCTGGAGAGCTCCGCGCGGCTGGACGACCAACTGCCCTGCCGACGCGACCCGGACCTTTGGTTCGCCGACAGCCCCGCCGACCTGGAGCGGGCGAAGACCCTGTGCGCAGACTGCCCCCTCAAGCAGCAGTGCCTGGACGGTGCGCTGGCGCGCAGCGAGCCCTGGGGCGTCTGGGGCGGGGAGATCTTCGAGCGCGGCCGGGTGGTGGCCCGCAAGCGGGGCCGCGGCCGCCCGCGCAAGCACCCGCGCCCGGAGGACACCCGCCCGGGCCGAGCCGCCTGATCCCACCGACGAGTTGACCCTCCCGAGAGGGGAGGCCGGAGAAGTCATGTCCTACCAGTCGAATCGCCAGATCGTCATCCAGCCGAACAGCGCGGAGGTGCGCAGCATGATCCCCGAGGAGTACGTCCGAATACGCGAGGAGGAGATGCGGGCCGAAGCGGAGCGACAACGCCGCGCCCAGCGGCTCCTCGCCGGCCGCTTGTGGAGATCGCTCGCCGGCTACGCAACGCGGCGCGCCGAAGCGGCCGAACGCCGGTAGGCCCGCGCTCGTGCGGCGGGCGCCGCCGCACGAGCGCGCCGGGCGGGAACGGCGTGCAGGTGGGGTGCGGGGCGGTCTAGGCTCGGTGGTCGTGGCTGGACACTCGCATTCGCACGACAACATCGACTGGGACGAGCACCTGCAGCGGTTGCGGGAGGCCGACGAGTTCAACGCTCCCGAGATCGAGGCGCTCGTCGACAAGCTGCTCCGCCCCAGCGACCGCACCGTGATCGAGATCGGCGCGGGGGCGGGCGGCACCGCTGCCGCCTTCGCCGCCGCTCTGCAGGGCGCGGACGCCGAGCTGACCATCGTCGACACCGCCGAGCAGCTGCTGGCCGCCGCCGGGCAGCGCGCGGGTGAGGCCACCGCCGACACCGGGGCCGACGTCGCGGTGCACACGGTGCGCGCCGACGCCGCCGACGACTCGCTGGCCGCGGAGATCGCCCGCTCCGAGGCCAGCGAGCGGGCCGATCTGGTCTACGCGGCGTTCGTGGTCCACCACCTGCCCGATCAGCTGGCCGGGCTGCGCCGCCTGGCCGACCTGGTCCGCCCCGGCGGTCGGCTGGCCATCGTCGAGTTCGGGCTGCAGACCAAGACGCTGCCCGCCGACATCGGCCTCGGCGAGCCCGGCCTGGAGGCCAGGCTGATCGCCGCTCGGGAGAAGTGGTTCGAGCAGATGCGCGCGGACATGGACGGGGCGGTGCGCTTGCCGATGGGGTGGAACCGGGCGCTCGGCGAGGTCGGGCTGACCGGGGCGCGATCGTTCAGCTACCTGGTCGACCGGCCGGCGCCGCTGGACGAACCGGGCCGGGCCGCGGTGCTGCGCAGGCTGGAGATGCTGCGCAGGCACGCCGAGGAGCGCCTCGACCCGGCCGACGTGGCCGCGCTCGACGCGCTGCTGGACCCCGCGGGCGAGCACTACGCGGGCTCCCGCGACGACGTCTTCTACCTGACCGCCAACACGGCCCACGTGGCGACGAAGCCCGAATAGCAGTTCTGCCTGAAACCGCCGAGCCCCCAGCGAGGCGGATTCAGGCAGAACTGCTCAGGCCGTCGGGCGCTGGTCCTGGAAGCCGGGTTGGTAGGCGGTGATGATGCTGCGGGCGTCGAGCTCGGCGTCCAGCTGGCAGAGGATGCCGATCGCACCCATGGTCACCCGGTGGATCAGCAGGTAGTCCGGGGGCAGGTTCAGCGAGCGGCTGGTCCGGAAGTCGGGGCTGCGCAGGTCGCCGACCCGCTCTGCCTGGCACTGCAGCCAGGACCGGGTGAAGTGGAACCGCTCGGCGCGCGCCGGGTCGACGAACGGGGCCAGGAAGGTCAGCACGTCCTCGGCGCGCACGTCCTGCTCCGGGCGGATGAACCGCTCGGCGCGCATCAGCTCCAGCAGCTCGACCGGCCGGTCCTCCAGCGCCAGCCGGATCATCGTCCCGAAGGTCTCCGGCAACCCGTCCGGCAGCCGGGACACCGCGCCGAAGTCGATCACGCCCAGCCGGCCGCCGGGCAGCAGCATGAAGTTGCCCGGGTGCGGGTCGGCGTGCAGCATCCCGATCCGCGCCGGGGTGGAGTAGTGGAACTCCGCCAGCAGCCGCCCGGCCAGGTCGCGCTGCTCGCGGGTGCCCTCGGCGATGATCTGGGAGAACGGCGTGCCGGTGATCCACTCGGTGACCGCGACCTTCGGCGCGCTGGCCACCACCCGCGGCACCACGACTTCGGGGTCGCCGGAGAACTCCTTGGCGAACACCCGCTGGTTGTCCGCCTCGATCCGGTAGTCGAGCTCCTCGACCATCCGGTCCTGCAGCTCCTGCAGCAGCGGCTTGATCTCCGCGCCCGGGGCCAGCGACTGGAACAACCGGGAGAAGCGCATCAGCTGCCGCAGGTCCGAGCGCAGCGCCTCGTCCGCGCCGGGGTACTGCACCTTCACCGCGACCTCGCGGCCGTCGTGGTACACCGCGCGGTGCACCTGCCCGATGCTCGCCGACGCGGCGGGGGTCTCGTCGAACTCCCGGAACCGGTCGCGCCAGGCGGTGCCGAGCTGGGCGTCGAGCACCCGGTGCACGCTTTCGGATGACATCGGCGGCGCCGCCGACTGGAGCTTGGTCAGCGCTTCCCGGTACGGCTCGGACATCTCCTCGGGCACCGCCGCCTCGAACACGCTCAGCGCCTGCCCGAACTTCATCGCCCCGCCCTTGAGCTCGCCGAGCACCGCGAAGATCTGCTCGGCCGTGCGGGTGGAGATCGACGAGTTCACCTCGGCGGCGTCCTGGCCGGTCAGGCGCCTTCCCCAGCCCGCGGCGAGCCGTCCGGCGACGCCGAGCGGCAGGCCGGCGAGCTTGGCGGTCCGCTGTGCTGCTCGACGGGGAATGTCGGCCACGAATTCTCCCTAGGTGCGCGCAGGAAAACTCCCTCGAGAACCGAAAGCGGACGAACCGGCATTCGGGAATCGAGAAACCTGGTCACATGCTAGAGGCTCCGCGCCGGTGGTTGCGATCGTCGGAGACCGCGAATCGTTTCCGGCGGCGACCGCGGAAATGCGAATCGCGATCGCCGGGCATTCGCGCAACGCCCCGACGCGCCGGCCGGGCGGCCGGCGCGCGCCGCGCGGCGGGTGGCTGGGTGGGCCGGGACCGGCCCACCCGTGGCCGTTCACGCCTTGCCGAGGATGCGGGTCATCTTGGTGCCGCAGACCGGGCAAGTGCCCTTGGCCATCCGGCGTCCATTGGTCTCCGAGACCTCACCGGAAAAATCGCGCTTCTCCCGGCACTTGACGCAGTAGCCGTTGTACGTCTCGGCCACGGCTCCCCTCCTTCTGGTAATGACCCAGCCTCATCGCTGGGTCCTCTCCGGGCCCTGTGGGCGGGCTGGGGGAACGGTACAGGTGGAGCAATTCGAATGCATGCATTCAGCGCATGTCACGTTGGACTCGATGGAGTAATCATACGGCGCTCGCGCCTGCTCGCGGTTGAGGTGCAGCTCACAGGGGGAGCCGTTCGTCGGGGAGGGTCGCTAGGGTCGACTCCCGTGGCTGAACCCGAGGTCGAGGTCCGCCGCAGCAAGCGCCGCCGACGGACGGTGAGCGCCTATCGCGACGGCAACAAGGTCGTGGTGCTGCTTCCGGCACGGATGAGCCAGACGGAAGAAAAGCGCTGGGTGGCGGACATGCTGAGCCGCTTGCAGCGCAGCGAGACGCGCCGCCGCTCCCCCGCGCGCGAGTCGGACGCCGCGCTGTCGCGGCGGTGCCGGGAGCTGTCCGCGAAGTACTTCGACGGGCGCACCGAACCCAGCTCGGTCCGGTGGGTGCCGCCGATGCGGACGCGCTGGGCCTCCTGCACGCCGAGCGAGGGGACCATTCGGGTGAGCGAGCGCCTCCGAGATGTACCCGGTTGGGTGCTCGACTACGTGCTCGTGCACGAGCTGGCGCACCTGCTGGTGCCGGGGCACGGCAAGGACTTCTGGACGTGGGTGAAGCGCTACCCCAAGACCGAGCGCGCGATCGGCTACCTGGAGGGGTTGTCCGCGGCCGCCCAGCTGGGCATCGAGGCCGACGACGACCTCGACGAGGCCGAGGGGGACTGAGCCGCCGGGCGGGGCGGCGCCCGAGTTCGCGCTGCATCGGGCACCGTCCCGCCCCGCGGGGTCACTTGTCCTGCGAGTCGTCCTCGCCGTCGTCCGAGTCGCCCTCGGCGGCCTCGGCCTCCTCCGCGCGGCGGATCGCCGCGATCGGGTCGTCCAGGTCGGCGGAGCCCGAGCCCCAGGTGTCGGCGAAGTCCAGCGGCTCGTCCAGGTCCGAGGCGTCCGGCAGCAGGTCCGGGTGGTCCCAGACGCGGTCCCGGCCGTCGGTGCCGTGCCGCTCGCCCATCAGCCGCCACAGGTTCGCCGCGTCGCGCATCCGGCGCGGGCGCAGCTCCAGCCCGATCAGGGTGGCGAAGGTCTGCTCGGCGGGGCCACCGCTGGCCCGGCGCCGCCGCACCATCTCGGCCAGCGCCTCGGCGCCCGGGATCCGGTTGCCCAGCGCGTCGGCGACCACGACGTCCACCCAGCCCTCGACCAGCGCCAGCAGCGTCTCCAGCCGCTTGAGCGCGGCCTCCTGCTCCGGGGTGGTCTTGGGTTCGAGCATGCCGGAGTTCATCAGCTCCTGCATCGAGGCCGGGTTGGCCGGGTCGATCTGACCGGCCATCTCCTCCAGCGCCGAGGTGTCGATGCTGATGCCCCGCGCGTACTCCTCGACGGTGGCCAGCAGCCGCTGCCCCAGCCACGGGACGTGGCCGAACAGCCGGTGGTGCGCGGCCTCGCGCGCGGCCAGGAACACGGTGGCCTCGCTGACCGGCCGGTCCAGGCCCTCGATGAACTTCTCGATGTTGGCGGGCAGCAGCGCGGCGGTGCCCTCCGGGCCCAGCGGAAGGCCCACCTCGGTGGAGGTCAGCACCTCGCCGCCGAGCTGCGCGAGGCCCTGGCCCAGCTGCGAGCCGAAGGTCATCCCGCCCATCTGGCCGAGCATGGACAGCAGCGGCCCGGCGGCCTGCTTGGCCTCCTCGGGCAGCGCCTCCAACCAGGCCGAGGACATCCGCTGGGCGACGGGGTCGCACAGCCGCTGCCACACCGGCAGGGTCTTCTCCACCCAGTCGACCGAGGACCAGGTCTGCACCGAGCGCACGCCCGCTGGCAGCGAGGTGGCGGCGTCCAGCCACAGCTCGGCCAGCCGCACCGCGTCCTCGATGCCCTTGACCTGCTCCTGGCTGGGCCGCTCGGTGCGGTTGTTGTTGTGCAGCTGCTGCACGGCCAGCTGCTTGGCCAGGTCGTAGTTGACCGGACCGGACTGCTGGCCGCCGCCGGAGCTGCTCAGCGCCTGCCCGAGCTGGGTCAGCATCTGGCCGAGCTGGCCGATGTCGAAGTTGGGCATGCCGCCCGGACCGGGCATGCCGGCGAACCCGAACGGATCGTTCGGGTTGGAGCCGGAACCGCCCTCAGAGCGGCCTTGCGACGAGTCGCCCTTGTCAGGGTCGTCGGGGTCCTGCGAGCTGAACCCGAACGGCATATTGGTCATAGTTCCACCGTACGCGGCGCGGGCGGGGCAGAAGTAGGCCTCCGCCCTTCGTCGGAGGCGAACACCGCACACATCGCCCAGGGCGAACACGTACGCTGTGGCCTCGTGAACCGCCGCACCTGGACGCTGTTGACGAGTGTCGTTCTGGTCGTCGCCTTCGGACTGCTCGGTGCGTTCGTACCGGTGCCGTTCGTGGCCCTGGGCCCCGGCCCGACCTACGACACGCTGGGCAACGACGGCGACAAGCCGGTCATCGAGATCGACGGGCGCCGGACGTTCCCGACCTCGGGGCAGCTCAACATGACCACCGTGTCGGTCACCGACCGGATGTCGCTGTTCGGCGCGCTGGGCATGTGGGCGTCCGGGCGCTACGCGCTGGCGCCGCGGGAGGTGTACTTCCCGCCGAGCAAGAGCGAGCAGGAGATCGAGCAGGAGAACGCCAAGGCCTTCGACGACTCGCAGACCAGCGCGGAGACCGCGGCGCTGCACTACCTGGGCTACCCGATGCGGGTGCTGGTCGGGCAGATCATCGAGGGCGGCCCCGCGGAGAACGTCCTGCGGCCCGGCGATCGGCTGATCTCGGCCAACGGCAAGCCGGTCACCGATCCGCAGTCGCTCAAGGCGGCGCTGGCCGGGACCAAGCCCGGCGACCGGGCGGAGATCCGCTTCTCCCGGGAGGGCGGCCCCGAGCAGGTGGCCAACATCCAGCTCGGCACCTACCCGGGCAGCGACGAGAAGCAGGGCTTCCTCGGCGTCTCGCCGACCGAGCGGCCGGACGTGCCGTTCGACATCAAGATCCACCTGGCCGACGTCGGCGGTCCCTCGGCAGGCCTGATGTTCAGCCTGGCGATCGTGGACAAGCTGACCCCCGGCGAGCTCAACGGCGGCGAGTTCGTCGCGGGCACCGGGGAGATCGACGCGGCCGGCGTGGTCGGCCCGATCGGCGGCATCCAGTTCAAGATGGTCAAGGCCCACGAGGCGGGCGCGACCACGTTCCTGGTCCCCGAGGAGAACTGCTCCGAGGCCAAGGCCGAGGCCCCCGAGGGGATGCACCTGGCCAAGGTCCACACCCTGCAGGACGCCACCAGGGCCCTCGACGCGATCCGCAACGACCGGGCCCCCGAGAGCTGCTGACAGAACCGTCCTCGACTCCCGGGTCTGCTTCGCTCCGCGCTGCGGGCAGCAGGTCCTGAGCGGCTTCGCGGACCGCGGCCGCCGCCCCGCGCGCGTCGCGGCGGCCGCGCCACCGAGCCGCCCAGGACCTGCGGGCCGAATCCCCGACCTGGAGCGGCGGCTCCGCCGCGCCCCCTGGAAGGCGTTCCTCAGGCCTGGAAGGTCCCGTGCAGGGCGGTGAGCAGGTTCGGTGCGAGGGAGCGGTCGGCGTAGAGCTCCTCGTCGTGGTCCCGCACGCGCATGACGCAGATGTCCTCGCCGCCGCGCAGCACCGCGGCCACCAGCCGCGCCTCCTGGCGGTCCGGGTGCTCGGCCGCGGCGCGGGCGGCCTCGTCCTGGTCCTCGGGCAGGTCGGACTCGGCCTCCGGCGGCAGGATCACGATCTCCTGCACCAGCGCGCAGCCCTCGACCTGCTCGGGCCACTCGATGCGGGACAGCGCCTCGGCCAGGTCCTCGGACGGCAGCGAGTCCTGAGCGATGGGCGTCAGCGGCGCGTTCGGGTCCAGCTGATCGGACAGGTTCGGTTCGGCGGTCAGCAGCTTGTCGGTGTCGACCAGGGCGAACACCTGGGCCGGCTGGTCCCAGCCCGCGGAGTGCACGAACTCCTCGATCTCGCGGGCGGCGGTCGGCAGGGCGGCGGTCAGTTCCTCGGCGGAAGACATGCGCGACATCGTCGCACCCGGTCACGCGTGTTCCCGGAGTGGTCGCCCGTTGCGAAATCGTGTCCGAAAAATTCCGTTCGCGCACCGGGTTAGCAGGAACTTCACGGCGAGGTCGTAGAGTTGAACATCACGAGGGGTGCCGGTGTCCGCACTGGTCGCCCCAGCCCTGCTGATCGTCACCAGGAGCGTGCGCTGTGGCCATGCGGCCCCCGGTCGGAATGCCGAAACTGTCCCGGCGAAGCCGGATCTTGCTGATCTTGGGCGGGGTGGTGCTGATCGCCCTCATCGCCGGCTCGCGAGTGCTCGGTGCCTACGTGGACTGGTTGTGGTTCGGCGAGGTCGGCTACCGGCAGGTGTTCCGCACCCAGGTGGTCTCGCGGCTGATGCTGGGCGTGATCGCGCTGGTGATCGTGGCCGGCGTGCTGCTGCTCAACCTGTGGCTGGCCTACCGCAACCGGCCGGTGTTCGTGCCGGTCAGCGGCCCGGACGACCCGCTCGCCCGGTACCGCACGGTGCTCACCGAGCGGTCCCGGCTGTTCGGCCTGGGCATCCCGATCGCCGTCGGGCTGATCGCCGCGCTGGCCGCGCAGGGCCAGTGGCAGACGCTGCAGCTGTTCCTCAACAGCGTCCCGTTCGGCAGGACCGACCCCGAGTTCGGCAACGACATCAGCTTCTACGTCTTCCAGCTGCCGTTCTGGCGGATGCTGCTGTCCTGGGCCTTCGTCGCGGTGGTCGTGTCGTTCATCGGCTCGCTGATCACCCACTACATCTTCGGCGGCATCCAGCTGCAGGGCCGCTCCGGGCAGCTGTCCATGCCCGCGCGCGTCCAGCTGGCCGTGCTGGCCGGGATCTTCGTGCTGCTCAAGGCGGTCGACTACTTCTTCGACCGGTACGATCTGCTGCTGTCCAACCGCAACAACCTGTTCACCGGTGCCAGCTACACCGACCTGAACGCCGTGCTGCCCGCGAAGCTGATCCTGATGTGCATCGCGGTGTTCTGCGCCCTGGCGTTCTTCGCGGTGATCTTCCTGAAGAACCTGCAGATCCCGGCGCTGGCCGCGGTCCTGCTGCTGCTGTCCAGCGTGGTCGTCGGCGCGGTGTGGCCGGCGCTGCTGGAGCAGTTCTCGGTGCGCCCGAACGCCAACCAGCGCGAGGCCGAGTCGATCGAGCGCAACCTGGCCGCGACCAAGCACGCGTTCAACATCGGCGAGAACAAGGTCACGGTCAAGGACTACCCGGGCCGCACCCAGCTGCAGCCCAGCGAGGTGGCCGCGGACGAGGGCACGATCCCGAACATCCGGCTGCTCGACCCGAACATCCTGTCGGCGACGTTCACCCAGCTGACCCAGCAGTACAACTTCTACGGCTTCCCGGACAAGCTCGACGTCGACCGCTACCGCGACGAGAACGGCAAGCTGCAGGACTACCTGGTCTCGCTGCGCGAGATCAACACCGACGGGCTGGCGGCCAACCAGCAGAACTGGATCAACCGGCACACCGTCTACACCCACGGCAACGGCTTCGTCGCCGCGCCCGCGGGCCGCGTGGACTCGACCTTCGAGGAAGGCCGCAGCCAGGGCGGTTACCCGATCTTCCAGATCAGCGACGTGGCCAACAACGGCCAGGGCGCGATCCCGGTCAAGCAGCCGCGCGTCTACTACGGCGAGCTCGCCGGGCGCAGCGACTACGCGATCGTCGGCGGCGACCCGGGCGAGGCGCCCCGCGAGTACGACACGGACACGCAGAAGTTCACCTACGACGGCCAGGGCGGCGTGCCGGTCGGCAACCTGTTCAAGCGGGCCGTCTTCGGCGCCTACTACGGCGAGCGGAACTTCCTGTTCAGCGGTGCCATCGGGGAGAACTCGAAGGTCATCTACGAGCGCAACCCGCGCGACCGCGTGCAGAAGGTCGCCCCGTGGCTCAAGCTCGACGGGGACCCCTACCCGGCGGTGGTCGACGGCCGCATCAAGTGGATCGTCGACGGCTACACCACGCTGGACAACTACCCGTACGCGCAGCGGACCGAGTTCGGCGAGGCCACCAACGACACGAACACCGGTGTCGAGCGCCAGCCCAACCAGCAGATCAACTACATCCGCAACTCGGTCAAGGCCACCGTCGACGCCTACGACGGCACGGTGAACCTCTACGAGACCGACCCGAAGGACCCGGTGCTCAACGCCTGGCAGGGCGTGTTCCCCGGGGTGGTCAAGCCGGAGAGCGCGATCACGCCGGAGCTGCGCCAGCACTTCCGGTACCCGGAGGACGTCTTCAAGGTCCAGCGGCAGATGCTCACCAACTACCACGTGGACAACCCGCAGGACTTCTTCTCCACGCAGACCTTCTGGCAGGTGCCCGACGACCCGACCGCCCGCGGCGGCTCCGGCGGCACCAGCCAGGGGCCGCAGCCGCCCTACTACGTGCTGGCCCAGACCGGTGACCAGCAGGAGCCCACGTTCCAGCTGACCAGCGCGCTCACCGCGCTGCGCAGGCAGAACCTCTCGGCCTGGGTCTCGGCGTCCTCCGACCCGAAGACCTACGGCGAGCTCACGGTGCTGCGGCTGCCCACCAACACGCTGACCCCGGGTCCCAACCAGGTCCAGAACCAGATGGAATCCACCCCGGAGGTCACCGAGAACCGGACGCTGTTCAACAACCCGAACGTCACCGCGATGTTCGGCAACCTGCTGACGCTCCCGGTCAAGGGCGGTCTGCTCTACATCGAGCCGATCTACATCCAGCGGAACGAGGAGGAGTCCTACCCGCAGCTGGCCCGAGTGCTCGTCTCCTTCGGCGGCAAGGTCGGCTTCTCCGAGACCCTGCAGGGCGCGCTGGACCAGGTCTTCGGTTCGGGCGCCGGTCAGGGCGCCGACACCGGCGAGCAGGCGCAGCAGCAGCCCGAGCCGCCACAGGACGGCCAGCAGCCGCCGGGGCAGCAGGAGAGCGGCTCGCCGGAGACCGGCCAGGCCGTCAGCGACATCCAGAGCGCGCTGGAACAGCTCCGGCAGGCCCAGCAGTCCGGTGACTTCGGGCAGATCGGGCAGGCCTACCAGCAGCTCGACGAGGCCATCAAGCGCTTCGAGCAGACCCAGGGCAGCGGCGGCTGAGCCGGCGCGGCCCAGGGCGGGGCGGGAGGTCGACGCGACCTCCCGCCCCGCTGCTCTTCTCCGGTGCTGTGCGCAGCGGGAACCGCCACCGCGGGGCGTTGCGGGACCCCGGTTTGTTCCCGCTCGGCGGCGACCCGTAAGATTTCAGGTACAACAGAACGCGACGGAGAGATCCGGTCGCTGGCGCGGGGTGGAGCAGTTCGGTAGCTCGCTGGGCTCATAACCCAGAGGTCGCAGGTTCGAATCCTGTCCCCGCTACTGAGGAAGGGCCCGGGACGTCGTCTCGGGCCCTTTTCCGCTCGCCAGTTCGACCGCGAACCGCGCGCCGGGTGGCGTGTTTCGCGGCCGGACTGACCACGCCCCTCGCGACCTGGTGTTTCGAGGGTGAGGGACCCCCCCTTTAACCCGGGTGTTGGGCGGGTGCTAACTTATATTCACAACAGAACGCGACGGGGAAATCCGGTCGCTGGCGCGGGGTGGAGCAGTTCGGTAGCTCGCTGGGCTCATAACCCAGAGGTCGCAGGTTCGAATCCTGTCCCCGCTACTCGGGAAGAAGCCCTCCGGCATCGTCGGAGGGCTTCTTCGTGCTCTCGCCCGGCGTGGGGCGTGCTCCCGGCCGCTGGTCGCCCGCCGTTCAGTCCGTGCCTTCGGCCCACTTGCGGGCGCAGGTCGGCGAGCAGACCCGCCCCTCGCCGCGGACGGTCGCCGTCTGGCGCATCGTGCGGCCGCAGACCATGCAGGAGTCCGTTTCGCCGCCGCGCTGCGCGGGCACCAGGGACTTGGCCCGCTCGGTGACCTTGGTGGCCACCTTCTCCCTGCCTTCGTTGACCTTGGTACGCAACCAACTGCGATGCACTGGAAACAACCTCCTGCCCGTGCGCCACTCGGGTCGGGCGACCCGACGGTCACCAGCAGCGTGCGGGTAACCGGTCGTAGTTGTGCAGTTCCAGACCGTGATAGCACCTCATTGCGCGCCCAAGAACCCCCATCCAGGCGAACTGGCCGCCCGGTGGTTGCGGTGCGTGCACCTGTCGGCCTGGCATTCGAGTGGTCGTCGAGCGCGCGGCGCGTTCGACGCCGCCGGGTAGCCGATATCGGGACGTGGCGCCAATGGCGCAGTGATTCGTCCACTCGGACCAGTGCTTCGCAGCCACTGTGGACAGAACCTTGGACCACTGTGGACAGCGCCCCCGGGCCGTGGCACCGTGGTGGTGTGAGCGAGCTGAATGCGACATCCGCTGCCCTGTTGGGACTACTGCACGAGGGGCCGAAGACCGGTGGCCAGCTGGTCGCCGCCGCCACCGAGCGCTTCGGTGGGTTCTTCAGCGTCACCCGCAGCCAGGTCTACCGCGAGCTGCCCGCGCTGACCGAGGCCGGCCTGCTGCGCCTGGGCAAGCAGGGGCCGCGCTCCAGCCAGCAGTACGCGATCACCCCGGCGGGCAAGCGCGCGTTCAAGTCCTGGCTGAACACCGAACCGGGGCCGGACAACGTCCGCAGCCCGCTGATCCTGCGCCTGGTCTACTCCGGCACGCTGACGCCCAAGCAGCGCGCCAACCTCGTCGAGTCGGCTCGCGCCCAGTACGCGGTCAAGATGGACGAGGCCCGCAACGCGGCGAAGACCGCCTCGGACCCCTACGAGAAGGCCGCCGCGGACTTCACCGTCGCCTACAACCGCGCCATCATCAAGCTCCTCGACAACATCCCGGAATGAGGTCGCCCTCCGTGCGGGGCTTCGCGCGTTCCGGAACGGTTTTCGGGCGGATTCGCCGGTCGGAGGGGCAACAGGTGCGAAACGGGCCGTCCTCGTGGGCGGCCCGTGCGCGGTGACGTACGCTGAGCACTGTGAATGCCGACGTCACCGCCGCCCTGAAGGAACTGACCAACACGCTCGAGGGCATCGAGAGCGTGATGGACCTCGAAGCTCTGCGCGCGGAAATCGCCGAGCTGGAGGCCGAGGCCGCCAGGCCCGACCTCTGGGACGACGTCGAGCACGCGCAGAAGGTCAGCTCCAAGCTCGTGCACCGCCAGGCCGACCTGCGCCGGGTCACCGAGCTGCGGCAGCGCATCGAGGACCTGGAGGTCCTCTACGAGCTCAGCGAGGACGAGGGCGACGAGTCCGGCCTGGCCGAGGCGAACGAGGAGTGCGCCCGGCTGCGCAAGGAGCTGGAGACCCTCGAGGTCCGCACCCTGCTCTCCGGCGAGTACGACCCGCGCGAGGCCATGGTCACCATCCGCGCCGAGGCGGGTGGCGTGGACGCCGCCGACTTCGCCGAGATGCTGATGCGGATGTACCTGCGCTGGGCCGAGCGCCACGGGTACCCGTCCGAGGTCTACGACACCTCCTACGCCGAGGAGGCCGGCCTGAAGTCGGCGACCTTCCGGATCAACGCGCCCTACGCCTACGGCACGCTGTCGGTCGAGCAGGGCACGCACCGCCTGGTGCGCATCTCGCCGTTCGACAACCAGGGCCGCAGGCAGACCTCCTTCGCCGGGGTCGAGGTGCTGCCGGTCGTGGAGGAGACCGACCACGTCGAGGTCGAGGAGAAGGACATCCGGGTGGACGTCTACCGCTCCTCGGGTCCCGGTGGTCAGTCGGTGAACACCACCGACTCGGCCGTGCGCATCACGCACATCCCCACCGGCATCGTGGTCAGCTGCCAGAACGAGAAGTCGCAGCTGCAGAACAAGGCCGCCGCGCTGCGCGTGCTGCAGGCCAAGCTGCTGGCCCGCAAGCGCGAGGAGGAGCGCGCCGAGCTGGACGCCCTCAAGGACAGCGGTTCGTCCTGGGGCAACCAGATGCGCTCCTACGTGCTGCACCCGTACCAGATGGTCAAGGACCTGCGCACCGATCACGAGGTCGGCAACCCCGAGGCGGTGCTCGACGGCGAGATCGACGGCTTCCTCGAAGCGGCCATCCGCTGGCGCCGCCAGCAGCAGACCGTGGCCTGATCGACGCCCTGCGGGGTGATCTCCCCGAACGGTGAAACAGCAGGTCAGAGCTGGTACAACCACCTTCCTGGGTGAGTGCTGGGCGGCGCTGGCGGCGAGGGTAAACTGCCGCTCGTGATCCGCCTCGAGCACGTGTCCAAGACGTACAAGACGTCGACCCGGCCCGCCCTTGAGGATGTCTCGGTGGACATCGGCAAGGGCGAGTTCGTGTTCCTGATCGGACCGTCCGGGTCCGGCAAGTCGACGTTCATGCGCATGCTGCTGCGCGAGGAAGTGCCCAACCGCGGCCGCGTCTTCGTGGCCGACTGGAACGTGGCCAAGCTGCCGCGTCGCCGGGTGCCTCGTCTGCGCCAGCGCATCGGTTGCGTCTTCCAGGACTTCCGGCTGCTGAACAACAAGACGGTCTTCGAGAACGTCGCGTTCGCGCTGGAAGTGATCGGTAAGCCGCGCAACGACATCCGCCGAGTCGTCCCGCAGGTGCTGCAGCTGGTCGGACTGGACTCCAAGTCCGACCGGATGCCGCACGAGCTCTCCGGCGGCGAGCAGCAGCGCGTGGCGATCGCGCGCGCGTTCGTGAACCGGCCGCTGGTGCTGATCTGCGACGAGCCGACGGGCAACCTGGACCCCGATACGAGCCAGGACATCATGCTGCTGCTGGAGCGGATCAACCGCACCGGCACCACGGTCGTGATGGCCACGCACGACCACGGCATCGTCGACTCGATGCGTCGTCGCGTCGTGGAACTGAGCCTCGGTCGCGTCATCCGGGACGACGCCCGCGGCGTCTACGGCGTCGGCCGCTAGTCCGCTCCCCGAACCCCGAGGACACCTCCCCCGACCGGCAGGAAAGCAACCCAAGATGCGTGCCAGCTTCGTATTCAGCGAGGTCATCAACGGCCTTCGGCGCAACGTCACGATGACCATCGCGATGATCCTGACGACCGCCATCTCGGTGGGTTTGCTCGGCGGCGGCCTGCTCGCGGTCCGCATGATCGACAAGATGCAGGACACCTACCAGGACCAGGTCGAGGTCGTGGTGTTCATGACCGACGACGTCAGCGCCAACGACAGCGACTGCTCCAGCGAGCCGTGCGCGGGGATCATGTCCTCGCTCAAGTCGGCGCAGGGCGTCCAGAACGTCACCTACGAGAACCGGCAGGAGGCCTTCGAGAACTTCAACAAGGTCTTCAAGTCCCAGCCGGAGCTGCGCGACGTCGCCCGCCCGGAGGCCATGCCGGCCTCGCTGCGCGTGAAGCTCTCCGACGAGAGCCGCTTCAAGCAGATCCAGGCCCAGTTCCAGGGCAAGCCGGGCGTGGACAGCGTCGTCGACCAGGCCGAGTACCTGCAGCAGATGTTCAGCGTGCTGGGCGGCATCCGGAACGGCGCCTTCGGCATCGCGCTGGTCCAGGCCCTGGCGGCGCTGCTGCTGATCTCCAACACCATCCAGCTCTCGGCGTTCACCCGGCGCACCGAGACCGGCATCATGCGCCTGGTCGGCGCCACCCGCTGGTACACCCAGCTCCCGTTCCTCCTGGAGGCGGTGGTCTCCGGCCTGGTCGGCGCGGTCCTGGGCATCGGCGGACTCATCATCGCCAAGCTGGCCTTCCTGGACCGGGTGCTCGGACCGCTCTCGCGCACCGGTGTCATCCCCGCGGTGGAGTGGGGCGACATCGCGTTCGTCTCGCCGATCCTGCTGGTCATCTCGATGGCGATCGCAGCGGTGACCGGTTACGTCACGCTCCGCCTGTACGTCCGGCTGTGACCGCGGCGCGGCGGCCCCCGGCGCGGGGCCGCCGCCTGCGGAAATCCGGGTGACACGGGAGCTAGGGTTGACGGCATGGTGAAGGAACGCGGCCGCAAGGTCATCGCGCAGAACCGCCGGGCGCGGCACGACTGGTCGGTGCTGGACACCTACGAGGCCGGGATCGTGCTCGCCGGCACCGAGGTGAAGAGCCTGCGGCAGGGCAAGGCGCAGCTGGTCGACGCCTTCGCCACGGTCGACGACGGCGAGGTGTGGCTGCGCAACCTGCACATCCCCGAGTACACCGAGGGGACCTGGACCAACCACGAGCCGCGCCGCTCGCGCAAGCTGCTGCTGCACCGCCACGAGATCGAGCGCCTGGTCGGCAAGATCAAGGAGAGCGGTCTGTCCCTGGTGCCGCTGCAGCTGTACTTCAACGACGGCAAGGCCAAGGTCGAGCTGGCCCTGGCCCGCGGCAAGAAGGCGCACGACAAGCGCGCGGACATCGCCAAGCGGGACATGCAGCGCGAGATCGACCGGGCCATCGGCCGCGCCCGCAAGGGCCGCCGCTGATCGTGGCCGGACCGCGCAGCGATGCGGAGGTCGCGGGCTGGGTCGCCGGGCTCGGCCTGCCCGGCCTGATCGACATCCACACCCACTTCCTCCCGGATCGCGTGCTGCGCAAGGTCTGGGCGTTCTTCGACCGCGCCGGCGAGCACTACGGCACCCCGTGGGACATCCGCTACCGGCACTCCGAGGCGACCAGGCTGCAGGTGCTGCGCGACCTCGGCGTGCGCACCTTCGCCCCGCTGGTCTACGCGCACAAGCCGGGCATGGCCGAGTGGCTGACCGACTGGGCGGTGGGCTTCGGCGAGCGCGAACCGGACGCGGTGCGCACCGCGACCATCTACCCGGAACCGGGCGCGGCCGACTACCTGGCCCGGGCGCTGGAGGCCGGGGTGCGCTGCGTCAAGGTGCACATCCAGGTGGGCGACTTCGATCCGCGCGACCCGCTGCTCGACCGGGCGTGGGGCCTGCTGGCCGAGGCGGGGGTGCCGGCGGTGGTGCACTGCGGGCACGGGCCGGTGCCCGGCTCGCACACCGGTCTCGACGTCTTCGAGGGCGTGCTGCGCAGGCACCCGAGGCTGGTCGCGGTGCTCGCGCACGCGGGAATGCCCGACTACCTCGCGGCGTTGGAGCTCGTGGAGCGCTACCCGCGGGTGCACGTGGACACCACGATGGTGGGCGTCGAGTTCTCCGAGCGGACGTCCCCGCTGCCGTCCGACTGGCCGGAGCGCCTCGCCGCGCACCCCGACCGCGTGGTGCTGGGCACGGACTACCCGAACATCCCCTACCCGTACGCCGAGCAGCTCGCCGCCATCGCCGGCTGGGCCGAGGCCGACGACCGGCTCGGCGCGGACTTCCTGCGCGCGGTGCTGCACGACACACCGGGCCGGCTGCTCGGGGTGACCGGGGAATGATCGACGGGTGGGTTGGCGTTATGCTGGGGTACACCGGTTCGAAACCCTCGGGCCGGTAGTGGCAAGAGGACATGGGGGTGAACGGTTTCGACTCCGTCAGTTGATCCTTGGGAAGCGTGCCAGTGCAGGCGGGAGACCACTGTGAGCGTCGCCGCAAACAAATAAGCGCCGACAAGAGTCAGCGCGAGTTCGCCCTCGCCGCCTGAGCGAGGAGCAACTCTGTCGGACCGGGAACGCCTCCGTCCCGGAATCCGGCATCAGCTAGGAGGCTCCACCATCGGGTTCGGTCGCGGAACCCGATGGGACATCCCACAGCGACTGGGCTCGTCACCCCGGCTAGTTCGCGAGACCGGGGGAGCCGAGTAGAGGCATAGCGAACTGCGCACGGAGAAGCCTTGGTGAGGCGACGGAGGACCCGGGTTCGATTCCCGGCACCTCCACGCAATGGGCGGTGAGTGCTCGCGGAGGGCGCTCGCCGTTCTTGCGTTTCGGGTGTTGGTTGCGGGGGCCGAGCCCCCGCAGGCCCCCGCGGTGCGGTGGTTGCTCGGGGTTGGCTCCTCGCGTTGGTGGGGTTCTTGGGCTGGTTGCTGACCAGCGGTTTGGTGTTCGGGCGGGTCTCGCGATTGCCACGTGGTGAGTGCTCGCGGAGGGCGCTCGCCGTTTTGCGTTTCGGGTGTTGGTTGCGGGGGCCGAGCCCCCGCAGGCCCCCGCGGTGCGGTGGTTGCTCGGGGTTGGCTCCTCGCGTTGGTGGGGTTCTTGGGCTGGTTGCTGACCAGCGGTTTGGTGTTCGGGCGGGTCTCGCGATTGCCACGTGGTGAGTGCTCGCGGAGGGCGCTCGCCGTTTTGCGTTTCGGGTGTTGGTTGCGGGGGCCGAGCCCCCGCAGGCCCCCGCGGTGCGGTGGTTGCTCGGGGTTGGCTCTTCGCGTTGGTGGGGTTCTTGGGCTGGTTGCTGACCAGCGGTTTGGTGTTCGGGCGGTCTCGCGATTGCCACGTGGTGAGTGCTCGCGGAGGGCGCTCGCCGTTCTTGCGTTTCTTGGTCTGCTCTGGTCCCGGCGGTTCGTGTTCGAGCGGGTTTTCGGTACCGCTCGTCGTACGGTTCGTCGTTGCCGCTGCCCCGCTTCGACGAGGATGGAGTCCTCGATCCCGCGTTCGCCCGGAGGTGACCATCGTGAGGCGCGCATCGTTCGGTTCCGGGCGCGCGATCGGCGCGCGGGGCACGGCGGCGCGGTCGCTGCTCGGCGGGTTCCTGGTCGGCAGCGTCGCGGTCGGTTCGGCGACCGGCACGTTCCGGGTGGAGTCCTGGGTGCTGGGGCTGGTGGGCTTCCCGCTGGTGGCGCTCGCCGGGCAGGCCTGGCGCGCCCGGCGCCGTCCGGAGCGGCTGGTCGCGCTCACCGGGCTGCTCGGTCACCTGGTCACGCTGGTGGTGTTCCTGCTCCTGTACGGCACGGTGTGGTACGCCCCGCTCATCGGGTTCGTCAGCGACGCCGCGCTGCTGTTCTTCGGCTCGTCCATGCTGCTCGCCGCGGCTCGCGGTTACGCGGGGTGCGAGGTGCTGGCGATCTCCAACTGGCTCCTCCGGCGCGACGACCAGCTGGGGTGCGTCGTCTTCGACGCCCTCGATCGGCTCGATCCCCGCAGACCGACCGGCTGATCCGCCGCTACGCCGTGCCGACGAGGCCCGGTGCGGCCAGCAGTGCGGTGCCGAGTCCGATGAGCGCGGTGCCGAGCGCGTAGCTGATGGTCCTGCCGCCGGGCACGACCTTCTCCGCGGCGATCACCGCTGTGATGGCGGCCATCCACGCCAGGCTCATCGCGCCCGCGGCGAGCAGGACGGCCATCAGCGCCCAGCAGCAGCCCAGGCAGTAGCCGCCGTGGCCGATGCCGACCGCCAGCGCCCCGCGCCGGCTGCGGGCGGCTCGGTTCCCGTGCTCGACCACGAGCGCCAGCGGCGACCGGCAGCGCACCAGGCACCGCTGCTTGAGCGGCGAGAACTGGTACGCGCCCGCGATCAGCAGGACGACGGCACCCGCGCGAACCCCGCTGGCGGGACCGCCCGCGGCGAGCGCGCCGAACCCGAGCAGCACCGGGTAGGCGAGCGCTCCGACGGCGCCCCAGAGCACCAGGTAGCCGGCCGTCAGCCAGGCCACGGAGCCGCGCGCGCCCGGCCGGGCGCGCACCAGGCGGCTGACGCCGACGGTGAACGGGGTGATGGCGGGCAGCATCATCGCCGCCATCATCACCACCCAAGTGATCAGGAAGAGGGCGAAGGCGACCGGCTCGGCTCCCGGCATGCTGCCGGTGCTCATCCCGGTGAGGAGGCCCATCCGCACGCCGGGCATCGCGATGCTGCCCGCAACCAGCCACGCGACCGCCGCGAGCAGGACCAGGCACCCGGCCAGCAGCAGCTCGGGCCTCGTCCAGGTGCGGATCGCCGGGATGCCGCGCTCCTGCGCGTGGCGGGTCATGCGCCGTCCGGACCCGTCCACTCGAACGGGATCAACTTGCTGGAGCAGCCCGAGCGATCCCACTGGAAGCCGAAGGCGTCGGCCCGGTCGGTGGTGGCCTTGCCCCAGGTCGCCGCGGGTTGACCCGGCCCCACCTCGGCGCCGGGAAGGTTGTGTACCTGCACCCGCGCACCTTCCGCCGAGGTCGGTCCGGTCAGCGCCTCGACCACGGCTTCGGCCCGGTCCGGTATCCGCACGCTCCAGGTCGCGAGATCGTCGTCGATCGAGGCCTCGATCGGGGCGAACTCCATCCCCCGCATCTCCGGGCGGAACATCGCGCCGAAATCGGCGGGCCAGCCGCCGGCCTCACCGCCGAACACGGTCTGCAGCGCCGCGCGCTGGTCGTCGTCGGCCCGGTCGTCGACGAACACCGCGGCGAAGGGCTCGGTGTGCGCACCGCTCCACACGTTGCCGGTGAACGAGGCGAGCATCGCGACGTTCAGGCCGTCGAGCCGGACCTCGCCGTACGTCCCCTCGCGGATGTGCCAGAGCAGGACGCCCTCGCAGGCGCCGTAGGTGGGCGGCTGGGCGAACGAGCACGGGCACGGGATCGCGCAGTTGCAGGCATCGAACCACGCACCCTTGAGACGCCAATTCTGAATCGCAGGAGTCCCCATGATTTCCCCCTTTTCCGACGATTCGGAAACCCTCAACGCTACGCCGCTCGCCGGACGCCGAACAGCCCCGGAGCGGGCAGCCGCGCCGGGAGCCCGCCGCCGGCGTTCCGCTGCCGTCGCGACGAGGTACGTCGAGGGGCGCACGTTCCGCGCGCTTCGAGGCGGATGTCGGGTTCCCGGGGAGTGCCTGGTGTCAGCGGGGTCGGATCTTCCTCCTGCTGGGCGGGGTGCCTGGTCTTGCGGCTGAGCCGCTTCTCCCCGTTCGTCTCGGGCGCCTACCTGTGGATGGCGCTGGTCGCGTTCGGGGGCATCGCCGTGGAGACGATCGTCACCTACCCCAACGTCTTCCACGACGTGCCGGCTTCGCTGGGCACGGCCGTGGCGTTCTTCGCCGTCACCGGTCCGGCCGACTTCTTCCGCCGTCCTGACCGCGGTTCGGGCGGGAGCGGCCGGTTTCCTGGACGCCCGAGATCGCTCCCCGCTCGTCTCCCTGGCCCACGAGACCGGTCTGCTGACCCCGGGGCGGTCCTGAAGGTCGCGCGGCGCTTCCGGCGAGGAGAACCGCGGCGGGCCTGGTGGACGGATGTTACTCGGCGGTAAGGTCCGGGGCATGCGGACCAACATCGTGATCACCGGGGCCAGTTCCGGGCTCGGCGCCGGGATGGCCCGGCGGTTCGCCGCCCAGGGGCGCAACCTGGCGCTGTGCGCGCGGCGGACCGAGCGGCTCGACGAGCTGGCCGAGGAGCTGACCGCCCGCCACCCGGGGATCCGGGTGATCACCCGGGAGCTCGACGTCAACGATCACGAGCGGGTGTTCGAGGTCTTCGAGGAGTTCCGCGCCGAGCTGGGCACGCTCGACCGGGTGATCGTCAACGCCGGCCTCGGCAAGGGCGCGCGGATCGGCACCGGTCACTTCGAGGCCAACAAGCAGACCGTCGAGACCAACCACGTCGCCGCGCTGGCGCAGTGCGAGGCCGCGATGGGGATCTTCCGGCAGCAGAACGCGGGCCACCTGGTCGTGGTGTCCTCTTTCGCCTCGCTGCGCGGCATGCCCAAGCAGATGACCGCCTACGCCAGCTCCAAGGCGGGCGCTTCCGCGCTGGCCGAGGGGATCCGCGCCGACGTGCTGCGCACCCCGATCCAGGTGACCACCGTGCTGCCCGGCTACATCGAGTCCGAGATGACCGGCGCCAAGGAGGGCGGCACCCCGCTGCTGGCCGGGGCCGAGCGGGGCGTGCGGGCGATGGTCGAGGCGATCGAGAAGGAGCGGGCGAAGGCGTTCGTCCCGGCCTGGCCGTGGCGCCCGCTGAGCCTGCTGGTCCGGCTCCTGCCCGCGAAGATGCTGCGCGAGCTGGCTTGAGGTCACCTCGGGCGGCGCCGGGAGATCGCCACGCCGATCAGGCAGACCGCGCCGCCGACGAAGCCGTAGATCGAAGGGGTCTCGGACAGCAGCAGCCAGGACAGCACGACCGACAGCGCGGGGACCGCGTAGGACGAGGTGCTGAGCTTGCCCGCATCGGTGCGCTTGAGCGCGTAGGCCCAGGTGCTGAACCCCAGCGCCGTCGGGGCGACGCCCAGGTACACCCCGGCGAGGACGGCTCCGGCCGAGGCGGTCCGCAGCTCGGCGATCAGCGCGGGCAGCCAGGGCAGCAGCGCGACGGTGGCGATCACGCACCCCAGCCAGGTGATCACCAGCCCGTCGGAGGTGTGCCGCATCGCGAGCTTCTGGATCAGCACGCCCGCGGCGTAGAGCACCGCGGCCAGCAGGCACAGCACCACGCCGATCCAGTCGCTGCGGCCCGAGGAACCGGCGGCGATGAGCGCGACACCGCCGAAGGACACCGCCGCGCCGATCAGCAGCGGCTTCGGGAAGCCCTCGCCCAGGAACAGCCCCGCGCCGAAGGCCACCAGCAGCGGGGCGACGTTCACCAGCAGGGCCGCGGTGCCCGCGTCGACGTGCAGCTCGCCCGCGTTGAGCGCCACGCTGTAGGCGCCCAGCCAGAGCACGCCGTAGGCGGCGATCAGCCCGAAGCTCTTGCGGGACAGCCTGATCGGCTGGCCGCGGCGCAGCAGCACGAACACCGACAGCGCCGCTGCCGCCACGGCGAGCCGCAGCAGGGCCATCGTCGCGGGGGAGAAGACCTCGCCGAGCTCGCGGATCGCCACGAACGACGACGACCACAGCAGCATCGTGAAGGCCGCGGCGAGTGCCGCCTTGCGCGACTCGGTAACCAGCGAACGGCGAACATCGGTTTGTGGGGTCACGGGCTCCATCTTCGGGGCGCGGCTCGCGTCAGCACAAGCGAATAGTTCTGCACGAGTGTTAAGCATCTCTGTACGGTGTGGGCATGCTCGACATCGCGAGGTTGCGGCTGCTGCGGGCGGTCATCGTCACGGGTTCGATCCGCGCGAGCGCGTCCGCGCTCGGCTACACGCCCTCGGCGGTGAGCCAGCAGCTCGCGGCGCTGCAGCGGGAGACGGGGCTGCGCCTGTTCGAGCGGGTCGGCCGGGGCATCGAGCCCACCGAGGCGGGCCGCACCCTGGCCGCCGAGTCCGAGTCGCTGTTCGAAGCGGTGTCCAAGCTGGAGGGCGTGGTGGGCGATCTGCGCGCGGGCCGCGTCGGGCGCCTGTCCATCGGCTACTTCGGTTCGGCGGGGGCGGCCTGGTTGCCCCGGCTGGTGGCCGTGCTGCGCGAGGAGTTCCCCGAGCTGCGCCTGGACCTGCGGATGACCGAGTTCCGCGACGGGCTGCGGGTGCCGGACATCGACCTGTTCGTGGAGGCCGCGCGCACCGAGCTCCCGGCGGAGGCCGAGGTCCACCGGCTGGTCGACGATCCCTACCTCGCGGTGGTGCGCAGCACCGACCCGCTGGCCGCGCACGACGAGGTCCCGCTGGCGGCGCTCGCCGAGCGCTCCTGGGTGGACAACGACCTGCAGCGGGGCGCGTGCAGGCAGGTGCTGCTGGAGTCCTGCGCCGAGGCGGGCTTCTCGCCGTCGTTCGTGGTGGAGACGCACGACTACGCCACGGCGATCCCGTTCGTCTCCACCGGGATCGGCATCACGGTCGCCCCGCGCCTGGGCGTCGGCGATCTCCCCGCGGGGCTCACCACGGTGGGGCTGGTCAACCCGCGTCCCGTCCGCCACATCTCGGTGGCCGTCCGCAAGGCGATCGCCCACCACCCCGCGGCGACCCGGGCGCTGGAGGTCCTCTCCGATATCGTCCGCTGATCGGTTCGGCGGAAGCGATGGATTAACACGGAGACCGCTGGGCGAAATCGGACGATCTGCGCCGGTAATCCTTCCCCGAACATCGCCCGATTGGCATCGGCGCGCGCCGTCGCCGCAGGTGGAAGTGGCTGAGCGTGCCCGCCGAGAACGGTGCGGGAGAAACGCGAGTGGTGCCCGTTGCCGGAATTTCCGGTGTGGGTGAACCAGTTCCGAGAATGGGTTTTCGAATCATGTCGAAAAATGGTGACCGTGATACGTTTCACACCGGAATTGGAAATGGGGAGGTGAGGTCATGGCGACTGCAGAGCGCGACCTGTCGGAGATGATCGCCGAGCTGGGGCTGGACCGGCAGAACCGGGCGACCCTCGGCCGGATGGTCAGCCACGGCGGGCTCGCGCACGCCACCGAGATGCCGGACGGCCGCATGCACGCGGAGATCCGGATCGTCCCCGACCAGCTGGTCTGGGACCCGTCGATCCTGGTGATGCCGCACGGCGGCGACATCGAGGTCGACCTGTTCAACGACGACTCCAACACCCACTGCGCGCTGATGCCCAGCAACGGCGACAGCCAGTGGATCTGGTTGCCGGTCTACTCCAAGGGAAAGGTCCACCTCAACCTGGACGGTCCGGGTTACTACTGGTTCAGCTCCAACGTCGGCAACGACGAGGGCCGCGGACTCGTCGGAGCGATCGTCGTGCAGGGCGACGTGCCGGTGCAGGGCCGCCTCGATCGCCCCGACCAGCCCAGACCGTAGAAAGGCCCGACCTCCATGACGGACTACATCGAGGCACCACCCGCGACCAAGCTCGCGGATCTGAGCAACGCCACCGGAAACGCGCCCGCGGTCGTCGAGAACCTGGACTACGAGCGGATTCTCAACGCGCGTTCCGAGCCGCAGAACTGGCTGACCTACTACGGCGCCTACGACGGGCACCGCTGCAGCCCGCTGGACGCGATCAACACCGACAACGTGCACCGGCTCGCGCCGGCCTGGGTCTTCCAGTTCGGCTCCTACGGCATGCACGCGGGAGCGTCGACCTACGCCTTCGAAGCGGCGCCGATCGTGGTCGACGGCGTGATGTTCCTGTCCGGCTGGGACGGCTGGGTGTGGGCGCTGGACGCCAAGACCGGTCAGGAGCTGTGGCAGTACAAGCACGCGATCCCGTTCGACGTATCGCTGTGCTGCGGCAACGTCAACCGGGGTGTCGCGGTCGCGCACGGCAAGGTCTTCGTGGCCACGCTCAACGCGCACGTGCTCGCGCTGGACGCGACCACCGGCGAGTGCCTGTGGGACACCGTGCACGGCGACGTGCGGGCGGCCGAGAGCGCCACGGTCGCGCCGCTGGTCGTCAAGGACAAGGTGATCGTGGGCTCCTCCGGAGGGGAGTTCGGCGTCCGCGGCCACCTGGACGCCTACCACGTCGAGACCGGGGAGCGGATGTGGCGCTGCTACACCATCCCCAAGCCCGGCGAGCCCGGTTCGGAGACCTGGCCCGCCGACAGCCCGGCGTGGACGCGCGGCGGCGGAAACACCTGGATCACCGGCACCTACGACCCGGAGCTCAACCTGCTGTACTGGGGCACCGGGAACCCGGCGCCGGACTTCGACGGGGAGGTGCGCCCGGGCGACAACCTCTACACCGACAGCGTCATCGCCGTCGACGCCGACACCGGCGAGATCCGCTGGCACTACCAGTGCACGCCGCACGACCTGTGGGACTACGACTCCAACATGGAGTGCATCCTGTTCGAGCAGGACGACCGGAAGCTGCTGGCGCACTTCGACAAGAACGGCTACTTCTTCGTCCTGGACCGCACCGACGGCTCGCTGGTGCGCGTCACGCCGTTCTCGGACCGGATCACCTGGGGCGAGATCACCCCGGACGGGGACGCCAAGCCGCAGATCTTCCCGGACCAGGAAGGCGTTCCGGTGCACTTCTGGCCCGGTCCGGCCGGCGCCAAGGAGTGGTGCCACGCCGCCTACAACCCGGACACCCACATGTTCTACGTCCCGGTGCAGGACGTCGGTTCGACCGTCACCCGCAGGCGCCGGGAGTTCAAGGAATCGATCCCCTACTGGGGCGCGAGCGTGACCGTGGATTCCCAGGACATGGCCGGGCAGGTCAAGGCGATCGACGCGGCGACCAGCGAGGAGGTCTGGCGCTGGAGCCACCACGTGCCGATCTCGTCGTCGGTGCTGACCACCGCGGGCGGTCTGGTGTTCTGCGGGACGCCGACCGGCGAGTTCAACGCGATGGACGCGCGCACCGGCGAGCTGCTGTGGACGTTCCAGACCGGCAGCGGCCACCACTCCAGCCCGACGACGTTCATGGTCGACGGCCGCCAGTGCATCGCGGTCCCGGTCGGCTGGGGCGCCTGGGTGGAGGGCTTCGCGCCCGGCATGATGGGCGGCCCGCACGGCGACGCGCTGTTCGTCTTCGCGCTCCCGGAATGAGGAGGTGACGCATATGGAGTCCTGGGAGGCTCCGGAATTCGAGGAGGTCGCGGTCGCGCCCGAGGTGACCATGTACGTGGCGCAGCTGGACGACTGACGCACCGGGGCCGCGAGCGATCGCGGCCCCGTTCCCATCGGGAGCGGTCATGACCGTTGCGGGCACCGACGCCTTCGTCGACGAGCTGCGCGCGCACTCGCGGCGCTACCACGACCAGCACCCGTTCCACGCGCGGATGAACTCCGGGCAGCTGGGAGCCCGGCAGATCCGGGGCTGGGTGATCAACCGCTATTACTACCAGGTGGCGATACCGCGCAAGGACGCCGCGATCCTGTCCAACTGCCCGGACCGCGAGGTGCGGCGGCGGTGGATCCGGCGGATCACCGACCACGACGGCACCGCCCCGGGCGAGGGCGGCATCGAGGCCTGGCTGCGGCTGGCCGAGTCCGTCGGGCTGGACCGGCGGGAGGTCGAGCAGGAGCGGCAGGTGCTGCCCGCGGTGCGCTTCGCGGTCGACGCCTACGTGGAGTTCGCGCGCAGCAAGCCGTGGGTGGAGGCGGTGGCCTCCTCGCTGACCGAGCTGTTCGCGCCGGACCTGATGGCGCGGCGGCTGGCCGCCTTCGAGCGGCACTACCCGTGGATCGACGGGGCCGGGCTGGCCTACTTCCGGGAGCGGCTGGACCGGGCGCCGCGCGACGCCGAGCACGCCCTGGAGCTCGTGGTGGACCGGTGCCGGACCGCCGAGCAGCAGGACCGGGCCCTGGCGGCGCTGTCCTTCAAGTGCGATGTGCTGTGGAGCGTTCTGGATGCCATCGACCGCGCTCACCCCGACTAGCCGCGCGCGGCTCTCGCCGCACCTGCGGCTGAGCTTCGACCCGGTGCGGCAGCGGCACGTGCTGCTCGGACCGGAGTCGGTGACCGTGCTCAACCCGACCGGTGCGGCGATCGCGCAGCTCTGCGACGGCCGCACGACGACCGAGGTGCTCGACGCGCTGCGGCAGCGCTACGCCGCGGTGCCCGAGGACGAGGTGCTCGCGTTCCTGGAACGCCTCGCCGGGCGCGGGGCGGTGATCGTCGATGAGTAGCCCCTTCGGCCTGCTCGCCGAGCTCACCTACGCGTGCCCGCTGCACTGCGCGTACTGCTCCAACCCGCTCGACCTGGCCGCCCACGGCGACGAGCTGAGCACCGCCGAGTGGCTCGACGTGCTGGAGCAGGCCCGCGCGCTGGGGGTGCTGCAGGTGCACTTCTCCGGCGGTGAACCGCTGCTGCGGCGCGACCTGCCCGAGCTGGTGCGGCGCGCCGCCGAGCTCGGGCTCTACGGGAACCTGATCACCTCGGGCCTGGGCTTCTCCCGGCGGCGGGCCGAGGAGCTGATCGGCGCCGGGCTCGGGCACGTGCAGATCAGCGTGCAGTCGGACACCGCCGAGGCCTCCGACCGGCTGGCCGGAACCCGCTCCTTCGAGCGCAAGCTCGCGGCCGCCGCGCTGGTCAAGGAGCTCGGGGCGACGCTGACGCTGAACTTCGTGCTGCACCGGCACAACATCGACCGGCTGACCGGGATGCTGCGCCTGGCCGAAGGGCTCGGCGCCGACCGGATCGAGCTGGCCAACACCCAGTACTACGGCTGGGCCTGGCGCAACCGCACCGCGCTGCTGCCCGCCCGCGAGCAGCTGCGCGCGGCCGAGGACACCGTGCGCGCGGCCCGCGGGCGGATGAGCGCCGAGCTCGTCTACGTGCTGCCGGACTACTACGAGAACTACCCGAAGCCCTGCATGGGCGGCTGGGCCAGTCGTCAGCTGACCGTGGCGCCCGACGGGGAGGCGCTGCCCTGCCCGGCCGCCCAGACGCTGCCGCTGCCGCGCACCGGGGTGCGGGAGGCCTCGCTGTCCTGGATCTGGTGGGAGTCGGCGATGTTCCGGGCGTTCCGCGGAACCGGCTGGATGCCCGAGCCCTGCCGCTCCTGCGCGCGCCGCGAGGTCGACCACGGCGGCTGCCGCTGCCAGGCCTTCCAGCTCACCGGCGACCCGGCGCGCACGGACCCGGTGTGCGTGCTCTCCCCGGACCACCACCTGGTCGCCGAAGCCGTGGCGACGGCCAACGCGGATCCGCCGGAGGAGCTGGTGCCGCGGCCGAACCCGGGCCGCCGGTCAGTCCACCTCGACCGGGACGACGCCCAGCAGCCCGTAGCTGAGCGCCCAGTACAGCGCGTAGAGGACGAGCAGGGCCGCTCCGTGCCAGCGGCGCAGGTGGCCGGTGGACAGGAAGTAGGCGGCCAGCGCGGTCAGCACCACCAGCGCGGGTAGGTGGAGGGTGAACACGCTCGGGTCCACCACCAGGCCCCCGGCCAGCAGGATGATGCCGAGCTTGGCGGTCACCGAGAACACCACGCTGCCGATCACGTTGCCCACGCCGATCTCCGGCGCTCCGCGCCGCGTGGGCTCCACGGTGAGGAAGACGTCCTCGATGGTCAGCACCAGGGTGGCGATCGTGGCGCCGAACAGGGTGCCCTCCAGCCCGTAGTCGTCGAGGATGCCCTCGGTGCCCGCGCCGGTGGCCGAGGCGCCCACGATCAGCCCGGCCAGGGCCAGCAGCGCCAGCCCCAGCCCGGCCCAGCCGTTGAGGTTGCGGGCCTCGGCGAAGGGCATCCGGTCGGCGAACCCCGGTTCGGCCCGCGGCGGCGGAGGAGCGAGCGCGGTGGTCCCGCCGCCACCGCGCTCGCGCGCGGCCGCGTAGGCCTCGTAGAGCTCGGCGTCGCGGAAAACGGGCCGTTCGCCGCGGGATTCGCGCACCACCACGTAGGCGAGGAACCCGCCGAACAGCGCCAGCAGCAGCACGCCGGAGGCCGCGTTCATCGGCACCAGCGCGACGAAGGCGACCATCACCAGCGGGGAGGCGGCGAACAGCAGCAGGTAGTCGCGCGGGATGTTCACCCTGGTCGGCACGAGCAGCGCGGCCAGCGCCAGCACCACCCCGGGCAGCGACAGCGCGGTGCCGAACACGATGCCGAGCGCCACCCCGTCGAGGTCCTCCACGTTGAGCGCGACGCCGAGGAAGATGTCGTCGAACTCGATGCCGGTGAAGATGATCGCCAGCAGGAACACCGAGATCCGCAGTCCGCTCGCGATGCCGACCAGGTAGCCGACCAGCTTCTCCGCGCTGTAGATCAGCAGCGCGGATCCGGCGAGGAACACGAAGATGGCTTCCATGGCGCCTCGAAATCCGTTGGGGTGGGCAGAACTCACCGGATGCGGGAAATTCTGTCCGCCACGATGAGGCGGCCGCAGCTCGCGGGGCAACACCTGGGGCACCGGTGACGGGTGTTGCGCAACGGGCGGCCGAGAAGCGCGGACGAGTGGGCTCGGACACGGCCGGCCCAGGTGACGGCACCGCGTCGCTACATTGAGCGGT
The DNA here is from genome assembly GCF_042665275.1 of Saccharopolyspora griseoalba. Taxonomy (NCBI): domain Bacteria; kingdom Bacillati; phylum Actinomycetota; class Actinomycetes; order Pseudonocardiales; family Pseudonocardiaceae; genus Saccharopolyspora; species Saccharopolyspora griseoalba. Next base: position 139,699 of record NZ_JBHTCJ010000008.1, on the reverse strand, counting down.
GTGACGGCCCTGCTCGACTCCCCGGTGGCGCAGCTGGTCCTGGGCGTGGCCGCGGGGGCGGCGCTGGCCTGGCTCGCGCTGGTCGTGGTGCTGTTCGCGGTGCGCCCGCGCGGCGGGCTGCTGCGCGAGGCCCTGCGCCTGCTGCCGGACACCCTGCGCCTGCTCAAGCGCCTCGCGGGCGACCCGGCGCTGCCGCGCGGCGCCCGGCTGCTGGTGGGAGCCCTGCTGGCCTACCTCGCCCTGCCGTTCGACCTGGTGCCGGACTTCGTGCCGGTGCTCGGCTACGCCGATGACGCGATCGTGGTCGCCGCCGTGCTGCGCGCGGTGGTGCACCGCGCCGGGCACGACGCGGTGCGCAGGCACTGGCCGGGGAGCCAGGACGGGTTCGACGCCCTCCGCCGCCTCACCGGGCTCCGGGAGCCCAGCCGTTCGGCCTGAGCCCGGCGCCGTCCGATCGACCCGCGCCGGATCTTCGGCAAATGCGGGGGAGTTCGTTGCGCCCGACCGCGGAACCCGAGGAAACTCGGATCGTTCAGACCTGGTCGCGACGGATGATTGCAGGGGTGGAAGCCGGTGCGCTTCGACGTGCTGGGAGCGGTGCGCGTGCGAGGTGCCGCCGACCGGGAAGTACCGGTTCCCGGCCTGCTGCGGCAGCGGCTGCTGGCCCTGCTGCTCGCGCGCGCCAACGCCCCGGTCCCGGCCGAGAGCCTCGCCACCGCGCTGTGGGGCGAGCGAGCCGACGACCGCGCCGGCAGCAGGCTGCACCTGCTGGTGCACCGGTTGCGGAAGACCCTCGGGGAACCCGGCAGGCTGGTCTCCGACGGCGGCGGCTACTGGATCCAGGTCGAACCCGACGAGCTGGACGCGGAGCGCTTCGAGACGCTGCTCGACCTGGCGGGCTCCGCCCCCGACGCCGAGCGCCGCGTCGACCTGCTGCGGCAGGCCAACCGGCTCTGGCGCGGCGCGCCGTACCAGGACCTGGACCTGCGCGAGCTGGCCGGCGAGGCGCAGCGGCTGGCCGAGCTCCGGTTGGAGTCCCTCGAACAGCTGCACACCGCCGAGCTGGAGCGCGGCAGGCACGCCTCGGTCGTCGCCGAGCTGACCGAGCTGGCGCGGGAGAACCCGTTGCGGGAGCGCTTCCACGCGCTGCTGATGACCGCGCTCTACCGCGCGGGCAGGCAGGCCGACGCGCTCGCCGCCTACCAGCGGGCGCGAAGCGCCCTCGTCGAGGAGCTCGGCCTGGAGCCGGGCCCGGCGCTGCGCGAGATCGAGGCGCGCATCCTGGCCGGCGAGCAGTTCGACTTCGAACGGCCCGCCGCGCGGCGGACCCCGCGCCCCGCGCAGCTGCCGCACGACCCGCCCGGCTTCGTCGGGCGCGAGGCCGCGCTCGCCGAGCTCGACCGCGTCAGCGAGTCGGCCGAGGTGCCCGTCGCGGTGGTCGCGGGTACCGCGGGCGTCGGCAAGACCGCGCTGGTCACGCACTGGGCGCACGGCGCGCGGGAGCGCTTCCCGGACGGCCAGCTGCACGCCGACCTGCGCGGCTACGGCCCCGACCACCCGCTGCCCACCGGCGAGGTGCTGGGCGGCTTCCTGCGCGCGCTGGGCGTGCCCGCCGAGGCGGTCCCGGCGGCGGAGGCCGAGCGCGCCGCGCGGCTGCGCACCCTCCTCGACCAGCGGCGGATGCTGATCGTGCTGGACAACGCCGCCGCTCCCGAGCAGGTCCGGCCGCTGCTGCCCGGGACGTCGAGCTGCTTCGCGGTGGTCACCAGCCGCGACGCGCTGGCCGGGCTGAGCGCCCGGGACGGCGCGCACCGCGTGGTCCTCGACCGGATGCAGCCCGCCGAGGCCAGGGCGCTGCTCGGCGAACGGCTGGTCGCGGTCTCCGACGTCGAGCTGCTCGACCGGCTCGCCGAGCGCTGCGCGCGGCTACCGCTGGCGCTGCGGGTGGCCGCCGAGCGCGTCCGGCGCGGCCGCAGCACCGACGTGGCCGAGCTGCTCGACGAGCTCACCGCCCAGTCGCGGGGCCTGGACGCGTTCGACACCGGCGACGAGCGGACCTCGCCGCGCGCGGTGTTCTCCTGGTCGTACCGGAACCTGCCGCCGGACGCCGCGCGGCTGTTCCGCCTCTACGGCTTCACCTGCAGGCACGCCGGGCACCGCGTCGGCGTCTTCGCGCTCACGGCGCTGCTGGGGGCCGATGACGTGCGCACCACGCGCAGGCTGCTGGACGTGCTGGTGCGGGCGCACCTGATCACCGAGGTCTCCTCCGGCCGCTTCGAGATGCACCCGCTGCTGGGCGACTACGCGACCGAGCTCGCCGCCCAGGAGGCCGACCACGCCGCGATCATCGGACGGCTGCTCGGCTTCTACCTGCACACCGCGAGCCTGGCGATCGGGCAGGTGGATCCGGGGCGCGCCTGGCGCCCCGACGTGCCCGCCCCCGCGGTGATGCCGCCGCTGTCGAACCGCGAATCCGCGCTCAACTGGCTGGAAACCGAGCGCCCGAACCTGATGTGCGTCGCGGAGAGCGCCGCGCGCGCCGGCTTGCACGACGTGCTCACCACGCTCTTCGGCCTCTACCACGATCACCTGGCCGGGCGGGGGCGCTGCTACGACGACGCCGACCGGCTCCGCGAGCTGGCCTCGCGCGCCGGAGCCGACGTCTCCGACCGGGTCCCGCGGGCCCGGAACTCCCGGGAATCGCCGGCAGCTCCGTAGGTCGTGGCGGCGAAGTCCCCGCACGAGCGCGGTTTTGCCGAACAGGTGGTGAATTGCCGGGGAACAGCAGGACGATCCGGTGCCGGGCGGTGTTCGCGGCGGCCTAGGTTGGCCGGACATTCCCGTCATCGCGGAGGCGTCCGTGTCCGGCATTCCCTGGGAACTCGTCCTCGCCATCATCGGTGTCCTGGTGCCCATCGCCGCGTTCCTGTGGGAGTTCGCGGTCGTCGGCCGCAAGCGTCTTGGCTACCGGGTGCAGATGGACACCACCCCCACCGACGTCAGCCCCGCGCACGCGGGCGCGTGGCGCCGGTTGGAGCGGGAGAGCGGCGAGCGGCTGGTCGACCCGTCGTTCGCGCTGCTGCGCATCGAGAACGTGGCCAGCGCGCCGATCACCGAATCCGACTACTCCGCACCGGCCAACACCGAGGTCGGGCTGTGGGCGCGGTTCCCGGGGCGGCGGGTGACCGGGGTGGTGGTCACCGAGCTCAGCGACCCCGCGCTGGGGCGGTACTTCGCCGACGACGCTCCCGGGCTCGGGATGCGGGACACCCAGGAGGGCGCGGTCACCGTCGGGATCGTCGAGCTGCCCAAGGTCAAGCTCAACCCGGGCGCGCACTACAAGGTGCTGGTGGTGCTGGAGCGCGCCGGGGACAACGACCTGCAGTTCCCCGAGCCCGAAGTCGTCGGCACGGTCAGCGGGGGCGGGGACGGCAAGATCCTCAAGACCAAGGGCCAGACCGGCACCCCGCGCTGGGTGGTCGCCCTGGTGTGCTTCCTGCTCATGATCGGCCTCGCCGAGCCGTTCCTGTTCGAGGTCACCGGGGACGACCCGGCCCCGCTGGACTGCGCGTCCGGCGAGCTCACCGTGGTCGGCTCGACGGCGTTCCGGTCGGTGCTGCGGGAAGCCGGCGAGTCCTACCGGGACTCGTGCCCGGAGGCCGAGATCGAGCTGCGGCTGGACAACAGCCACCAGGGACTGCGCGCGCTGGACGAGTCGGGGGAGCGCGGGGTGCTGGCGTTCTCCGACGGCCCGAAGGGCGACCGGATGCCCGCGCTGGTGCCGCGCCCGGTGGCGCTGCTGCTGTTCACCGTCGTGATCCACCCGGACACCGGGGTGCACGACCTGACCTCGGCGGAGCTGCGCGAGGTCTTCGCCGGCGAGATCTCGAACTGGCGGGAGCTCGGCGGCAACGACCTGCCGGTGCGCATCGTCGATCGGGAAGCGGCCTCGGGCACCCGCGCGACCTTCGAGGAGCGGGTCCTGGGCGGGGTGAAGGAACCCGGCGAGAACACCGAGGACTGCGTCTCGGCGCCGCGCGGCGAGGTCGCGCGCTGCCGCCGGGACGGCACCGACGAGCTGCTGGGCGCCGTCGCGCAGACCCCGGGCGCGATCGGGTACGCCGAGCTGAAGGCCGCGCAGGGCCGCGGCGAGGTACAGCTGGTGCGCGTCGACGGGCAGGCGGCGTCCGCGAAGGCCGCCGAGGCGGGCGCCTACCCGTTCTGGCAGACCGAGTACGCCTACACGCGAGGAGTTCCCGCTGCGGATTCGCTGCCGATGAGCTTCCTGCGGTTCCTCACCAACCAGCGGGGTGCGGACATCATCCGCTCCCACGGCAACACCCCGTGCCAGGACCTGCGCAACCCGGTCACCTGCCGGCCCGAACCGGCGCCCTGAGGCGGCCCGCGACCCGGATCAGCCGTGCGGGGCGCCGATCCAGAGGTAGTCGCGGGCTCGGGTCATGGCGACGAGGCGGCGGCGCAGCTGGGCCTCGCGATCCTCGCGGAACGCGGAGGCGGTGTCCGGTTCGCCGGGCAGGAAGACGTTGCGGAACTCGGTGCCCTTGGCCCGGAACAGCGTGCCCACCAGGACCGGGCCGGTCGTGCGGCCGTCCCAGCGGTCCAGCGGGCGCGCGGGCACGCCGGCGGAGCGCAGCACGTTCTCCCAGTGCTCGGCGGAGGCGTTGGTGCTGGTCAGCACAGCTGTGGCCGAGTCGTCGTCGAGCCCGCGCAGCGCTTCGAGCAGCGCGCTCTCCTGGTCGGTGCCGTGCCACTCCACGACCCGCCCGCCCGGCAGCTGCGGCAGCGCGGCGTCCAGCGGCACCGAGGGACCGCCGTCGAGGTCGTCGAAGCGGTTGATCGCCTCCACCTGCCCGGCGCGGTCCAGCACGGCGGTGCGGTTGCGGTAGTTGCACCGCAGGATCTCGCCCCGCCCGGCCAGCTCGATGCCGGCCTCGGACAGCCGCCAGCCGCCCGCGTAGACCTGCTGCTGCCCGTCGCCGACGAGCAGGAGCTGGTCCGGCGCGTCGCCGCTGATCTCGTGCGCCAGCCGCAGCCCGGCGAGCGTGAGGTCCTGCACCTCGTCGACGACCACCGCGGCGTACTGCCGGGGCAGCGGCCTGCGCTCGAGCTCGGCCAGCGCGCGCATCAGCACGTCGTTGTGGTCGAAGACCCCGCGCTCGGAGAGCTCGCGCTCGTACTCGCAGTAGAACTGCCAGACGTGCGAGCGGAAGTCCGGCGGCAGCGGCCTGCCGCGCCCCTTGCGCGGGACCGAGCGGTAGGCCTCGAAGGAGCGGATCGCCCGGCCCTTGATCACCCGGTCGACCTCGTCCTTCCAGTAGCCCCGCGAGTTGCGGAAACCCCGCAGCGGCGCGGAGAGCTCCGCGCGCTGCCACACCGATTCGAACGCCGCCTCGACCTCCCGGTCGTCGACCTCGGCCAGCCGCCCGCGCCCGGCCAGGAAGTCCCGCGCCCACGCGTGCAGGTGGACGAACTCGACCCGGTTGCCCAGGTGCGGGGCGAGCTGCCGGAACTGCTGGGCGGCCACCGACGGGACCGTGGACTGGTGCGAGGTGAACAGCAGCTTCCCGGTGGTGCGCCTGGCGAGGTAGGCGAGGCGGTGCAGCGCGATCACCGACTTCCCGGTTCCCGCGGGACCGGTGATGCGCGCCGGGCCGGAGTAGCTGCGCCGCACCGCGCCGAGCTGCGTGCCGTCCAGGAAGATCCGCCAGTCCCGGAACGGGCGCTGCAGCGCGCTCCGCAGCCGCTGCTCGTGCGGGTCGAAGAGCTCCGCGGTCTCGGCGTCCTGGCCGCGCGGCAGCGGGATGCGCCGCGCGCTCCACATCATCGGCGCGAGGTCGAAGGTGCGGCTGTCCAGGTGCTCGGCGACCGAGCGCGCCTCATCGGCGGACAGCAGCCGCTCGCCGTTGCGCAGCACCGGGTCCAGCTGGTCCTCGGTGATCGCGGTGTGCTCCTCGTCCTCGCCCAGGTGGCCGGTGTGGCCCATCGGGTGGACGACCACCGCGCGGACGACGGCCTCGCTGAGCATCGCCGGACCGATGGTCGCGCCCGCGAGCAGTTCCGAGACCCACACGAAGGCCGCGCGGGAATCGGTCCAGTCCGGCTCGGTCTCGCGCAGCAGGACCACCAGCACGCCCTGCGGCCCGACCAGCACCGCGTCCGGCCGCTGCGCCGGGGTGCGCGGGGCGAACTGGTTGAGCAGCGGGTACCAGCCGTTCGCCGCCTCCACCGATAATCGCTGCAGCACGCGCTTCTGCCACGGCGGCAGCAGGCGGTCCTTGAGCTGCTGCTCGGCCGCGCGCCTGAGTTGTTCCTGTCGGTGGTGGAAGGTCCCGGGCACGGTTCCTCCAGTCGGAAGCTGATTCGAACACGCTCGGTATCGACATTAATCCGTTCTGTGTCGATTTCGAGCGTGATCGGGACGCGTCACCTGGATGTAGCAGGCAGCTGGTCGCGAACCAGGAAATCCAAAGTGGACAGCGGGAGGGCGCCGTGGCCGAGGACCACGTCGTGGAACCGCCGGATGTCGAAGTCCGCGCCGAGCCGCCGCTGCGCGTCGGCCCGGATCCGCTCGATCTCCAGCCGGCCCACGAGGTAGGACAGCGCCTGCCCCGGGATGGCGATGTAGCGGTCCACCTCCGAGGCGGCCTCCAGGTCGCCGAGCACCGTGCTGGCGCGCATCTGCTCCAGCGCCCGCCGCCTGCTCCAGCCGAACTCGTGCAGCCCGGTGTCCACGACCAGCCGGGTGGCGCGCAGCAGGTCCTGCACCAGCGCCCCCATCCGGGCGAGGTCGCCGGAGTACAGCCCCATCTCGTCGGCGAGCTCCTCGGTGTAGAGGCCCCAGCCCTCGGCGTAGGCGGTGATCATGCCCAACCTGCGCAGCAGCGGCAGGTCGTCGAGCTGCTGCGCGACGCCGAGCTGCAGGTGGTGGCCGGGCGTCACCTCGTGGAAGGCGATCACCTCGGAGGCGTACCTCGGCCGCTGGCGCGGGCTGGTGGTGTTCGCGAAGTACACCCCGGGCCGCGAGCGGTCCAGGGCGGGCGGCAGGTAGAAGCCGATCGGCGTGCTCTCCGAGGCGTTCGGCACGGCCCGCACCTCGCAGGGCTGCGCCGCGAGGTCGCCGAACCACCTCGGGGCCTCGGCGTCCGCCCGGGCGATCGCCTCGCGCGCCGAGGTCAGCATCTCCTCGCCGTCGTCGAAGAACAGCTCGGGATCGGTCCGCAACCGCTGCAGCGCCCGGTCGGGGTCCCGCTCGCCCCACAGCGCCTCGCCCAGTTCGCCGACCCGCGCGCGCAGCTCCTCGATCCGGGCGAGGCCGAGCTCGTGCAGCTCGCGCGGGGTGCGGTCGGTGGTGGTGTGCGCGTGCACCAGGGCGTGGTAGATCTCCGCGCCGCCCGGCAGCCAGCACAGGCCGGGCCGCTGCTCGTCGCGCGCGTGCGGGGCGATCTCCTCGGCCAGCACCTCGCGGTAGCGCACCAGCGCCGGCCGCACGACCTGCTCCAGCAGCCGGTCCCGGTGCACCAGCAGCGGGTCCGGCAGCTCCGGGGTGCGCAGCGGGTCCCCCTCCGGGTCGGCGAGCAGCTCGTCCAGGTGGGCGATCGCGCCGTCGACCAGCGGGTGGACCGGGACCCGACCGGCGCGCACTCCCTGCCGGTGCCGCTCGGCGGCGGCCGCGGTGAACTCCGGGATCGCGTTCAGCCGCCGGAGGAACGCCTCGGCCTGCTCCTGGCCGTCCACCGGGATCTGACCCAGCCGGAACAGCAGGCCGGCGACCGGCGCGAACAGGTTGCCCGTCGCGGTGTACTCCGGTGCGGCCGAGTCGATCTCGTCGACCATCGCCTGCGCCTGCTGGACCACGACCGCGATGGTCAGCCGCTGCTCCAGCTCGGCGTGGTTGGTGTCCACCGCCATCGCCCGCACCCGGATCTTCTCGGCGACCCCGCGCCGGTGGTACTCGGCGGCCGCCGAGATCTCCGGCAGCAGGTGGTCGCGGCCGTCCACGCCCAGCAGCGTGGCACCGACCGGGTCGGCGTCCAGCTGCAGGTCGAGCAATTCCTGGGCGAGCTGGTCCGGAGTGGTCACGCCCACAATCGTGCCCCGAACCGCCCCGCCCGACAGGCCGAGGCTCGTTCTGGCCGCCGGAGGAGCGGCCCCGGGCCGCGCCCAGGCGGCCGCGCCCGGGTCGTTCCGGACGTGCCGTTCGCCGTAGTAGCGTTGCGGCGTTCGACCCAGGCGGGAGGTGGCGTGCGCTCGACACCGACCGAGACCGGCCCGGGGGTGCGGGAGATCGCCTCCGCGCTGGAGGCGCAGCGGTCGCTGATCGTCGCCGCGGGCTGCGGAGGTTCTCGAGCCGTGCTCGACTCGCTGGCGGGAGCCCTGGCCTGCTGGAGCTTGCTGCTCGACGAGCGCGGCGCCGCCCGGCACGCCTCGCCACCGGAGGCGCGCGGGCACGCCGAGCGGTTGCGCATGGACCTGGAACGCCTGGAGCTGGAGTCGCGCCGGCACGCCGCATCGCTGGACGTGGGAGGCGAGCAGGTCGCGCTGCTGCCCATCGGATCCGGTGACCGCGTCGACGGCTACTTGGCGGTCGGCCGCGAGCTGCCGCTCGGCAACGCCGAGCACGCGGTGCTGGCCGGTGCCGCCGGGCTGCTCTCGCTCGACCTGGCGCACGAGGACGCGATCGCCGAGGCGCGGCGCAGCGCGCGCGGAGCGGTGCTGCGGCTGGCCACCGGCGAGCACGCCGAGCTGGCCGGTTCGGTGGCGGGCACGCTCGGGGTCGCGCTGCCCGCCGCACCGGTGCGCGTCGCGGTGCTCGGCACCGACCGGCACGACCCGCTCGTGCTGCTCCGCGCGGCCGAGAACCACCCCGCGCTCAACCAGGCCAGCGCTCTCGTCGCCGCGCACGACCAGCGCACGGTGGTCGTCGTGCTGCCCGCGGCCGAGGGGGACCACCAGGTCCTCGAGGAAGTGCTGCACCAGGTCGGGGAGGCCCGCGGGGCGATCACCGACGGCGTGCCCTACCCGGAGCTGCCGGACGCGCTGCGGCTGGCCCGGTCGGTGTTCTTCGGCAGCGCCAACTCCGCGGATCGGCTGATGCCGGCCGAGGACGTCTCCACCACCGGGCTGCTGGCCCAGCTGGACACCCCCGGCGCGCGGGGCTGGGCGCAGGCGCTGCTGGAACCGCTGGACCGGCACGCCAGCAGGTCCAAGCTGGACCTGGTGTCGACCCTGCGGGTGTTCCTGGCCAACAACGGGCACGTCGACGCCTCGGCCTCCGCGCTGGGCATCCACCGGCACACCCTGCGCTACCGGTTGCGGCGCATCGTCGAGCTGCTCGGCACCGGTCTCGACGACCCGACGACGCGCGCCGAGCTCTGGCTCGCGCTGCGGTTGCGCGAGGAGTAGCGGTGTTCGGCACGTTCACCCCGCGGCACGGCCCGCTGGTGACCTACCGCCCGGCGGGGGACCGCTGCGTGCTGGTGGAGTACGGCGAGGCCGAGCCGGAGCTGGCGCTGAACTTCTTCGCGGTGCGCGCGCTGGCCGGCCTCCACCAGCACCCGCCACCGGGATTCGTCGACGCCGCACCGGGGTTCCGCTCGATCCTGGTGCGGTTCGACCCCGAGCGGTGCTCGCGGCAGCGGCTGCTGGACCACCTCTCGGAGCTGCACGAGCACCAGCCGGACGTTTCCTCGCTGGTGGTGCCGAGCCGGGTGATCTCGCTGCCGATCGCCTTCGACGACTCCGAGACCGGGCGCGCCGTCGAGCTCTACGCGCGATCGATCCGCTCCGACGCGCCCTACCTCGGCGAGGGCGGCAACATCGGCCACATCGCCGAGCAGAACGGGCTGGCCGGACCCGAGGAGCTGTTCGAGCGCGTGCTGGGCACCGAGTGGTGGACGGCCTTCACCGGTTTCGCGCCGGGCCTGCCGTTCACCTTCTCGCTCCGCGCGCCGACCGGGCTGTCCGTGCCGAAGTACAACCCGACCAGGGCCTGGACGCCGGAGGGCGCGGTGGGCATGGGCGGGCCGTGCCTGGCGGTGTTCCCGGTGGAATCGCCGGGCAGCTACCAGCTGATCGGCCGGACCGTGCCGATCTTCGACATGCTCGCGCGCAACCGCGCCTTCCGGGACGGCCCGTTCCTGTGCCGGGCCGGTGACCGGCTGCGGTTCGAGCGCGTGGCGGAGCCGGAGCTGGCCGACATCCGCCGCCGCGTGCTCGAGGACCGCTACGAGTACCTCGTCGAGGACGCGCCGTTCGCGGTGGCCGACTACCTCGGAGCCGGCGATGGCGGTTGAGTTCGTCCAGGTGGACACGCAGATCGGCGTGCAGGACTTCCCCGGGCGCGTCGGGCTGCAGGCGCAGGGCATGTTCCCCGCGGGGCCGATGGACCACCTCGCCTTCCGGTTGGCCAACGCGCTGGTGGGCAACGAGCCCGGTGCGGCGGCGCTGGAAGCGCCGATCGGGAGGTTCGCCGTTCGGCTGCACTTCTCCGGGCTGGTCGCGCTGTGCGGCGCCGACGGCGCCGAACCGACGCTCAACGGCGCGGCGGTGCCGATGTGGGAGTCGGTGGTCGTGCGCGAGGGCGACGTGCTGTCCTGCGGCGCCGCGCGCGGCCCGGGATTCCGCTTGTACCTGGCGGTTTCCGGCGGCTTGGACGTGCCGGTGGTGCTGGGCTCGCGGGCCCTGCACACGCTGGCCGGGATCGGCGGGTGGCACGGCAGGTCGGCGCTGCGCGGCGACCTCGTGCCCGTCGGACCGCAGCCCGCCGAGCACCGCCGCCGCCGGGTTCCGCAGTCGCTGCGGCCGGGCTACCACCGGGACTGGGAGGTCGAGGTCGTCCGCGGTCCCCAGGCCGATCCGGAATTCCTCACCGCGGCGGACTGGCGGGAGTTCACCTCGGTGCGCTGGCGGGTCAGCCTCAACTCCGGCCGCCTCGGCGTTCCGCTGAACCCGCACGACTTCCGGTGGGCGCGCAGCGGTGGCGGGTTCGCCGGCGACCACCCGTCGAACGTGCTCGACGCCAGCTACCCGCCGGGCGGGATCATCGTCAACGGCGACGTGCCCACCGTTCTCGGTCCGGACGGCACGACGTCGGGGGGCTTCACGGTCATCGCCACCGTCGCTCGCGCCGCGCTCTGGAAGATCGGTCAGCTGCGCCCGGGCGAGGACACCGTCCGCTTCCGCGAGGTCGGGCTCGCCGAGGCCGATGCGCTGGCGCAGCACACCGGCTTCGCCCTGGACCACCTCGAGGTGCTGCCGTGAGCCCGGTCAGCGGGCTGCCAGGACCTCGGCCATCGGTGCGAGGCGGACTCCCGCGGTGCCGAGGCGCGAGCGGACCTCCTCGGCGATCTCGACCGCGTTGGGCCGGTCGCCGTGCAGGCAGATGGTGTCCGCCTCCACCGCGATGCGCTTGCCGCTGACCGCGGTCACCCCGCCGTCGAGGATCTCCAGCACCCGGTCCGCGCAGGCGACCGGGTCCTTCGGCTGCGGATCCGGTTCGATGATGATGCGCCCCTCGTCGTCGTAGTCCAGGTCGGCGAACGCCTCGCGGGCCACGCGGAACCCGCGTTCGATGGCGCGCTCGGCCGTCGGACCGGCCAGCAGCACCACGATCAGCTGAGGGTCGATCGAGCGAACAGCCTCGGCCAGCGCGTCGGCGAGCTCGGGTTGCTTCATGGTCAGCCCGTAGAAGGCGCCGTGCGGCTTGACGTGCGCGACCGGTACCCCGGTGGCATCGGCGAAGGCCCGCAGCGCCCCGAACTGGTACAGGCACGCGTCGGCGGCCTCTGCGGGGGACAGCGCCATGGACCGCCGGCCGAAACCGGCCAGGTCCGGAAGTCCGGGGTGCGCGCCGAGCGCCGTCGAGCTCCGCAGGGCCAGCTCCACGGATCGGCGCATCGTGCCTGGATCGCCGGCGTGCCAGCCGCACGCCACGTTCACCGAGCTGACCAGCGGCAGCAGTTGCTCGTCGGCACCCAGCCGCCACCGGCCGAAGCTCTCCCCGGCGTCGGCGTTCAGGTCGATCAGCTTCTTCATCGGGCACCTCCGCACCCACCTTCGATCCGGCCGCGCGCAGCTGCAATTCGCCCGGTTGGCCAACGGCCCCACCGGAGGGTGGCCCGTTCGTCCAATAGCGGTGCGGGCGCTCAGGGGTGAAGGTGGGCGGCATCGGAAGCCACGGCGCGACCACTGGAGGCTTGGTGACTTCGACCGACCTGGTGCTACCACCCGCGCGCTACGAGTTCGGCGGCGACGAGTTCGTCTTCGTCGAGATCGACCAGGCCATGAGCCTGGAGGCGAACATGAAGGCCATGACGATCACCGGTGCCCTGCGCGAGCGGCAGCTCGAAGGCGTGGTGGACATCTGCCCGTCCAACGCCTCGTACATGGTCCGGGTCGACCCGGACGTGCTGCACCCCGGCGAGCTGGTGGAACTGCTGCGCTCGCTGGAGCGCGACGCGCAGCGGCTGCCCGCCGACCTGGTGATGCCCACCCGGTTGATCGACGTCCCGGTGCTCTACGACGACCCGTGGACCCGGGAGACCCTGATGCGGTTCCGGGACAACCACCAGGACCCCGAGGTCACCGATCTGGAGTACGCGGCGCGCATCAACGGCTTCTCCGGCGTGCCGCAGCTCGTCGACGCGCTGTCCGGCGCCCCGTACATCGTCACGATGCTCGGCTTCGTCCCGGGACTGCCGTTCTGCTACCAGATGGTTCCCCGCGACCGGCAGATCGAAGTCCCCAAGTACGTGCGGCCGCGGACCGACACGCCCGAGCGGGCCTTCGGCTACGGCGGTGCCTTCGCGGTGGTCTACCCGGTGCGCGGCGCGGGCGGGTACCAGCTGTTCGGGATGGCCCCGGCGCCGGTGCTCGACGCCTCGATGAGCCTGCCCGACTTCACCGAGCGCGAGGTGTTCCCGCGATCGGGCGACATCATCCGCTACCGGTCCATCGACGTGCCCGAGTTCGACCGGATCCGCGCCGAGGTGGAGGCGGGCACCTTCCGCTACCGGATCCGCGAGTTCGACTTCAAACCCGCCGAGTTCCTGGCCGATCCGGACGCGGTGAACAACGAGCTGCTGGAGGTGCTGTACCGGTGAGCGAAGTGATCGTGCGTTCCCCCGGCCTCTACACCACGGTGCAGGACTCCGGCCGGGACGGCCACTACGAGATCGGCATGCCGCCCTCCGGCGCGATGGACCAGTTCTCCTACCGCTCGGCGAACTTGCTGGTGGGCAACCCCGAGGGCGCGGCGGCGCTGGAGGCCACCTACATCGGCCCGAAGCTGGAGTTCACCGACGACCGGGTGGTCGCGGTGACCGGGGCGCAGGCCCCGCTCAGCCTGAACGACGAGCCGGTCCCGGGCTGGGAGGCGTTCCCGGTGCGCGCCGGTGACGTGCTGTCCTTCGCGATGATCAGCGCCGGCTGCCGGCTCTACGTCGCCGTCAGCGGCGGCGTCGACGTGCCCGAGTACCTGGGGTCGCGGTCCACCTACACGCTGACCGGGCTCGGCGGTTTCGAAGGGCGCAAGCTCGCCGAGGACGACCGGTTGCCGCTCGGGCCGTCCGCGAACGGGCGCGCGGGGGCCGCGGTCCCGGAGCACCTGCGCCCGGAGTTCGGCGCGTTCACCTCGGTCCGGACTGTGGTCGGGCTGTGCTCCTACCGGCTGACCGAGGCGGGCATGGATTCCTTCCTCGGCACCGAGTGGAAGGTCACCAAGGACGCCGACCGGGTGGGCTACCGGTTGCGCGGCGGCGAACTGGACTTCGTCGAGCGCGAGCAGCCCTTCGGCGCGGGCAGCGACCCGGCGAACGTGGTGGACCTCGGCTACCCGGTGGGCTCCATCCAGGTGCCCGGCGGGGACGAACCGATCGTGCTGCTCAACGACGCCGTCACCGGCGGCGGGTACGCCACGATCGGCACGGTGATCTCCACCGACCGCGATCGAGTCGCGCAGACCAAGACCGGCGATCGGGTGCGCTTCGAGCCCGTCGATCTGGAGCAAGCCCTGGCCGCCAGGCGCGACCGCGGGGAGCGGCTCGCCTCGGTGCGCTCGCTCGTGCAGTCCTGAGAACCCGCGTCACCAGGAGGAACGATGGAGACGATCAAGGCCACGATGCCCGGTGTGTTCTACCGCCGCCCGTCGCCCGAGGACGACCCCTTCGTGCCCGAGGGCAGCAGCGTCAGCCCGGGGCAGACCGTCGCGGTGATCGAGGTGATGAAGACCTTCAACGAGCTGAAGGCCGAAGTCGGCGGCACGGTCACCCGGTTCCTGATCGCCGACGGCGACGAGGTCGAGATGGGCCAGGACGTCGCGGAGGTGGACGGGTGAGCTCGCGCAGGGTCCTGATCGCCAACCGCGGCGAGATCGCGCTGCGCATCGTCCGGGCCTGCCACCACCTGGGATTGGAGGCGGTGGCGGCGCACTCGGACGCCGATGCGTCGGCGCGGTGGGTCGAGCTGGCCGACGACGCGGTCCGCCTGGGCGGTTCGCCCGCGGCGAAGTCCTACTTGGACGTCGACGCGGTGCTCCGGGCGGCCGACGAATCCGGCGCCGACGCGGTGCACCCGGGTTACGGGTTCCTCGCCGAGAACGCCGACTTCGCGCGGCGCGTGAGAGAGGCCGGCCTGGTGTTCATCGGGCCGAGCCCGGAGGTGATCGAGCGGATGGGCGACAAGGCCGCGGCCCGTCGCACGGCCCAGGAGGCCGGGGTCCCGGTGGTACCGGGAAGCGCGGCGCTCACCGACCCGTCCCAGGCCGCCGACGCGGCGGCCGAGGTCGGGTTCCCGCTGCTGGTCAAGGCCGCCGCGGGCGGCGGAGGCCGGGGCATCCGGCCGGTCTCGGACGCCGCCGAGCTCGCCGGGGTGCTGTCCACCGCGCAGGCCGAGGCCGGCGCCGCCTTCGGGGACGGCACGGTCTACCTGGAGCGGCTGGTGCCCCGCGCCCGGCACGTCGAGGTGCAGGTCCTCGCCGACCAGCAGGGCAACGTGGTGCACGCCTTCGAGCGGGACTGCTCGGTGCAGCGGCGGCGGCAGAAGCTCATCGAGGAGGCCCCGGCTCCCGGCCTGGCGCCGGAGACGCGAAGGGCGATGACCGAGGCGGCCGCGCGGCTGGCCGAGCACGTCGGGTACCTGGGCGCCGGGACCGTCGAGTTCCTGCTCGGGCCGGACGGCGAGTTCTTCTTCATCGAGATGAACACCCGCATCCAGGTCGAGCACCCGATCACCGAGTGCGTCACCGGGGTCGACCTGGTGACCGAGCAGCTGCGGGTCGCGGCGGGCGAGCCGCTGAGCGCGAGGCAGGAGGAGATCGAGCTGCGCGGCGCGGCGATCGAGCTGCGCATCAACGCCGAGGACCCCGAGCAGGACTTCCGGCCCTCCCCGGGCGATCTCGTCGCCTTCGATCCGCCGGGCGGGCCCGGGGTGCGGGTGGAGACCGGGTTCGCGGCCGGCGACCGGATCAGCCCGTTCTACGACTCGATGATCGCCAAGCTGATCTGCTGGGCCCCGACGCGTTCCGAGGCGATCGCCCGCGCGCGGCAGGCCCTGACCGAGCTGCGGGTGGACGGCGTGCCCAGCACCACGTCGCTGCACGCCGAGCTGCTCGACGACGCCGAGTTCGTGGCGGGCGAGGTGCACACGAGCTGGTTGGAGAACCGCTGATCCGAACCGCGCGGCGCCGGTTCGGGCTCGCGCCGCCGCCGGGGGAGAATGTCCGGCGTGGATCCGCTGCACGACCCCGATGACGAAGCGCTGCTCGACCCCCGGCAGGCGCGCGATCTCGCCGGGCTGGTCGAGACCGCGCGGCTGGCCTCGGCCGCCGTGCGGTACGGGCTGCGCACCCAGGTCGGGGTGGCGACCGTCGTGCTCAACCAGGACAACCCGCTGCCGACGGCCAACCACGCGTGCGCGCTGTGGGGAACCGGGGCGCAGGTGGCCAGCACGATGATGCGGCTCGAAGAGGTCTTCGCCGAGGCCGGGCGCTCGGAGGCGATCGTCTACGCCTCGCCGACCACCGTCGGCGACATCGAGGGCATCGCCGACGACACGCTGTGGCGCGCCGTCGAGGAGCAGGTGGTCATGCTGCACCGGGTCCGCGACGACGTCGCCGACGAGACGCGCCCGGTGGAGGACGCCGACCTGCCCGGGGTGGTCGAGCTCTACGGCGACGAGACCGGGCTGGCCGAGGAGGGCGAGCGGCTGCTCACCCGCAACCTCGGCCACCGCATCGACGAGGCGCGGTCGGTGCTGCTGGCCGTCGACGACCCCGGGGCGGACCGCATCGCCGGGTTCGTGCAGGCCTTCGCGGAGAAGGGCGTCGGGCTGATCGAGCAGGTCGTGGTGCGCCCCGGCCGGCGCAGGCGGGGCATCGGGCGCCAGCTGGTCGCCGCCGCGGTCGAGGAGCTCCGCAGGCGCGGCGCGCTTCTCGTCGCCGCGCACGCCGAGGAGGGCGGGACCACCGAGCGCTTCTTCGAAGCCGCGGGGTTCGAGATCGCCTACGGCGTGACCGCCTACGCCCGCCGGATCGACGAGCTGCTGTGACGACCGGTCTCGTCCCGGCGGAGAAGTTCCAGGGCACGGCCTCGGCGGAATGCGCGGAGCCCCGGCGGCGTTGGTGAGGTCTGCTCAGAACGTCTAACCAGCTGGGAGGGGACGGGTGTCGACGACCTCGGTGCCGGAGGAGAGCACCAACCGAGAACCGGGGCTTCGGGACCTACCCCGCGAGACCTGGGTGCTGGTGGCGGGCGGCTTCATCGTCGCGGTCGGCATGGGCATCGTCTCGCCCGCGCTGCCCGCCTTCGCCACCAGCTTCGACGTCGGCGTCACCGCGGCGAGCTTCATCATCAGCGCCTTCGCCCTGATGCGGCTGCTGTTCGCCCCGGTCAGCGGGCGACTGGTGACCGCGCTGGGGGAACGGCGGATCTACTCGCTGGGCATCACCATCGTCGGCATCTCCAGCACCGCCTGCGCCTTCGCGGACTCCTACTGGCAGCTGCTGGTCTTCCGCGCGCTCGGCGGCATCGGCTCGACGATGTTCACCGTCTCCGGCGTCGGCCTGCTCATCCGGCTCGCCCCGCCGCACCTGCGCGGGCGCGCGTCCGGGCTGTGGGCCACCAGCTTCCTGCTGGGCAACATCTCCGGACCCATCGTCGGCGGCCTGGTCGTGGCCTACTCGCTGCGGCTGCCGTTCATCACCTACGGCGTCGCGCTGTTCATCGCCGCGTTCCTCGGCTGGTTCCTGCTGCGCAAGTCCACCCTCGCCGCTCCGGTCCGGGACGACGAGACGCCGAACATGCGCCTCGGCGAAGCCCTGCGCGACCGCGCCTACATCGCGTCCCTGCTGTCCAACTTCGGGAACGGCTGGGCCGTGCTGGGCGTGCGGCTGGCGCTGGTGCCGCTGTTCGTGGTCGAAGCGCTCGACGCCCCGGAGTCGATGTCCGGCGTCGCGCTGTCGGTGTTCGCCGCGGGCAACGCCGGCGTGCTGCTGCTGTCCGGCCGGGTCGCCGACAAGGTGGGCCGCAAGCCGATGGTGCTCAGCGGCCTGCTGGTCGCCGGGCTGGCGACCGCCGCGATGGGCATGACCACCTCGGTCCTGGCCTTCCTGGTGCTCTCCGCGATCGCCGGGATGGGTGCGGGCGTGCTCAACCCCGCGCAGAACGCGGCGGTCGCCGACGTCATCGGCTCGAAGCGCCGCGGCGGGCCCGTGCTGGCCACCTTCCAGCAGGCCGCCGACTTCGGCCAGATCGTCGGGCCGCTCGCGGCGGGCGCGCTGGCCGACGCCGCGTCGTTCCAGGCGGCGTTCGCGGTGACCGGCTCGGCGATGCTGCTCGGCCTGCTGGCGTGGCTGGGAGCCCCGGAGACCCGCCCCAAGTCGAACCGGTAGGTGTTGATCGCCCGCGAAACGGGTAACCGGGGCCAAACGCCGCGACCGGCGGCGTTTGAGGTTTCGCCTGCCCGCGGGAGGAACGGCCATGCACACCACCGGTATCCCCGGACACGAGCTCACCGAGGAGCTCCTGCTGCGCGAGTTGCGGCACCTGCACAACACCCGGCACGAGACGTTCCTGCACGGCTCTCCCGACGCGCTGCGCGAGCACACCGCGCGCACCTTCGAGCTGGAGCAGGAGTACCTGCGCAGGCACCCGGAGCGGGACGTCGACCCGCGACGCACCCGCTCCGGCTCGCGAGGGGAGCCGCAGCATGCCTGAGCCGCGGGTGATGATCATCGGAGGCGGGCACGTCGGCCTCACCCTGGCCCTGCGGCTGCAGAAGAAGCTGAGCGAGGGCGAGGCCAGGGTGACCGTGATCGACACCCAGCCGCACATGACCTACCAGCCGTTCCTGCCCGAAGCGGCCGCGGGCTCGCTGGAGCCCCGCCACGTCGTGGTGCCGCTGCGCGCGGCGCTGCGCAAGTGCGAGGTGCTGACCGCGCAGGTCACCGGCATCGATCACGAGCGCAAGAAGATCACCGCGACCCTCGGCGACGGCAAGCCCGGCGAGCTGGACTACGACTACCTGGTGGTGGTGCCCGGTTCGATCTCCCGGGCGCTGCCCATCCCCGGGCTGGGGGATCAGGGCGTGGGTTTCAAGACCATCGGCGAGGCGATCTTCCTGCGCAACCACGTGCTGTCCCGGCTGGACATCGCCGCCAGCACCGGTGATCGGGACCTGCGCAAGCGCCTGCTGACCTTCCTGTTCGTCGGCGGCGGCTACGCGGGCATCGAGGCCATGGCCGAGCTGCAGAGCATGGCCCGCTACGCGCTGCGCGCCTACCCGCAGCTCTCCGAGCGCGACATGCGCTGGGTCCTGGTGGAGGCGATGGGCCGGATCATGCCCGAGGTCAGCCCGCCGATGGGCGAGTACACCCAGCGGCAGCTGGAGTCCATGGGCATCGAGGTCAAGCTCAACACCACGGCGGAATCGCTGGTCGAGGGCCACGCGGTGCTCTCCGACGGCGCCGAGTTCGACACCGACACGATCGTGTGGACCGCGGGCGTCAAGCCGCACCCGATGCTGGAGAACAGCGACCTCCCGCGGGACGGCAAGGGGCGGCTGGAGTGCTCCACCAAGCTGCAGGTCCGCGGCGCCGACGTCGTCTTCTCGGCGGGCGACTGCGCGGCCGTTCCGGACCTGACCAGCTCGGACCCGGACGCGCTGTGCAGCCCGTCGGCCCAGCACGCCGTCCGGCAGGCCAAGGTGCTGGCCGACAACCTGGTCGCCAAGCTCCGCGGCGAGCAGCTGATCGACTACAAGCACAAGCACGCGGGCTCGGTGGCGGGCCTGGGCCTGTTCCGGGGAGCCGCGGAGGTCTACGGCATCAAGCTCAAGGGCCTGCCCGCGTGGCTGCTGCACCGCGGGTACCACCTAGCCAAGATGCCCACGGTCTCCCGCAAGGCCCGCATCCTCGGCGACTGGCTCATGGAACTGCCGTTCCGGCGCCAGGTCGTCGCCCTCGGCGAACTGCACGACCCGCGGGCCGAGTTCGTCAAGGCGGCCAACACCCGGGGCCTGCCGAAATCCAGGGGAACCAGCGCGGCGGGCTGATCACCGCAGGTCAGCAGGGGGTTCGGCGTCGTTCCGGACCCCCTGCGAACCGCGCCGAACGGCTGTTGTACTGTATTGGTGCAAGGGATGAGCCACGGCGAATCCCGAGCCAGCAGAACACGGGGCTATGGCGCAGCTGGTAGCGCACTTGACTGGCAGTCAAGGGGTCAGGGGTTCGAATCCCCTTAGCTCCACGCACGGACGGCGAGTGCTCGTGGAGCACTCGCCGTTTTGCGTTCCGCCGTGACTTTGCGGGGCCGAGCCCCGCAGACCCCGCGGTGCGAGCTCCTCCTGACGCAGCGTGGTCGCGTTGATCGCGGACCAGCTCAGGACGCGGGTTGCAATGGGCTCCCGCGAGGTCCACCGGATCGCTCGTCGCGCGAGCGGCTCCTGTCGAGGCCCTTTCCGCTGTTCAAGGCGGGAGCGGCCTTCTCGTTGCTGCGTGCTGGTGAGTTCGGGGCGGGCCGGTTGGGTCCGGTGATCTCGACCCGGTCCTCCGGTGCCGGTGTCACCCGAACACGCTGATGACCACCAGCGCGATCACGGCGGGGACGCCCATGCAGACCATCAGCCCTCCGAACAGGACGACGATCTTTTCCTGGGTCCCGAGTTGCCGGAATCTGCCGATCAGGTCGAACTTCGGCTTCGTTCGGCCGCGAACCGGCGTGCCGCCCGGCGCGCCCGGGACGGCGACGTCGCTGAGCGGCACGACGCAGGACGCTTCGGGACCCCTGGCGCCCCGCACGAGCGCGTAGGAGACGCGCTGGCCGCTGTCGAGGGACTTGTAGCCGGTCATCTGGACGGCGCTGTGGTGCACGAACAGGTCGGGGCCACCGTCGTCGGGCGTGATCATGCCGTAGCCCCGGTCGCTCAGGTACCAGTGGACGACGCCTTCGGCCATGATGTCCCCAGATCGGCTCGCGGTGATCGCAGAGTAGGTGGCGGCAGGGCCGTTGTGAAGGCTGCCGGGCGAGCCCGCGGCAGTTCGGCCGGAAATCGCACCGGCTCTGGGGTGCGATTTCCGGCCAAACTGCCTGGGGATTCGCCGCTATCGTGGCGGGATGGTGGTTGCTTCTCGGCGGTTGGCCCTGGTGGTGGCGCTGGCGCTGGTGACGGCGGGGTGCGGTGGCACCGCGCCGCCGGCCCCGGCACCACCGGCCACTCCTCCGCCGGCCGCCTCGGCGCCCGCCCCGCCGCCGGCCCCGGCGCCGCCGCCGGTCGTCGAGCGCGCTCCCGAGGGGTTCGTGCTGCTGCGCGACGTCGCGCCTTCGATCGTCGAGGACGTGCGGTACGCGACCGCGCACAACTTCACCGGGGTCCCGGTGCGCGGTTACGACGAACCCCGGTGCGTGGTGACCCGGCCGCTCGCCGAGGCGCTGCGGGCCGCGCAGGAGCAGCTCAGGAGCACCGGGCACGGGCTCAAGGTCTACGACTGCTACCGGCCGCAGCGGGCGGTGGACCACTTCGTCGAGTGGGCGAAGGACGTCGACGACCAGCGCATGAAGCGCGAGTTCTACCCGGGGCTGGAGAAGTCGCGGCTGTTCGCCGAGGGGTACATCGCCGAGAACTCCGGGCACAGCCGGGGCAGCTCGGTCGACCTGACGCTGGTGCGGCTGCCCGCCCCTCCGCAGCGGCGGTACGAGCCAGGTGAGCCGCTGACCCCGTGCACCGCCCCCGTCGAGCAGCGGTTCCCGGACAGCGGCGTCGACATGGGCACCGGCTACGACTGCTTCGACAGCCTCTCGCACACCGACGACCCGCGAGTCGGCGCGGAGGCCCGGGCCAACCGGGACCGGTTGCGCGACGTGCTCACCTCGGTGGGCCTGGAGAACTACGAGTACGAGTGGTGGCACTACAACCTGCCGGAGGAGCCGTTCCCGGACCAGTACTTCGACTTCCCGGTCAGCAGCGCCGCCTTCCGGTGAACCGCCGCGCGGCCCGCGTCCGGGACTTTCGACTCAGGCGCGGGCGCGTGACTTGCGGTGATGTGGTGGTGACGGAGCAGAGCGGGAGAAGGGGGTCGCCGTGGGTCGTGGTTTCTCCGGTGAGGTCGCGGAGTGGAGCGTTGTCGAGCCCGTGTGGGGACTGCGGGAGATCGCCGCGTACTTGCACGTCAGCGCCGAGGAGGCGCTGCGGCGACTGCGCGCCTGCGGCCTGGTGGCCGCCACGCCGGGGCCGGGGGAGCCCCGGTGGTCCGCGCAGGCCGTCATCGACGCCCGAGCGCGGCTCGGGGCCTTCGTGCCGCACCCGCGCTGACCAGGGATGACCGCTCGGGCTGCGGGAAGCGCGGGCGAGTCCTAGCGTGATGGCGTCGGCCGCTGCCGCGGCCGGCGCCTAACCGCGTCACCGATGGTCGGGTGAGAAGGATGACCAACGCGCACGTCGAGCACGCCGGGCACGAGCACGTCCACGGGGACGGCTGCGGGCACGTCGCGATCCCGCACGGCAACCACGTCGACTACGCGCACGACGGGCACCTGCACCGCGCCCACGACGGGCACTTCGACGAGTGCGAGCCGGAGGGGCACGAGAGCCACGACGGCCACTCGCACCAGCACGGCGAGGGCTGCGGGCACGTGGCCGTCCCGCACGGCGACCACGTCGACTACCTGCACGGCGGGCACCGCCACGCGGCGCACGGCGACCACTACGACGAGCACTAGACCGAGCGGAGCGCAGCGCGAACGTCCACGGGCGTTCGCGCCCTTCCTGCGCGGGCCGGTTCAGCTGAGCAGGTCGCGGGCGATCTCGCGGGCCTCGGCGAGCAGGCCCTTGCCGTGGATGCCGTGGTGGGCGAAGGCGCCCTCCAGGAGCAGGAAGAGGTGCCGGGCCAGGCGCTGCGGGTCGTCCGCCGCGGGCCGGTCCTCGGCGATGAGCTCGCGGAGGCGGTCCTCGACGGCCTGCTTGTGGTTGCGGATGATCGCGTAGGCCGGGTGCTCGGCGGACAGCTCGGCGGCGGCGTTGAGGAACGCGCAGCCGCGGGTGATGGTGCGGGCGTCCTCGGCGTAGACGTCGAAGAGGGTCAGCGCGCGGGGCGGCTCGGCCGCGGCGAGGCGCTCCTCCAGGGCCTGCCACCACTCGCCGTGCCGGTTCTTCAGGTAGGCGGCCACCAGGGCGTGCTTCGACCCGAAGTTGTTGTAGAGGGTGCGCTTGGTGACGCCCGATTCCGCGGCGATCGTGTCCACCCCCACCGCGTGGATGCCGCGGTCGTAGAACAGCTCGGAGGCGACTTCGAGTATCCGCCGGGACCTCGGGGTCAGCTCGTGGATGTCGGCTACCTCGTGCGCCACGCCCCCCACCTTGACTTTCACAGATCGGTGTAAATAGCCTGTGGCTCGAATTACACAGGTCAGTATAGATGGCGCGATGCCGGCGCTCGTTCGCGGTGACCTCGCGACCGGCAGCGCGCCGACGCGGCACCCCCGATGCCGATCGCCGCGTGGAAAGCGAGGGTATTCGTGGTTTCGCCACCGCAAGCAGCGTCGAACTCCTTGGTGACCGCCTGGCGCGGCCTGTCCAAGCCGGTGTTCGTCCCGTCCGTGCTGGTCATCGTCGCCGCGCTGGTCGCCGCCACCTGGTACGGCGCCGCCTACGGCGAGGACGCCGAGACCGCGTTCACCGACCTGCGGGACGCCATCGGCTCGACCGTCGGCTGGTGGTACGTCCTGGTGGTCACGACGTTCCTGGTCTTCGCGTTCTGGGCGGCGCTGTCCAGGGTGGGCGGCGTCCGGCTCGGCCGCGACGACGAGCGGCCGGAGTTCTCCCGGTTCTCCTGGTTCGCCATGCTGTTCTCCGCGGGCATGGGCATCGGCCTGATCTTCTGGGGCGTGGCCGAGCCGCTGAACCACATGATGTCCCCGCCGGACATCGCGGGCGTGCGGCCCGGCAGCGAGGAGGCCAGCCGCGCCGCCATCGGGCAGGCGCTGTTCCACTGGGGTCTGCACGCCTGGGGCATCTACGTCGTGATCGGCCTCGGCCTGGCCTACATGTCCTTCCGCCGCGGGCGCCCGCTGTCGGTGCGCTGGCTGCTCGAACCGGTCCTCGGCCGCAAGCTCGTCGAGTCCTGGGCCGGGCACGTCATCGACGTGTTCGCCATCGTCGGCACGATCTTCGGCGTGGCGACCTCGCTCGGTCAGGGCGCCCTGCAGATCCAGGCCGGGCTGGCCCACCTGGGCTGGTTCGAACCCTCCGGCGGCCTGCTGCTGGGCCTGGTCCTGCTGATCACCGCGGCCGGGACGCTGTCGGTGGTCTCCGGCCTGAACAAGGGCGTGCTGTGGCTGTCCAACGCCAACATGTCGCTGGCCGCGCTGCTGGCCGTCGGCGTGCTGCTGATCGGGCCGACGGTGTTCCTGCTGCAGTCGGTGGTGCAGAACACCGGCGAGTACGCGCAGACGATCCCGCAGCTGATGTTCGTCACCGGCGCGGGCGCCACCGACGGCTGGTCGCTGAGCTGGACGCTGTTCAACCAGGCCTGGTTCCTCAGCTGGGCGCCGTTCGTGGGCATGTTCATCGCGCGGATCTCGCGCGGCCGCACCATCCGCGAGTTCGTCCTCGGGGTGCTGCTGGCGCCCACGGCCATCGCGATCGCGTGGTTCACCATCTTCGGCAGCAGCGCGCTCCGGCAGCAGCTGCAGGACGGCTCGATGGTCGGCGCCGACGGCTCGATCGACAGCGACACCGCGCTGTTCACGTTCTTCGAGAACCTCCCGGTCGGCGCGGCGGGCGCGATCGCGCTGTCGCTGGTCGCGATCGTGGTGATCACGCTGTTCTTCGTCACCTCGTCGGACTCCTGCTCGCTGGTGGTCGACGTGCTCTCGCACGGCGGGCGCACCGAGACCCCGCGGATCACGCGGTTGTTCTGGGCCGTGGTCATCGGCATCGCGGGCGCCCTGCTGCTGCTCGCCGGTGGCGAGGCGGCGCTGACCGTGCTGCAGGTCAGCTCCATCGCCAGCGCCGCGCCGCTGTCGGTGATCTACGCGCTCGCGGTGGTCGCGCTGACCCGGATGTTCCGCTACGAGGCCGCCATCATGCCGCGCTACGTGCGCGTCCGGGCGCGGGAAGGGGCCGCGCCGAAGGTGCTGGCCGTGCGCGACATCCCGGCCGATGAGGCCACTGTGGACGGCGAGGGTTCGCTGAGCTGGAACGAGTCCCGCGCGGTCGAGGACCCGATCGCCGGCGAGGTCTTCGAGACCCCGGAGTTCGCCGCCTCCGCGGTCGCCGCGGAGCGCGAACCCGAGGAGCTCGTCCGGAGGTGAGCGGATCGGCGAGAACCCGCCACGGAAACCCGTGGCGGGTTCTCGCCAGCGCGCCGCGGTTCCCGCGCAGACCACCGGAAAGTGCTCCACACGGGGCTGCTTAGGCATGCCTTCGTTGCTGGCGGCGCTGGACCGTTCGGCGCAGCGCCGACTGCGACGAACGTGCGTTTTGTCTGGTATTCACCGGGTATTGGTTCGAACACTCCCTGTTGGAATCCCTTCGGGCGTGCAACTATCTCGCCGGAAAATCCGGGATTTTCCGGCTCGCTCGACGAGTCCTGTTCTGGGGATTTCAGGGAGGTTGACCGAATGCTGGAGTTACGTGGCCGGCGGAGATCTCGCAGGCCGCTCGTGCTCGGCTTGGCCGCTGCCATCGCGGGACTGGCGCTGATCGCACCGTCCTCCGCGGCCCAGCCACCGGGTGACGACGTGCAGCACAGCAACAACGTCCAGCCGGTGGCCAACGTGCCGCGCCAGGGTCCGCTCGCCGAATCGACCCACAGCGACCTGGCCTTCTTCAAGAACTACGCCTTCCAGGGCAGCTACGACGGCTTCACCGTCTACGACATCTCCAACCCGCGGAAGCCCGAGACGGTCACGCAGGTGGCCTGCCCCGGCGGGCAGGGCGACGTGTCGGTCAGCCCGGACGGGAACCTGCTGTTCATGTCGGTGGACTACGCGCGCACCGACGACACCTGCCAGAGCGAGCAGGGCTCCTACCAGGATCCGAACTCCTGGGAGGGCATGCGGATCTTCGACATCAGCGACAAGGCGAACCCGAAGTACGTCAAGGGCATCAAGACCAACTGCGGTTCGCACACCCACACCATGGTGCCGGGCAAGAGCGGCGACGACCTCTACCTCTACGTGTCCTCGTACAACCCGGACCCGGCGTTCCCGAACTGCCAGCCGCCGCACGACTCGATCTCCATCATCGACGTGCCGGCCGGTGACCCGGCGGGCGCCGAGGTCGTGGCCGAGCCGGTGCTGTTCCCGGACGGCGGCGCGCCCGGAACCGCGGGCTGCCACGACATCACGGTGTTCCCGAACAAGGACCTGGCCGGTGGCGCGTGCATGGGCGACGGAGCGCTGATCGACATCTCCGACCGGGTCAAGCCGAAGGTGATCACCACCGTGGAGGACCCGAACTTCGCCTTCTACCACTCGGCGACGTTCACCAACGACGGCAAGAGCGTGCTGTTCACCGACGAGCTCGGCGGCGGCGGTGCGCCGACCTGCAACGAGCAGACCGGGCCGACCCACGGCGCGGACGCGATCTACAACATCACCGGCTCCGGTGCCGACCGCAAGCTCGAGTTCCAGAGCTACTACAAGATCCCGCGCCACCAGGCCGACACCGAGAACTGCGTGGCCCACAACGGGAACCTGATCCCGATCCCGGGCCGCAACGTCTACGTGCAGTCCTGGTACCAGGGCGGTGTGTCGTTCTTCGACTTCACCGACAAGACCGCTCCGAAGGAGATCGGCTACTTCGACCGCGGTCCGGTCGACGAGAACAACCTCGTCCTCGGCGGCTCGTGGTCGGCGTACTACTACAACGGCTACGTCTACTCCAGCGACATCACGCGGGGTCTGGACGTGATGAAGATCAGCGGTCCCGGAATGGGGCAGGCCGAGCAGGTCAAGCTGGACGTCCTCAACCCCCAGACGCAGTACGCGTACCCCGAGTGATCCACCCTGCCGCCGGGTCCGGACCGGGCCCGGCGGCAGCCCGTTCGGAAGGACGCAGCCGATGTTCCTGCGGAAGCTCTCCCTGCTGGTGGTCCTGCTGGTCGGCCTGCTCGGCGCCGGCACCGCGAGCGCGGCCACCCAGAACTACAACGACGTCGACGCCGAGTTCACCCGCATGATGATCCCGCACCACTACCAGGCGATCGTCATGTCCGAGCTCGCGCCCGACCGCGCGGCCGACCCCGAGCTGAAGTCGCTGGCCGACCGCATCCGCACCGAGCAGCGCCTGGAGATCCAGATGATGCAGGGCTGGCAGGGCCGCAACGGCCTGCCGGTCACCGATCCGGAGACCGCCTACCAGGAGCTGCTGGCCAACCCGGACATGCTGGAGCAGATGGGCATGGCCACGAAGGAGGAGATGGACCGGCTCGCGAGCCTGTCCGGTGCCGACTTCGACCGGTTCTACCTGGACCTGATGATCCCGCACCACGACGGCGCGGTCCGCATGCTGCGGCACGTGATCCTCAACGGCAGCGATCACGAGCTCAACCAGATGGCCCAGGACATGATGTCCACCCAGAAGGCGCAGCTCGAGATCATGCACGACATGCGCGAACGCATGTGAGTCCCGCCCGGGCCGCCCGCGGCGGCCCGGGCCCATCGCGCCACCGGCCCCCCTCGTCGAGCCGTCGACGGGCTGATGTATCGTACGGACGCAAGGGATGAGCGATGAACATCCCGGAACAACCGAACACGGGGCTGTGGCGCAGCTGGTAGCGCACTTGACTGGCAGTCAAGGGGTCAGGGGTTCGAATCCCCTCAGCTCCACGCGATGGGTGGCGGGTGCTCGCGAAGAGCGCTCGCCACTTTTGCGTTCCGCGAGTTCCTCGGCTTGGCGGGCGCTGGGCGCGTAGCAGTTCGGCCCGGAATCGCACCCCCAGGGGGAGCGCGATTTCGGGCCAAACTGCGGTCGACGTCGCGTCGTCGGTCACCCGGGGGCGTGGTTGCGCAGCGTGCTGGCGAACTCCTCGGCGATGCGCAGCTTCGAGCGGAGCTTCTCGCAGGCGCGCTCGGCGTCGGCGGTGAACTCGGCCAGCCTGCCGTCCGGGTCGTCGAGCTCCGGGTCGTCGGGCTTGGGGTCGAGGATGGCCAGCAGCTCGCGCATCTCGTCGAGCTGGAAGCCCAGCGGCTTCATCCGCATGATCAGCTGCAAGCGCTGCACGTCCGGCTCGGTGTAGAGGCGGAAGCCGCCGGGACTGCGATCGCTCGGCACGACCAGGCCGACCTCCTCGTAGTACCGGATCGTCCGCAGCGACAGCCCGGTGCGCTCGGCGACCTCGCCGATCTGCATCTGCTCGCCCAAGCCGGTTTCCCCTCCGTCGTCGCGCCTCCGGTGGCCCTCGACATTACCCGCGCCGCTCCGGTCCGGTCGGCGCAGCCGGACCACCGCGACCGAGCGGCACCGGCCGAGCCCGCCGCGGAGCTCGGCGAGGGACGCAGGACTCGTCGCGTCCTGCCGCCGGCTAGTACGGCAAGCCCTCGGCGGCGGCGCGCAGGGCGGTGCGCAGGCAGGTGGCCAGCTCCTCGGGGCCCGCGTCGGGGTCGGTGGCGCAGCGCTGGGCGAAGTCCTCGGCCGCGGCGCGCAGCGCGCCGTTGATGGTGGCCGCGTGGACCTTGATGCGCAGGTCGTCCGGGCTCGCTCCGGATCGCTCGGCGAGCGCTCCGGACAGCACCGGCAGCGCGTCGTCGTGCGCCTGCAGCCAGACCGCGCGCAGCGCGGGTTCGGTGCGGGTCATCCGGATCAGGTCGAGCACGGCGCCATCGACCTCGGGCAGCGCGCCGCGCGCGCAGGACTCGGTCAGGAACTCCAGCAGACCGGTGTCCGGTGGCCAGTGGCGCAGCCGCTCGGTGACCGCCTCCAGGCTCTCGGCCAGCAGCGGGCGAACGCAGCTCTCCTTGCTGGGGAAGTGCCGCCACAGCGTGCGCGTGGAGATGCCCACCGCGCGGGAGATCTGCTCGCCCTTGGTGGCGGCCACGCCCCGGGCGGTGAACAGCTCGACCGCGGCCCGCGCGATGTCCAGGCGCAGCGCTGCCCTTCGCCGATCGGTGAGCGACGGCAGGGCCGCCGGATCGCCGGATGTCGCTTCGTCGTTCAATCAACGCTCCCGTACCGCCGGTCGTCGCATTCTACGTCCGGACCGGATTGGCGCAGAAGGACGTCTTGTCGCTGAGTGACATCCTGCCTAGGCTTCCCTCGAAGTGACTCGCCAGTAACCGAGGCGCCACCTGGAGTCGGCGACCGCCGCCGACGCGCCCGCGGACCCGCGGCCACCGCCGCGCGTCCCGAAACGTCGTGCCCGGCCGGGAAACCGCCGCCGCACCGATGCCGCACGGGTCGCGGAGAACCACCGCCGACCCGATCGGCTCGCGCAGTTCGCACCATCCAACGACGCAGGGAGCGATCCGCATGAACCGATCCGTCCACCACCCGCCGTCCGCGGCCCGCAGACGGGCTCGCGTCCTGGTCACCGCGACCGCGCTCTCGCTGGCCCTCGCCGGCGTGCCGGCCGCGCCCGCGAGCGCCGCCGAACCGCCCACCGGGCCGGGCCCGGTCAGCGCCGGTTTCTACGACCCGCCCGCCGAACTCCCGGAAGCGGACGGCGCGCTGGTGCGCACCGAGCCGCTGCCGCTGGCGCTGAGCCTGCCCAGCATCGGCGGGAAGCAGTTGCCCGGCACGGCGACCCGCCTGATGTACAAGACCACCGACTCCACCGGAGGGCCCGCCGCGGTGAGTGGCGCCTACATCGAACCCGCCGCGCCGTGGCGGGGGCCGGGGCCGCGCCCGCTCGTGGCGGTGGCGCCCGGGACGATGGGTCAGGGCGACGCGTGCGCGGCGTCGATGGGCCTGCAGCGCCCGATCTCGCTGGACGGCGACTCGGTGTCGGTCGGCTACGAGGACGTCGCGATCTACCGGCTGCTGGCCGAGGGCGCGGCCGTGGTCGTCACCGACTACGTGGGTCTGGGCACCACCGATCGGCTGCACACCTACGTCAACCGGATCGACGGCGGGCACGCGCTGCTCGACGCGGTCCGCGCGGCGCGCTCGCTGCCCGGCGCGTCGGTCGCCGACGACTCGCGGGTCGCCCTCTACGGCTACAGCCAGGGCGGCGGGGCCAGCGCCTCGGCGGCGGAGCTGCAACCGGACTACGCCCCGGACGTCGAGCTCTCGGGCGCCTACGTCGGCGCACCGCCCGCCGACCTCGCCGAGGTCGTCGAGGGCATCGACGGCAGCGCGCTGGCCGGGGCGCTCGGCTGGGCGCTCAACGGCTTCCTGCAGGCGAACCCCGACCTGCGCCCGATCGCCGCGCGCTACCTCGACGGGGACGGTGCGGCGGCGCTGGAGGACCTGTCCACCGCCTGCATCGGCGACGGCATCCTCGGCCACGCCTTCGCCCGCAGCGCCGACTGGACCACCACCGGCCAGAGCCTCGGGGAGGTCGTGGCCGCCGAACCTGCGGTGCGCGAGGTGCTCGACGAGCAGCTGCTCGGCACCGCGAAGCCGGCGACCGCGGTCCGCGTGGCCACCGGCGTGCGCGACGACGTCGTGCCGCACGCGCAGGCCCGGCAGCTGGCCGCCGACTGGTGCGCCGAGGGCGGCGAGGTCACCTACGAGCCGGTGCTGCTGCCCGACCTGGGCGAGGGCCTGCTGACCAACCACCTGGCCCCGCTGCTGGCCGACCAGGGCGCGGCCATCGACTGGTTGACCGAGCGCCTCTCCGGCGCGCCCGCGGGCGCCAACTGCGGCGCGCTGCCCGAGCTGCCCTGACGCGCCCGCCCCCGTCAGGAGCGCCGGGCCCCGCCGCCGCTGGGCGAAGTGCTCAGCGGCGGCGGGAGAGCTCGACGAGCACGGCGATCAGCAGGCAGGCCACGAGGACCGCGATCGCCGCGGTCGGCAGGACGGCCGCGGCGCGGCCCGATCGGAGCATGGTGACCAGGACGGCCAGCCCGGCGGTCAGCAGAACCGCCTGCAGGACCAGGGTTCCGCGGGACAGGCCGCGCGCGTTCCGCCTCGCCCGTAACAGCCAGCTCCGTCGCCCGTTCATGGCGGCACACGCTAACTCCTGGCACCGGGCCGTGGGAGGGGTGCGGCGCGGGGGATTCGTTGGTTTTCAGGAGTCGGCTTCGCCTCGGGATCGGCGGGCCAGGTCCTCCTGCGCCATCCGGCGGAGTGCGACCAGCACCGGGTCGACCAGCAGCGTGCCGAGCACGACGTAGGTGGTGGCGTCGGGGGCGTCCCGCAGCTCGCCGCCAAGCGCGGCCAGGTCGACCTCGGCGATCTCGGTGGCCGCGTCGGCGTACTCCTCCAGCGCGCTGTCCGGCAGCGGCTGGCCCGAGCGCTCCAGGCGGTCGATGGCCGCGGCCAGGGACAGCGCGTGCGCCTCCTCCCGGGCGCCGAGCCACGACCGCCCGTCCATCAGGCGGGTCACCCGTCGACGGGCCTCCTCCGAGGGGGGCTCGTTCGGGGGCGGCGAGAGCAGCCGGTGGGCGCTGGCGATGGCCGCGGTGCGGTCGGTGGTTTCGTCGTCGATCACCGCCAGCACGCCCCTGACCTGGTCCAGGCTCAGGCCCGCCACGTCGACCAGCGCGCGGATCAGCCGCAGCCGCGCCACGTGGGTGCCGTCGTACCTGGTGCGGGTGGTGCCGACGGGCTCGCCGGGCGGCAGCATGCCTTCCCGCTGGTAGTACTTGATCGTCGGCACCGGTGTTCCGCTGCGCTCGGACAGCTCGCTCATCCACACGTCGCCATCTTGACACTTGGATAGCTCACTGTCCAAACTTTGGATAGTTGCCTATCCAGAAGGTGGTGCACGATGCTCTCCACCGAGAGCCAGGTCCTCGCCGGGATCCTGCTGCTGTCCCTGATCACCGTCGAAACCGGCGGGATGTACCTGGTCAAGATCGTCAGCGGCCCCGCGCCGGCCACGGCGTTCCAGGAGAAGTTCGCCCGCGCCGGGCACGCGCACGCCGGCGTGCTGCTGCTGCTCGCGCTCGTCGTGCAGCCCTACGCCGACGCGGCCGGCCTCGACGGGGTCCTCGGCTGGACGGCCCGCGCCGGGGTCGCGGTCTCGGCCCTGCTGATGCCGGGCGGGTTCTTCTTCTCGTCGATGGGCGCCGGTCGCGAACGCCCCAACGCCCTGATCGTCCTGGTCTACCTGGGCGCGCTCCTCCTGGCGATCTCCCTGGCGACGCTCGGCCTCGCCCTCCTGCTGTGAGGCGCGCGGCCCCTCCTCCCATCGAGAGCCCGCGGTGGTCGCGGGGGCTCCTGGTGGAAGAGGGGCCGCGCGCCCCGGGCCGGATCAGGTGGCGGCCAGCGCCGCCTCGACGTCCTCGGCCAGGAGGTGGTGGTTGAGGGCGATGCCCGCCGTCATGCCCTCCGCGGCGGCGTTGACGAGCTGAGCGGGGTTGTCGACGACGTTGCCCGCCGCCCAGACGCCCGGCACGCTGGTGCGCCCCGAGGGATCGACCGCCACCCAGCCGTTCTCGCCGCGCTCGCAGCCGAGCTCGCCGAGCAGCTGGTCGCGCGGGAGGAACTGCGGGCCGACGAACGCGACCTCGCGCGGCACCACGCGGCCGTCGGCCAGCTCCACGCCCGCCAGACCGCCGGCGCCGGGGACCAGCCGCGCGACCGGTCCGTCGACCACCTCGACGTCGCGCGCTTCCAGGCGCCTGCGCTCCTCGTCGGTGGGCTCGATGGTGTTCGGGAAGAACACCACGTCGGCCGACCACTGCCGCACCAGCTGGGCCTGGTGCATGGTGAACGGGCGGTTGTCCCCGCCGAGCACGGCCAGCGGCCGGTCGCGCACCTCGTAGCCGTGGCAGTAGGGGCAGTGCAGCACGTCGTCGCCCCAGCGCTCGCGCAGTCCCGGGATGTCGGGCAGCTCGTCGGCGAGCCCGGTGGCCACCAGCAGCCCGCGCGCGGTGAGCTCCCGGCCGTCGTCCAGGGATATCGAGAACCCCTCCGGGTCAGCGGGTTTGGCCCCGACGACGCGGGCCGGGACGATCTCGCCGCCGCATCGGCGGACCTCGGCCCGGCCGGTTTCGAAGAACTCGACCGGGGTGATGCCGTCCCGGGACAGGTAGCCGTGCACGTGGCCGGCGGGCTCGTTGCGCGGTTCGCCCGCGTCGAGCACGGCGATCTTCCTGCGGGACCGGGCCAGCACCAGGCCGCCCGAGAGCCCGGCCGCTCCGCCACCGATGATCAGCACGTCGTAGTCCACTTCAAACCTCCTGAGGTCGGGTTCGCGCCCCTGCGGCCGAAAAAATCCCCGCGCTCGGTGCGCGGGGACGTTCCGGACGGTCAGGGCGGGGCCCGACGACCCTAGAGGAAGCCGCGCACGGTCTCCAGCGCTCTCTCCACGGCCTGCCGGGACTCCTCGGTGTGGTCCAGGGTGTCGAAGGAGTGCTGGCCGTTCGGGACGTCGACCACCTCCAGGCGCGCCGTCCTCCTGGCGGCGTCCACGAAGGACTCGACGCCCGCCGCGATCGACGGGTCCTCCCGCCCGGCACGGGTGAGCACGATCGGCGGTGAACCCGCGCCGAGCGCCCCGATGGGGTCGAAGCGCGGATCGACCTGCCACTCCGGAGGCGGTACGGCCACCGGGTAGGAGGCCGCGAGGCAGCGCAACCACTCCGGGGGCGTGCGCAGCCAGTCGGCCAGCAGGGGCCCGCCGCCGGAGAAGAACCACAGCGCCACGCGAGACCCGTCGACGCCCGGGTGCGCCCGCGCGGACTCGACCGCGGCGGCCACGTCGTCGGCGGCCTTCGGGTAATCGGCGGGGGAGTGCAACCCGTGCTCGACCACGACACCCACCGACCCGCGCGCGGCCGTCAGCGCCCCGTAGCCGCGGAACACCGGCCATTCCCGGGGAGTGGGGGACAGCTCGGCGGGAAGCGGTCCGCCGTGCACGAGCACCACTGCGGGACGCGGCTCGGCGGCGTCCGGCAGGTAGACGTCGGAACGGCCGTCGCGCACCGCGTCGCGCGGCTCCAGCGGCAGCACGAACGGCTGCGCGATGTAGTCCTCGAAACCCATGGCCGGAGCGTAGTGCTCCGATTCGCCCGGAGAAATCCGATTTGCGCCCGAGGTGCGAAGCGGCCGCCGGAGCCGCGCGGGCTCCGGCGGCCGGGACGGGGGCCTACTTGAGCTCGGCGCTGGACTTGCCCAGCAGCCTGCGCGCCACGATGAGCTGCTGGATCTGCTGGGTGCCCTCGAAGATGTCGAGGATCTTGGCGTCCCGCGACCACTTCTCGAGCAGCGACTCCTCGGTGTAGCCGACGGTGCCGCACAGCTCCACGCAGCTCAGGGTGACGTCGACGACCGAACGTCCCGCCTTGGCCTTGGCCATCGAGGCCTGCAGCGAGTTCGGCTTGCGGTTGTCGGCCATCCACGCGGCCTGCATGGTCAGCAGGTAGGCGGCCTCGTAGTCGGCCTCCAGCTGCAGGTACCGCGCCGCCGCGGCGTGCTGGGAGTTGGCCGGGCGGTCGTAGTCGACGGTGATGCCCGCCTCGGCCAGGACCTTCTGGGTCTCCTCCAGCGCCGCCCGCGCGACGCCGATGGCCATCGCGGCCACCAGCGGGCGGGTGTTGTCGAAGGTCTGCATGACCCCGGCGAACCCGGACTTGGTGTCGATCTCCGGCGAGCCCAGCAGGTTCTCCTTGGGCACCCGGCAGCCGTCCAGCCGGATCACCGCGGTGTCCGAGGCCTTGATGCCCAGCTTGTGCTCCAGGCGCTCGACCGAGATGCCCGGGCGGGACTTCTCCACCACGAAGGACTTGATCGCCGCGCGGCCCTGGGACTTGTCCAGCGTCGCCCACACGACCACGGTGTCGGCCCGGTCGCCGGCGGTGACGAAGATCTTCTCGCCGTTGAGCACGTACTCGTCGCCGTCGAGCTCGGCGGTGGTGGTGATGTTGGCCGAGTCCGAGCCGGTGCTCGGCTCGGTGATGGCCATCGCCGCCCACACGTTGGCGAATCGCTCGGCCTGCTCCTCGTTGGCCACCGAGGCGATGGCCGCGTTGCCCAGGCCCTGCCGCGGCATGGCCAGCAGCATCGCCAGGTCGCCCCAGCACATCTCGATGGTGCCCAGCACGAGGTTGAGGTTGCTGCCGTTGCGGTTGCCCTGCTTGGTCTTGTCCTCGTCCTTGCGCACGCCCGCGGCGCCCGCGCCGCCCTCGCCCGAGGAGTTCAACCCGTCCAGCAGCGCGGCGAGGGTGTCGAGCTCCTTGGGGTAGCTGTGCTCCAGCCGGTCGTACTTGCGCGAGATCGGCCGGAAGACCTCGGACGCGGCCTGGTAGGCCTGGTTGACCAGGCCTCGGGCCTTCTTCGGGACCTCAAGATTGATCATCGGAATTCCCCTCCAGGAGCCTGCGGAAGGTCCGCAGCGTCGGTTCGGTGCTGCGACCGGTCCTCAGACCAGGACCGCGCCTTCCATCACGCCGATCGCCCGCAGGTCCCGGTACCAGCGCTCGACCGGATGTTCCTTGGTGTAGCCGTGCCCGCCGAGCAGCTGCACGCCCGCGCTGCCGATGAACATGCCCTTGTCCACCGCGAGCTTGCGGGCCAGCGCCACCTCCCGAGCGCACGGCAGGCCCTGCTCGGCGCGCGAGGCGGCGCGCAGGGTGGTCAGCCGGATGCTCTCCAGCTCGATGCCGATGTCGGCGACGTTGAAGGCCACCGCCTGCCGGTGGCTGATCGGCTCGCCGAACGCGGTGCGCTCGTTGACGTACGGGATGACGTAGTCGAGCACGGCCCTGCCGGTGCCCATCGCCAGCGCCGCCCAGGCGAGCCGGGACAGCCGCACCAGGTCGGTGAACACCTCGGTCTTTCCGCCGCCGAGCAGCGCGCCGGAGCCGACCTCGACGCTCTCCAGGTGCAGCTTGCCGGTGCTCGCGCCGCGCAGGCCCATCGCGGGCTCGGACTCGATGGACACGCCGCTGGTGGAGGACTCCACCAGGAACAGCGCGGGGCCGTTGCCCTGCAGGTCGGCCGAGACGAGGAACAGCTCGGCCTCGGCGGCCCGCGGCACCATCGACTTCACGCCGGTGATCCGGTACCCGGTCGCGGTGCGCTCGGCCTTGGTGGTGGGCTTGAACGGGTCGGCCAGCGCCACCCGCTCCTGCAGCGCCAGCGCGGCGGCGGGCACGTGCTCGCCCGCGAACGCGGGCAGGTACGTGGCCTGCTGCTCCTCGTCGCCCCACTGGGTCAGCGCGTTGGACACCGCCGAGGGCGCCAGGATGGCCACCGCCAGGCCCATGTCGCCGTGCGCCAGGGCCTCGGTGACCAGCACGTTGGTCACCGCGGAGCGCTCGGTCCCCAGGCCGCCGAGCTGCTCGGGAATGCCCACCGAGGCGAGCCCCAGCTCGGCGGAGCGCTCCACCAGGCCCGCCGGGGTGGCCAGGGTGGCGTCGGCGTCGTGCGCGGCGGGACGCACCTGCTCCGCGGCGAACTCGCGCACCGTCTCGGCGATGAGCGCCTGCTCCTCGTCGGGCTCCAGGTCGAAGAGGTCCTTCGACGGCGCCGAGGTCAGCCGTGCTGGCTTGTCCAGGCCCTGCACCTTCTTGAACTGCCGGGTAGCTGCGCCCGCCGCGCGGAAGCCGGTGCGGGTGCCGTTCTGCACCAGGTTCTCGAACTGCTTGCGCAGGCCGACCTTGTCGATGATCGGCGCGCTGGCGATCTTGGCGATGGCGGCGAGGCCGAGCCCCATGGCGTCGCGCTTGCGCGCGCCGGCCTGCCCGCGATGGACGTTTGACACGGTGCGTCTCCAATCGGCCGACGTCGGCCGGGCGTTATCTACTCCTGAGTAAAATAACGCGCGCTTCGATCGGCGCACCAGTGAGTCCGGTCACCAGTTCCTTGCGCTCGGGAGAAGGACTCCGAACAGCGCAACCGCCGCCGCGTACCAGCCGAGGGGCGACGCGGCGAAACGGATGAGCGAGCGCTCGGCGGTTAGGATCATCGGACACTTCGGGCGGAAGTGGGGATCGATGAGCCTGGTGCAGCTGAACCTCGGCATGCTCGCCGGCGGCCTGGTGCTGCTGGCGAGCATCGTCGCGACCCGGGTGGCCCACCGGGTCGGCCTGCCGAGCCTGCTGCTGTTCCTGGCGCTGGGCGTGCTGCTCGGCGAGGACGGGCTGGGCGTCGAGTTCGACGACGCCGAGCTCGCCCGCAACCTCGGCACCGCGGCGCTGGCGGTGATCCTGGTCGAGGGCGGATTGACCACCAAGTGGGCCGACGTGCGAAGACTCCTGGCCCCGGCCGGGCTGCTGGCCACCGCCGGGGTGGGGGTCAGCGTCGTGGTCACCGCCGTCGGCACGCACTTCCTGCTGGGGGTGCCCTGGCAGCTGTCGCTGCTGCTCGGCGCGATCGTGTCCTCCACCGACGCGGCCGCGGTGTTCTCGGTGCTGCGGGTGCTGCCGCTGCCGCGCCGCCTCGCCGGGCTGCTGGAGGCCGAGTCGGGCTTCAACGACGCGCCGACGGTGATCCTGGTGCTGCTGTTCAGCACCGTTCCGCTGAGCCTGAGCCCGATGGACTTCGCCGCGAGCCTGGGCTACCAGCTGATCGCGGGCGTGGTGATCGGCCTCGGGCTGGGCTGGCTGGGCGCGGTCGCGCTGCCGCGGATGGCGCTGCCCGCCTCCGGGCTGTACCCGCTGGCGACCTTCGGGCTGGGCATGGTCGCCTTCGCCGCGGCGGGAACGCTGCAGGCCAGCGGCTTCATCGCGGCCTACCTGTGCGGGGTGGTGCTGGCGAACCGGGGCCTGCCGCACCGCTCGGCCACCCGCTCGTTCGCCGAGGGGCTGGGCTGGCTTGCCCAGATCGGGCTGTTCGTGCTGCTCGGCCTCCTGGTGACCCCGAGCAGGCTGCCGGGGGTCGTGCTGCCCGCGCTGGTCGTCGGCCTGGTCCTGCTGGTGGTCGCCCGCCCGCTGTCGGTGGTCATCGCGATGGCCGGCTTCCGGATGCCGCTTCGCGAGCAGGCCTTCCTGTCCTGGGCGGGCCTGCGCGGCGCGGTGCCGATCGTGCTCGCCACCTTCCCGGTGGTGCAGGGGGTGCCCGGCAGCGAAGGGCTGCTGGACGTGGTGTTCGTGCTGGTCATGATCTTCACCCTGGTCCAGGGGCCGAGCCTGCGGCCGCTGGCCAGGCTGCTCGGGCTCATCCCGCGCGAGGCCACCCGCGAAGTGCAGGTGGAGGCGGCCCCGCTGGACGTGCTCGACGCCGAGCTGCTGTCCATGTCCGTTCCGGCCGGTTCCGAGCTGCACTCGGTGTCGGTCCGCGAGCTGCGGCTGCCCGACCCGGGCGTGGTCACCCTCGTCATCCGCGACGGGCGGACGTTCGTCCCGAGCCCGGAGACCGTCCTGGAAACCGGCGACGAGCTGTTCATCGTGACCACGTTCGCGCAGCGCGAGGCCACCGAGCGCCGAGTCCGGGCGGTCAGCCGCCGCGGTCGCCTCGCCGGCTGGTACGGCGAACGCGGCGATCCCGCCTGATCGCGCGGGATTCCCGCGAACCCCTCCACGCGATGATCTCGCGGGCTTAGGATCGCGGCGGTCTGCGAACCCGTCCAGGAGGAAGTCATGGCGACCTGGCAGGACCTGCGCGCGTTCATCCGGTCCGAGTACCGGCCGGCCCCCGACGAGGACGAGGACGAGTTCGCCGAGGAACCCGAGTTCCGGATCATCGAGTCCAGCGACGAGGAGATCCGCGTCCTCGTCGAGTACGACGACGACCGCAGCCAGATCGTCATCGTCTGCCACGAGGTGCTGGACGACCGCGAGGACTGGGTGCAGGTGGTGTCGGTCGTCGGCCGCGCCTCGAACACCGACCTGCGCAAGGTGCTGGAGGAGCTGGGCCAGGTCTCGGCGGTGTGCGGCGCGGTGATCATCGGCGACCACCTCGTGCTGCGGCACGCGCTGCCGCTGCTCAACCTGGACATCAACGAGTTCGTCGACCCGCTGAACTTCGTCGCCGAGACCGCCGACCACCTCGAGGAGCTGTTCTTCCACGAGGACGACCACTGAACCGGGAGCGCGGATGGACGTGGCCGCCGCGACGATCGCCGCACCGGGGCGGCGCAACGAGGACTGCTTCGCCGCCGGCCCCGACTGGGCCTTCGTGCTCGACGGCGCGACCGCCCCGCCGGGCGTGGACAGCGGCTGCGCGCACGACGTCGTCTGGCTGGTCCGCCAGCTCGGCGGGGCGCTCGCCGGGCTGCTGACGAGCTCGGAAGCGCCGCTGGCCGAGGTGCTGGCCGAGGCCGTCGAGCGCACGCGCGCCGCGCACCCGGGGTGCGACCTGAGCAACCCGTCGAGCCCGTCGTCCACGGTCACGATGCTGCGCGTGCGCGAGCGCGCGGAGTACCTGGTGCTGGCCGACAGCCCGCTGGTGCTCGACACCGGCGCCGAGGTGCGCGCGGTCGTCGACGACCGCCTGGACCACCTGCCCTCCTACACCCAGGAGGCCGTTCGCGACCTGCGCAACCACCCCGAGGGCTTCTGGGTGGCGAGCACCGACCCGGAAGCCGCCCACCAGGCGGTCCGGGGCGCGGTCCCGAGCCTGCACCGCGCGGCGCTGCTCACCGACGGGGCGTCCCGCTACGTCGAGCACTTCCACCGCACCGACTGGCCCGGCCTCCTCGACCTCCTGAGCACGCGGGGTCCCGACGAGCTCCTCGTCCGAGTGCGCCAGGCCGAGACCGCCGAACCGCCCCCGCCGAGGGCGAAACCCCACGACGACGCGACGGCGCTGGTGGTTCGAGCCGCACGCCCCTAGGCCGAACCGCCAGCGGATCGCGCGAAGTGGGCGGCGAGGGTCTGGGCGTCCTCCGGGGCGTGGGCCTTGATGTCGTTGTCGAAGTAGGCGTAGACGTCGCGGGGCCGGTCGTCCGCGGGCGGTTCGGCGACGGTGCGCTCGGTGGCCGGGCAGCGGCCGGAGCGCCACGCGGCGATGAGCTCCGCCCAGCGCTCCAGCTCCGCGTCGCCGTAGCCGCTGGCGTAGAGCTCCTCGGCGCCGTGGAAGCGGAGGTAGACGAAGTCCGCGGTGACGTCCTCCAGGTGCGGCCAGCTGCCCGCCGCGTCGGCGACGACCAGCCCGATGCGGTGCTCGCGCAGCAGCTCCACGGCCTCGGCGTCGGCGAACGAGGAGTGGCGCACCTCCAGCGCGTGCCGCAGCGGGCGGTCCGCGTCGGTCTCGGTCAGCGCCCGCCCGGACAGCCGATCGTCGTGCCGCGCGGCGAGCTCGGCGGCCTGCCCGGTGCTGCGCGGCAGCTCACCGAAGAACTCCACCAACCGCTCGGGCTCGAAGGCCTGCGACGGCGGCAGCTGCCACAGCAGCGGACCCAGCTTGCCGCCCAGCGCCAGCACGCCGGAGGCGAAGAAGTTCGCCAGCGCGGTTTCGACCTCGCGCAACCGCTTCATGTGCGTGATGTACCGGCTGCCCTTGACCGCGAAGACGAAGTCGTCGGGGGTCTGCTCGGCCCACCGCCGGTAGTTCTCCGGTCGTTGCAGCGAGTAGAACGAGCCGTTGACCTCCACGGTGCCCATCCGCTCGGCCAGGAACTCCAGCTCCGCACCGCGCTTCAACCCCCGCGGGTAGAACGGCCCGTGCCACGGCCCGTACACCCACCCGGAAGTCCCGACCCGAACGCACCCCACCATCACCCCCACGCTAACCCCACCAGCGCGGCCGCCACCTCAGCCGAACTCGATCGGGTTACTTGAGCAGTCCGGCGAGCAATGCGGTGATCAGGGCCAGTCCGAGCAACCAGAGCGCGGGTGTGACGTTTCGGAACTTTTGCCGTGCGATGTGACTGGTCGTCCACACCTGCTCGGCGAGGGCCTCCTCGAGCTTCGAACCATCGTCGAGCAACCTGCGGTATGCGGCGATGAACTTGGTGGGTTCGGGGTATCTCCGCGCGATGGTGCCGAAGTACAGCAAGGACTCCGGCTGCGCGTTGCGCAGGCGGGGGACGAATACCCGCAGCGCGAACAGGATGCTCGCGCTCACCGCCGCGATGCTGCTCAGCATCAGCGTGACGTGCGGCCACGCGGCCGACCAGGTGCCGTGCGCGGGGAGCGCCTTGATCAGAACACCCCCGAGCACCCCGTTGCCGGTGACGATGGCTGCGGCTTTGGTGTCGGCGACCTTGATCAGATCGTGGGTTTGCTGCAGTGCCTTCCACGCTTCATCGCTGGAGGTCATATCACCGAGGCTGCGGTGATACTGCCGAAATGCCAATGCCATTCGAGTGAGACGTCCATGACTTTCGGTGCGCGGTTTGCTCTCTTCGAGCGGTATCCCCGCGAACCGCTCGCGCCGGGTCTCGTCCGACGGGTACGGAAATCGACGTGCACTACGGAGAGAACATGTCTCCGCGAGGTTTTCGCGGATTTCTGGGCGAGCGACGGTGGCGAGCACTCGAAGGTCGAGGAGCACTGCGGATCTGCAGACCAGGTGAATACCTGCTGCGGCAAGGTGCCGAAGGTGGGTCTCTCTTCGCGCTGATCAGCGGAAGGGTCAAGGTGCTGGCGGGGGATCGGGACGGGGCCGAAGTGCTGCTCTCGCTCCGGGGGCCTGGAGATCTCGTGGGTGAGATGGCCGCCCGACGCCGGGCGACCCGGAGCGCGACGGTCCAGACGCTCGAGAAGTGCACGATCCGTTCGCTGTCCCGTCCGGAATTCGACCGGTTCCTCGAAGAGGAGGAGGCGCAGGACGCCTTCACCGATTACCTTGTCGCGAAGCTGTCCGAAACCGTTCCGTACCAGGTGCAGCAGGTCCACTTCAGCCCGCGTCGCAAGCTCGCGCGCCTGCTGTTGGAGGTCGTTCGGCTCGCGGAGGCGGACAGCCCGGACTGCTACCGGATTCCGTTCTCGCAGCGCTCCTTGGCCCACGCTCTCGGCATGGTGCGCAGCACGGTGGCGGAGCAGATCCGCGGCATGCGTGCCGATGGCGTGCTTGGCCCAGGTCCGCGAATCGAGATCGCCGATCTCCGGGCCCTCGCCGAGGACGCCGGAGCGGTCAGCGACCAGTGATGCACATCACGGTCGAGCTGTCCGGCCGCGGACAACTGCCCTCGTCGAATTCCGCGAACCTTCGCGGTGACGTGAACATCCAGGAAGGAGTAGTGCCCATGCGTGCGCCTTCGCACCAACCGACCGAGCTGCCCCCGTACCGAGCTGTGCTGGTGGTCGACGTGAAGGACTTCAGCGGACGCAAGACCCGCGACCACGAGGAGATCACCCGCCAGATCCCGATCATCTTGGAGAACGCCTTCACCAGGTGTGGCCACGGGTGCCTGTGGGACTCCGGGTTCGGCGGCAGCACCGGTGACGGGTACTTCCGCATCCTCGAACCGAGCTGCTTGCCGTACCTGTTGAACCCGTTCCTGATGGCATTGCAGGACGAGCTCGACGACCAGAACAGCATGCAGCCCCCGCAGCACGGCAACTTGCGGATGCGGGTCGTCCTGGCGGTGGGGCCGATCACCGACTCCGGCGAAGCCGTGCTTGGCGACGGCAACGGCGCCACCAGGATCGAAGCCCACCGCATGCTGGACTCGGAGCCGGTCCGCGACATCCTGGCCCGCTCCAGCGACGCGACCCGCGTCGCCGCCATTGTGTCTCCACGCGTGTTCGAGGACGCCGTCATCTCGGGCTACGCGGCTGAGGACCCGTCGCTGTACGTCCCGGTCGATGTCGAGGTGAAGACCTTCGCGGGATCCGCCTACCTGCGAGTGCCGACCCCCTCCGGCGACCTGCTCCGCGAGGGGATCAAGTCGTCTGTCGGAATGGCTGGTGGGACGCGGGAGGAAGAGCCGCTGGAAACGAGATCCGAGTCGGATCCAGACGGCATGATGGCGGAAGTAATGGGGATCGGCAACATGTACGGCAATGTCGGACAGTTCGCAAGTGGATCTGGGCCTGCGCACTTCCACGCTGCCGGTGAAACGTCCGGTCGATCTCGGAACGCTGCCGCTAGGGCGAAGCGTCAACGTGACGAGGTCGATGATGTCGACTGACGAACGCGCTGCTGTCAAGGGCATCGAGAACGCCGAAGGGGATATCGGTCTATTCCAAGCTGCTCGTGAAGCCAGTGCCTCCGTTCACTACGGGGACCGTCACACGACGACCATCGTCTACACCGATCGCGGTGGCGGCCTGAACGAGGAGCGGGTCTCCACTTCGGTGGTGGCGGACGTGCAGCTCGGCGACCGCTTCGTGGCGCCGACGGGGTTTAAACGCGCCGCCGACATGCTGCTCGCTGAGCGGGCGGTTCTCGTCGATGGAGACCCGGGAATCGGGCGGAGCACAGCTGCGCGAAGGCTGTTTCAACCCTTCGACGGCGGGAAAACCCGTTATCGCATTCTGTCTCTCGACGACGAGGGGCGGGAGGTCTCCCTCGATCCAGAAGCTGTTCAGCCGGGCGAGCCGCTCCTGCTGGACCTCGCGGATGCTGCGCAGGACGTCTTCCTGGATGTTCAGGACAAGCTCCTGCAGCTCTGGGCGAGCGTCGTGGCCCAAGGAGCAATGCTGGTGATCGTTCCGCCAGTCGGCGTCGATGATTGCTTGCGGCCCGAGTGGGACGAGCTCCGGGCGCCCATTCAGCGTCCACGAGGCTCCGAGGTCCTCGCCAAGCACCTTGAAGCCGAATCGATGGACTACGACGCGGACGTGCTGGAGAGCCTGACGTT
Organism: Saccharopolyspora griseoalba; assembly: GCF_042665275.1. Taxonomy (NCBI): domain Bacteria; kingdom Bacillati; phylum Actinomycetota; class Actinomycetes; order Pseudonocardiales; family Pseudonocardiaceae; genus Saccharopolyspora; species Saccharopolyspora griseoalba. Next base: position 96,447 of record NZ_JBHTCJ010000008.1, on the reverse strand, counting down.
CTTGCGCCCGCATCTCGACAACGATCCGATGCGGGAACTCGTCCGCTTGTGCCGACGAGCGGTGGAGGCGCGTGAATCCAACCCGGACGACGTGGCGACCAATTGGCTTAAGAGCGCCTGCACCGACGTCGGAGGGTTGCGGCGCGAAGTTGCCGACGCGGTCGAGGGGTGGTCCGGGAAGTGGCGGGCGCTCGCCCTCTCCGCGGCGATGCTCAAGGATTCCAATCCCGATTCGGTCCACCTCGCTGCTGAGAAGCTGCGGAACCGCTTGCAGTACCGGATCTACCGTCCGCACGTTTTGGAGCAAGATGCGTTGAACGCCATGCTCGCGCGAGTGGGGGCGACCACCAACGAGCGCGACGAGGTGGGTTTCACCAAGACCTACTACGAGGGCGTCTTGCGCGACTACTTTTGGGAGAACTTCCCGGACATGCGCCGCGAGCTCGGCCATTGGGTCGGTGACTGCATCGTCGACTTCGGGTTCACGAACGAGGATCGAGATCGGTTGGTGGCGCGATTCGCCGAACAGGCCCGTCGTTCCGGGCGCATCGTTGATCTTTGCGAACTTGCTTCCAGGCTGGCTCCCGTTAAAGAGGGCAAACCGAGGACGCGGCCGTGGGCTGCCAGCGCTCTGGTCTACGGCCTGCAAGAGAACTCGGCCAACGGATCGGCGGCGGTAGTCCGCCGCCGGATCTACGAATGGGCGGCGAAGTCCACAGTTGCGAGCGATTTGGCGCACGTGCTGGTTTCGGTTTGTGCGGACGTCATGTCGGAAACGCACGCTGATCAAGCGATTGTGCGCTTGCGCTTGCTGACCACGCACGTCGATCCTTCGGTCGCGCGCGCGGCGAGCGATGCGATGGTACGCCTGGCTGAGGATTCCCGCTCCTACCGTCGCCTTTTGTGGCGGATGCGCATCTGGTTGGAAGAGCGTCGCAAGGAATCGGACGCCGCGTTGTTCCTCGCCGTTTCCCATCCCTCTCGGCTCATCGCGACGAGCGGCTCCTCGGAGCCGCTGATCGTCAATCGTGGATTACGTCGCCAGCTGACTTCCTGCTGGAGGGTTGTTTTTGCCAATGCTGTCCAGACTTGGCGTTCTGCCGCCGAAGGGTGGATGGAAGCATCAGTCGGCGATCGGCACGGTGCGCAATTGCTGGGCGTCGTCGTCACGGGAGCTGGTGGTGATCGCGCGACCCTGGCGTGGCTCCACGTGATTTGCCGGGATTGGGTGGCTGCTGCGGACGATCTGGATGAGCGGGAAGAGCGGCGGCGAACATTTCGAAACCTGTCGATGAAGATCGATGCTGCGCTGGGGTTGCAGCTCGCTGGCACCTAGGGGATGGACGATGTTGACAACCGATCAGAAGACCCAGATCCGCGTGCTCTCGGTCATGCTGGCTGTAGCCTGCGCAGTGCTCGGTCTCGTCTACGGGTGGCCGTTATGGCTGTGGATCGCATTGGTGGTCGTGCTCCTGCTCGCGCCGTCCCTGATCGCCTACGGGGTCGTCGAGTGGAACCTGCGCAAGCGGCAGCCAAACCCGCAGGTACAGGAGGAATGGGAACCTCCGTGGGAGGAGCCGGTTCCCGCTGCACCTGAGCCGGCCCGGTACAGCGTCGACTCCGTCCTCGTGCGGAGCGCTCACGAGGACTACCGCTTCTCGTTCTCCTGCACGGTCCTGTGGCGTTCGATGCCGAACGCTCCTGGCCTGCCGCATCCGAACCCGGGGGTGCTCGGTGCTGATCTGATCGTGGCCGAGGCGACCAAGCTCGCGGCCTCCGTGGAGCCCGGGGACGCTAGCAGCGCGCGGTACCGCATGATGAACGCGCTGGGGATGCCCAGGAAGGATCCGTCGGGGCGGGTCGAGGTGTGGGCGGACGACATCGAGCTGGCGTTGTCCGAGGACGACACCAAGCGCCTCGCGAGGTTGGCCAAGGTCCGCAAGGACGAGGAGGTCTGGGACTACGAACGTCGCTACGAGCTGAACGTGCGCAACTACCTCCGGGGAGATGTGCTCTCCGATGAGGCGAACGCCGTCGTGTGGTGGCTGGCGGGGCCCAGGACCGACGAGAAGCAGCGGGTGGACGAGGCTGTCGCCAAGCTCGAGAACCTCCGGCTGCTGGCACGAGCCGCGAACACGACCGAATCGGGCGGGGTGTGGGAACTGGCAGCTGGAAACGCCACGTCCGCTGGAGTGGTCCCCGCGCCGCAGGAGATGTACGTGCCCGCCTGGTCGAACGGGCAGGGTGAGGCGGTGCCGGAGTCCTCCCTGAGCGACTCCGCTGCCGGAGTGATCAGGGTCGTTGCGGATGGCCCTGAGCAAGCCATGTTCGCACGCCAAATGGCTGATCTGCTCGATGCCCAGGGGCGCTCTGACGTGGCCCAGGAGATGCGCGATCGGTTCGATGCACCGCACAGCCAGGAGTCGGACGCGCCGGTCAACGGCACCCTCGCGATTTCCGGGAGGGCTTCGGGGCCGGACCTCGGCGATACCGCACCGGGGACTACTGGCGCGGAAGGAGAGAGCGCGGCTGCTGAGGAGATATCGGTCGACGGTGAGGAGACGCGGACCTCAGCGGAGGAGACCGAGGAAGCTCGCGGCCCTGAATAGGATTTGCGGAAAGATCCCCCACGCCAGCCCGCGGTGTCGGAGAGCGGCCGGTGTTCCTTTTCATCGAAAGTCCCCGCGCGCTGGCTGGCGCGCGGGGACTTTCGACGAGGCGAGCGCGGGGTCAGCGCTGGCGGGTTGCTGCTGCTTCGAGGGCTCGGCGGACGAGGACCTTGGCCAGGTGGCTGCGGTAGTTGGCGCTGGCGCCCGGCTGGTCCGGTGGGGAGGTGTTCTCCGCCGCGCGCTCGGCGGCCTCGGTGGGGTTGGCGCCGGAGGCCAGGGCCTCCTCGACGCCCGTCGCGCGCATGGGCGTGGGGCCCATGTTGACCAGGGCGACCCGGTTGCCCGCCACGGCCACGCCGACGATGGCCCAGTCGATGGCGCGCTTGGTGAACTTCTGGAAGTCCCAGCCCTGGTTCGGGTTCTTGTCCACCCGGATCTCCACGAGCAGCTCGTCCTCGCCGAGGGCGGTCTCGAAGAAGTCGGTGAAGAACTCCGTCGCGGCGATCTCCCTGGTGCCCGACGGGCCCTGGGCGACCAGCACGGCGTCCAGCGCGAGCGCGACCGCCGGCAGGTCCGAGGCCGGGTCGCCGTGCACCAGCGAGCCGCCGATGGTGCCGCGGTGGCGGACCTGCGGGTCGCCGATGGTGCCCGCGGCGTGCGCCAGCAGCGGGACCTCGCGCTCGAGCAGCTCGGAGTGCTCCAGGTCGTGGTGCCTGGTGAGGGCACCGATGCGCACCTGCGAGCCCTCCTCGCGGACGTAGGACAGGTCCTGCAGGCTGCCGAGGTCGATGAGCACCTCCGGCACCGCGAAGCGCAGCTTCATCAGCGGCAGCAGCGAATGCCCGCCCGCCAGCAGCTTCGCGTCGTCGCCGTGCTCGGCCAGCAGGTTCAGCGCCTCGTCGACCGTGGTGGCCTTCTTGTAGGTGAACGCGGCGGGGATCATTCTGCGGCCCCCTGCTTCTCCTGGGCCGCGCTCAGCACGGCCTGGACGATGTTGTGGTAACCGGTGCAGCGGCAGAGGTTGCCCTCCAGGCCGGAGCGCACCTGCTCCTCGGTCGGGTTCGGGTTCTCCTCCACCAGCGAGACCGAGGCCATCACCATGCCCGGCGTGCAGTAGCCGCACTGCAGGCCGTGGTGCTTCTGGAAGGCGCGCTGCATCGGGTGCAGCTCCTCGCCCTCGCCGAGGCCCTCGATGGTGGTGACGTCCTGGCCCTCGGCCTGCGCGGCCAGCACCGTGCAGGACTTCACCGACTCGCCGTCGAGCAGCACCGTGCACGCGCCGCACGAGGTGGTGTCGCAGCCGACGTTGGTGCCGGTCAGCCCGCAGTCGTCCCGCAGGTACTGGACGAGCAGCGTGCGGTCCTCGACCTCGTGGCTCTGCTGCTCGCCGTTGACGTTGATCGAAACTTGCACGAACGAACTCCTAAGCGTGGTCCTCAGGCCGTTGATCGGCGACCAATGACCTTGAACGAACTCGGCTGCGTTTCTATGCCTCGTTGATGGCCGTCCACACCCGTTCGGGGGTGGTGGGCATCTCGATGTGCCGGACGCCGAGGTGCGCGACGGCGTCGACCACCGCGTTCTGCACCGCGGGCGTGGCGCCGATCGTGCCCGCCTCGCCGATTCCCTTGACGCCCAGCGGGTTCAGCGTGGTCGGGGTTTCCATCGTCAGCAGCTCGAAGCTGGGGAGCTCGGCGGCGCTGACGATCGCGTAGTCGGCGAAGCTGGCGTTCTGCGGCTGGCCGTCGGCGTCGTAGGAGACCTCCTCCAGCAGCGCCTGCGCCGCGCCCTGGGCGATGCCGCCGTGCCGCTGTCCCTCGGTGAGCACCGGGTTGAGGATCACGCCCGCGTCGTCCACGGTGACGTGCCGCAGGTAGTCGACCTTGCCGGTCTCGGTGTCCACCTCGACCACCGCGAGGTGCGAGCCGAACGGGAAGGTGGGGCGGTCCTCGACGTAGTGCACGTCGGCGGCCAGCCCGTCCCCGGCGCGCTGCGCGAGGTCGGCCCAGGACACCGAGACGTTCGGGGTGCCCCGGACCTGCCACTTGCCGTCGGTGAGCTCGAGATCGCCCTCGTCGATCTCGATCATCTCGGCGGCCAGCTTGCGGGCCTTGTCCTTGACCTCCACCGAGGCGCGGTGCACGGCGGTGCCGCCGAGCTGCAGCGAGCGGGACCCCATGGTGCCCACGCCGTTCGGGATCCGGTCGGTGTCGCCGTGCACGACCTCGATCTTGTCCAGATCGATGCCCAGCTGCTCGCTGACCAGCATCGCGTAGCTGGTCCAGTGGCCTTGCCCGTGCGGGGAGGAGCCGGTGAGCACCAGGACGCTGCCGTCCGGGTTGATCTCGACGTGCCCGGTCTCGCCCTCGGTGTTGTTCGGGGCGGTGATCTCGACGTAGCTGGACAGGCCGATGCCCAGCTGCTTGGTCGAGCCCTCGGCGCGCCGCTTGGCCTGCTCCTCGCGCAGGCCCTGGTAGTCGGCGGCCTCCAGGACCGAGTCCAGGCCCTTGATGTACTCGCCGCTGTCGTAGAGCATCCCGCCCGGCGTCTTGTACGGGAACTGCTCCGGCTTGACCAGGTTCTTGCGCCGGACCTCCGCCGGGTCGGCGCCGATCTCGGCGGCGAACAGGTCGATCGCGCGCTCGACGGCGGCGGTCGCCTCCGGGCGCCCGGCACCGCGGTAGGCGCCGATCGGCGTGGTGTTGGTGACCACGGTGCGCGCCTGCGACTCCACCTTGGCGATGTCGTAGACCCCGCTGGCCATCATCTGGGTGAACACCGGCAGGAACGCGCCCATCCGCGGGTAGGCGCCGACGTCCTGCACGATCTCCAGGCGGTAGGCGGTGACCCGGCCGTCGCGGGTGCCGCCGATGGTGACCCGGTGCCGCTGCGCGCGGCCGTGGGTCATGCCCACCAGGTTCTCGCTGCGCGTCTCGACCCACTTGACCGGCTTGCCGACCCGCTCGGACAGCAGCGACAGCAGCGCCGCCTCCTGCTCGGAGCCGATCTTGGCGCCGAACCCGCCGCCGACGTCCGGGGTGATCACCCGGATGCGCTCCTGGGGCAGGCCGAGGTTGCCCATCAGCTCGTCGCGGCAGGCCTGGGCGTTCTGGTTGGACAGCCAGAAGGTGACCTTCTCGCCCTCCCACGCGCACGCGGCCGAGCGGCCCTCCAGCGAGGCGGCGGCGACCCGCTGGTTGTGGATCTGCTCGCTGACCACGACCTCGCAGTCGTCGAACAGCCCGTCGTCGAGCTCGCCGGCGGTGCCGATGACGTTGGTGCCCGCTTCCGGGAACACCAGCTTCTCGCCCGAAATCGCCTCGTCGAGGTCGATGACCGCGTCCTGCGGCTCGTAGTCGATCGAGACGAGCTCGGCGGCGTCCTGGGCCAGCGCGGTGCTCTCGGCGACCACGGCCACGACCGGTTCGCCGACGTAGCGCGCGACGCCCTTGGCCAGGTGCGGGCGGTCCAGGCCGGGCGGGGTGGGGCCGCTGAGGCTGCCGCCGGACTCGTAGGGCGGCAGGTCCACGTCGTCGGCGGTGAACACGCCGTGCACCCCGGGAGCGGCCGCGGCCTCGGTGGTGTCGATTTCGGTGATGGTCGCGTTGGCCATCGGGCTGCGCACGAACACAACGCGCAGCGCGCCCTGCAGGGCGGGATCGCGCAGGTCGTCGACGTAGGTGCCGCCGACGGTCAGAAGGCGTGGGTCTTCGACACGTTGGACCCGGGTGCCGAGAATGCTCAAAGCTGCCTCGCAGTCACTGCGTTCAATTCGGGAACCGCTGCGAGTCTTATGCGCGGAACGCCGTGTCACAAGGGTCACACGCGAGGTTTTCCTACCAAATTGCCGAACGGGCGACGGGTTCGCGCCGCCGGGTGCGGGATCGGCTCGCCGCGCAGCCGAGAACTCATCCTTCCGGGTGATGCGACGGTCGCTCCCCGGAGCCTTCTTGCGAGCGCAACTGTCCACTGTGGATGAATTTGGCCGAGCGCTCTGGTCCGTCTGGTTGCTTTCGGCCCGCGCGGGGCTGCTGACGTGCTAGCTTCGCCTACCGGGCCGATGCGTCGGCCGAGGCTCCGCCGGGGTCGGATCCATGCCGCGCGCGAACGGCTTTCGCGATGTTCGCGAACCGCCTGTTAATTCGTTCGGGTGAACTGAGACGATTGCAACGCTCGATGTCACAGTTAGGGGTGACAGCTGTCCTCGTTTCGTGTTCGATCTCGACCATGACCTCGCTGATGCGGCCCCTGGCGGACCGCGCCCCGGCTGACGGCGCGGGTCCCGAACAGGTCCTCGTCGCCTGGGGTGGCGCGGTGCTGCTCGCCGTCGGCCTGGTCGCGCTCGGCCGCGCGCATCGCACCGGTCGCATCACCTGGCTCGCGCGCGTGTCCGAGCGCGCCGAGCACTCCCGGCTGCTGCGCGGCTTGCCCGGCTGGTCGGCGCTGCCGATGGCGCTCGCGCTCCCCTCGGTGGTCGTCGCGCTGATCGGGCTGTACTGGAGCATCGCGCTGCGCATCACGACCGGCGCTCGCAGCCCGCACGCCGACCTCGCGCACCTCCCGCTGCTGCTCGGGTTGTTCGGGCTGTTCACCGCGGGGGTGCTGGCGATCGTCCTGCCGCGGGGCGAGCGACCTGGCCGCGCCTCGGTGCGCATCACCGCCGACTGGCACGCGCCGGCCTCCGGGCTGGTGCTGGTCATCGCGGGCGGCTACGCGCTGCTGGGCTTCGCGCTCGACGGCGTCTGGCACCGCATCTACGGCGAGGACGTCACGCTGTGGGGCCCGACGACGCTGATGCTCATCGGCGGCACCGGGCTGTCGCTGGTGGCCGTGTCGTTACTGGAGCGCGAGGGCCGCTTCGTGCGCACCGGCAGGGCCGAGACGATGCGCGCCAACTACGTGCGGCGCGGGATGCTCAGCGGCGCGCTGCTGCTGGGCCTCTCGGTGTTCCAGACCGAGTTCGACTTCGGCGTGCCGCAGTTCCGGATGGTCTTCCACCCGCTGCTGATCGCCCTCGCGGCGGGCTGCGCGCTGGTGACCGCGCGGATGTGGGTCGGTCGCGGCGGCGCGCTGTTCGCCGTCGGCTGCTACCTGGTGGTGCGCGGCGGGATCCTGCTGCTGCTCGGGCCCGCCTTCGACGAGCTGAGCTCGGGCATCCCGCTGTACCTGGTCGAGGCGCTGTGCGTCGAGATCGCCGCGGTGGCGCTGGCCCGCCGACCGCTGCTGCTGGGCATCGCGGCCGGCCTGCTGATCGGCACCATCGGCTTCACCTGCGAGTACCTGTGGACCCAGCTGGCCTTCCGGCTGCCCTGGGAGCCGGACATGCTCGTCGAGGGCGTGGCGATGTCGCTGGCGGGCGGCGTGGCTGGCGGTCTGCTCGGCGCGCTGCTGGTGCAGGCGCTGCGCGGCGAGCTCTCCGGCGCGGTGGTGCGCAACGGCACCTTCGCCGGCGCGCTGGCGGTGGTCGTGCTGGCCGTGGCCAACGGGGTGATCGGATCGGCGCCCAGCGGGGTGACCGCGAACGTGGCGCTGGACCCGGAGACGCACCAGGCCGAGATCCGCATCTCGCCGCCGGACCTCGCGCAGAACCCGACCTGGCTGACGGTGACCGGCTGGGCGGGCGGCGGCCTGCACGTGGACCGGTTGCAGGAGGTCGCGCCCGGGGTGTACCGCACGCACACCCCGGTACCGCTGGACGCCCACTGGAAGACGATGGTGCGGCTGCACCACGGGCGCTCGATCGTGGCCGTGCCGATCGACCTGCCCCGCGCCGCGCCGCTGGACGTCTCGGCGCGGCCGACGTTCAGCAGGCAGGCGACCTCGGAGTTCGACCTGCTGCAGCGCGAGGCCGCGCCGGGCGTTCCGGGCTGGCTGTGGCACGCCGCGACCGCGGTGGTGCTGGTGTGCTCGCTGGCGCTGGTGGTCCTGCTGGGCTGGGCGGCGCAGCGGATCGGCCGGGCGATCTCCGGGCCGCCGTGCACCGAGAAGCTGCCCTTCGCGCCCAGGGCGTCCGCGGAGTCCTGATCGTCCGTTCGGGGAGCGTTCCAAGATCCAATAATGTGGCACTTGTCACAATTGGCGGATCCGGGCAGAGTCGGAGGCGGAAAGCCACGACTAGGCGAGAGGTGTTCGCCCATGACCTCGACGACCACCGAACTGGCCGACTTCCAGCGCGTCCTCGGGCAGCTGCGCAGCAGCGCGAACGCGCTGCGGGCCCGCTACGGCGACGACCCGGCCGTGCGCCGGATTCAGAACGACCTGGAGCGGCTGGACATCGACGCCGCCGAGCTCGCCGCGGTCGTGCCCGCCCCGCGCCGGGAGACCGGCGTCGGCCAGGGCGAGGTCGTGATGGTGCCGGACACGCCCTACGACCCCTCGCTGTGGGAGGACGCCGACGACGAGGGGATCGGCGGCCAAGGACGGAGCTGACGACCGGCCCAGCCGAGCGGACTCGATCGGGTGCACCCGGACATTGCGCCGGGTGGGGGACTACTCATGTGCCTGTGAGGTGATCCACAATGGTCGGCCTCAGGTGAGCACCGGACTACCGACGACAACGAGGTCCGCGCATGTCCGCACCCCCGACCACCGGCCGAGCCCGCCTCTCCGCGCGCACCCTGCGCACCGACCGGTGGTGGCTGCCGCCGCTGCTGACCTTCCTCGGGCTCGCCGCGTTCGTGGTCTACGGCCTGGTCCGCACGTTCATGAACGCCTACTACTGGGTGCCCGAGCACAACTACCTGGCGCCCTTCTTCTCGCCGTGCCTGTCGGCGGCCTGCGTGCCCGGCGCCAGCCACTTCGGGCAGCCCGCGCCCGATCTCGGGCCGCTGGTGCCGCCGCCGATCTTCGTGCTGCCGTTCGTGCTCGGATTCCGGCTGACCTGCTACTACTACCGCAAGGCCTACTACCGCTCGTTCTGGGCGTCGCCGCCGGCCTGCGCGGTCTCCGAGCCGCACCGCCGCTACACCGGTGAGGCGCGGTTCCCGCTGATCATGCAGAACGTCCACCGGTACTTCTTCTACGCGGCGATGCTCGTCGCGCTGGTGCTGACCTACGACACGGTCATCGCCTTCCGGGGGACGAGCGGCGGCGTGGGCGTCGGGCTCGGCACGCTGCTGATGTTGATCAACGTCGTGCTGCTGTGGGCCTACACGCTGTCCTGCCACTCCTGCAGGCACCTCATCGGCGGCAGGCTCAACCACTTCTCCAAGCACCCGGTGCGCTACTGGCTGTGGACCAAGATCACCTGGCTCAACGGCAAGCACATGCTGCTGGCCTGGAGCTCGCTGGCCTCGGTCGCGCTGGTCGACCTCTACGTGATGCTGGTGGCCACCGGCGCCATCAGCGATCCCCGGTTGTTCAACTGAGCGTTTCGAGGTGATTCGCGTTGTGCGGCAGGGGGACCTGAGCGCGGGCCGCGGAGCTCGTCCTCAGCAATGCCAGCGAACCGTCCTCGCCGCGCAGGCGGCGCGGGCGGTCGGCCGAGAGAGACCGTAAGGAATCGATGTGGAGATCGAACGGCACGAGTACGACGTGGTCGTGATCGGCGCCGGCGGCGCGGGTCTGCGCGCGGCGATCGAGACCAGGCAGGCGGGGTTGCGGACCGCGGTGGTCTGCAAGTCGCTGTTCGGCAAGGCGCACACGGTCATGGCCGAGGGCGGTATCGCGGCGTCGATGGGCAACGTCAACTCCCGCGACGACTGGCAGGTGCACTTCCGCGACACGATGCGCGGCGGGAAGTTCCTGAACAACTGGCGGATGGCCGAGCTGCACGCCCGCGAGGCCCCGCAGCGGGTGTGGGAGCTGGAGACCTACGGGGCGCTGTTCGACCGGACCCCGGACGGCCGGATCAGCCAGCGCAACTTCGGCGGGCACGAGTACCCGCGGCTGGCGCACGTCGGCGACCGCACCGGGCTGGAGCTCATCCGCACGCTGCAGCAGAAGATCGTCTCCCTGCAGCAGGAGGACCACGCCGAGCACGGCGACTACGAGGCCCGGATCAAGGTCTTCCAGGAGTGCACGGTCACCGAGCTGCTCAAGGACGGCGACCGGATCTCCGGCGCGTTCGGCTACTGGCGCGAGTCCGGGCGCTTCGTGGTCTTCGACGCGCCCGCGGTGGTGCTGGCCACCGGCGGGATCGGCAAGTCGTTCAAGGTCACCTCGAACTCCTGGGAGTACACCGGGGACGGGCACGCGCTGGCGCTGCGCGCCGGGGCGAGCTTGATCAACATGGAGTTCGTGCAGTTCCACCCCACCGGGATGGTGTGGCCGCCGAGCGTGAAGGGGATCCTGGTCACCGAGTCGGTGCGGGGCGACGGCGGGGTGCTGCGCAACTCCGAGGGCGCCCGCTTCATGTTCGACTACATCCCCGAGGTGTTCAAGGACAACTACGCCGACGACGAGGCCGAGGCCGACCGCTGGTACGACGACCCGGACAACAACCGGCGCCCGCCCGAGCTGCTGCCCCGCGACGAGGTGGCCCGCGCGATCAACAACGAGGTCAAGGAGGGGCGCGGTTCGCAGCACGGCGGGGTCTTCCTCGACGTGGCGACCCGGTTGCCCACCGAGACGATCATCAGCCGGTTGCCGTCGATGCACCACCAGTTCAAGGAGCTGGCCGACGTCGACATCACCGCCGAGGCCATGGAGGTCGGCCCGACCTGCCACTACGTGATGGGCGGGGTGGAGGTCGACCCGGACACCGCTGCCTCGCGGGTGCCGGGCCTGTTCGCCTCCGGCGAGGTCGCCGGCGGCATGCACGGGTCGAACCGGCTGGGCGGCAACTCGCTGTCGGACCTGCTGGTGTTCGGCAAGCGCGCGGGCGCGGGCGCGGCCGAGTACGTCGGGTCGCTGCCGTCGCGGCCGCGGATCCCGGAGTCCGACGTGGAAGCCGCGGCGCGCTGGGCGGCCGATCCGTTCGACCCGGGCGATCGGCCGGGCGAGAACCCCTACGCGCTGCACTCCGAGCTGCAGGGGGTGATGAACGACCTGGTCGGCATCATCCGCCGGGGCGAGGAGATGAGCGAGGCGCTCGGGGAGCTGCGCGGCCTGGTGGACCGCGCGAAGCACCTGCAGGTCGAGGGGAACCGGCAGTTCAACCCCGGCTGGCACCTGGCGCTGGACCTGAGCAACATGCTGCTGGTCAGCGAGTGCGTCGCCCGCGCCGCGCTGCTGCGCACCGAGAGCCGCGGCGGGCACACCCGCGACGACCACCCGTCGATGGAATCGCGGTGGCGGCGCAAGCTGCTGGTCTGCCGGACGACCGGCGACGGCGTCGAGGTCACCGAGCAGGCGCAGCCGGCGATGCGCCCCGACCTGCTGGAGCTGTTCAAGCTCGACGAGCTGCGCAAGTACTTCACCGAGGACGAGCTCGCGGACGTGACGACCGAGGAGTCTTGATGGGTTACCAGGCGCACTTCCGGGTGTGGCGCGGCGAGGCCGAAGGCGAGCTGCGGGACTACACCGTGGAGGTCAACGAGGGCGAGGTCGTCCTCGACATCATCCACCGGCTGCAGGCCACCCAGGCGCCGGACCTGGCGGTGCGGTGGAACTGCAAGGCGGGCAAGTGCGGTTCCTGCTCGGCCGAGATCAACGGGCATCCCCGGCTGCTGTGCATGACCCGGATGTCCACCTTCGCCGAGGACGAGACCATCACGGTCACCCCGCTGCAGACCTTCCCGCTGATCAAGGACCTGGTCACCGACGTCTCCTACAACTACGTCAAGGCCCGCGAGGTGCCCGCGTTCACGCCGCCCGACCTGGAGCCGGGGGAGTACCGGATGCAGCAGGTCGATGTGCAGCGCTCGCAGGAGTTCCGCAAGTGCATCGAGTGCTTCCTGTGCCAGGACACCTGCCACGTGATCCGCGACCACGAGGACAACAAGGAGAACTTCTCCGGTCCGCGCTTCCTGATGCGGGTGGCCGAGCTCGAGATGCACCCGCTCGACGAGGCGAAGAACCGGCCGGAGGAGGCCCGCGGCGACCACGGCCTGAGCATGTGCAACATCACCAAGTGCTGCACCGAGGTCTGCCCGGAGCACATCCACATCACCGACAACGCCCTCATCCCGCTCAAGGAGCGCGTCGCCGACCGCCGCTACGACCCGCTGCTGCGGCTGTTCCGCAAGAAGGAGGGCTGACCGCCCGCTCCTGCCCGCCCCGGCGGCCCGGCTCGGGAGCGCGGCGGCGCGCGATCGGTCCGATGGCCGGTCGCCGCACCGCGGCGGGGCGCTGTCATCGCCGGTCGGGAGCGGACTGGTTCCCGCGGATCCCGTCCAGGAGGTAGGTGGTGCGGCGGTCGTAGTCGTCCCGGGGCGGCCGCTCGCCGTGCTTGAGGGCGAGGGCGTTGTCCACGACGAGCGCGTGCAGGTCGCTCGCCGTGAACTCCGGCCGCAGCGCGCCGGACTCCCGCGCGGCTGCGACGAGCTCGTCGTTGACCTCGCTCCCGGCTCGGCAGATCTCCATGAGCTGCTGCGAGTGCGGATAGGCCTGCAGCAGGACGTCGTTGACCGCGGGCTGGCGGTACTGGAGGTCGCGGATCGCGGTGAAGTAGTGCGCGATCCGGTCGCCGGCGTCGTCGATCGTCCGCGTGCGATCGATGACGGCGAACAGCTGCGCGGCGACGACCTCCTCGATGACGGCCTCGATGAGGCCGATCCGGCCGCCGAACCGGTTGAAGATCGTGGCCTTGCTCACCCCGGCGGCCTCGGCGACCTCCTCCAGCGGCACCGTCAGGCCCCGGCCCTGGAACGCACCGATCGCGGCGGCCCGGATCTGCTCCGAGTTGCGCCGGGCATCGGCGCGCAGCCGCGGTTCCGATGGCACCGCACCGGTCAAGGTCCTCACCGACTCCCACTGCCGCTCGGCATCGAAATTTGACTCGCCGGGTCAGCTTACCTACTGTCGCTGGCAGGTCGAAAGCTGACCCGCACGGTCAACTTATGGCGCAGCCCTGTCCGCCAGGGCTGATGCGGTGCGGGCGGACGGGAGGAGGTCGCGAGCATGATCGTTGTCACCGGTGCCACCGGCGGTCTCGGCAGCGCCACCGTGGAGAACCTCCTGGAGCGCGTGCCCGCGGACCGGATCGGCGTCAGCGTCCGCGACGTCGCCCGGGCGCAGCACTTCGCCGATCGCGGCGTCCGGGTGCGGCAGGGCTCCTACGCGGACCCGGCCGCGCTGCGCAGCTCGTTCGCCGGTGCCGAGCAGGTGCTCCTGGTGTCGGGCAACGACCCGGCGGCCGACCTGGTCGGCCTGCATCGCGATGCCGTCGAGGCCGCCGTCGCCGCAGGCGCCCAGCGGATCCTCTACACGAGCCAGCAGGCCGCGGTCCCCGGCAACCCGTACCTGCCGTCGGAGATCCACGTCGCCACCGAGGCAGCCCTCGCCGAGTCCGGAGTGGCCTGGACCGCGCTGCGCAACGGCCCCTACGGAACGCTGGAGCAGGTGCTCGGCCCGTGGCAGCGGACCGGGGAGATCGCCCGCCCGGAGGACGGCCCCGCCCCGTACACCGACCGCGCGGACGTCGCCGAGGCCACCGCGGCCCTCCTCGCCGGGGACCGCTCCTTCGACGGCGCGATCACCCTCACCGCACCGACCGCCGTCACCTTCGACGATCTCGCCGCGATCGCCTCCGACCTGACCGGCCGCACCATCGAGCGCACCGTGCTGAACGACGAGCAGTGGGTTGCCGACCAGATCGCGAACGGGGTGCCCGAGCAGGCGGCCCGGCTCATGCTCACCTGGTACCAGGCCAGCCGCGCCGGCTACTTCGCAGCGGCCGATCCCCTGCTGGCCGAGCTCCTCGGCCGCGAGCCCAGCAGCGTTGCCGACCGGCTGGCGGCCAGCATCGCCGCCTGAAGCGCTTCGTCTGACCGTTGAGCTGGGCGCACGAGCCGGACGCGGTGGTGGAGATGATCTCGGCTCGGATCGCCCCGGGTGGAGCTGCGGCGCCGCCACATCGCCGGCGCGACCCCGAGGCCGACCGGCTGGGAGTTCGCCGCGGTGCTGGAACCGAGCGCCCAGGTCGCGGGTTCTCGGCCGAACCGCCTATTCCTCCGCCCCGCGGTCTCCGACTTTGGTCGCATTCCCGTTCGGCGTAATTTCGGCCATTCCCGAACGCGCTCTTCCCGGTGTTCAATCCGGTGTTCACCGGCGGATGCGAGGAATTCATCGCATAGCGGGAGCGGTAATTTTGTGAACATCCCGCGGTATTGGGAATGCGTTCCGGCGAGCGCGGTCGAATCCCAGTTCACGGTGGTTCCGGGTCCGTTTTCGCGACCATTTCGGACCGGGCTCGTCGGCCTGGCGGATTCTTGCCAGGAGGCTGGAAAGATCCCGGTCGCCAGCTAACTTCGGTGCTGAACGGAGTCGATTCAGGCGGACCTGCCCGGCCAGTCGCGGGATTGGCGGGGGAACGGGTCCGGCAGGTGGCGACGCCCGAACCCCGACGAGGGCGTCGGTACTGCCGGAGTGCTCGTGACCTCGGCACATCCCGTTCCGCCGCCCTCGCGGTGGCGGGTTGGGCGGCCGGACGTCGCGCGAGCCCCGAAGCGGCGTCCGGCCGCTGCCGGCGCCTGAACGAGCATCGAGGAACCCGGTCGACGGCGACCCCTGGAAATGGAATTCACCAACGGTTCCAGCCTTTCGGCGGGTCGTATTCGGCGTGCCGTTTGAAGGCTTGAGTCCTGGCGCTGGCGGCCAGAGGAAGTGCGGCTAACGTGCAGCAGATTCTTGCGGCATTTGACGGATTCGTGCTGGGGCTGGCACTGCTGCTCCTGGCGGCTGTCGGCGCCGGTGGTGCATCTGCGCTCGTCCGCGGCCGTTCCACCGAACCGCACGGGCTGCGCGAACCGCTCGTCGACGCCGGTTTGGCGTACTCCGCCCTCTCCGTCGGATACCTCGTCTTCACCCCGCAGCTGCCGCCGCCGGAACGGGTCAGCCCGGAGCTGGGCAGCGACGTGGAGGTCGCGCTCGCGGCCGGTCCGGGCGACGCGGAGCCGTGGATCCAGCTCGGCGGCAACCTCGTGCTGCTGCTGCCGCTGGGGATGCTGGTGCCCAAGCGCGTGGGTTGGTTCGACAACCTCGGCAAGATCGCGCTCGGCGGTCTGGCGGTCTCGGCGTGCATCGAGCTGGTGCAGTTCCTGGCGATCAGCGGGCGGGTCGCCTCCACCGACGACATCGCCTGCAACACCGCGGGCGCCGCGCTCGGCGGCCTGCTGGCGAAGCTGCCCGGGTGGCTCTCGCCGGCGGCCCGCGCCCAGCACCGGTCGACCGGGGAGAACGACCGCACGGTGTGGCTGCTGATCGAGAAGATCGAACAGGAGCGCCGCACCCGCCGCCCGGCGCGCAGCTCCCCGCACCGCCGCCCGGCGCCGATTCCGCGGGAGGTCATCGGGCACCAGGTGGCGCTGCAGCGCCACCGCACCGAACCGCTGCGGCGACCGAGCAGCTTGGCCTGAAACCGCGCAGCGGCCAGCGGTTCCAGGCCGAACCGCGCGTCGTCAGGAGTTGAGCTTCTGGTTGCGCTCGCTCATGAAGCGGCCGAGCTCGCGGACCTCCTGCTCGAGCTTGGGGATCGCGGTGCGCAGGATCGGCTTGAACAGCTGCTCGGCCAGCAGCGAGGCGTTGAGGTTGCGCAGCCAGTGCAGCAGCGCGATCGAGCGCGGCACGTAGACCCGGCGGCTGCGCTTCTCGATGCCGTCGGCGAAGGCCTTCGCGCACTTCTCCGGCGTGGTGATCGCGCGCATCGGCCAGGGCAGCTTGTTGCGCATCTCGGTGAACGACTCCAGGTCCGAGGCCATCTCGCGCACCAGGTCGGTGTCGATCCAGGACGGGTGAGCGCTGGCCACCGTCACGCCGAGGTGCAGCACCTCCATGCGCAGCGCGCTGGCGAAGGACTCGGCAGCCGCCTTGCTGGCCGTGTAGGCGGCCATCCCGCCGATCGGGGTGAACGCCGAGAGCGAGGAGACCACCAGCAGGTGGCCGCGCCGGTCCACCAGGTGCGGCAGCACCGCGCGGGCGGTGTGGAACACGCCGTTGACGTTGACGTCGATGGTCTTGAGGAAGCCGCGCGGATCGCCCTCGCGGATCGTGCCGACCGGGGCGATCCCCGCGTTGGCCACGCACGCGTCGATGCCGCCGAGCTGCTGGACGGCCCCGGCCACCGCGGCCTCGATGGACTCGGGGACGGTGACGTCGGCCTCGGCCCAGTAGTGCCCCTCGCCGAGCTCGGCGGCGACCGCGGCGAGCTCGGCGGGTTCGAGCCCGACCAGGGCGAGCTTCGCGCCGCGCCGCGCGAGCTCCCTGGCGGTCTCCGCACCGATCCCCCGCGCGGCCCCGGTGATCAGGACGACCTTGCCAGCAACACTGCGCATCTCGCTCTCCCTTGAGTCCCGAGGCCGTACCTACTTCGCAGTAGCCTACTCATAGTAGGTTTCGGTTCGGAAGGGTTCGCCGCCCGAAAGGCGAACGGCCCCCGCGACCAGCTGGTCGCGGGGGCCGGTTCATCGACCAGTCAGCCGAGCGCGTTGAGGTCCTCGAGGGCCTGCTTCTGGTGCTCGGTGATCTCCGTCGCGATCTCGTTCAGATCCGGAGCGCTCTTGGCCTGGTCGGCCAGCTCGGCCGACTGCTCCAGCAGGGACCGCACCTCCTGCTTCCACTGCTGGTCGAAGGTCTGGCCGGTGGCGCCGCCCAGGTTCGACTCGGGCGGCTCCGGGGCCTCCCCCGCGAGCTCGCGCAGCTCGGTCAGCTGCGGCTCCAGCGCGCCCTTCAGATCGGCGGCGAGCTGCTTGACCTGCGGGTTCTGCGAGTTGCGCTCGGCCAGCTCGGCGAGCTGGTTGAGCTGCTCGCGGTTGATCAGCAGCTCCGCGGCCGGGCCGCTCGCCTCGCCGTGGCCGGCCTGGCCGTGCTCGGCCGCGGCCGGGTCGGCAACCCGCTTCGGCGCTTCCGCGGGCGGCGTGCCCGGAGCCGGGGGTTGCTCGCTGTCGTACTCGGCGGGCGAGCAGCCCGCCAGGGCGATGCCGCCCAACAGCACAGCGCCGATGATCGCGCTCTTCCGCACGTGCTTCCCCTCCAGGATCTGGTGGACTTCGTCCCAGTGCTGCCCGGTGCGAACGCAGGCTGGGCGGCCCGGACCTGTTGACCTCAGGCTAACGGGCCGGGTCGGCGGGCGTGCGCGCGACGTCGGCCAGCTTCCCGGCGTGATCGCGAACTGTCTGGTGGATCTCACTCGGGGTGACTGACCGACGCCGGATAAATAGGGTGGCTACGGCCCGGCCGCACCGCGGCCAGAGGTCAGGGCTAGTATCCGCAGTCGGCAGCATTCGCGATCGTCCGCTCTGCAGGGCGCCTGCCGGGTGTCGCATGCTGCCAACCGGCTCAGAAGGGGTCGGGGCGGGTCCGATCGACAGGCGGACCCGAGCAGGCTTCAAGGGAGTGCAGGAGGCACCGTGACGGCCGTCGCGCCACAGCCGATCGCCACGCGCCCTTATCCGGTGCGCAAAACGGTCAAGGGATCGTTCCTGGCGCGGATGTTCCGCACCACGGACCACAAGCAAATCGGCATCCTCTACCTGGTCACGTCCATGGCGTTCTTCCTGGTCGGCGGCCTGATGGCGATGCTGATCCGGGGCGAGCTCGCCGTGCCGGGCATGCAGTTCCTCTCGCAGGAGCAGTACAACCAGCTGTTCACCATGCACGGCACGGTGATGCTGCTGCTGTACGCGACGCCGATCCTGTTCGGCTTCGCCAACTACGTCCTGCCGCTGCAGATCGGTTCCCCGGACGTCGCCTTCCCGCGGTTGAACGCGTTCGGCTACTGGCTGTACCTGTTCGGCGGGCTGATGGTCGTCAGCGGCTTCCTGCTGCCGGGCGGTGCCGCCGACTTCGGCTGGTTCGCCTACACCCCGCTGTCGGACGCCCTGCACTCGCCGGGTCACGGCGCGGACATGTGGATCGCCGGTCTGGCGGTCAGCGGTCTGGGCACGATCCTCGGTGCGGTCAACATGCTGACCACCGTGATCTGCCTGCGCGCTCCGGGCATGACGATGTTCCGGATGCCGATCTTCACCTGGAACATCCTGGTGACCAGCCTGCTGATCCTGCTGGCGTTCCCGATCCTGACCGCCGCGCTGCTGGGCCTGATGGC
The DNA here is from genome assembly GCF_042665275.1 of Saccharopolyspora griseoalba. NCBI lineage: Bacteria > Bacillati > Actinomycetota > Actinomycetes > Pseudonocardiales > Pseudonocardiaceae > Saccharopolyspora > Saccharopolyspora griseoalba. The sequence continues at coordinate 77,694 of NZ_JBHTCJ010000008.1, read as the reverse complement.
CGACCGGCACCTCGGCGCGCACGTGTTCGACCCGGAGAACGGCGGCGTCATCCTCTGGCAGCACCTGTTCTGGTTCTTCGGCCACCCCGAGGTCTACATCGTCGCGCTGCCGTTCTTCGGCATCGTCTCGGAGATCTTCCCGGTCTTCAGCCGCAAGCCGCTGTTCGGCTACTCCGGCCTGGTCTACGCGACGCTGGGCATCGCGGCCCTGTCGGTCGTGGTGTGGGCGCACCACATGTACGCCACCGGCGCCGTGCTGCTGCCCTTCTTCGCCTTCACCACCTTCCTGATCGCGGTTCCGACCGGTGTGAAGTTCTTCAACTGGATCGGCACCATGTGGAAGGGCCAGCTGACCTTCGAATCGCCGATGATCTTCAGCGTCGGCTTCCTGGTGACCTTCCTCTTCGGCGGTCTCACCGGCGTCCTGCTGGCCATGCCGCCGGTCGACTTCCACGTCTCGGACACCTACTTCGTGGTCGCGCACTTCCACTACGTGCTCTACGGCACGATCGTGTTCGCCACCTTCGCCGGCATCTACTTCTGGTTCCCGAAGATCACCGGCCGGATGATGGACGAGCGGCTGGGCCAGCTGCACTTCTGGTTGACCTTCATCGGCTTCCACGGCACGTTCCTGGTGCAGCACTGGCTGGGCAACGAGGGCATGCCGCGCCGGTACGCCGACTACCTGGAGTCCGACGGGTTCACCACGCTGAACACGATCTCCACCATCGGCGCGTTCATCCTCGGCGCCTCGATGCTTCCGTTCCTCTACAACGTCTTCAAGAGCTACCGGTTCGGCGAGGTCGTGAACGTCGACGACCCGTGGGGCTACGGCAACTCGCTGGAGTGGGCGACCTCCTGCCCGCCGCCGCGGCACAACTTCACCGAGCTGCCGCGGATCCGCTCCGAGCGCCCCGCGTTCGAGCTGCACTACCCGCACATCTCCGAGCGGATGCGGCTCGAGTCCCACCTGTCGTTCACCGGCAAGACCCTCGCGCACGGCCACGAGGGCGCCGAGACGGCGGTGGTCCAGCCGCCCAAGACCAAGGCCGACTCGGACCGGGACGACACCACCGAGAAGTGACCTCGTCGATAGCCCCGAACGGTACGGGTGTGCCAGGGTGGGGTCAGCTCGACGGCGAGCCCCGGCGGGCCGATGGCCCGCCGGGGCTCGTGCGTTTTGCCCGCTTTCTCGGATAGAGGGGAACAACCGCAGTCGTGAGCTCGAATGCGACCACCGTGCTGATCACCGTGACCGGAAAGGACAAGCCCGGCGTCACCTCAGTGCTGTTCGCCGCGCTGACCAGCCACGGAGTGGACATCGTCGACGTGGAGCAGGTAGTCATCCGCGGTCGGCTGACGCTCGGCGTGCTGGTATCGACCGAGAACGATCCGGAGAGGCTCCAGGAGTCCATCGAGCAGGCGATGGCCACCGTCGGCATGGGCGTCGAGGTCACCCTCGACGCCGAGGACGGCGAGGCGGCCCAGCTCGGCTCCACGCACGTGGTGGTGGTGCTCGGCCAGCCGGTCACGGCCCGCCACTTCAGCGAGGTCTCCCGCGCGCTCGCGGACATCGACGTCAACATCGACGCGATCCACCGCGTGGCCGACTACCCGGTGACCGGGCTGGAGCTGAAGGTCTCCGCCCCCGACTGGGACGACGACGAGGCGCTGGCCCAGGCGATCGCCGACATCGCCGCGCGCTCCGGCGTGGACCTGGCCGTCGAGCGCACCGGCCTGTCCCGGCGCGCCAAGCGGCTGGTGGTCTTCGACGTCGACTCCACGCTGATCCAGGGCGAGGTCATCGAGATGCTGGCCCGCCGCGCCGGGTGCGAGGACCAGGTCCGCGAGGTCACCGAGCGCGCGATGCGCGGCGAGCTGGACTTCGCGGAGTCGCTGCGCCAGCGCGTGGCGGTCTTAGAGGGCCTGCCCGCCACGGTGCTCGACGAGGTCGCCGCCGAGCTGGAGCTCACCCCCGGCGCCCGCACCACCATCCGCACCCTGCGCAGGCTGGGCTTCCACACCGGCGTGGTCTCCGGCGGCTTCACCCAGATCATCGACTCGCTGGTCGACGAGCTCGGCCTGGACTTCGCCGCCGCCAACGACCTGGAGGTAGTCGACGGCAAGCTCACCGGCAAGGTGATCGGCGAGATCGTGGACCGGCCGGGCAAGGCCAAGGCGCTGCGCCGGTTCGCCCAGGAGTACGGCGTGCCCTCCGCGCAGTGCGTGGCGGTCGGCGACGGCGCCAACGACATCGACATGCTCTCCGCGGCCGGCCTGGGCGTGGCGTTCAACGCCAAGCCCGCGCTGCGCGAGGTCGCCGACACCGCGCTGTCCTACCCGTTCCTGGACACGGTGCTGTTCGTGCTGGGCGTCACCCGCGCCGAGATCGAGGCCGCCGACGCCGAGGACGGGGAGCTGCGGCGGGTCCCGCTGGAGATGTGACCTTGACCCCGGGCCGGAACAGCGAGGCGCTCACCGGGGTTGAGCGGAGCGTGCTGAACGTGCTCGACCCGCTCGTCGCCCGGTACGCCTCGTGGCTCTCGCTGCCCGGCGAGGCCACCGCGGACATCTCCGACGAGGACCCCGACAACGTCGTGCTGATGCCGATGGTGCTGCGCATCGAGCGCAACGACCCGCCGGAGCGCACGGCGCTGCTGGAGGCGTCCGCGGCGGCCGCGCTGGCGGTGTGCCTCGACGAGCGCTGCGCCGAGGGCGGCGAGTGGCACGAGGCGATGCGCGGCTGGATCTCCGGCCGCATCCGCAAGGTGGCCCGCCGCGCCCGCGGCTCGCACTGGGACGCCGTGCAGGAGCTGCCCGGCGTGACCGTCGAGGTCGGCGCCGCGCAGGTGCGCGCGTTCCTGCCGATGCGGGTGGCCGACATGCCCAAGGAGCTCAGCAGGCTGCAGATCTCCGGCAGCGAGCTGGCGGTCGACGAGCCCGGTCCGGTGAAGCCGGACGCGCCGGTGCTGTGGCTGCCGCCGGACGTGCCGATGAGCGCGGGCAAGTCGGCGGCCCAGGTCGGGCACGCCACGATGATCCTGGCCGCGCTGCTGCACGGCGACGGCATGGACGCCGAGCTGGGCGCCTGGCGGGACGCGGGCTACCCCTGCTCGGTCCGCCAGGCCGACGAGGAGACCTGGGCGAAGCGGCACCCGGGCGACGACCCGGAGTCGGCCTGGCGCTCGCACGGCGTCGCGGTGGTCCGGGACGCCGGGTTCACCGAGGTCGACCCGGGCACGGTGACGGTCCTGGCGCAGTGGCCGTCCTCCTGACCGCAAAAGGGCTCGTCCCCTCGTGCGAGCCGGGACGTTCGGTGCGAAGGGGCTAGTCGTCCCCGACGCCGCGGGCTGCCAGGGCTTCGCCGAGGTCGTCGGCGTGGCGGAGGGTGCGGACCAGGAACGGGACGGCGAAGGCCGGCACGGAGCGCTCCGCGCCGCGGGCCCGCTGGGCCTCGCGCACGTCGCCGGCGATGCCGGACAGCGCGGCCACGGCCTGCAGCGTGAGCCCGACGAGCAGGCCCACCGACTCCGGGCGCACCCCGAACCGGCGCAGCGGCCGCATCGCCCGCTCCACCGCGCTCACCAGGTCGTCGACCCGCGTGACCAGCGTGAACAGGTTGGCCGCGGCGAGCGCGGCGAGCAGCCGCGTGCTGATCACCAGCGCCCGGTCGGAGCCGAGCATCCACCACTGCAGCGCGAGCACGATCACCACGAGCGGCACCAGGAACCTGGCCAGCTGCCAGCATCGGCGCAGCGGGATCCGGGCGAGCGCGTAACCGGACACGACCGCCGCGACCGGCGCGGCCAGCGCGGCGGGGGAGTCGAGGACGAAGGTCAGGATCGCGAACGCCAGCAGCCCCAGCAGCTTCCAGCCCGCGCCGAGGCGGTGCAGCGCGCTGCTGCCGGGTTCGTAGAGCCCCAGCGGGTTCACCCGACCAGCTCCCGGTAGAAGCTCACCGCCGCGCGCGGTTCGTCGTCGGCCACCACCCGGCCCGCTTCCAGCACGATCACCCGGTCGAAGTCCGCCAGCAGCTCCAGGTCGTGGGTCACCAGCACGACCTGCTGGCGCAGCCCGGCGAGGACCTCGGCGAAGTGCCGCTTGTTGCGCAGGTCCAGCAGCGTCGTCGGCTCGTCGCAGACCAGCACGTCCGGCTCCAGGGCCAGCATCGAGGACAGCGCGAGCAGCTGCTTCTGCCCGCCGGAGAGCTGGTGCGCGGGGTGCTCGGCGTAGCCGCCCAGCCCGTGCTCGGCGAGCACCTCGGCAGCGCGGCGGGCTCGCTCCGCCTTGGACAGGCCCTGCTTGCGCAGCGAGAACGCCACGTCCTCGCCCGCGGTGGGCATCACGATCTGGCTGTCCGGGTTGGTGAACACGAACCCGACGCGGCGCCGCACCTCGCGGCCGCTGCGCACCGGGTCCACGCCGTCGACCAGCACCTTCCCGCTGGTGGGGTGCACCAGGCCGTTGATCGCGCGGGCCAGCGTGGACTTGCCGGAGCCGTTGGCGCCGACGAACGCGACCCGCCGCTCGGGCAGCTCCAGGTCGACGTCCCGCAGCACCGCGCGCCCGTCGTAGTCGTGACCGACGCCTTCGAACTCGATCAACCCACTCGCTCCCACATCGTCGCCACGCCGAGCCCGCCGCCCGAGGACAGCGCGGCCATGCCGATCCGCGGCCCGTCCTGGCGGACCATCCGGCTGAACAGCCGGACCACCAGCACCGCGCCCGACGCGCCCCAGGGGTGCCCGAGCGCGATCGCCCCGCCGTCCGGTCCGGCGAGCTCGTCGTCGATGCCCGCCGCGTCCAGGCACGCCAGCGCTTGACCCGCGAACGCCTCGTTGAACTCCACGACCTCGGGTTCGTGCCGCTCGCGCAATGCGCGCATCGCGGGCACCGCGCCGAGCCCGAGCCGGTTCGGGTCCGCGCCGGAGGTCCGCGCGCCCAGCAGCCGCAAACCCGGCACGCCCAGCCTGACGCGCTGCTCCTCGCTGGTCACCAGCACCGCAGCCGCACCGTCATTGATACCGCAGGAGTTCGCGGCCGTCGCCGTGCCCTCCGAGGTGAAGGCGGGCCGGAACCGGGCGAGGCGCTCGGGCGTGAAGCCGCGGCGGGGCCGCTCGTCGGCGCGCGCCGGACCGATCGGCACGAGCTCGGCGTCGAAGCGGCCCGCGTCCTGGGCGGCCACCGCGCGGGCGTGGCTGCGCGCGGCGAAGGCGTCCTGCCGCTGCCTGCCGATCCCGGCCTCGGCGGCCACCAGGTCGGCCGCCGGCCCCATGTCCGGGTCGCCGATCTCGGCCGGGGCGAACGGTGCTCGCTGGTAGAACCGCGGCGGCTCGGTGGGCGTCCGGGGACGCCACGCCCGCCACGGCGCGGTCGACGGGCTCTCCGCGCCACCGGCCAGGAAGAACTCGTCGCCGGTGACCATCGAGGCGGCGGTGGTGATCGCCGAGAGCCCGCTGGCGCACTGCCGGTCGATCGTCATGCCCGGAGTCGCCTCGCCCAGCCCGGCGCGCAGCGCGGCGACCCGAGCGGGGTTCCCGCCGGGGCCGAGGACGTTGCCGAGCAGCACGTCGTCGACCCGATCGACCCCGGCGTCGTCGAGGACCGCGCGCAGCACCGGGGCGGCCAGCTCGTCGACCGACCGGTTGGCGAGCACTCCACCGGCTTCGCCGATGGGGGTGCGCCGCGCCGCGATGATCACCGGGGGCACAGCGGCTCCCCGGTGCGAAGCCGTTCGGCGATCAGCGCCCTGGCCGGTTTGCCGGAGGCGGTGCGCGGCAGCGCTTCGACGGTCAGCCAGCGCCGCGGCCGCTCGCTCGGGTGCAGCCTCTCGCGGGCCTCGGCGCGTAGCCGCGGCAACCGCGCATCGCCTTCGACGACGGCGGTGACGAGCGAGCCGAAGCGCGGGTGCGCGGTGGCGGTCACGACCACGTCCAGCACGCCGTCGATCTCGCGCAGCACCGCCTCCACCGGTTCCGCGGCGACCAGGCGCCCACCGGTGTCGATCACGGCGCCCTCGCGACCGAGGATCTCCAGCGACCCGTCGGGGTGCTGGATCGCCCGGTCACCGGTGCGGTCGGTGCCGGGTCGGACGAGCTCGCCGCCCTCCAGGTAGCCGTCGAAGGACAGCTCGGAGCGCACCCGGAGCCGTCCGTCGACGACCTCGACGTCGACCACCGGCCGCAGCGCGCCGCCGTGCCGGACCGCGATCAGCGAGTGCTCGGCGGAGCCGTAGTACTCGACGAGACGGCACCCCGGCAGCGCCTCGGCGAGCCGGAGCTCCAAGGCCGGCTCGACCTTCGCCCCACCGCAGACCACCAGCCGCAGCCCGCACTCGGCGCGCAGCGCCGGATCGCGCTCCAGCACGGTCAGCAGCGCCGACAGCTGCGCGGGGACCAGGTGCACGACGGTCGACCACCGCGCCGCCTCGGCGGCCGCCGGTGCCGACCAGCGCCCGAGGAGCCGCAGCTCGGCCCCGCCCCGAAGCGCGTGCAGGGCGCCGAAGAGGAACAGCGAGGAGCTCAGCGGCCCGGGGATCAGCACCTGGTCGCGCTCGTCGAGGTCGACGCCCAGCGCCTCGAAGCTGCGCAGCCAGGAACGGCGCGAGCGGGCCAGCACCTTCGGCCGGCCGGTGCTGCCCGAGGTCGTGGGCAGGTAGAACCAGGTCGACTCGTCGCCCACCGGCAGCTCGGTGCCCAGGTCCGGGCCGGGAGGCGCGGTCACGTCGATGAACGCGTCGGGTCGGGCGTCGGCGAGCACGGCCGCGGCGTCCGGCCACTCCGGATCGGTCAGCAGCGCGGCGCACCCGGCCAGGTCGGCGCCGAGGAAGTGGACCAGCCGGGCGGTCTCGCCGGTTCCGGAGATGACCACGCGGGAGCCCTGCGGCAGCCGGCGGCCCGCGCGGCGCGCGGCGTCCGCCAGCTGCGTCGCGGTCAGCTCACCGGCGATGCCGGAGGTGGGCTCGCGCCCGAGGACCGGGAACATCGTCAGCTCTCGGCCGGCCGCCGCGTCCCGGCCGGCGCCTGCGGCGCGGCGCGGTGCACGGCGACCGCGATCAGCGAGACCGCCACGAGCTTCACCGCGTCACCGGGCAGGAACACCAGGGACTGAACCGCGGCCGAGGGCAGATCGCCGATCATCAGACCCCAGTAGGGGATGCCGATCAGGTAGTCGGCCGCCACACCGGCGAGGTTGGCCAGCAGCAGGACCGCGATGCCCGGCTTCGCCGAGCGCCCCACGATCAGGCCCACCACCAGCGCCGACAGGATCCAGCCGAGCAGGAAGCCCCCGCTGGGGCCGATGAACGGCGCGATGCCGCCGCGGCCACCGGACAGCAGCGGCAGCCCGATCGCCGTCAACGCCACGAACAGCAGCACCGAAGCGGTCCCGCGCCGGGCGCCGAGGACGCTGCCCGCCAGCAGCGGACCGGCGTTCTGCAGCACCACCGGCACGGCCGCGCCCGCGAGGTAGAAGCCGGGGAAGAGCCCGAGGACGGCGATGAACGCGGCGAACACCACCGTGCGGGCCAGGTCGGCGGCAGGCGCGGTCTGACGTGGGGCGGACACGGCATCTCCCAAGCGGATCGTTCGAGGTTGTCGGCCGGTCGGTGCCATCGACGACCGAATCCCGGACAACCTACCCGGTGACCGCGCAGTAGCGGAGCGGTCGTGCCTGCGGTCACGCGCGCCGCTGGCGGCGCGGCCCGCCGCGCCCCACCGCCCGGCGGAGCGATCAGCCCGCGGTGAGGCGGCGCAGCGCGCCGCGGACGACCTCCCCGTCGTGGGTGGTCCAGAACGGCGGCAGCGAGGCCCGAAGGAAACCCCCGTACCGAGCGGTCGCCAACCGCGGATCGAGCACCGCGATCACCCCGCGGTCGGACGCCGACCGCAGCAGCCGCCCAGCGCCCTGCGCCAGCAGCAGCGCCGCGTGCGTGCCCGCGACGGTCAGGAAGCCGTTGCCGCCCCGCTCCGAGACGGCCTGCTGGCGCGCCGAGGCCAGCGGGTCGTCCGGGCGCGGGAACGGGATGCGGTCCATCACCACCAGCGACAACGACTCGCCGGGCACGTCCACGCCCTGCCACAGCGACAGGGTGCCGAACAGCGAGGTCGCCGGGTCGTCGGCGAACCGCTGCACCAGCAGCGAGGTGGTGTCCTCGCCCTGGCACAGCACCGGGGTGGACAGGCGCCCGCGCAGCGCCTCGGTGGCCTGCTCGGCGGCGCGCTTGGAGGAGAACAGCCCCAGCGTTCGGCCCCCGGCGGCCTCGACCAGCTCCGTGAGCTCGTCGAGCACCTTCGGCTGCAAACCGTCGCGGCCCGGCGGGGGCAGCTCGCGGGCGATGTAGAGGATGCCGCTGCGCTGGTGCTCGAACGGCGACCCGACGTCCAGGCCGGTCCACTTCAGCGTTCCGCCGTCGGAGGGCACCTCCTTGGCGGTGGCCATGCCCTCGGCGGGCTCGGCCCGCTGCTGCGGCGGCAGGCCCCACTGCTTGGCCAGCGTGTCGAAGGAGCCGCCGAGCTCCAGGGTCGCCGAGGTCAGCACGGTCGTGCGCTGCCCGAACAGGCGCTCGCGGAGCAGCCCGCCGACGCCGATCGGAGCCACCCGGACCGCAGGCGACCGGTTCGGATCGGCGGCCACCCACACCACGTCGTGCGGCTTGTCGGAGTCGAAGGCCGCCAGCAGCCGGACCGCGGTGTCGTGCACCTCCTCGGTGACCGCGTGCGCGAGCTTGCGCGCGGTGCTGCCCTCGGCGTCCTCCTTGCGCTCGGGGCCGAGGGCGTTGATGCAGGCCCAAGCGGCGTCGCGCACCGCGGCCAGCGCGCCGCCGAGGGCCTCGGGCATCTCCTCCAGGCGTCCGGGGGAGGCGTCGGCGAGGACCAGCTCCAGGCCCTCGGAGGCCTCGGTGAGCTTGTCGGCGGTCTGCTCGTCGACGGCGCGGCCGCAGCGGCGGGCGGCCTGCTTGACCGCACCACCGGTGAGCTCGCCGGTGGCCGCGGAGGTGACCCGGTCGACCAGGTCGTGCGCCTCGTCGACCAGCACCACGTCGTGCTCGGGCAGCACCGGCCGCTCGTCGAGCGCGTCGATGGCCAGCAGCGCGTGGTTGGTGACCACGATGTCGGCCCGGCCGGCCTCGCCGCGCGCCTTCTCGGCGAAGCAGTCGGTGCCCACCGGGCAGCGGTGCACGCCCAGGCACTCCTTGGCGCTGACCGACAGCTGCCGCCAGGCCTGGTCGGTGACCCCCGGGACGAGCTCGTCGCGGTCGCCGGTCTCGGTCTCGGTCGCCCACTCCTGGACCCGCTTGACCTGGCGTTCCAGCGCGGACGCGGCGAAGGCGTCGAACAGGGCGTCCTCGTCGGGCTCCTCCGGGGCGTTGCCGTGGACGCGGTTCAGGCACAGGTAGTTCCGGCGGCCCTTGAGGATCGCGAACGTCGGTCGCCTGCCCAGGGCGTCCTCGAGCGCGTCGGACAGCCTCGGGAGGTCGCGGTCGACCAGCTGGCGCTGCAGCGCGATGGTCGCGGTGGACACGACCACGGTGGTCCCCTCGGCGACCGCGTGGCGGATGGCCGGCACCAGGTAGGCCAGCGACTTGCCGGTGCCGGTGCCCGCCTGCACCGCGAGGTGCTCGCCGGACTCGATGGTGCGCGTCACCGCGGCGGCCATCTTGGTCTGCCCCTCGCGCGGCGAGCCCCCGACGGCGGCCACGGCGGTCTTGAGCAGGGTGTCCAGATCGGGGATCTCCTGCCGCCGCTTGGCCAGCGGGAGCGCGGGTTCCTCCCGCGAGGACTTGCCCGCCTTCGCGAGGTCGTCGGCGATCTCCGGCGGGAGCTCGTCGTCGGCGTCCGGCGCGAACGCGTCCGGGTCATTCCAGTGCGGGACGGAGGTGGGCACGTCGGAGAACCTACCGCGCACCCCCGTCACCCCCGGGCACCTGCCCGACCCGCAACCCCGACGCGCCCGATCCCGACCGCCCGACCGGGCAAACCTGCAATTCCCTCGAGTTCCGCCCGCCGAATTCGAGGGAACTTGCCGTCGGGGGCGGGTGGTGGGTCAGGAGTGGACGATCGGGGTGCCGAGGAGGGTGATGCCGGCGTCGGTGAGGTCGGTCAGGGCGGTGGTCACGGTCTCCTCGGACACGCCGGCGGTGAGGTCGAGGCGGACCGCGGTCGTCAGGCCGTGGTCGTTGGCGTCCAGCGCGGTGGCGCGGACGCAGTGGTCGGTGGCGATGCCGACCACGTCGACCTCGGTGACGCCCCGCTCGGACAGCCAGGAGTACAGCGTGTCCCGGCCGGTGCTGCCCTCGAAACCGGAGTAGCCGTCGCTGTGCTGGCCCTTGGAGAACACCGCCTCCACCGGTCCGACGTCCAGGTCCGGGTGGAACGACGCGCCCGGGGTGCCCGCGACGCAGTGCCGCGGCCAGGAGCGCACGAAGTCCGGCTGCTCGCTGAAGTGCTCACCGGGGTCGACGTGGTAGTCCCTGGTGGCCACCACGTGGTCGTAGCGCGCCGAGGCCATGTGCTCGGAGATGGCCGCCGCGACCCCGGCGCCGCCGCCGACGGCCAGCGCGCCTCCCTCGCAGAAGTCGTTCTGCACGTCCACCACGATCAGGGCCTTGCCGGTCATGGTTCCGATTCTCCCCCGGTTTCAGGGCTGCCGGAAGGTGGTGGGAATGGCCTGCTCGCCCTGGGAGAGCTTCAATCCCTCCCACGGGAGGGTGACCAGGGCGTGCCGGAGCCGCTGGCGGTCGTCCTCCAGCGTCGGCAGCCCGTCGACCCGCTGGCCGTCGCGGATCAGCGGCACCTGCAGGTGCCGGTCGTGCGGACCGAGCTCCGGCGGCGAGTCCGGGTGGAACACGACCTCCTCGACCGCGGTGCCGGTCTCCTTGTGCCTGCGCACCGCGGCCTTGCGCCCGCCGCGGGACTCCTTGTGCGAGCTGCGCTTGGCCACCGGGCGGTCCTCGACCTCGACGAGCTTGTAGACCATCTCGGCGGTCGGCGCGCCGGACCCGGTGACCAGCGAGGTGCCGACGCCGTAGCCGTCGACCGGCTCGGCGCGCAGCGCCGCGATCGCGTACTCGTCCAGGTCGCCGGAGACCACGATGCGGGTGCTGGTGGCGCCCAGGCGGTCGAGCTGCTCCCTGGCCTGCCGCGCGAGCACGCCCACGTCCCCGGAATCGATGCGCACCGCGCCCAGCTCCGGTCCCGCGACCTCCACGGCCAGCTCGATGCCCTTGGTGATGTCGTAGGTGTCGACCAGCAGGGTGGTGCCGGTGCCCAGCGCGGCGACCTGCGACTCGAAGGCCTTGCGCTCCGAGTCGTGCAGGAGGGTGAAGGCGTGGGCGGCGGTGCCCGCGGTCGGGATGCCGTAGCGGCGCCCGGCTTCCAGGTTCGAGGTGGCGGTGAACCCCGCGAGGTAGGCCACCCGCGCGGCCGAGACCGCCGACTCCTCGTGGGTGCGCCGCGAGCCCATCTCGATGATCCGCCTGCCGTTGGCCGCCGAGACCATGCGCGCCGCGGCACCGGCGATCGCGCTGTCGTGGTTGAGGATCGACAGCACGACCGTCTCCAGCACCACCGCCTCGGCGAAGCTGCCGCGCACGGTGAGCAGCGGCGAGCCGGGGAAGAACAGCTCGCCCTCCGGGTAGCCGTCGACCTGGCCGGAGAAGCGGTAGTCGCGCAGCCACTCCAGGGTCCGCTCGTCGACCACGCGGTTGTCCGCCAGCTGAGCGAGCTCGTCCTCGCCGAAGCGGAAGTTCTCGATGGCCTCCAGCACCCGTCCGGTCCCGCCGGTCACTCCGTAGCGGCGCCCGTGCGGCAGCCGCCGGGTGAACACCTCGAAGGCGCACTGGCGGTGCGCGGTCCCGTCGCGCAGGGCGCTGGCGAGCATGGTCAGCTCGTACTGGTCGGTCAGCAGCGCGGTGCTAGAGCTCATGCCCGGAACATTACGTGGTCCGCGTGGGGGAACCCGGGGACGTGCGGCGTTCCGAATTGCCCGTGCGCTCGACACGGCCGTTACCGGCGCGTGCGACGATGGAACCATGACCTCGCCCGCTGAAGCCGAGCGCGCGCAACTCGAGCCGGACGCCGCAGGCACCGAGGACAAGCCGTGGGTGACCGTGGTCTGGAACGACCCGGTGAACCTGATGTCCTACGTGACCTACGTGCTCCAGAAGGTCTTTGGGTACTCCAAGGACCACGCGACGAAGTTGATGCTGGACGTGCACCACAAGGGACGGGCGGCGGTGTCCTCGGGCTCCAAGGAGAAGGTCGAGGGCGATGTGGCCAAGCTGCACGCCGCCGGGCTGTGGGCAACGATGCAGAAGGATTCGTGAGTGGACGGCTGGACCCGCAAGAACGGCCACGTGCAGGCTGAGCTCTCCCAGCAGGAGGCCGCCGTCATCCGGGGACTGGTCGGGCAGATCAAGGACATGCTCACCGCCCGCGCCGACGAGGCCCCCGAGGACGAGCTCGCGCAGCTGACCGGGATCCGCACCGGGCCGACCACCCCGCCGGAGGACCGGGTGCTGGAGCGGTTGCTGCCCGACTTCTACCGCCGCGACCCGATCACCGGCGACACCGACGAGGACGAGGCCGACGCGGCGGGCGCGATGCGCTCGCTGCACGAGCCCGAGCTGCTGGAGGCCAAGACCGGCAACGCGAGCCTGGTGCTGGAGACCTGCCCGAAGATGGGCGGCGAGGTCCAGCTCACCGGCGAGCAGGCGGACGGCTGGTTGTCGGCGATCAACGACGTCCGGCTGGCGCTGGGCACCGCGCTGGACATCGAGGAGGACATGCCCGACGAGCTGCCCGACGACGACCTCCGCCGGGAGCACCTCGGGGTCTACCAGTGGCTCACCTGGGTGCAGGACAGCCTGGTCTCGGCCCTGATGGACTGAGCGGCGACGAGGAACCGCGCCCCGGGGTGCGTTCCGGGGCGAGCTGCGCGACGGAGGAGGGCCGATGCGGCCGGGTGAGCGGAACGCGCTGGTCGACGTCTCCGGCGTGTCGGTGGGGCACGCGCAGCGCCTCGACGAGCGCTGGGCCACCGGGGTCACCGCGGTGCTCACCCCGGACGGCGCGACGGGCGCGGTCGACGTGCGCGGTGGCGGTCCGGGCACCAGGGAGACCGACGTGCTCACCGCCGACCACCTGGTGCAGCAGGTCCACGGCGTCACCCTCACCGGCGGCAGCGCCTACGGTCTGGCCGCCGCCGACGGCGTGATGCGCTGGTTGGGCGAGCGCGGCCACGGGGTTCCGGTGGGAGCGCCGGGGCAGGTCGTCCCGGTGGTGCCCGCCGCCGTGATCTTCGACCTGCCGATGAACGACTGGGGCAACCGGCCCGACGCCGAGCTGGGCCACCTGGCCTGCGAGAACGCGGGCGCGGACGCGCGGCGGGGAAACATCGGCGCGGGCACCGGCGCGGTCGCCGGCCCGGTCAAGGGCGGCATCGGCACCGCCAGCGCGGTGCTCCCCGACGGCACCACCATCGGCGCGCTGGTCGCGGTCAACGCCTCCGGCTCGCCGATCGATCCGGACACCGGCCTGCCCTGGACCGCCGCCGACGGCCTGCGCGCACCGTCGGCCGCGGAGGTCGAGGCCGCCCGCGCCGCCCACGAGGTCCGCCCGGGCAGGCGCGGTCCGATCGACCGGCCGCTGAACACCACGATCGGCGTGGTGGCCACCGACCTGCGGCTGAGCAAGCCGGAGTGCCAGCGGCTGGCGGTCGCCGCGCAGGACGCGCTGGCCCGCGCGGTGCGCCCGGCGCACCTGCTGGTCGACGGCGACACCATGTTCGCCCTGGCCACCGGCACCGGCACCGGCGCGGCGCTGCCGCCGGTCGGCGAGCCGGGCTGGGCGCTGCGCGTGGACGAGATCACCGCCGCGGCGGCCGGGGTGGTCGAGCGGGCCATCGTCGACGCCGTGCTCGCCGCGCGGCCGGTGGGCGAGGTGACCTGCTACACGCGCCTCTACCCCTCCGCGCTGGAATGAATCATCGTGGTGCGGCGTTTGCCCTGACGAAAGCGCACCCGACCTCGGCATTTCACATGCTGGGAGCTCGGTGCCCCACCTACTAGGATGGTTGCTGTGCTGGTGATCCGACGCGACCTCGTGGACGCGATGGTCGCGCATGCCCGACGGGACCACCCGGACGAGGCGTGCGGCGTGATTGCCGGACCGGAGGGGTCCGATCGCCCCGAGCGCATGGTCGAGATGATCAACGCCGAGCGGTCGCCGACCTTCTACCGGTTCGACAGCGCCGAGCAGTTGAAGGTGTGGCGCGAGATGGACGCCGCCGACGAGGAGCCGGTGGTCATCTACCACTCGCACACCTCGACCGAGGCATACCCGTCGCGCACCGACATCTCCTACGCCTCGGAACCCAACGCGCACTACGTGCTCGTGTCCACGCGGGACCCCGAGACCCATGAGCTGCGTTCCTACCGGATCCTCGACGGCGAGGTCACCGAAGAGCCGGTGGAGGTCGTGGAGTCGTACATGTTCGCCCACACCGGTAGCGACGAGGTCCCCGACCGCGGCTGACCCGCGGCTCGCCCCTTCCGCTGTTCGCGTTCCCTATCAAGTCCTTTGTGGACAGGAGGTTCCCCCATGGCAGTCAACGTTTCCATCCCCACCATCCTGCGGACCCACACCGACGGCCAGAAGTCCGTCGAGGCCAAGGGCGACACGCTCGCCGGCGTCATCGACGACCTGGACGCGAACTACAACGGCCTCAAGGACCGCCTGGTCAAGGAGGGCAACCTGCACCGGTTCGTCAACGTCTACGTCAACGACGAGGACGTGCGCTTCTCCGGTGGTCTCGAGGCCAAGGTCTCCGACGGCGACAACGTGACCATCCTGCCGGCCGTGGCCGGCGGCATGCGCTGACGGGAGCTCTCGTGGCTCGATTCGACTCGTTGCTGGACGCGCTGGGGGACACCCCGCTCGTCGGGCTGCCGCACCTCTCGCCGGCACCGGACGTCCGGCTGTGGGCGAAGCTGGAGGACCGCAACCCGACCGGCTCCATCAAGGACCGGGCGGCGTTGAACATGATCGAGGCCGCCGAGAAGGAGGGCCGGCTCACCGCGGGCTGCACGATCCTGGAGCCGACCTCGGGCAACACCGGGATCTCGCTGGCCATGGCCGCCAAGCTCAAGGGCTACGGCCTGGTGTGCGTGATGCCGGAGAACACCTCCGAGGAGCGGCGCCAGCTGCTGCAGGCCTACGGTGCGCGGATCATCTCCTCCCCGGCCGCGGGCGGGTCGAACCAGGCCGTGGCGATGGCCAAGGAGCTGGCCGAGCAGAACCCGGACTGGGTGATGCTCTACCAGTACGGCAACCAGGCCAACGCCGACGCGCACTTCCGCACCACCGGTCCGGAGATCCTGCGCGACCTGCCGACCATCACGCACTTCGTGGCGGGACTGGGCACCACCGGCACCCTGGTCGGCGTCGGTCGCTACTTGCGGGAGAACCAGCCCGGCGTGCAGGTGGTCGCGGCCGAGCCCCGGTACGGCGAGCTGGTCTACGGGCTGCGCAACCTCGACGAGGGCTTCGTCCCGGAGCTCTACGACGAGAGCGTGCTGAGCAGGCGCTTCTCCGTGGGCTCCTACGACGCCCTGCGCCGCACCCGGCAGCTGCTGGAGAGCGAGGGCGTCTTCGCGGGGATCTCGACGGGCGGCGTGCTGCACGCGGCCCTGACGATCGCCGAGAAGGCCGCTGCCGAGGGCGAGTCCGCCGACATCGCCTTCGTGGTCGCCGACGCGGGCTGGAAGTACCTCTCCACCGGCGCCTACAGCGGGTCCCTCGACGAGGCCGCCCAGCGGCTCGAAGGCCAGCTCTGGGCCTGAGCCCTCTTTTCATCAAGAGTCCCCGAGCGCGATGCGCTCGGGGACTCTTGATGAAAAAGGGCGCTCAACCCGTGAAGGCGTGGGGGCGCAGGCCCTCCGGGAGGTCGCGGAGGGCCAGGAGGGCGCCGTCGGCCTCGCCCGGCTCGGGGACGTCGTCGGTCGCGGTGGTGATGTAGAGGTCGGTGAGGTCCGCGCCGCCGAAGCACAGGCCGGTCGGGCGCTTCGCGGGCAGCGGGACCGAGTCGAGCAGCTCGCCGGTGGACGCGTAGCGGTGCAGCTCGCCCTTGTCCCGCACCGCGGTCCAGATGGCGCCGTCGGCGGCCACGGCCAGACCGGCGGGCTCGCCGCCCACCTCGCACAGCGCGCGGCGGTTGCCGGCCGAACCGGTGGCGAGGTCGAAGTCGAGCACGTCCACGCGGCCGGTCCCGGCGTCGGCGACGTAGAGCCGGGTGTCGTCCGGGCTCCAGCCCAGGCCCAGCCCGGCGCGCAGGTCGTCGAGCAGCACGCCGGCCGAACCGTCCGGGCCGACCCGGACGAGCCAGCCCTGCCCGCCCTCGTCGGCGCGGACCGTGCTGGCCCACAGCCGACCGCGGCGATCGACCAGCGTCGCCCCGCCGGTGAAGCCCTCGCGCCCCCAGTAGGCCAGCCAGGTCCGGGTCTCGCCGTGCGCGTCGAACAGCGCGATGCCCTCGGCCAGGTGCAGCACCACCCCGCCGCGGCTGCGCGGTTTGGCGCCGCCCGCGGGCTGCGGGACCTGCATGGTGGCGTTGCCCCCGCCCGGGCGGAAGCGGTGCACGGTCCGGGACGGCGGATCGGTCCACAGCAGCGTTCCGGTGCCGACGTCCCAGGTCGGCGCCCGTCCGCAGCGCGCGGCCGCCGGTAATGCGATGTCGGCCTGGGCGAGCACGCTTCACCTTTCAACCACTCGGGGCAACGGCCCGAACCCTATCGCGAGGGGAGGGGTCGGCCGCGCGCGGCGCGGTGAAGCTGATCTTGACGGCCGGTTCGCCGCAAATCTGCGGGTTGTCCCCGACCCGAAGCCCTCCTGCGAGTCGTAAGCTCGGGGTGTGACCCGACCGATCGAACGCCGTCGCCCGCGCGTGCTGCCCGCGAACCCGCTCGGGTCCGCGATCGGCATGCTCGCGGCCCTCGCGGTGCTCTACGGGATCGAGTTCTACGACCGCGCCACCCCGCCGCAGGACCTCGAGGGCAACGGCATCCTGCCGCGCGATCCGGACGGCCTCGACGGCGTCCTGTGGGCCCCGCTGCTGCACGCCGGCTGGCCGCACCTGATCAGCAACTCGGTGCCGTTCCTGGTGCTGGGCTGGCTGGTGCTGGCGGGCGGGCTCCGCCAGTTCATCGGCGTGACCGCGGTGGTCTGGCTGGTCGCCGGCGCCGGCACCTGGATGATCGGTGCCACCCCCGGGGTCCACCTCGGCGCTTCCGGGGTGATCTTCGGCTGGATGGTGTTCCTGCTGCTGCGCGGGTTCGTCCAGCGCAGCGCGGGCCAGATCCTGGTCGCGGTGGTGCTGTTCGTCTACTGGGGCGGGATGCTCTGGGGCGTGCTGCCCGGCCAGCCGGGCATCTCCTGGGAGGGGCACCTCTTCGGCGCGCTCGGTGGGGTGCTGGCCACATGGCTGGTGGCGCGCAGCACGGCGCGGCGGGATTCGCGGCGACCTCCTGGCACACTGACCGGGTGACCAACGCTCCGATCGGGGTCTTCGATTCCGGCGTCGGCGGGTTGACCGTGAGCCGCGCGATCATGGATCAGCTTCCCGGCGAGACGCTGCGCTACGTCGGGGACACCGCCAACGCACCCTACGGTCCGATGCCGCTGGCCGAGATCCGCTCGCGCACCCTGGCGATCACCGACGAGCTGGTCGAAGACGGGGTGAAGATGCTGGTCATCGCCTGCAACACGGCCTCCTCGGCCTGCTTGCGCGATGCCCGCGAGCGCTACGGCATCCCGGTGGTGGAGGTAGTGCTGCCCGCCGCCCGCCGCGCGGCGGCGACCACCCGCAACGGCAGGGTCGGCGTGATCGGCACCGACGCCACCATCCGCTCGCGCGCCTACGAGGACGCCTTCACCGCCGCGCCGAACATCGAGCTGACCACCGCGGCCTGCCCGCGGTTCGCCGAGTTCGTCGAGCGCGGGATCACCAGCGGTCGCCAGGTCCTCGGCCTCGCGCAGAACTACCTCGACCCGCTGCAGCAGGCCGACGTCGACACCCTGGTGCTGGGCTGCACGCACTACCCGCTGCTCACCGGTGTGCTGCAGCTGGCGATGGGCGAGCAGGTGACGCTGGTGTCCAGCGCGGAGGAGACCGCCAAGGACGTGGTGCGGTTGCTCACCGAGGGCGACCTGCTGGCCGAGCCGCGTCACGTGCCCGAGCACGAGTTCCAGGTCACCGGCGAGCCCGAGCGGTTCGCCAAGCTCGCCCGGCGCTTCCTCGGCGGCGCCCCCGCCGCGGACGCGGTGCGCCCGTTGCGGACGGAGCCCGCGGCATGAAGCTGACCGTTCTGGGCTGCTCGGGCAGCATCGTCGGGCCCGACTCGCCCGCCTCGGGCTACCTGCTGGAGTCCGGTGGCACGCGGATCGTCCTCGACCTGGGCAACGGCACCCTCGGGGCGCTGCAGCGCCACCTCGACCCGTTCGCCGTGGACGCGCTGCTCTTCAGCCACCTGCACCCCGACCACTGCGCGGACTTCGGCGCGCTGACCGTGCTGCGCCGCTACCGGCCGAACCCGCCGTACGACACGCGCGAGCACCGGTTGCCGGTGATCGCCCCGGAGTACGCGCCGCAGCGGTTCGCCCAGCTCTACGCCCCGACCGCGGCCGAGCTGGCCGAGACCGACCTATCGGACGTCTTCGACTTCCGCCCGATCCCGCGGGAGCCGCTGCGCATCGGCCCGTTCGCGGTGACCGCGGTGCCGATGGAGCACCTGTGCCCGACCTGGGGCTACCGGGTCGAGGCCGAGGGCAAGGTGCTGGCCTACACCGGCGACACCGGGCCCTGCGGCCGGCTCGCCGAGCTCGCCGCGGGCGCCGACCTGTTCCTGGCGGAGGCCTCCTGGGAGGACCACCCGACCGCGCCGCGGGGCGTGCACCTGTCCGGCCGCCAGGCGGCCTCGGTGGCCGCCGAGGCCGGTGCCCGTCGCCTGCTGCTGACGCACCTGGTCCCGTGGACCGATCACCAGGCGATCCTCGCCGAGGCCCGGGAGGTCTTCCCCGGGCCCCTGGAGCTGGCCGCCCCGGACGCCACCCACGAGATCTGACCTCGCCCGGCTCGCTCCTTTCATCGGAAGTCCACCGGCGCTCTGACGAGCGGAGCGGCCGGCGGCGCGCTGCGCGGGGTCGTCGCGGTTGGTGGCGGGCCCTCGGCCGGGAGGTGGCGGCCGGGGCTTAGGCTTGACGCGTGGCGAGATCGGATGGGCGGAGCGACGACGAGCTCCGGAAGGTGCGCATCACGCGCGGTTATCAGGACTGGCCGGCGGGCTCCGTGCTGGTCGAATTCGGCCGCACCCGGGTGCTGTGCGCGGCCAGCGTGCAGGACGGGGTGCCCCGCTGGCGCACCGGCTCCGGGCTCGGTTGGGTGACCGCCGAGTACGCGATGCTGCCGTCGGCGACGAACACCCGCGGTTCCCGCGAGTCGGTGAAGGGCCGCATCGGCGGCCGCACGCACGAGATCTCCCGGCTGATCGGCCGGTCGCTGCGCGCCTGCATCGACATGGCCGCGCTGGGCGAGAACACCATCACCCTGGACTGCGACGTCATCCAGGCCGACGGCGGCACCCGGACCGCCGCGATCACCGGTGCCTACGTGGCGCTGGCCGACGCGATCACCTACCTGGGCGCGGCGGGCAAGCTGCACGACCCCAAGCCGCTGTCCTGCTCGATCCAGGCGGTCAGCGTCGGCGTGGTGGACGGCCGGGTCCGGCTGGATCTGCCCTACGAGGAGGACTCGCGCGCCGAGGTGGACATGAACGTGGTCGCCACCGACCACGGCACCCTGGTCGAGGTGCAGGGCACCGGCGAGGGCGCCACCTACACGCGGTCCACGATGGACCAGATGCTGGACTTCGCGCTGGCCGGCTGCGCGCAGCTGTCCGAGGCGCAGGCCGCCGCGCTGGCCGAGCCCTACCCGGGCGAGCTGCCGGGGAGCGCGAAGTGACCCGCGTGCTGCTGGCGACGCGCAACCAGAAGAAGCTGGTCGAGCTGCGCCGGATCGTGCAGGCCGAGGAGCTCGGGCTGGAGGTCGTCGGCCTGTCCGACGTGCCGGAGTTCCCGGAGGCGCCGGAGACCGGTGCCACCTTCGAGGAGAACGCCGTCGCCAAGGCCGCCGACGCGGCGCGGGAGACCGGTCTGCCCGCGGTCGCCGACGACTCCGGCATCGAGATCGACGCGCTCAACGGGATGCCCGGCGTGCTCTCGGCGCGCTGGGCCGGTCGGCACGGCGACGACCAGGCCAACCTGGACCTGGTGCTGGGCCAGCTCGCCGACGTGCCCGACGAGCGGCGCGGCGGTGCGTTCGTCTCGGCGGCCGCTCTGGTGCTGCCGGACGGCACCGAGACCGTCGTGCGCGGCGAGTGGCGCGGCCGGATCATCCGGGAGGAGCGGGGCGGCAACGGCTTCGGCTACGACCCGATCTTCGTCCCGGAGGGTGAGACGCGGACCTCCGCGGAGCTCTCCCCGGAGGAGAAGGACGCCGACTCGCACCGCGGTCGTGCGCTGCGCCTCCTGCTGCCCTCGTTGCGGAAGTTGGCGGAATGAGGTGTGAGCCGCCTCGCCCCGGTGGGGGCAAGGGGCGGCTCGGCGGCTAACTTCGGTTCGTGTTCACCGATTGGCTCGAACCGGCCCTCATCGTCGTCGTCGGATTCCTCTCCGGCGCGGTGAACGCGGTCGCCGGTGGTGGTTCCCTGCTGGTCTTCCCGGCGCTGCTGGCGACCGGGATGCCGCCGCTGGTGGCCAACGTGACCAACTCGGTGGCCCAGGGCCCCGGTTTCGTCGGCGCGGCGGTCAGCCAGCGCGACGACCTGCGCGGCAACCGGCGCCGGTTGTGGACGACCTCGGCCGCCGCGGTCGTGGGTTCGGCCATCGGCTGCGTGCTGCTGATGGTGCTGCCCAGCGAGGTCTTCGACGCGGTGGTGCCCGCCCTGGTCGGGCTGTCGGCGGTGCTGATGGCCTTCCAGCCGACGATCCGCAAGTGGTTGGGCGCGCCGGCCGAGGGCGCCCCGGACCGCACGCTCGTCCTGACCATCGGGATCTTCCTGGCCTCGATCTACGGCGGCTACTTCGGCGGGGCGCGCAGCGTCATCCTGATCGCGATCCTGGTGCTGGCCGCCACCGACTCGATGCGCAGGCTCAACGCGCTGAAGAGCTGGCTGGGCATGATCGGCAGCGCGGCCACGCTGGTCGTCTACGCCCTCATCGCCCCGGTCGACTGGCTCTCGGTGGCGATGCTGGTGCCCACCACGCTGCTCGGCGGCTTCGCCGGCGGCAAGCTCGCCCAGGTCCTGCCCGCCACGTTCCTGCGCTACCTCGTGGTGGTCATCGCCGCGGGCGTGGCGGTCTACATGGTCCTGGACTAGCGGGGCGCCTCTTTCATCAGAAGTCCCCTGCGAGCGCCGCTCGCAGGGGACTTCTGATGAAAGAGGCCGGGTCAGAGGCCGAGGTCGCGGCGGAGGCGCTCGACGTGGCCGGTGGCCTTGACGTTGTAGAGGGCCGTGGCGATCTTGCCCTCCTGGTCGACGACGAACGTCGAGCGGATGACGCCCTGGACGATCTTGCCGTAGTTCTTCTTCTCGCCGAAGGCGCCCCACTCGGTCATCACCGCGCGGTCCTCGTCCGACAGGAGCGGGAAGGTCAGCCCCTGGTCGTCGCGGAACTTGGCCAGCTTGGCCGGCTTGTCCGGGGAGATGCCCAGCACGTCGAAGCCCGCGTCGTTGAGCACCGCGAGGCTGTCGCGGAAGTCGCAGGCCTCCTTGGTGCAGCCCGGGGTGGCCGCGGCCGGGTAGAAGTACACGACCACCGAGCGGCCGCGGTAGTCCTCCAGCGACACGGTGTTGCCGTCGGCGTCCGGCAGCGAGAACTTCGGCGCCTGGTCACCGGGCTCGAGTCGGTTCTGCTCACTCATGCGCACGACGCTAGCCGATGAGGGCGACGAGCGGGAGCCGACCGCGTCGAGTTGCAGCTCCGCGGGTGGGCGGGTAGGCGGTGTGGTGGCAGTTCCACCAACTCAGGAGGAGTGTCCGATGCCCACGGTCGCCGAGCAGTTCATCGAGATCCTGGTGCAAGCAGGGGTGAAGCGGATCTACGGAATCGTCGGCGACAGCCTGAACCCGGTGGTCGACGCGGTGCGCCGCACCGAGGGGATCGAGTGGGTGCACGTCCGCCACGAGGAGGCCGCCGCCTTCGCGGCGGGTGCGGAGGCGCAGGTCACCGGCAGTCTGGCGGTGTGCGCGGGCAGTTGCGGGCCCGGCAACCTGCACCTGATCAACGGCCTCTACGACGCGCACCGCAGCGGTGCGCCGGTGCTGGCGCTGGCCTCGCACATCCCGTCCGAGCAGATCGGCACCGGGTTCTTCCAGGAGACCCATCCCGAGGAGCTGTTCAACGAGTGCTCGCACTTCTGCGAGCTGGTCTCCACCGCCGGGCAGATGCCCCGGCTGATGCGCACCGCGATGCAGACCGCCGCGGGACGGCGCGGCGTGTCGGTGCTGGTGATGCCCGGCGACGTGGCCGAGCAGCCCGCGACGCACCCGACCGGCAGCGGCGTGGTGGAGTGCGAGCCGCCCACCGTCGTGCCCGATCAGGAGCAGGTGTCCGCGCTGGCCGACAAGCTCAACCGCGCCGAGCGCCCGATGCTGTTCTGCGGCGCGGGGACCCGCGGCGCGCACCGGGACGTGATGGCCCTGGCCGGTCGGATCAACGCGCCGGTCGGGCACGCCCTGCGCGGCAAGGAGTGGATCCAGTACGACAACCCCTACGACGTGGGGATGAGCGGGTTGCTGGGTTACGGGGCCTGCCACGAGGCGATGCACAAGGCGGACCTGGTGGTGCTGCTGGGCACCGACTTCCCCTACGACAACTTCCTGCCGCAGGAGCGCACCGTGCAGGTCGACATCGAGCCCAGCCACCTGGGCAGGCGCACCGAGCTGGACCTGGCGGTGCACGGCGACGTCGGCGAGACCATCCGCGCGGTGCTGCCCAAGGTGAACCAGAAGTCCGACCGGTCCTTCCTGGACAGGATGCTGCGCGAGCACGCGGGCACCCTGGAGAAGGTGGTCGAGGCCTACACCCGCGACGTCGAGACGCAGGTGCCGATCCACCCGGAGTACGTCGCCGACGTGCTCGACGACCTGGCCGCCGAGGACGCCGTGTTCACAGTGGACACCGGCATGTGCAACGTGTGGGCGGCCCGCTACATCACGCCCAACGGCGAGCGCCGGGTGCTCGGGTCCTTCGTGCACGGTTCGATGGCCAACGCGCTGCCGCAGGCCATCGGCGCGCAGCTCGCCGAACCCGGCCGGCAGGTGATCTCGATGTCCGGCGACGGCGGGCTGTCCATGCTGCTGGGCGACCTGCTCAGCCTGCGCACCCATCAGCTGCCGGTGAAGCTGGTGACCTTCAACAACTCCTCGCTGGGCATGGTCAAGCTGGAGATGCTCGTCGACGGCCTGCCGGACTTCGGCACCGACCACGACGGGGTGGACTTCGCGGCGCTGGCCAAGGCGGCGGGGATTCACGCGCAGCGGGTCGAAAAGCCCGGCGAGGTGCGGGACGCGATCGGCGAGGCGCTCAACCACCCCGGACCGGCGCTGGTCGACGTCGTCACCGACGCCAACGCGCTGTCCATGCCGCCGCGGATCACCGGAGAGCAGGTGAAGGGCTTCGCGCTGGCGGTCAGCCGGACCGTCCTCTCCGGAGGCGTGGGCAAGATGGTCCAGCTGGCCCGCAGCAACCTCCGCAACGTCCCGCGCTTCTAGGCGGTTTCGGAGGTCGCTGCGCGTGGCGGTGCGGGTAGCAGGCCGAGCGGGGCCGTCTCGTGGTGCATCCGCCTGCGCGGCGCGGGGGCGTCCTCACCGCGAAGCCGCTGGAGAACCCGCGGCGGTGCGGGTCGATCCCCGCGCTCGGAGCAGCGGCTGCGCCGCAGTCCTCGACAGCGCCCGAGGTTCGCGGTCGGGCCGCTGGGTGACCGGGTGCTGACGCAGTGTCGCGTTCGGTGCAGGATTGGTCCATGAACGTCAGTCCCACGGTGCGGCGTCGCCGGTTGGCCGCCGAGTTGCGCAGGTTTCGGCTGCGAGCCGAGGTCACCCAGCTGCAGGCCGCCGCGCACCTCGGTTGCGCCCAGGCCAAGATCGGGCGGTTCGAGACCGCCAAGCGCTCGCCGTCGATCGGCGACGTCACCGCGCTGCTGGACTTCTACCGCGTGGAGGGCGCCGAGCGGGATCAGCTGATCAACCTCGCGCGCGACGCGCGCAAGCGCGGCTGGTGGCACTCCTACAGCGACGTGCTGCCCGAGTGGTACGAGACCTACGTCGGTCTGGAGTCCGAGGCCTCGGAGATCCACACCTACGAGGCCGAGGCCGTCCCGGGGCTGCTGCAAACGCCCGAGTACGCCTACGCCATCACCAAGTCCACGCTGGTGCGCGCCACCGATCCGGAGATCGGGCGCCGCGCGGACCTGCGCATCCAGCGCCAGGACCGGGTCACCGGGGAGGACCCGCTGGAGCTGTGGGCGGTGATCGGCGAGGCGGCGCTGCGTCGCCCGGTCGGTGGTGACGGGGTGCTGCGCAGGCAGCTGGAGCACGTGCTCAAGCTCGGCGAGCTGCCCAACGTCACGGTCCAGGTCATGCCGCTGGACGCCGGGGCGCACCCGGCGCAGGCGGGCCCGTTCGTGATCCTGCGCTACGCGAACCACATCGACCCGGACGTGGTCTACCTGGAAACCCACGTGGGCGGCCTCTACCTGGAGCGCGAGATCGAGATCGCCAACTACACCAGGATGATGGACCACCTCCGCGCGCACGCGGCGACTCCGGAGGGCACGGTGCGGCTGATCGAGCGGCGAATAGGGGAGTTGTTGTAGATGGCCGGCTTCACCGGCTGGCGCACCAGCACTCGCACCCAGGGCCAGGGGCAGTGCGTCGAGGTCGGTTTCACCGGGGACGAGGTCGCGGTGCGCGACACCAAGGACCGCGCGGTCGGCATCGTCCTGTCCAGGCGGCAGTGGCGGCACTTCCTGGAGCGCCTGGCGCGGGACGAGTTCGACTCAGTCGCGTTGCAGGAACGGGGCGATTAGCCCGGGAACGGCCTCGTCGGCCACCGCGAGGCCGGTCCCGGTGTCCACGTCGTGCACCCGGTAGATGTGGGAGCCCGCCGCGGTGGTGGCCCCGACGGTCATCAGGCCCGCCCGCCGCTGGAACACCGTGCGGCTGATCCGCCAGCCGATGATGTCGTCGCGCTGCAGCGCCACCGTCCTGCGCAGCCCGCTGCCGTTCCGGGCCAGGAGGTACCGGTCGTCGAGGCCGTGCCCGAGGTTGCGGTGCGCGTCGACGGCGAAGCCCAGCCCGATCGCGAGCGCCAGGACCGCGACGAGCACCACCAGCCACACCGGGATCCGGCCCAGCCACGCCAGCGCGGAGCAGGCCAGCAGCACCGGGACCGCGGCGAACAGCGCCCAGTTGATCCGCCGCCGCAGCGCGCGGCGGGTGTGCCCGCGCAGGGCGACGTCGAAGGCGCTGTGCCGCAGCACCTTCCACGTCACCCGCAGCGCCTCGGTGCGCGGGGCGGGCGGCAGCAGCGTCTTGCGCTCCGGTTGCTTCTTCTGGTCCGAGCCCTGCGTGCTGTTCAGCCCGGTGGCCACCGCGTTGAGCCGGGCACCGCGGAACCAGCGCAGCAGCAGCGGTTCGGACAGCTCGACGCCGCGCAGCCGCCGCTCCTCCAGCGACAGCGATCGGGTGGTCAGCAACCCGCGGGTGACCCGCAGGGTGCCGCCGGGCTCGCGGGTGAGCCGGTAGCCCCACCACATCTCCGCGGACAGCAGCACCGCCCCGACCACGCCGACCAGGAGCGCGGCGGCGACCGAGAGCAGCGCGAAGAGCACCAGGCCGAGCGCGAGGAAGGCGTCGCCGAGCTCCCGCCACACGCCCCAGCTGGCGAGCACCTCCTGCGCGTTGCCGACCACGGAGCCGATCGCGCCCCAGACCACGAGCATCAGCGAGACGGTCAGGGCCGAGTAGGCCAGCCACAGCGGGTTGAGCTCGGCCAGCAGCCCGTCGGCGGGTTCGGCCTCAGCCCGCTCGCGCAGGATCAGCCCCCGGCGGATCTCCTCGGCGGCGGCGCGGTCGATCGCGTCCAGCCGGATCTCGCCCTCGCCGCCCTGGCCGCCGGTGGAGACCTTGACCGTGGCGATGCGTAGGACCCGCTGCACCGGGTTCGCGGTGAGGTCCACCGCGCGGATCCGCTCGCGCGGGATCGAGCGGTGGCTGCGGAACACCCCGCCGCGGGAGAACTCGAAGCGCTCGGCGGTGATCCGGTAGCGGGCGAAGTGCCACTCGTAGAACCCGGCGGCGCCGATCAGCGCCGCGACGGCCAGCCAGATCCCGGTGGTGCTCAGCACCGGGATCGCGCCGGCGCCGGCGATCAGCATGATCAGCAGCGTCACCGGCAGCGGGAGGAGCACGAAGATCAGCACCGCGAGGGTGGACCTGAGCTCCAGCTGGTGCCATCCGCCGTCGAAGACGCCGCTCATGTCGCATCTCCCGGGGTGGCCTGGGTGGTGGCGGTGAGCTGCTCGACGATCTCGCGCGCCTGCCGGTGGTCGAGCCCGTCGATGCTCAGCGGTCCGGCCGCCGACGCGGTGGTGACGGTGACGCTGGAGAGCCCGAAGACCTGCTGGATCGGCCCCCGCGCGGTGTCGACGGTCTGGATCCGCGACATCGGCGCGATCCGCCACTCCTGCAGCAGCCAGCCGGCCGCGGTGTAGACGGCGTCCTCGGTGACCTCCCAGCGGTGCACCCGGAACCGCCACTGCGGCATCACCACCACGTAGGCGGCCCCGAGCACGAGCACCACCAGCGCGCCGAGCAGCAGCCAGAAGCGCGCCGGGGGCAGGAGCGCGCCCAGCACCAGCAGCACCACCAGCGGGGGCACCACGAGGAGCAGCGCCTGCACGGTCCACCAGGCGATCGCGCGCCTCTCGACCCGGTTGCGCGGCGGGCGCAACCGCAGTCCTTCCTCGGCCACCGTCGGCCCCCTTCCGTTGATCTGGTTCCGTACGGATTGTGTCGGCACGACGTCCTCCCCGCCGGGCCTTTCGGACAAGAGGGCGCGGTGCGCCCCGCGCGGGGGAGCCGCTCGGTCGACGAGACGACCGCGCCGGCGACCTCACAGGTGCCGGATGCGCGGCCAGATCGTTGCCCAGGACTCGTGCCGCCCGGTGAGCACCCACACCGACGCGTCGCCCCGCGAGACCTGCTCCGCCTCGTCGAAGTAGCCCCGGACCGCCGCGGGGTCCCGGCCGACGAAGACCACGTTGTCAACGTCCTCGCCGGGCCGCGGGAAGTACCCGTAACCGCGGTGCGGGCTGTGCACCGCGGGCAGCTCGTGGGCGTCCTGCCCGACCTCGACCATCGCGGCGAGGATGTAGCTCTCGCCCAGCACGGCGGTGCGCTCCCGCTGGGCCGGTGGCAGCGCGGTGTAGGCGCGCGAGGCGTCGCGGGCGACCTTCTCGCTGACCGGGATCGGCATCTCCTCGCTGCTCAGCGCCGCGGGGTTCAGCAGCGCGCCCGCCGCGGCCAGCGACAGCGCGCAGACCGGCCAAACCGCCCACCCCCATCGGGACGGCCCGGCCGGTCGGTTCCGGGGGACCACCGCGGCGGCGAGCAGCACGCCGTAGAGGCCGACGACGTAGTAGGGCCGCGCGACCGAGATGACGAAGAAGACGAACAGCACCAGCGCGGCCACCGCGAACAGCCGGTGCGGCCGCAGGTCGGGGCGGGTCAGCAGCCGGTAGGTGCCCACCAGCACCAGCCCGGAGCCGAGGATCCCGGCGAAGCCCACCATCATGATCGTCGAACCGGTGCGGCCGCCGAAGAGGAACTCCGCCTCCCGCGCGACCACCGACGCCATCCGCAGCTGCGGCCAGCCGTGCAGCGCCTGCCAGATCAGCGTGGGCGAGGCCAGGACCAGCGCGATCCCCGCGCCCAGCCACAGCTTCGGCCGGGCCAGCACCGCGCGCGGGCCGACGGCCAGCGCCCCGATGAGCAGCGCCAGGCACAGCAGCGCCACCTGGAACTTCATCAGCAGGTTGATGCCGAGCAGCGCGCCGAACACCAGCAGCAGGCGATCGTTGGCGGCGCCCCGGGCGTGCTGGCGCAGCCAGCGCACCAGCGGCAGCAGCATGGCCAGCCACAGCACCGGCTCGAAGGTGTAGGGCGCCACGAAGTGCCCGATCATCGCCGTCCACAGGCCGGTCGCCGCGGCGAAGGCGGCGAGCGCCTGCCCGCGTCGCGGCGCGCCCAGCTCGCGGGCCAGCAGACCGGTCAGCAGCACCGCACCGCCGGTGGCCAGCGCGGCGGGCAGCCGCAGCGCGATCATCGAACCGGGCGCGATCCCGTCCATCGCGGCGGCGATCAGCGGCGCCAGCGGTGGCTGGTCGGCGTAGCCGAAGCTCGGGTGGTGCTCTCCGATCGCGAGCATGTAGACCTCGTCGATCCAGTAGTCCCCGAACGCGCCCGCGATGGCGTGCGCGAGCGCGGTGAGACCGGCGACGAGCAGCACCGGCCACCGCGCGAAGGCGGGGAGTCTCCCGTCGGTGACCGGTTCGGCGGTCAGCGTTGCGGTCATGGTTGCCCCCAGAGGCGTCGGAAGATGCCTCCAGTTCAGCCCGCGGGCCCCGCCTCCCGACACGGCGGTTGGTCGTCGATGCGGGCGTCGAAGGTTGCGAGCCGCACCGGCAGGTGCAACTTTCGTCTGACCCGCACCCCGGCGAAGGGTGCTTCCACCCCGTTCCGGCCGGACCGCGCGGCTACCGTGGGCGGCGTGAGAGGCCCGCTGTGGCGGCTGCTGTGGGATTCCAAGCGCGATGCCGTCTTCGACATCAGCCTGGTCATCGGGTTGCACCTGACCGGGCGCCTGCTGGGCTACCTGTACGAACCCGAGACCCCGCTCGACGCCTACGCGTGGATCGGCGGGGTGTGGGCCAGCCAGGTGCTCAACGGCCTGATGGACCTGCTGCTGGTCGCCCGGCGCCGCTTCCCGGTGGTGCTGCTGTCCGCGGCCGCGGCCTTGGCCGCCGCGCAGGCGCTGCTGATCGAGTTCGGGCCCGGGCCGCTGCTGCAGAACAACCTGGAGACCGACCCGTGGGGACCGGGGGTCACCCCGTTCGCGGTCTACGCGGCGGTCGTCTACGCCTCGGGGCCGCGGGCGAAGCGGGTGTGGGTCTGGGCGCTCATCGGCGTGCTCGCGCTGGTCGCGTTCCGGCCCTGGACCCTGCCGGGCACCGATCCGATCGTCGCGGCCGCGATCTGGACGGTGCTGCCCGCGATCCTCGGCCTCTACATCGGCGCGCGCCGCAAGCTGATGAACGCGCTGCAGGAGCGAGCCGAGCGCGCCGAGCGGGAGCAGCGGTTGCTGGCCGAGCAGGCTCGCGCCGAGGAGCGGGCCCGGTTGGCCGTGGAGATGCACGACGTGGTCACCCACCGGGTGAGCCTGATGGTGCTGCAGGCGGGCGCCCTCGGCGTGGCGAGCACCGACCCGGCGGTCCGGCAGGCCGCCGAGGAACTGCGCGGCAGCGGAGCCGAGGCGCTGGCCGAGCTCCGCGACCTGGTCGGCGTGCTGCGCCGCGGCGAGGACGAGCGGCAACCCGGGCGCGGCGACGGACCGCCCGAGCAGGTCCCGGACCTGGGCGAGCTGATCGCCCAGTCCGAGGCGATCGGCGTGCCGGTGGAGTTCACCGCGGAGGGCGAGCCCGACCTGGTCACCCCGGCGGTGGCCCGCACCGCCTACCGGGTGGTGCAGGAGGCGCTGACCAACGTGCACAAGCACGCCGCGGGCGCGTCGGTGCGGGTGAGCGCGGTCTACAGCGACGACCGGGTGCGGCTGACCGTGCGCAACACCGCGCCGCGCGGCCCCGCCGAGCTGGCGGGCAGCGGCGCCGGGGTCGGGCTGCGCGGGCTGCGGCAGCGGGTCGAGCTGGTCGGCGGGACCTTCCGAGCCGGGCCCACCGACGGCGGGGGCTTCGAGGTGGACGCGATACTGCCCGGGTACGTGCCCACCGAGGAGGCCGCCGATGCCTGAGCCGATCCGCGTCGTCGTGGTCGACGACGAACCCATGGTCTGCGCGCACCTGCGCACCATCCTGGGCTCGGCCGAGGACGTCGAGGTCGTCGACGACGCCAACGACGGCGCCGCGGCGGTGGAGGCCGTGGTCCGCCACCGCCCGGACGTGGTGCTGATGGACCTGCGGATGCCCGGGGTGGACGGGCTCACCGCCACCGAGCGCATCTGCGCCGTTCCCGACCATCCCGCCGTGGTCGCGCTGACCACTTTCGACGCCGACCAGTACGTGCTGCGGGCGCTGCGCGCCGGGGCCGCCGGCTTCCTGGTCAAGTCGACCCCGCCGCAGGACCTCATCGGCCTGGTGCGGGTGGCCGCCGACGGCCACACGGTGCTGTCCGAGGAGGCCAAGCGCAGGCTGCTGGCGGCCTCCGGCGGCGAGCAGAGCGCCCGGGAGCGAGCGGTGCGGCTGGTCCGCGACCTCACCGAGCGCGAGGTGGAGGTGCTGACCTGCTTGGGGCGGGGCCTGTCCAACGCGCAGATCGCGGCGCGGCTGCACCTCTCCGAGGCGACGGTGAAGAGCTACGTGTCGCGGATGCTGGTCAAGATCGAGTGCGACAACCGGTTGCAGGCGGGTCTGCTGGCCTACGACGCCGGGCTCGTCGCCAAGTAGGCGGTTTGCCCGGAATCTCCGCGCTGGGCGGGTTTCCGGGCGGAGTCGCCGCGGTTGGGCCGGCAGGTTGAACGATCAATCGAGTGAGCTCCACCGATTGGCCCTGGAATAGTGCACCCGAGATCGGTACACCATAGATGACGCGTCCGCCCGGCTGTCGGGGTCGGCGTGCGCGCGAGTCGTCGGTTTCGGGGATCGACGGCACCGGTCGGAGGGGTCCGGCCGAGGTTGGCAGTGTCCCCTCGGAAGCAGATCGGGGTGCCTCCGAGGGGACACTCCTTCTCTTCGGGGCTCGTGGTCTTCTCGCTCGGCGGCGCGGGTGGCGGAACCTGAGGCGCCGCGTGGCTGCGGGATCCGCTCCCTTGAGTAGCCGACGCGGCGTCGCGGCTGTCCTCGCCACGCGACGCCTCAGAACCCGCGGCGGTGCCGGCTGCTCAGGCGGGGATTCGGCTCGCGGCTCCGCCGCTTGCGCCTCGCTTTCCGGAGAAGTTGCGGAGTTCAGCCGCCGTGAGGGTTTTGTTGGTTCGCAACGGGTTTCGTTCGTGGGGTGAGGGCTTCTCGGGGAAAATGCCTGGTGGAATGGTTAAAACGGCAAATTCGGGTGCTTTCGACGGTTGGTGACCGGCGGTTACCGTTCGATCAAGCTTGCCGCTGGGGGCGCGCAGCGAGGGAAGGCAGGCTCTCCCGCGCTCCCGCGGCAGGACCTTCGAACAAGGAGTACACGATGGTCGATGCCCCACGTCGCCTCGCCCGCATGGCCGGTGCCGCCGCGATCGCGGCCGCCGCGCTGACCTCGGCCTCGGTCGCGCAGGCCGCTCCGTCCGCGCCCGCCGACGAGGTCAACCCCTACATCGTCGGCGGCGAGGACGCCGACATCGCCGACTACCCGTTCACCGTCCGGCTCACCACCGCCGACGGCCAGCAGTTCTGCGGGGGCTCCCTCGTCTCGCCGACCAAGGTGCTCACCGCCGCGCACTGCACCACCGGCTCGCAGGCCTCGGACGTCAAGGTGGTCAGCGGCCGCACCGTGATGAGCTCGAACGAGGGCACCGTCTCCGACGTCACCAACATCTGGGTGCACCCCGAGTACCAGGACGCGGCCAAGGGATTCGACGTCTCGGTGCTGACCCTCGGCGCCCCGGTGCAGGAGGCGCCGATCGAGCTGGCGCCCGCGCCCGACGACCCGACCTACGCCGAGGGGACTCCGGCCACCGTGCTCGGCTGGGGCGCCACCAGCGAGGGCGGCGAGCAGTCCGACCACCTGCAGAAGGTCGACGTCCCGGTGACCTCCGACCAGACCTGCAAGGGCGCCTACCAGGAGTACGACCCGGCGGGCATGGTCTGCGCTGGCGTCCCTGAGGGCGGTCTGGACAGCTGCCAGGGCGACTCCGGCGGGCCGATGATCGCCGACAACAAGCTGATCGGCGTCGTCTCGTGGGGCCAGGGCTGCGCCCGCGAGGGCTACCCCGGCGTCTACGCCCGGGTGGGTGCCTACTACGACGAGATCATGGCGCAGGTGAACTCCTGATCCTCGCCCGAGCGGGCCGCGCAGGTTCCCGTCCCGGGGCCCGCGCGGCCCGCGGTCACCGCACCAGCCGCACGCCCAGCCCCAGCTCCGGGTCGGTGTGCTCGTCGGCCTCCGATTCGACGACCTCGACGGCCAGCACCGCCTCGGCGATCTCGCTCGCGTGCGCGAGCATCGCCTCGCGGGTCTCGCCGCCGGCCTGCCAGTGCAGCGCGATGCGATCGGTGATCTCCAGGCCGTCGCGCTTGCGGCAGTCCTGCACGAAGCGGATGACCTCGCGGGCCAGCCCGGCCAGCCGCAGCTGCGGCGTGATCGCGGTGTCCAGCGCGACGGTCACCTCCTGCTGGGACCGCACCGCCCACCCCGACCGCGGCACCTGGCTGATCCGCACCTCCTCGGCGCCGATCCGCTCCTCGGCGCCGTCCACCAGGACCGTCGCCGCGTCCCCGGCGCGCAGTTCGGCGGTGAGCTCGGCGGGATCGCGCGCGCCGATGGCCTCGGCGACCTGCTGGGTGCGGCTGCCGAATCGCCTCCCCAGCGCGCGGAAGTCGGGCTTGACCGTCACCTCCAGCACCTCGCCGGCCGAATCCAGCGTCGTCACCTCGCGCACGTTGAGCTCCTCGGCCAGGTCGGCGCGCAGCTCCTCGGGCAGCTCCGCGCTGATCAGCGCCCGGTCCAGCGGTTGCCGCACCTTTACGCCGGCGTCCCGCCGCGCCGCGCGCCCGGCCTCCACCAGGCGCCGCTCGACGTCCACCTGGGCCAGCAGCGCCTCGTCGACCAGAACCGGTGCGGGAAGCGGCCATTCGGCCAGGTGGACGGAGTCCGGCGCATCGGGTGCGCCGGGGCGCACGCAGTGCTCCCAGACCTCCTCGGTGAGGAACGGGATGAACGGCGCCAGCAGCCTGGTCAGCAGGTCGAGGGTTTCGTGCAGGGTGTTCAGCGCGTTCGGGTCGCCGTCCCAGAACCGCTGCCGGGACCGGCGGACGTACCAGTTGGACAGCTCGTCGACGAAGTCCGCCAGCGCCCGCCCGGCACCGGCGGTGTCGTAGTCCTCCAGGCGCTCGGTGACCTCCGCGGTCAGCCGGTGCGCCCTGGCCAGCACCCAGCGGTCCAGCGCCGGGCGCAGCTCGGGCTCGTCCCCGGCCGCCCAGCTCAGCGCGGCGTAGCGGGTGAAGAACGCCGCGGTGTTCCAGTACGTCAGCAGCACCTTCCGGACGATCTCGCGCAGCTGCTCGTGCCCGATCCGCCGCGGCGACCACGGCGAACCGCTGCAGAGCATGAACCAGCGCAGGGCGTCCGCGCCGTGCTGCTCCATCAGCTCCATCGGTTCGAGCACGTTGCCGAGGTGCTTGCTCATCTTGCGCCCGTCGGAAGCCACGATGTGGCCCAGGCACACCGCGTTCCGGTAGCTGGAGCGGTCGAACAGCAGCGTGCCCACGGCCATCAGCGTGTAGAACCACCCGCGTGTCTGGTCGATGGCCTCGCAGATGTAGTCCGCCGGGTAGCTGCGGGTCAGCTCCGCCGCGCTGCCCGTCCGGTGCGGGTACCCCAGCTGCGCGAACGGCATCGAACCGGAGTCGAACCAGGCGTCGATCACCTCCGGGACCCTGGTGGCGCGGGAACCGCATTCGGCGCAGTCGAAGGTGATCTCGTCGACGAACGGCCGGTGCGGGTCCAGCTCGGTCAGGTCCCGCCCGGCGAGCTCGCCCAGCTCGGCGCGGGAGGCGACCGCGGTGACGTGGCCGCGTTCGCAGCGCCACAGCGGCAGCGGCGTCCCCCAGTAGCGGTTGCGGGACAGCGCCCAGTCCACGTTTCCCGCGAGCCAGTCGCCGAAGCGCCCGTGCTTGACGTGCGCGGGGTACCAGTTGGTGGACTCGTTCTCCCGCCGCAGCGCGTCCGCGACCTCGGTGGTGCGGACGTACCAGGACGGCTGCGCGCGGTACATCAGCGGCGTGTGGCAGCGCCAGCAGTGCGGGTAGGCGTGCTCGAAGCGCTCGTGCCGCAGCAGCAGCCCGCGCCGGTCCAGGTCCTCGACGAGCACCCGGTCGGCGTCCTTGAAGAACGCGCCGCCCACCAGGTCGATCTCGCCGAACCGGCCGTCGGCGCCGACCGGGTTGACCACCGGCAGCCCGTTCTCCCGGCAGACCTCCAGGTCGTCGGCGCCGAAGGCCGGGGCCAGGTGCACCAGGCCGGTTCCCTCCTCGGTGGAGACGTAGTCGGCCGCCAGCACCCGATGCGCTCCCGCGATCTCGACCAGCTCGAACGGCCTCCGGTAGGGCACCCCGGCGAGCTCGCGGCCGGGCACGCGGGCCAGCACCTCGCCCTCGCCGAGGACCGCGCCCGCGCGCTGCTCGGCCACCGCGAAGGTCCCCTCTCCGGTGCGCATCAGCAGGTAGGTGGCCTCCGGGTGCACCGCGATCGCGGTGTTGGCCACCAGCGTCCACGGCGTCGTCGTCCACACCAGCAGCTCCGCCCCCGAGTGCCCGGCCAGCTCGCCCAGCACCGGCAGCCGCGCGAAGACCGAGGGGTCCTCGACGGTCTCGTAGCCCTGGGCGACCTCGTGCTCGGAGAGCGTGGTCTGGTCGCGCGGGCAGTACGGCGCCACCCGGTAGTCCTCGGTGAGCAGCCCGGCGTCGAAGATCCGCGCGAGCGCCCACCACACGCTGTCCACGTAGTCCGGGTCCATCGTCCGGTAGGCCGCGGACAGGTCGATCCAGTAGCCCATCCGCGCGGTTACCGCCTCGAACGCGCCGACGTAGCGCTGCACCGAGCGGCGGCAGCGCTCGTTGAACTCCGCGATGCCGATGCGCTCGATGTCCGGTTTGCCGGACAGTCCCAGCTCCTGCTCCACGGCCAGCTCCACCGGGAGGCCGTGGCAGTCCCAGCCGGCGCGGCGCGGCACCTGGTAGCCCTGCATGGTGCGGAAGCGCGGGAAGACGTCCTTGAACACCCGGGCCTCGACGTGGTGGGTTCCCGGGGTGCCGTTGGCCGTGGGCGGCCCCTCGTAGAACACCCAGCGCGGACCGCTTTCGGTGCGCTCCAGGCTGCGCTCGAAAACGCGCTGCGCGCGCCACCGCTCGATGCGGCGGCGCTCGGCGGCCGGCAGATCCACGTCCGGTGCCAGCGGGGCGAACCGCGTGCCTGCGTCCATCGGCCCATGGTCGCGCGCATCCCGGGTGCTCGCTGTACTGTTCGGTAGGTCGGGGGGACGTGAGTGAGCAGGAGGAACAACGGCGTGAAGGCGGAATCGTTCACCGCTGAGCAACAACCGGGCGGGTACAACGTCGTCAAGTCCGCCGATCGGGCCCTGGTCATCCTCGAACTGCTCTCCCGCGGGCGCCACCGGCTCAGCGACATCGCCGAGACCCTGCACCTGCCGCTGTCCAGCGTGCACGGGCTGCTCGGCACCCTGGTGCACCGCGGCTTCGTCGAGTTCGACGCGACCACCCGCACGTACGGCCTCGGGCTCAAGGCCTGGACCGTCGGGCAGGGGTACACCGGTCACCGGGACATCGTCGGCCTGGCGCTGCCGCTGATGGAGGACCTCGCGCAGCTCACCGGGGAGACCGTGCAGCTCTCCCGGCTGGACGGCACCGAGAACGTCTACATCGCCATCGCCGAGTCCCCGCAGCCGATGAAGCTGGTCACCGCGGTCGGCATGCGGCTGCCCGCGCACTCGGTCGGGCTGGGCAAGGCGCTGCTGACCGGGGTCGAGGACGACGAGCTGCGCCGCCGCTACGCCGGGGCGAGCCTGGAGCGGTTCACCGAGAACACGGTCACCGACTTCGACGCGCTGCTGGCCGAGGTCCAGCGGGCCAGGGAGACCGGGTACGCCGCCGACGACGAGGAGTACATCATCGGCTGCCGCTGCGTGGCGATGCCGATCCACGACCACTCCGGCGAGGTCATCGCGGCCATGTCCGTGGCGGCCCCGACCCCGCGCTGCGGCCCGGGCTGGATCGAGGAGACCCGGATCTCGCTGGGCAAGGTCATCGGGCAGATCGAGGCGCAGCTGCGGCGATGAGCCGGGCCTTGACGGCTGGTCTTCGCCCTGACAGATTTTCTCGCGGTTGAACCCGCTTCAAGAATGTGAAGCCTGCTCTCGCCGGGAGAATCGATGAAGTTTCTGAGGCTGGGCCCCGCCGGGGCGGAGAAGCCGCACGTGCAGGACAGCGCGGGCCGGGTGTTCGACCTGGCCCCGCTCACCGGGGACACCGACGGCGCGTTCCTCTCCGGCGACGGCATCGCGCGCACCCGCGCGGCGCTCGACGACGGCGCGCTGCCCGCGGTCGACGACCCGGGCGACGGCAGCGGGCTGCGGCTGGGCGCGCCGATCGCCCGGCCGACGGCGGTGCTGTGCATCGGGCAGAACTACGCGGCGCACGCGGCCGAGTCCGGGTCCGCGCCGCCGGACGTGCCGATCCTGTTCTTCAAGCACCCGAACACCGTGGTCGGCCCGCACGACGAGGTGCTGATCCCGCGGGGCGCCGAGAAGGTCGACTGGGAGGTCGAGCTCGGCGCGGTGATCGGCCGCAGGGCCAGCTACCTGGACACCGCCGAGGAGGCGCTCTCCCACGTGGCCGGCTACGTGCTGGCCGACGACATCTCCGAGCGGGCCTTCCAGAAGGACCAGTCCGGCGGTCAGTGGTCCAAGGGCAAGTGCGCGGAGACCTTCAACCCGGTCGGCCCGTGGCTGGTCCCGGCCGACGAGATCGACGACCCGCAGGCGCTGAGCCTGCGCTCCTGGGTCAACGGCGAACCGCGCCAGGACTCCAGCACCGCCGACATGATCTTCGGCGTCGGCGAGATCGTCCGCCACCTCTCCCAGTACCTCACCCTGGAGCCGGGCGATCTGGTCATCACCGGCACCCCGGAGGGCGTGGCCATGTCCGGGCGCTTCCCCTACCTCAAGCCGGGCGACGTCGTCGAGATGCAGATCGACTCCCTCGGCGCCCAGCGCAACCAGGTCAAATCCGCCTGACCCCACCCCGCCCGAATCACCTCCCAGCCGGACCCCGAATCACCTCCCAATCGGGATGCGGAATGGCCTCCCAATCCGTGTTGGGTTCGGGAGGGAATTTGGTCTGGTGGCGCCTTCCCGTCGTTCGCGCGGCGTGCGGCGGGAAGGCGCGCCGGTTGCGCCATTAGGTGCATTCGCAACGTGAGTTCTTTTCAAGTTTATTCTCGGATGGCTAACGTCCGGTTGCCACGACGTCCTCGGACCCGGAAGGACCTGGTATGCCGCGACGTTCGCGCGTGCTGGCCGCTCTCATCGCAGCTGCCACCGCGGGTTCCCTGCTGGTCGCTCCCGCCGCGAGCGCCGCGCCCGAACCGCAGCCCCCGGAGGACTACTGCCGGGGCCAGTGCGACCACATCCTGCCGCCGGGGCAGAACGGCAACGCGACGTTCGCCGAGCTGGTCTCGCACATGCTGCTGGGCACCCGGCCGCCGCACTCCGACGACCAGCTGGGCGAGTACGACGCGCTGGCGCACGGGTACTCGCAGCTGACCACCGGAACCATCCGGGAGTTCTTCGACGACAACTCCTTCGGCGTGCCCGAGGACCAGGTCGAACGTCGCTACTCGCCGCGCGCGGACGTCACGATCGTCCGGGACAATACCGCGGGCATCCCGCACGTCTACGGATCGACCCGCGCCGGGACGACCTTCGGCGCGGGCTACGCCACCGCCGAGGACAAGCTGTTCCTGATGGACGCGATGCGCCGCGCCGGCCGCGGCGAGGTCACGCCGTTCGCCGGTGGCGCGCAGGCCAACCGGGAGCTCGAACAGCGCTTCTTCGCCGCAGCGCCCTACACCGAGCAGGAGCTGCAGCAGCAGATCGACGCGGTGGCCGAATCCGGCGAGCGCGGCCGGACCGCCCTGCAGGACGCCGAGTCCTACGTCGAGGGCATCAACGACTACATCGAGAAGGCCCACGAGGGGCGCTACTTCCCGGGCGAGTACGTCGCGACCGGGCACGTCGACCCGGTGACCAACGTCGGCGAGATCCAGCCGTTCAAGCTCACCGACCTGGTGGTGCTGGCATCCCTGGTCGGCGCCCAGTTCGGCGGCGGGGGAGGCGGCGAGGTGCAGAACGCCATCGCCCGGATGGCGCTGCACGAGCGCTTCGGCGCGGCGCGCGGCGAGCGGATCTGGCAGGCCTTCCGCGCCGAGAACGACCCCGAGGCGATCAGCACCGTCCACGACGGCCGGTCCTTCCCGTACGCCAACGCGCCCGCCGACCCGAAGGGCGCCGCGATGCCGGACCCGGGCTCGGTCGAGCCGCAGCAGCTGGTGTTCGACCGCAGCGGCTCGGCGGCGACCTCCCCGGAGACCCCGGACCGCCCGGAGACGACCAACCCGGAACCCGCGGGCGCCGGGGCCGAGGCGCTGCGCGGCATGTTCGACGACGGCCTGTTCCCGGAGGGCATGGGCGAGTCGCGGGGGATGTCCAACGCCCTGGTGGTCTCGGGGGACAACACCGAGAGCGGCCACCCGGTCGCCGTCTTCGGCCCGCAGACCGGCTACTTCTCGCCGCAGCTGCTGACCCTGCAGGAGCTGCAGGGCCCGGGGATCTCCTCCAAGGGCGCCTCGTTCGCGGGCCTGAGCTTCTACACCCTGCTCGGCCGCGGCCAGGACTACGCGTGGAGCGCGACGACCGCCGCGCAGGACATCATCGACACCTACGCGGTGCGGCTCTGCGACCCTGAGGGCGGGCCGGTCGCCGAGGACTCGAACCACTACCTGTTCCGCGGCGAGTGCCTGCCGATGCGGACCGTGGAGCGCGAGAACTCCTGGACGCCCAACCTCGGCGACGACACGCCGCCCGGTTCCTACCGGCTGGTGTCCTTCCGGACCCGCTACGGGCCGGTCACCCACCGCGGGACGGTCGACGGCGAACCGGTCGCGTTCACCACGGCGCGCTCCACGTTCCTGCACGAGGTCGACTCGATCATCGGGTTCCAGAAGTTCAACGACCCCGGGGCGATCCGCTCCGCGAGCGACTTCCAGCGCGTCGCGCACGAGATCAACTACACCTTCAACTGGTTCTACGCGGACGCCGAGGACACGGCCTACTTCAACTCGGGGGCCAACGTGGTCCGACAGCCGCACGTGGACCCGAGCATGCCGATCGCCTCGGCTCCGGCCAACGACTGGAGGGGCTGGAACCCGGCGGACAACACCGCGGACCTCGCGCCGTTCTCCGCGCACCCGAACTCGATCGACCAGGACTACTACATCTCCTGGAACAACAAGCAGGCCCCGGGGACCGCCGGAGCGAGCGCGGAGAAGAACGCCGTGCAGCGCGGTGACCTGCTGGACCGCCGGGTGCGCGAGCAGATCGAGGCGGGCGACCCGTTCAGCCGGGTCGAGCTGGTGCGGGCGATGGCCGACGCGGGCCTGACCGACCTGCGGGCCGAGCGGGTGCTGCCCGACCTGCTGCGGCTCATCGACACCGCCCCGGTCGACGACCCCGGCGCGAAGCAGCTGCTCGACCAGCTGCGCGCCTGGCTGGCCGACGGCGGGCGGCGGGTCGAGAACGAGCCGGGCAGCAGGCGCTACGCGCACGCCGAGGCGATCGAGCTCTTCGACGCGTGGTGGCCGCTGCTGGTGCGCGGCGAGTTCGAACCCGCCCTCGGCGCCGAGGCGTACCGGGCGCTGACCCGGGTCATGCAGATCAACGAGTCCCCGTCGGGCTGGCAGAACGGGGAACCCGGTCTGCACGTCGGGCAGGGTCACCAGGGCTCGGCGTTCCAGTACGGCTGGTACGGGCAGGTCTCCAAGGACGTCCGCGCGGCCCTGGGCGAGCGGGTTCCCGGCGGGTTCGGCGAATCCCTCTGCGGCAACGGCGATCCGAACGCCTGCCGGGCGGTGCTGCTGGACGCGCTGCGGCAGGCCGCCGAGGTGCCCTCGGAGGAGACCTATCCCGGCGACGCGGACTGCGATCCGGGCGACCAGTGGTGCGCCGACGCCATCGTGCACAGCAAGATCGGCGGCATCGCCCAGGACCCGATCAGCTGGCAGAACCGCCCCACATACCAGCAGGTCGTGGAGTTCCCGGCCCACCGCTGAGGTCCGGCCGGTGCGCCCGGTTGAACCTCGGTGTTCCGCGGTGGACGATCGCTGCGGTGCCGATGAACGGGAGGGGTCGTGGAGTTCGGTCGGTTGGACGAGATCCGGGACGAGCTGATCTCGCTGTACGAGGACCTGCACGCCAATCCGGAGCTGTCGTTCCAGGAGCACCGGACCGCGGCCGAGGTCGCGCGCCGGCTGGTGGCGCTCGGGCTGGAGGTCACCACCGGTGTCGGCGGCACCGGGGTGGTCGGCGTGCTGCGCAACGGCGACGGGCCGACGGTGCTGCTGCGCGCGGACTTCGACGCGCTTCCGGTGGCCGAGCAGACCGGGCTGGCCCACGCCAGCACCCGGCGCGGCACGACCGCCGACGGCACCGAGGTGCCCGTGATGCACGCCTGCGGGCACGACATGCACGTGACCTGCCTGATCGGCGCGCTCGACCTGCTGGCCGACGCCCGCCAGCGGTGGTCGGGCACCGTCGTGGCGGTCTTCCAGCCCGCGGAGGAGATCGGGCGGGGCGCGCGGGCGATGCTCGACGACGGGCTGCTGGAGCGGTTCCCCGAGCCGGACGTGTGCCTGGGGCAGCACGTGTTCCCGTTCGAAGCCGGGCTGGTCGGCGTGATGTCCGGGCCCAGCATGTCGGCCGCCGACGGGTTGAAGGTGACCATGTTCGGTCGCGGCGCGCACGGTTCGCAGCCGCAGAACTCGATCGACCCGGTGGTGATGGCCTCCGCGGCCGTGCTTCGGCTGCAGACCGTGGTCTCCCGCGAGGTCGGGGCGGACGAGGCGGCCGTGGTCACGGTCGGTTCGATCCGGGCGGGCAGCAAGGAGAACATCATCTCCGACCGGGCCGAGCTGCTGGTCAACATCCGCTCGTTCGACGAGGGCGTGCGGGAGCGGGTGCTGGAGGCGGTGCGGCGGATCGTGCGCGCCGAGGCGGTCGCGTCCGGCGCCGAGCGGGAGCCGGAGTTCGAGCGCAGCACGGAGTTCCCGCTGCTGGTCAACGATCCCGAGGCCACCGCGCGCACGGCCTCGGCGATGCGCTCCGGTCTCGGCGAGGACGCGGTGGTCGAGCTGGACCGCGCGATGGGCAGCGAGGACGTCGGCCTGTTCGGCACCGCGGCCGGCGTGCCCACCTGCTACTGGTTCATCGGCGGCACCGACCCGGCCGAGTACCGCGCGGCGGCGGAGAAGGGCACCACGGCGCGCGACATCCCGTCCAACCACTCGCCGTTCTTCGCCCCGCGGATCGAACCCACCCTCACCACCGGCATCCGCGCCCTGACCACCGCAGCCCTGGAGTGGCTCGACTAGCCCCGCTCGGAAGCGCGACGCGGCAGCCACCCGAGCCCGCGCCCTTTTTCATCAAAAGTCCCGGGGCGCTCGGCATCCGGGACTTCTGATGAAAAAGCACGGGGCTCGAAGCGCTGGGGCAGGCTTCGCCGAACCGGGCCCGGAGCGGTGGGCCGGCTTGTAGGGTCGGCGCTGTGGATCAGTTCGACGGCTCGGCTCCGGTCCTGGTGACCATCGGCGACATCGCCTGCACCGGGCAAGAGGTGATCACGCCCTCCGGGCGCGCGCCGATCGCGGGCACGACCTGGACGTTCACCGACATGAGCCGGACCGAGCGGACGATCCCCGCGTGGGCGATCGTGCTGACCGTGCTGTTCGTCTGGTTCTGCTTCCTCGGTCTGCTCTTCCTGCTGGTCAAGGAGGAGCGCACCAGCGGGTGGGCGCAGGTCACC
The DNA here is from genome assembly GCF_042665275.1 of Saccharopolyspora griseoalba. Classification (NCBI taxonomy): domain Bacteria; kingdom Bacillati; phylum Actinomycetota; class Actinomycetes; order Pseudonocardiales; family Pseudonocardiaceae; genus Saccharopolyspora; species Saccharopolyspora griseoalba. The sequence goes on along the minus strand of NZ_JBHTCJ010000008.1, from coordinate 35,553 downwards.
GTGCAGGGGCCCGGCCTGATGCACGTCACGCAGGTTCCGGTCCTCTCGCCGATGACCGCGATGGACCTCAACTCCCGGGTCAACTACGCCCGGACCCTCGCCTTCAACGCGTAGGAGCGCGGCGGCGGGCTCGCTCGGTGCTCAGGTGCTCATGCCCCGCCAGAGGAGGTCGGTGAGCCCCGCGGCCTGGGTGTGCCAGTCGCCGTCCGGGTGCAGGAAGAACAGGCCGCCGAGGCCGCCCAGCACCGTTTCCGGGGTGAGGTCCTGGCGGATGGTCCCCGCCGCCGCGTTCGCCTCCAGCAGCGTGGTCAGCGCGCCGAGCATCCGCTCGTAGGCGCTGGACGGCAGCTCCGAGCGGCTGGCCGACAGCGCGGTGGCCAGGCCGCGCTTGGTCATCATGTAGTGCGCGAGGTGATCGGTGACCCACAGCCGGAACGCCGACGCCGGATCGTGCTCGGCCAGCAGCTGCGGCACCACCTCGACCAGGTGGGTGACCTCGCGGTCGTAGACGGCCAGGATCAGGCCCTCCGGGGTGGGGAAGTGCCGGTAGACCGTGCCGACGCCGACTCCGGCCTGCTTGGCGATCGCGTTGAACGACACCGCGCCCGACTGGGCCAGCGACCGGGCCGCTGCGGCGAGGATGAGTTCGTGGTTGCGCCTGGTGTCCGCGCGCCTGGGACTCACCGAGCCCGTCGTCATCGCCCCTCCTGCTGCCGCCGTGCACCATGAAATGTAATGCACGCGTCCACCGACCTGGGAAGACCTGAGGGGAGCTGCGTTCGATTGCCTAGCGGATAGAAATCCGCTACCTTTGTCCGCGAGCCGGAAGCGGATGGATATCCGCTCGGTTCTTCCGAACTTCGCGCTCCCACCACCACCCGCCGGCACTGCCGGCGGTCCGCGGGAAAGAGATCCAGTGGACATCTCACTCGAAATCAACGGCAGCACCGAGAAGCTCAGCGCGGAACCCGGCGTCACGTTGCTCGACGCGATGCGCGAGCACCTCGGCATCACCGGACCGAAGAAGGGCTGCGACCGAGGTCAGTGCGGTGCCTGCACCGTGCACGTCGACGGCAGGCCCGTGCTGTCCTGCCTGACCCTGGCCGCCACCGTCACCGAGCCGGTGACCACTGTGGAGGGTCTCGCCGACGGGGAGCGGCTGCACCCGGTGCAGCAGGCCTTCCTCGACCAGGACGCGTTGCAGTGCGGCTTCTGCACCTCCGGGCAGATCATGTCGGCCGTCGCGGCGGTCGAGCAGGACGTCGACGACGTCCGGGAGTTCATGTCCGGCAACATCTGCCGCTGCTCGGCCTACCCGAACATCGTGGCGGCAGTCGACCAGGCGAGGCAGGCCGATGCGACCCTTTGAGCTCACCGCACCCGAGACCGTCGAGGCCGCGGTCGCCGAGCCGGGGACCTTCCTGGCCGGCGGCACCACGCTGGTCGACCTGATGAAGCTCGACGTCCTCGCCCCGGACGTGGTGCAGGACATCAACCGCCTCCCGCTGCGCGGCATCGACACCTCCGCGGGCCTGCGCGTCGGCGCGCTGGAGCGGATGGCCGACGTGGCCGAGCACCCCGGCGTGCCGCCGGTGATCTCGCGCGCCCTGCTGCTCAGCGCTTCCCAGCAGCTGCGCAACATGGCCAGCATCGGCGGGAACCTGATGCAGCGCACCCGCTGCTCGTACTTCCGCGATACCGCGATGCCCTGCAACCGGCGCGAACCGGGCAGCGGCTGCCCGGCGATCGAGGGCGCCAACCGGATGCACGCGATCCTGGGCACCAGCGAGCACTGCGCGGCCACCCACCCCAGCGACCTGGCGGTGGCCCTGGTCGCGCTGGACGCCGAGGTGCTGCTCACCGGCCCGGACGGCGATCGCGCCGTGGCGCTGACCGACTTCTACCGGCAGCCGGGGCGGACCCCGGAGGTCGAGCACGACCTGCGCGAGGGCGAGCTGATCGGCGAGGTGGTCGTGCCCGAGCTCGGCTTCGCGGCCAACTCCACCTACGTCAAGGTCCGCGACCGGCAGTCCTACGAGTTCGCGCTGACCTCGGCCGCGGTCGCGCTGGACGTGGCCGACGGGCGAGTGGTCGACGCGCGGGTCGCGGCCGGTGGTGTGGCCACCGTGCCGTGGCGGCTGCGCGCGGTGGAGGACGCGCTGCGCGGCGGGCCCGCGACGACCGAGGCCTTCGAGGCGGCCGCCGAGCGGGCCGCCGACGGCGCGAAGCCGCTGGCGCACAACGGTTTCAAGGCGCCCTTGCTCGAGCGGACGATCGTCCGCGCCCTGCTCGAACTCACCGAAGGGAGCAGCCGGTGACGGCGCGGCTGGACGGCCCGGAGAAGGTCACCGGGCGGGCGAAGTACGGGGCGGACCACAACCCGCCCGGCACGGTGCACGGCTACCTGGTGCTGAGCACCATCTCCAACGGCGAGATCGAGGACGTGGACGTCACCGCGGCCGAGGCCGCCCCCGGCGTGCTCGCGGTGTACACGCCGATGCGGTCGTTCCCGCTGAACACGCCGGAATCGCCGGTGCTGGGCGCGACCTGGGTCCCGCTGCAGGACCGCGAGATCAACCACTGGGGCCAGCCGATCGGCTTCGTGGTCGCCGAGACCTTCGAGCAGGCCCGGCACGCCGCGGGGCTGGTCCGGGTGAGCTACCTCGAGCGGCCCGCGCTGACCTCGTTCGAGGACGGCCTGGACGCCGCCGAGCCCTCGGGGCGGGACGACGAGGTGGTGCTGGCCGAGGGCATCGAGTCCATCGAGGACGCGATCGCGGCCAGCCCGGTGGTCGTCCGCGCGACCTACCGCACCGCGGGGCAGAACCACGCCGCGATGGAGCCGCACTCGGCGGTCGCGAGCTGGGAGAACGGCGAGCTGACCGTGCGCAGCGGCAGCCAGTCGACCAGCATGCAGGCCAACGAGCTGGCGATCGCGCTGGGCCTCGACGTCTCGAAGGTGCACGCGATCAACCCCTACGTCGGGGGCGCCTTCGGCGGCAAGGGCCGCACCGCCACCCCGGCGTTCCTGGCCGCGGCGGCGTCGCGGGAGCTGGGCAGGCCGGTCAAGGCGGCGCTGACCCGCGAGCAGGTCTTCACCGCTACCGCGGGTCGCGCCGCCACGCTGCAGACCATCACCCTCGGCGCCGAGCGCGACGGCAGGCTCGTCGCGCTGCGGCACGACTCGGTGTGCACCACCGACATCGAGCGGTCCTTCGTGGAGCCGACCTCGCACGCGACCTCGGCCGAGTGGTACGCGACGCCCAACATGGCGGTCAGCCAGAAGGTCGTGCCGCTCAACGTCCCGAAGACGACGTTCATGCGCGCACCAGGTGAAGCGCCCGGCTCGTTCGCGCTGGAGAGCGCGATCGACGAGCTCGCGGTCGAGCTGGGCGCGGACCCGATCGAGCTGCGGCGGCGGAACAACTCCGCGGCGCCGCCCGGCAAGGACCTGCAGTGGTCCAGCAAGCACCTCGACGAGTGCTTCGACGTCGGAGCTCGCGAGTTCGGCTGGGCCGACCGCTCGCCGAACGGGCGGACCGAGGGGGACTGGCAGGTCGGCATGGGCGTGGCGACCGCGATGTTCCCGGCGCTGCGCTTCCCGGCCGAGGTGGAGATCCGGCTCGGCGCCGACGGCGCGGTCGTGGTGTCCACCAGCGGAGCCGACCCGGGCACCGGGCTGCTGACCGTGATGTCCTCGGTCGCCGCGGAATCGCTGGACATCCCGCAGGAGCGGGTCACGCCGCGGCTCGGCGACTCGGCGTTCCCCGAGGGCGGCATGTCCGGCGGTTCGACGGCCACCGCCAGCGTCGGCACCGCGATCATGGCCGCGGCCGCCGAGGTGACCGACGCGCTGCTCGCGCTGGCCACCGAGCGCGGCGCCCCGTTCGCCGGCGAGGAGGTCGGCTACGCCGACGGCCGGATCTTCGGCGAGGGGCGCAGCATGACCTTCGGCGAGCTGCTGCGGGAGCTGGGCCGCGAGTCGTTGGCGGTGACCGGGTCCTCGGCTCCCGGCGAGGAGCTGGACAAGCACTCGTTCAGCTCGTTCGGCGCCCAGTTCGCGGAGGTCAAGGTGCACTCGCGGACCCGCGAGGTGCGGGTGTCCCGGATGCTCGGGGTGTTCGACGCCGGCCGGATCATCAACCCGCAGGCGGCGCGGAGCCAGATCGTCGGCGGGATGATCTGGGGCATCTCGGCGGCGCTGCACGAGGACCTGGAGATCGAGGGCAACGGCCGGACGGCCAACGGCGATCTCGCCGGCTACCTGGTCCCGGTCAACGCCGACGTCCCCGATGTGGGCGTGCGCTTCGTGCAGTACCCGGACACCCTGCACAACTCGGTCGGGGCCAAGGGGCTCGGCGAGATCGGGACGGTCGGCGCGGCCGCGGCCGTCGCCAACGCGGTGCACAACGCCACCGGCGTCCGAGTCCGCCGCACCCCGATCACCATCGAACACCTCCTCACCTGACCAGAGGTCGAATTCCCTCGTTCTTCGCGGGTCGAATTCGAGGGAACTTCGCCGTGGGCGTCGCTGGGACGGGTGTTGATCGGCACCCGTTGAGGTGACTTCGGGCAACCTGTCCGAATCCGCGGCGTCGTCGGGGCATGGAGCGGAACCTGACCGCGCCGGGGCGGGTGGCCTCGGTGCTGCTGATCGCGGTGCTGGTGGGGCCGACCGTCGCGTGGTGGCACCACGTCGTCCGGATGACGACCGGGTGCGCTGGCGGGTACGGCAACCACCGGGTCACCGGCGAGCTGGAGAGCGCGAGCTGCACCCTGTCGGTGGCCGGGGCGCCGGTGTACCGGCTCGGCTGGCTCGCCGACCTGGTGACGGCGGCTGGTCTGCTGCTGGCGCTGCTCGCGGCGGTCCTGGTGCTCGTCCAGCCCGCCCGCAGCGCGCTGCGAGCGGAGCTGGCGCTGCTACCGGTGCCGACGCTGGCCCTGGCGGCCCTGCTGATCCGCGAGGACGGCTGGGCGCCGCCCGGGATCGTGCGGATGACCGCGGGGTTCCTCGCCGAGCATGCGGCCGCGGCCGAGCCGCCCGTCGACACCCCGCTGGTGCACACCTACGGCGCCGAGCCCTACGCGGCGGGCTGGCGCATCCGAGTGCCCGGGGCCGGCATCTTCGTGCCGACCCCGGGCCTGATGTGGATCTTCGCGGTGTTCGTCGCGGTGCTGCTCGCGCTCGGTCTCGCGCTGGTCGTCTGGCGAGCTCGCTTCCGGCCGGGACCGGAGAGGCTCACCGCGCGAAGGCCCCCGGGGTGGTCCGGTTCGCCACGCTGATCCGGTTCCAGGCGTTGATCGCCGCGATCGCGAGCACCAGCGAGCTCAACTCCTGTTCGCCGAAGTGCTCCTGCGCCCGCTGCCAGACGTCGTCGGGAACGCCGTGCGGGGCGTCGGCGATGCGCGTGGCCGATTCGGCGAGCTCGAACGCGGCGCGCTCGGGTTCGGTGAACACCGTCGCCTCCCGCCACGTCGCCACCGAGTGCAGGCGCTCGGAGCTCTCGCCGCCGCGCTCGGCCTCCTTGACGTGCATGTCCACGCAGAACGCGCACCCGTTGATCTGGCTGACCCGCAGCTTGACCAGGTGCAGCAGGTCGTTCGGCACCGGTCCGCCGCGCAGGAAGTCCTCCAGCGCGAACATCGCCCGGAAGCCCTCCGCGGCGTCGGTGCGCAGGTTGTCGAGCCGATCCCGCATCTCCGTTCCCCTTTCTCGGATATCTAGTATCCAGAATCCGTCGCCGCGCGGTTCCCGCCGGGAGGGCGGGTCGCTCAGCGGTTGTCGTCGAACCAGCGCCGGACCCGGTCCGGTGCGCCGGGATTGGTGCGCTCCACCTCGGACGTGATGTCGGCGAGCGTTCGCGCGGCGAGCTCCCGCCGCCAGGCCATCTCGGCCTTGCGGAAGCCGCTCGCCACCGTGCACGGCTTCGGGTTGGCCGGTGTCCGGCCGCCGCCGGAGCCGCCCCGGAAGCGGATCTCGGTGCAGCGGAAGGCCTCTTCCTCGCCGTCGATCGCGGCCACCACGTCCATCAGGGTGATCTTGGCGATCGGCCGCGCGAGCCGGAAGCCGCCCTTGGGGCCGGGGACCGAGGTCAGGATCCCCGCTCGGGTCAGCGCCTGCAGCTGCTTGTTCAGGTACGCGGCGGGCAGCTCGTAGAACGCCGCCAGCCGCGCGGCGGGCACCGCGCGGTCCTCGCCGAGCCAGGCGAGGTTGAGGCAGCTGTGCACCGCCCACTCGACGCCCTCGTTCATCCGCATATCCAGGATATTAGGTATCCAGAATTGGTCGTTGCAAGGGCGCCTCCGGACTCCGACGTGGCGTGAATACGTAGCAAGGGGTTCTCGACATCGCTCTGAGGCGCTACATTGATCGCGTTTGTGCATACGTAGTCAAGTTTCGGGAGCGGGCATGGTCGTCTCCAGGCGATCGTTCATGGTGTGAGCGCGGGCTGGGTCTCGTAGTAGTTCTTCAGGAAGGCGCCGGGACGCGGTCCCGGCGAGGCGACGAAGGACTCCGGCAGCGACCCGTCCGGCTGCGCCTCGGCGTGTCCGGGTTCCGCTGCGACATGGCCGCCACGCTGGTCAAGGACGACCCGGGCTGGGTGGAGACCGGCGAGCTGTGGGGCGAGATGCGCGCCTGGCTGGACGCCGAGCACCCCGATGCGGTGCTCATCGCCGAGTGGGGCGATCCGGCGACCTCGGTGCCCGCGGGCTTCTCCGGCGACTTCTTCCTGCCGGTCAACGGGCCCGGCGACGGCGCGGCGTGGAAGTCGTTGTGGGCGGAGAACCCGTACTTCTCCGCCGAGGGCACCGGGACCGCCCAGATCTTCGTCGACGCCTGGCGGCAGGCCCGCGAGGCCATCGGCGAGCACGGCGGGCGCACGCTGCTGATCTCGGCCAACCACGACAGCGCGACGCGGCTGAACAACGGGGTGCGCCGGCCCGAGGAGATCCCCGCCGCGTTCGCCTTCCTGCTGACCTGGCCGTCGGTGCCGACGCTGTACTACGGCGAGGAGATCGGCATGCGCGCGGTCGAGGGCCTGCCGGAGGTCGAGGGCAGCGCCGGGCGCCAGCGCAACCGCACCCCGATGCAGTGGGACGACGGGCCCAACGCGGGCTTCTCCACCGCCGCGCCCGAGGACCTCTACATCCCGATCGACCCGGACCCGAACCGCCCCTCGGTGCGGGCGCAGCTGGCCGACGAGGGTTCGCTGCTGCACTTCGTGCGCCGCCTGCTCCAGCTGCGCAAGCGGCACCCGGAGCTGGGGACCTCCGGGGACGTGCGGGTTCTCGAGACCGGCTACCCGCTGACCTACCTGCGCGGCGATCGGTTCCTGGTCGCGGTCAACCCGAGCCGCGAGCGGGTGGCGGTCACCGTGGACGACGGCCGCCTGGCCAGCGCGCGACCGGTGGTCGACGGCGGGGTCGAGGTGGACGGGAAGGTCCTCGACGTGCGGCCCTTCGGCTACGCCGTCCTCGACCTGGCCTAGCCGCTGCTCGGGCACGCGGCGGTGGCGGGGCGGCCCCCGCGCGTGCCCGTCCGAACAGCCCTCAGCTCCAGGCGGTCTCTGCGGTCTGCTCGGCCTGCTCCCAGCGCAGCAGGTCGCCTGGCTGGCACTCCAGGGCCTCGCACAGCGCTCCCAGGGTGGTGAACCGCACGGCCTTGGCGCGACCGTTCTTGAGCACCGCCAGGTTGGCCGGGGTGATGCCGACCCGCTCGGCGAGCTCGCCCACGGACATCTTGCGCTTGGCCAGCATCACGTCGATGTCGACGACGATCGGCATCAGATCACGTCTTTCAGCTCGGCGTCGAGCGCCACCGCTTGCGCGAGCAGCACGCGCAGCACCAGCACGATCAGCGCCATCCCGAGGACCGCCAGCACGACGCCGCAGATCAGCAGTACGACGCCCGGTGCGACCGCCTCGCCGGGTGCCAGCAGGCAGGCCAGCGCGAACACCACCGCCGCGGCGGCGACCAGGGCGCCGATCACCACGTGCACGTAGCGGAACGCCCCGGGCGAGAACACGGTGTCGCGCCGGACCATCGTCACCAGCCGCCACACGCAGACGAGGATCACCTGGCAGCACACCACGCCCAGCACGACGACCGCGATCAGCGGCGCCTTCAGCCAGGCGTGTTCCGGGGCGAGCTGGCCCAGGTCGGCGGCCAGCAGCGGGACCATCACCGCCTGCACGAATACCGACCCGCCCAGCAGCAGCGCGAGCACCACCCGCAACGCCAGCACGGCCCACAGCCTCATCGGCACTCCTTCGATCGAGCAACGATGATAATCTATCGAAAAACGATAGGAACGGCCATGCCGGCGCGAGGGGTCGAGACGGTCAGCTCCCGGGCTGGTGGTGACCGGCCGGAACGGCGCGGTCCCGGGTCAGCTGGCGCTGATGTCGGCGCCGTAGACGTGGTCGACGGTCATGGTGAGCAGGATCCGGCGATCGGCGACCATGCTCGCCCGGTACTCCGCCCAGTCCGGGTGCTCGCCGGCGGCGCGGCGGTAGTAGTCGACCAGCGCGTCCACCTCGGGGCCGTTCGGGTCCTCGCCGGGGCCGGTGATCATCGCCGTGCCCTCGGCCGTGGCCCAGGCGCGGCCGTCGGCGCGGGTGACCTCGATGGTGGCGCGCGGGTCGCGGCGCAGGTTGCGGGCCTTGGCCAGGCCCTCGCGGGTGGAGATGAGGATGTCGCCGGTGCCCGGGTCGAAGAAGGGGCGCACCGGGGACATCTGCGGGCGTCCGTCGGCCTTGATCGTGGCGAGCACGCCCAGCGTGCTCTCGGCGAGCAGGGCGTGCGGGTCGAAGGAAGTCATGCCCCGATTCTCGTCTCCGCGGTCGGCGCGCGGGGTTCGATCAGGGCTCGACCAACACTTTCAGGGCCTCCCTGTCGGCCATCTCCCGGTAGCCGATGGGCACCTCGTCCAGGCCCACGGTGCGGTCGAAGACCCGGCCCGGCCGGACCTCGCCCTCGAGCACGTCGGGCAGCAGCTCCTCGATGTAGGCGCGGGCGGGCGCCACGCCGCCGGTGAGGGTGATGTTGCGGAAGAACATCTCGGCCACGCCCATCGGCCCCTCCTCGTACTGCGGCACGCCGACCCGGCTGACCGCGCCGCCCTCGCGGATGACGCCGAGGGCCATCTCCAGCGCGGGCTTGGTGCCCACGCACTCCAGCACGCGGTGCGTGCCGTCGCCGCCGGTGAGGTCGCGGACCTGGGCGATGCCCTCCTCGCCGCGCTCCGGGACCACGTCGGTCGCGCCGAACTCGCGCCCGAGGTCGGTGCGCGCGGCGTGCCGCCCCATCAGGACGATCCGCTCGGCGCCGAGGCGCTTGGCGGCCAGCACCGCGCACAGGCCCACGGCGCCGTCGCCGATCACGGTCACCGAGGTGCGCTCGTCGACCCCGGCGGTGACCGCGCAGTGGTGGCCGGTCGGGAAGACGTCGGAGAGCGTCAGCAGCGAGGGCAGCAGCTCGGAGTCCTCGCCGACCGGGAGCTTCACCAGCGTTCCGGACGCCTGCGGCACCCGCACCGCCTCGCCCTGACCGCCGTCGACGCCGTCCTGGCCCCAGCCGCCGCCGTGCCTGCAGGACGTCTGCAGGCCCTCGGAGCAGAAGTCGCAGGTGTTGTCGGCCCACACGAACGGAGCCACCACCAGGTCGCCCGCGGCCAGCCCGGACACCTCGGAACCGACCTCCTCGACCACGCCCAGGAACTCGTGCCCGATCCGGCCCCCCTCGGACGTGGCCGGGCGCGAGGCGTAGGGCCAGAGGTCGCTGCCGCACACGCAGCTGCGCACCACCCGCACGATCGCGTCGGTGGGCTCGCGCAGCTCCGGGTCCGGCACCTCCTCCACCCGCACGTCACCGGCCCCGTAGATCAACGTCGCCCGCATCCGCTTCCTCCACGACCAGGCACCTCGCCGCGCCACAGCATGGGAGGGCCCGGCGGGACCGGCAACTCCGCCCGGGGAGGCGCCCGCTGCCCCTCGGGCGCCTCCCGCGCCGGTCAGGAGGTGGCGGTCGCCAGGTAGCGCTGCCGGTGGTGCTCCTCGTGGTGGTCCCGCTTGCGGGCGCGCAGCAGCTGGGCCAGGCCGACCACGCCGCGGACCCGGGTCGGTTCGTCCCGGTCGACGACCGGCAGGTGGGTCGTGTCGGTGACCGCGAGCGCCTCGGCGGCGGCGCTGAGCGTGTCGTCCGGGTGGATCGCCGCCGGCACCGCGGTCGTCGCCTCGGCGACCGCTTCGCCGGGGCAGGCGACCAGGGCCTCGTGCGTGGTCATCCCGATGAGGTCCGCGCCCTCGACGACCGGGTAGAGCTCGCCGTGCCGGGTGGTGTTGCGGGCCTCCTCGATCGCCGCGTCCGCGGGCAGCACCACCGGCTCGGGTGTCATGACCTCGTGCACGAAGAGGGCTTCGAGCGGATCGGTGCTGTACTCGCGGGTCAGGTGCAGCTTCCGCCGGGCCAGCTTCTCGGTGAGGATCGAGCGCTTCAGGATCAGCACCGAGACGCCGTAGGCGACGACCGAGGCGACCGTCAGCGGGACCAGGCAATCCCAGGCCCGGGTCAGCTCCACCGTGAACACGATGCCGGTCAGCGGGCAGCGCATCACCCCGCCGACCACCGCGGCCAGCCCGCACATCGCCCAGAAGCCGGGGAAGACCTCGGGCAGCACCAGGCCCTCGGCCGCGCCCAGCGCCGAGCCCAGCAGGAACACCGGTGCCAGCACGCCCGCCGAGGTCCCCGAGCCCAGCGACAGGCTCCAGATCAGCGTCTTGACGGCGAGGATGCCGAAGATCAGCGCGATGGTGGCGTGGCCGGTGAGCATCGCCTCGATGACGTCGTAGCCGACGCCGAGGGCGCGCGGCTCGACCAGCCCGCCGATGCCGATGATCACGCCGCCGAGCGCGGGCCACCACATCCAGTGGATGGGCAGCACGTTGAAGGCGTCCTCGGAGCGGTAGACCAGCCATGTCGCCACCACCGCGAACAACCCGCCGGTCACGCCGGTGACCGCCGCCAGCGCGGTCGCGGCCGTTCCGGGCGAGACCGCCACGTCCACCGGGAACAGCGGGGCGGTGCCGAGCAGGAACCCGCGGATGGTCGTGCTCACGACGACCGAGATGGTGACCGGGATGAAGCTGCGCGGCTTCCACTCGAACAGCAGCAGCTCCACCGCCAGCAGGATCGAGGCCAGCGGTGCGTTGAACACCGCCGTCATCCCACCGGCGGCGCCCGCGACCAGCAGCGTCTTGCGCTCGTTGGAGCTGAGCTTGAGCAGCTGCGCCAGGACCGAGCCGACCGCGCCGCCGGTCATGATGATCGGTCCCTCGGCGCCGAACGGGCCACCGGTGCCCAGCGCGACCGCCGAGGAGACCGGTTTGAGGACCGCGACCCGCGGCTGCACCCGGCTCTCCTTGGCCACGATCGCTTCGAGCGCCTCGGGCATGCCGTGACCGCGGATCTTCTCCGACCCGTAGCGGGCCATCAGACCGATGACCAGCCCGCCGATGATCGGTGCGGAGAGGATCAGCCACCACGGATGGTGCTGGGCGCCCGGGGCGACGAGGTCGGTGGCCAGGCGTTGGTAGAAGACCAGGTTGGTGATCAACCCGATCAGCTGGAGCAGGAGGTAGGCGGTCAGCGAGGACGCGATTCCGACGGGTATCGCGAGCGCGGCGATCAGCAGGGTGCGAGGTCTTAGCGTGAAGTCTCCCAGATGCGACGCCCTTATTTGCATGGCGCAATGGTAGTTCTGCCCACCGCACGTGGAGAAGGTGGAAGTGTTGGGGTTCACCGATCTTGCGCTGCGCAACTGTCCTCGACATCACTCGTCGGTAGGATCGCGGGCGATGGTGGAGAACTCGCAAAGCGCGCGAAACGGCGGCGACGGCGCCGACGAGGCGCTGGCCATGCTGCGCGCGATGGTCAAGATCGCGGACTCGACGGTCGCCGAGGTCACCGCGCAGCTGACCCTCACGCAGTTCCGCGCGCTGGTGATCATCACCGAGCGCAAGCCCCCGGTGATCATGGGCCGGGTCGCCGAGGAGCTCGCGATGAACCCGTCGTCGGTCACCCGCGCCTGCGACCGCCTTGTGCAGCTCGAACTGGTTCAGCGGGCCCGGAACCCGCTGAACAAGCGGGAAACGCTGCTCGCCCCGACCGCGAGCGGCCGGGAGATCGTTGCGCGCGTCAACCGTCAGCGGCGCACCATGCTGCGCGAGGTGCTGGACCGGATGGACCCGGCGGCGCGCTCCGCGGCGGTCGAGGCGTTCGCCCGCTTCGCCGAGGCCGCCGGGTCCGCGGAGGACTGACCGGCTGCCAGCGGTCGCGGACGTGCGGCGTCCAGGGCGGTGACGCCGGAATCCGCGGCCGCGTGCAGCGCGGCCATCGCGTCGGACTCCGACGCGCCCCAACCGGCGCCGATCTGCCAGCACCCCAGCCCGACGACCGACACCTCGCGCCCGGTGCGCCCCAGTACCCGGTGCTCCATGCCGCAACCCCAAGCGCCCGAACCCGACCCCGCTCCCACCGTCCACACCGACCCCACCCGAATCACCTCCCAATCCGTCCCCCGAATCACCTCCCAATCCGGGCACGGAATGGCCTGCTTTTCGGGGGGTCGTTTTCGGTGGTTTTCCTGGTGGTGTCGCTGGTTCGGGTGAGTGGGGAGTCAGGACGGGACGCGCTCGATCGGGTGGGGTTCGGGGGTGGTGACGCGGTTGCGGGCGCGGAGGACCGCGGCTGCGGCGAGGGCGAGCCAGCAGGCGAGGGCCGCCGACATGCCCGGCCAGCCCCACCAGGCGTAGGCCGTGCCGCCGAGCACCCCGCCGACGCTGCTGCCGCCGTAGTAGGCGAACTGGTACAGCGCCGAGGCCTGGCCGCGCGCCGAGGGCGAGGCGAGCGTGCCGACCCAGCCGCTGGCCACCGAGTGCGCCGCGAAGAACCCGCCGGTGAACACCACCAGCCCGGCCAGGATCACCGCCAGGTTCCCGGCCAGCATCAGCGCGAGTCCCGTCAGCGCGGTGCCGAGGCCGCTGAGCAGCACCGGCCTGCGCCCGAACCGGTCGGCCAGCCTGCCCGCGAGCGCGGAGGTCACGGTTCCGGCGGCGTAGGCCAGGAACGCCAGCGAGGCCAGCGCGGGGGAGACCGACAGCGGCGGTTCGGTCAGCCGGAAGCCCAGCACGTTGTAGACCGCCACGAACGACCCCATGCCGAGCGCGGCCACCGCGAACGGCGCGCGCAGCCCGGGATCGGTTGCCGCGGCGCGCACCCCGGCCAGCAGCGGCCGCCACCGGAAGCTCTGTCGGGTCTGATTGCGCTCGGTCGGCAGCAGTACGACGAACAGCACCGTGCACGCGCCGGCCACGGCGGCCACCGCGGTCAGCCCGCCGGTCCAGCCCCAGAAGTCGCCGGCGACGCCCCCGAGCAGTCGCCCGGACATGCCGCCGATGGTGGTGCCCGCGACGTAGAGCCCCATGGTCGCGCCGAGGTTGCGCCCGCCGGTCTCGTCGGCGAGGTAGGCGGTGGCCACCGCCGCCAGCCCGGCCACCGCGGCACCCTGCACCAGCCGCAGCCCGACCAGCAGCGGGAAGTTCGGCAGGAACGGCAGGGCCAGCCCGATCGCCTCGGCCACCAGCAGCGCGGTGACCATCACCCGACGCCGCCCCACGACCTCGGACAGCGTGCCCAGCGGGATCGCCGCGACCGCCAGGCCCAGCGTCCCGGCCGACACCAGCAGCGCCGCGGTGCCCGGGGTCAGCCCGAAGTCGGCGGAGAACTGGGGCAGCACCGGTTGCGGTGCGTACAGCAGGGCGAACAGCGCCAGCGCGCCGACCAGCAGCGCGAGCCGGATGCGGCGCAGCCTGCTCACCTCGGGATCGCTCATGCGATGAAAGTAAGCCTGGCTAAACAATGCGTCCAATGCAGCAGAGGGCCACAATCGATGCTGTGACGCATGAATCGAGCACGCCCCGAGAGGCGTCCCAGCTCGCCGCGCATCTCGCCCCGACGCTGAGCCTGCTGCGCACCGTCGCAGCGGAGGGCCATCTCACACGCGCCGCCGAGCGCCTCGGGCAGCCGCAGCCCACGGTCAGCCGCGCGCTTGCCGGGCTCGCCGACCAGCTGGGCACCCCGGTGGTGGCCAAGCAGGGGCGCGGCGTGGTGCTGACCAGGGTCGGAGCGCTGCTGTGCGAGGCGGCCGAGAACGCGCTGCGGGAGCTGGAGACCGGTTGCCGCGGCGTCCTCGACGAGCTCGACCCGAACCGCGGCCAGGTTCTGCTGGGCTTCCAGCACACCATGGGCCGAGCGCTGATCCCGCGGCTGATCAGCGAGTTCCGCGAGCACAACCCGGGCGTTCGGTTCGGCCTCGCGCAGGGATCGCGCGACGACATGCTCGCGCGGTCGCGCGCCGGGCGCGTCGATCTCTGCCTGGTCTCCCCGGTGCCGTCCGACCCCGAGTGGGAGTCGGCGCAGGTCACCCAGGAGGAACTGGTCGCGGTGGTGCACTCCGGACACCGCCTGGCCGGGCGCGGCGAGATCCGGCTGACCGAGCTCGCCGAGGACGACTTCGTGGGCATGCGCCCCGGCTACGGCCTGCGCCGGATCGTCACCGACCTCGCCGAGTCCGCAGGCTTCACCCCGCGCTTCGCCTGGGAGGGCGAGGAGGTCGACACCGCCCGCGGCCTGGTCGCCGCGGGACTGGGCACCACGCTGCTCCCGCGAGCCCTCTCCGGAGCCGCCCCGGGCACCGCCGAGATCCCGCTCAGCCCACCGGCCCACCGAACCATCGGGGTCGTCTGGCCCGCGGGCCGCCAGCTACCCCCAGCAGTCCGAGCCTTCCGCGACCACGCCTCCGGAATCGCACTCGGCTGACCCCGCGACCGGGGCCGCCTGGGTTGGCCGCACGGACGCGTGGGCGTTGGTGCGCCAGGAGCGGTCGGCCTTGGTCCGGGACCTCGGAGCGGTCGACGACGAGTCGTGGGAGCGGCCGTCGTCGTGCGACGGGTGGAGCGTGCACGACGTCGCGGCGCACCTGGTGAACGACTCCGAGGTCACGCGACTCGGGATCGTGCGGGACATGATCCGGGCGCGCTTCGACTTCGACCGCCAGAACGCCAACGGTGTCGCGCGCGAACGCGATGCAACACAGCGGGAGACGCTGGAGCGGCTCGGGCAGGTCGTCCACCGCACCGCGACGCCGCGCGCGCCGCTGGACAGCAGGATGGTCGAGGAGGTCGTGCACGGCGAGGGCGTCCGGCGCCCGCTGAGCATCGGACGCGACTACCCGCTCGAAGCGGTCGTGCGCTCGCTGCGCTACCAGGCCCGGACACCGAAGGAGATCGGTGGCGCGAAGCAGCTGGTCCCTAGCATCCGGGTGGGCGCCACCGACGCGGGCGTGTCGATCGGGGACGGGCCCGAGGTCGTCGGCACCGGCGGTCGCTGTCGGCGATCTCCGGTCGGGAGGCCGCCGTGGCGGATCTGGTCGGTCCGGGCGTCGGCGCGCTGCGGCGGGGGTGCGCGGCGGCCCCGCGCTCTGAGCGGTAGGCCGCCGCGCGCTGGGGCCCGGTCAGGCGCCGCCGTTGTTGACGGCGCGCTCGATGCGCTTGCCGATGTCCTCGTCGATGTTGCGCCAGTACTCGAAGGCGCGCTGCTGGATCGGCTCGGTGACGCCGTCGAGCAGGTGCCCGGCGACGTTGGAGACCAGCCGGGCGCGCGCGTCGTCGTCCATGACCTCGCGCACCAGCGTGCCCGCCTGCCCGAAGTCGTCGTCGTCCCGGCGCTCGGTGTAGGCCGCGTGCACCATCTGCCCGCTGGTGTGCCAGCCGGCGGGCTCGCCGAAGCGGGTGGTGTCCGCCTCCGGTCCGCCGTAGGAGTTCGGCGCGTACACCGGATCCGCGACCTTCTGGACCCGCATCACCCCGTCCTTGCTGTAGCTGTGCACCGGCGCGTCGGCCGAGTTGACCGGGATCTGCTTGTAGTTGGAGCCCAGGCGGGCGCGGTGCGCGTCGGCGTAGGAGAACAGCCGGGCCAGCAGCATCTTGTCTGGGCTCGGCCCGATCCCGGGCACCAGGTTGTTCGGCTCGAAGGCCGCCTGCTCGATCTCGGTGTGGTGATCGGTCGGGTTGCGGTCCAGCGTCAACCGCCCGACCTCGATGAGCGGGTAGTCGCCGTGCGGCCAGACCTTGGTCAGGTCGAACGGGTTGAACCGGTAGGTCTCGGCCTCCTCGAACGGCATGATCTGCATCTTCAGCGTCCAGCTGGGGTAGTTGCCCCGCTCGATCGACTCGTAGAGGTCGCGCTGGTGGTAGTCGCCGTCGGCGCCGGCCAGGTGATCGGCCTGCTCCTGGGTGAGGAAGTCGATGCCCTGGTCGGTCTTGAAGTGGTACTTCACCCAGAACTGCTGGCCCTCGGCGTTGACCCACATGTAGGTGTGGCTGGAGTAGCCGTTCATGTGGCGCCAGGTCTTCGGGATGCCGCGGTCACCCATCAGCCAGGTGACCTGGTGCGCCGACTCGGGCGACAGCGTCCAGAAGTCCCACTGCATGTTCTTGTCGCGCGAGTTCGTGTCCGCGCGGCGCTTCTGCGAGCGGATGAAGTGCTGGAACTTCATGGGGTCGCGGACGAAGAAGACCGGCGTGTTGTTGCCGACCATGTCGTAGTTGCCCTCGCTGGTGTAGAACTTCACCGCGAAGCCGCGCGGGTCGCGCCAGGTGTCCGGACTGCCGCGCTCGCCCGCGACCGTGGAGAACCGGATCATCACGTCGGTCTCCGCGCCGGGCTGGAACACGGCGGCCTTGGTGTAGGCGCTGACGTCGTTGGTCACCACGAACTTGCCGAACGCCCCGTTGCCCTTGGCGTGCGGCTGGCGCTCCGGGATGCGCTCCCGGTTGAACTGCGCCATCTGCTCGATGAGGTAGTTGTCCTGCAGCAGGATCGGGCCGTCGGGGCCGACGGTCAACGAGTGCTCGTCGCTGCTGACCGGGATGCCGGCGTCGGTGGTCGTCGGTGGTTTTCGGTTCGGGTCAGCCATGGTTGCCGTCCTTCCCGTGGTGGTCTCGGCAGTTCAGGACGTCGGTCGCGCCGGGGGCGCCTGCGGGCGCGGAGCGTCGAACCGCTCCGTCCGACGCGCGACCGCCCGCGCGCAGCTTGCGGCGAATCCGAACGCGCGTCGACGAGTCCCCATGCGCCACACCACCAGTGCACTCCTGCGCCCGAAATCCGTCAAACTGAAACCGAGGGCCGCCGGAGCAGCGCCCGGAAAATGCTGCCACCGGCGGTGAGTCGTCCCCCGATTCGGTGAACCCGCTGCTCAGCGCGGTGGCTGCGCGCAGCATTTCGGCGCGGGAAGCGCAATGCGAAATCGGGGGACGAATCGAGATGAAAGGACACGTTCGGGGTTCTCGGAATTCGATCCGGGCGTGCCGTTCCGCCCGATTCAGGGAAATGCGGCGGTCCCGCGAGGAATCCGGAATCCGCGGGTTTCCGGCCTCGCCCGCTGGCGCCGCGCGAGCGGGCGGCGGCTCGCACCGCCCGGCCGCGACCGGCGAGATGCCCGAGTGGCGCGTCGTGGGGCCGGTGGGACTCGAACCCACACTGGCTAGGACCTAAACCTAGTGCCTCTGCCAATTGGGCTACGGCCCCGCTGTGCACACCCTAGCGCGGGGTGCGATCTTGGTCTGCGCGCCCCGGAGCGCCTCTTTCGCGGACACGCGCGCGGTCGGTGTGGCGCGATCGAGGCGGTGAACTACGCTGCTGGCAGCCAGGTGAAGGTGAGGAGGACGCGTGGCCCGTGATCAAGACGCCATCGAGCGGGACATCGAGCAGGCACGTGACGCGCTGGCCGCCACGCTGGACGAACTGAGCGTCAAGGCGAATCCGCAGCGTTTCGTCGATGCCGGCAAGGCCAGCGTGACGGAGAAGCTCAACGACCCGAAGGTGCGCTACGCGCTGATCGGAGTCGGCGTGCTGGTCACCGCAGTGGTGGTCCGCAAGCTGTTCAAGTAGTGCTTCGGTGTTCTGGGGGCTGGCGCGGTCCCCAGAACACCCTCACCTCTCCAGGAGCGGGACGAGGGCCTCGCTGACCAGCCGGTCCACGAAGTTCGTGTCGAGTGGTTCGTCGGCGAGCATCAGCCGGTAGATCAGACCCGCTCCGGCCAGCTCCACCACCGTGTCGACCGGCGCCTCGGAGCTGATCTCGCCGCGCCGCACGCCCCGCTCGATGATCTTGCGCATCATGTCGCGCTGGGGGAGCAGGAAGGACTCGCGGAACTTCGCGGCCAGCTCCGGTTCGTGCGGCAGCTCACCCACCAGCGCCTGCGCGGCCTTGCCGACGGGGCCGGTCAACATCGTGGCGAACGAGCGCAGGAACTCGCCGAGGTCCTCGGCCACCGAGCCGAGGTCCGGTTCCGGGATGCGGCGCTGCACGAGCTCGTTGCAGGTGTCGATCACCAGGTCCAGCTTGGAGTCCCACCGCCGGTAGATCGTGGCCTTGCCGGCGCGGGCGTGGTTGGCCACGGCGTCCATGGTCAGCGCGCGGTAGCCGACTTCGGCCAGCACCTCCAGCGCTGCCTGGCGCAGCGCGGCATCGCGCGAGGCGTCCCGCGGGCGTCCGCGTCCGGCGGTCGGCCGGCTCGGTTCGAGACTGGCCACCGCAGCTTCCTCCTCGCGTGCACTGCTCGTCGGCGCGTTCACGACGAACATCCTAAGTGCCCGCTCCGGTTGGTCCACTGTGCACCGGGGGAGTCGCGGACAGGTTCAGCCGAGTCGGGGAAGATCAGGTGGCCGGGACCTGGTTGGCGTGCCCCACCGCGGCGCGGGCGGCCTGCTGGGTGGCCTCGTCGGACAGCCCGTGCCGAGCCTGCAGGTAGGCGGTGGTGAAGGCGAAGCCGTCGCCGTTGAGCAGGTGGATGACCACCCGGCCGGCCTTGGTGGGCGCGAGCTCGTCGATGAGCTGCTCGGCCTGGTCGCGCGCGGCGATGAGCCCGGGGGCGCGGACGGTCTTGTGGTCCTCGCCTGCGGTGACGGTGACCTGCCAGTCGTTGCCCGTGGGCACGTAGTTCGCCGTGATGTGCGTGTTTGCCATTGGTGCCTCCGCTTGCGCACTGCTCGGGCGGGTGGCCGGAATGTTCGCTGCGCAGCGGGTTCCGACCGCCATGCGACTCTACGTGTCGGTACGTTCGAGATCTTCAGGCCGGTCCACATCGAAGCCCTCCGATATGTCGTCACAGGACACCACGGTGACCGTGCGTGGCTTCAAGTAGTCCCTGGCACCGGCGTCGCCGCGCGCCGACTCGATCACCCCGGCCCAGTGGTCCCTGCCCAGCAGCACGGGGTGACTGCGCTTGCCGCCGTGCGCGGCGGCGGCCAGGGCCGACGGGGAGGCCAGGGCGGCGACGCGGCGCGCGGTCTCGGCGTTGATCCCCGGCATGTCGACCGGCAGCACCAGCGCGGCGTCCGCGTCGGTGTCCACCAGGGATCGCAGCGCGACGCGCACGGAGGACCCCATTCCGGTCGGCCACTCCGGGTTGGACACCGCGCGCACGCCGTCGAGCTTGGCCCGCGCGCGGACCTCGTCCTCGGCGGCGCCGAGGACCGCGAGCACCGGCTCGCAGCCGGCCTCGGCGAGGGACCGGGCAGCCCGATCGACCAGCAGGACGCCGTCGAGCTCGACCAGCGCCTTGGGCTTCCCGAAGCGCCGCCCGGCCCCGGCGGCCAGCACCACACCGGCAACACCGCTCACGTCGTCACCGTACCTCGGCGGACGTCGGGTGCTGCTCTCATCAGAAGTCCCCCGCGAAGCACGAGCTCGCGGGGGACCACCGGGGAAGGGGCCGTCACGCGAACAGCGCTTCGACGCCCTCGACGGCGAAGTAGAAGGCGAACACGACCGACAGGACGCCGACGAGCCAGCCGATCTCCTGGGGCTTGCCGCGGGCCAGCTTGATCACCGAGAAGGCGATCAGCCCGGCCCCGATCCCGTTGGTGATCATGTAGGTGAACGGGATGACCGCGATGGTCAGGAACGCCGGCAGCACGTAGTCCGGGTCGTTCCAGGGGATCCTGCCCACCTGCGACATCATCAGCCCGCCGACGATCACCAGCGCGGGCGCTGCCGCCTGCGCGGGCACCACCGCGGCCAGCGGGGTGAACAGCAGCGTCGCGCAGAACAGCAGCCCGGTGACCACGCTGGCCAGGCCCGTGCGCGCCCCCTCGGCCACGCCCGCGGCCGACTCCAGGAACACCGTGTTCGGCGAGGCCCCGGCGAACCCGCCCGCGGCAGCGGCGACGCCGTCCACGGCCAGGATCCGCCCCATGCCCTCGACCTTGCCGTCGCGCACCAGCCCGGCGTGGCTGGAGACGCTGGTGATGGTGCCCATCGCGTCGAAGAAGCCGGACAGCACCAGGGTGAACAGGAACACCGTGGCCGCGATGCCGCCGGCGGCGGCGAATCCGCCGAAGAGGTCGACCTGCCCGAACAACCCGAAGTCCGGCGCGTTGACCAGCTGCTCGGGCAGCTGGGGCACGATCGTGCCCCACTCCGAGGCCTCCACCTGGAACGCGCCGTTGGCCACCATCGCCAGCACGGTGCCGAAGCCGATGCCGATCAGGATCGCGCCGGGCGTGCGCCGGGCCAGCAGGCCCAGCATGACCAGCAGCGTCAGGCAGAACACCGCGATCGGTACGCCCGCGAGGTGCCCGCCGTCGCCCATCTGGACCGGGACGGTGGTGTCCTTGGCGTCCGGCACCCTGGTCACGAACCCGGCGCTGACCAGGCCGATCAGCGCGATGTAGAGGCCGATGCCGACGGTGAGCGCGATCTTGAGCGCTTCCGGGATGGCGTTGATGATCCGCTCGCGGATACCGCTGAGCGCCAGCGCCACGATCACCGCGCCTTCGAGCACCACCAGCCCGAAGGCCTGCCCCCAGGTCATGGTGGGCGCGATGGTGAAGGCCACCACCGCGTTGACCCCGAGCCCGGCGGCCAGCGCGAGGGGCGCGTTGCCGATCAGGCCCATCAGCACGGTCATCACGCCCGCCGTGGCCGCGGTGGCGGTGGTCAGCGCCTCCGGGGAGAGCTGAGCCCCGGTGGCGTCGGCCGATGAGCCGAGGATGAGCGGGTTGAGCATCACGATGTAGGCCATCGCGACGAAGGTCGTCAGGCCGCCCCGCAGTTCCCGGGACAGCGTCGAACCACGCGCGGTGATCCGGAAGTAGCGGTCCAGCCCGCCGGTTCTCTCCTCGGCTTCGAGCTGCTTGGTCATGCGTCCTCCCATGCCGGTGGGAGCCCCATCGGACGGAAACGGCGGGTTCTTCCGGGCAGCACGAGCCGCGGCGCGAATTCGCCGTGTACGAGAGCGGGGCGTTTCGTCAGATGTGTGGTGCGGAGGTCTTCGGGTGGTTCGACCCTCGACGTCCGCGGTGCAGGCGCTCGACCGGCGACCCGGTCATCACCGGTGAGCCCTCTGGGGAGCGGGGTTTCCGCTTTCGGGTGGTCGCCGCGCGGAAATCCCTCGAAATCGGGGTGCGAGATCTCCCGGGATTGCGCGCGGGCGTTCTGCTCGGTTCTCGGTCAGTAGTCCACGCGGTCCGCCTTGGCCGACCAGGCGGCGAAGGCGGCGTTCCGGTCGGCGGAGTCGATGCGCTGCACCGGGACCGGGCACGCGGCCGGGTCGCGCAGCGCGTCGTGGAACGCGCGGTCGTCGAACCCCGCCGCTGCCGCGTCGTCGCGGTCGGCGGCGAAGACGATCCGGTCCACCCGCGCCCACAGCGCCGAGGCCAGGCACATCGGGCAGGGCTCGCAGGAGGTCACCAGCACGCAGCCCCGCAGGCCGTAGTCGCCGAGCGCGCGGCAGGCGTTGCGGATCGCGGTGACCTCGGCGTGCGCGGTCGGGTCCAGATCGGGCGTGACCCGGTTGGTGCCGGTGGCCACGATCTCCCCGTCGCGCACGATCAGCGCGCCGAACGGGCCGCCGCCCTCGGCGACGTTGCTGGTGGCCAGCTCGATGGCCCGGCTGATCCAGGCGTGCTCGGCCGCGGTGGCCGTGTCCACGGTCATCGGTTGCTCCAATGCTCTGCGGTGATCAGATGAGGTGCTCGGGGGCGACGGGGGTGTGCGGGAGCTCGCGCCCGGTGGCCGCGCGGATGGCCGCGACCACCGACGGCGTGGTGGAGATCGTGGGCGGCTCGCCGACGCCGCGGACCCCGTAGGGCGCGTTGTCGTCGCCGCGCTCGATGACGTCGATCTCCATCGGCGGCATGTCGAGGATCGTGGGGATCAGGTAGTCGGTGAAGGAGGGGTTGCGGATCCGGCCGCCGGAGACCTGGATCTCCTCCATCACCGCCAGCCCCAGGCCCTGCGCGGAGCCGCCCTGGATCTGGCCGATCACCGCCTCCGGGTTCATCGCCTTGCCGACGTCCTGGGCGCAGGCCAGCTGCACGACCTTGACCAGGCCCAGCTCGGTGTCGACGTCGACCACCGCGCGGTGCGCGGAGAACGCGTGCTGCACCTGGACCCGCTCGCTGCGGCCGTCGGCGTCCATCGGGTAGGTCGGCAGGTGGTGGAACTCGCGGGTCAGCTCGACGACCTCGTCGCCGAGCACCTCGGCCAGGTCGGCGAGCACGCCTTCGTCGGAGACCACCTTGCCGCCCTGCAGCGACAGCCCCGCCGAGGTGCCGCAGCGCTCGGCGACCAGCTCGAAGACCGCTTCGCGCACGGCGGCGCAGGCCTCCCGGACGGCGCCGCCGGTGACGTAGGTCTGCCGCGAGGCCGAGCTCGACCCGGCCGGGCCGACCGAGGTGTCGTTCGGGTGGATGGTCACCCGCTCGACGCCGAGCTCGGTGCGCGCGATCTGCTGCTGCACGGTCACCAGGCCCTGGCCGACCTCGGCCGCGGCGGTGTGCACCATGGCGGCCGGCTCGCCGCCGATGACCTGCAGCCGCACCCGCGCGGTGGAGAAGTCGTCGGCGCCCTCGGAGTAGCAGATGTTCTTGATCGTCACGCCGTAGCCGACGCCGCGCACGACGCCCTCGCCGTGGGTGGTGTTCGAGGCCCCGCCCGGCAGCTCGCGGATGTCGTCGCTCGCGGTGTCCTCGGGCAGCGGCAGCGCGCGCACCCGCTCCAGCAGCTCGGCCACCGGGGCGGGCGAGTCGATCACCTGGCCGGTCGGGATGGAGTCGCCCTGCGCGATCGCGTTGCGCACGCGCACCTCGACCGGGTCCATGCCCAGCGCCGCGGCCAGCTTGTCCATCTGGGACTCGTAGGCGAAGGTCGGCTGCACCGCGCCCAGCCCGCGCATCGCGCCGCACGGCGGGTTGTTGGTGTAGAGCCCCCAGCCCTCGATGTGCACGTTGGGCACCTTGTACGGGCCCGCGCCCAGCGTGGTCGCGTTGCCCACCACCACCGGGGTCTTCGAGGCGTAGGCGCCGCCGTCGAAGTACTGGGTGGCCCTGACGTAGACCAGCTCGCCGTCCCGCGTGGCGCCGTGCTCGTAGTACATCTTCGCCGGGTGCCGGTGCACGTGGCCGTAGAAGGACTCCTCCCGGCTGTAGACCATCTTCACCGGCTTGCCCACGCGCATGGCCAGCATGCACACGTGCACCTGGATGGACAGGTCCTCGCGCCCGCCGAACGCGCCGCCGACGCCGGACATGGTCATCCGCACCTTCTCCGGCGGCAGGCCCAGCGCCCGCGCGGTCTGCTTGAGGTCGGAGTGCAGGTCCTGGGTGGCCAGGTAGAGGTCCACGCCGCCGTCCTCGGCGGGGATCGCCAGGCCCGACTCCGGGCCGAGGAACGCCTGGTCCTGCATGCCCACCGTGTAGACGCCGGAGACCACGACCTCGGCGGTCGCCTCCGGATCGCCCTTGACGATCCGCTGGTGGCGCACCACGTTGCCGCCCTCGTGCAGCGCGGGCAGGCCCTCGTCGTGCGCGGCCCGCTCGGCGTCGGTGATCGGCTCCAGCACCTCGTAGTCCACGACGACGCGCTCGGCCGCGCGCCGCGCGGTCTCCGGGTGGTCGGCCGCGATCAGCGCGACCGCCTCCCCGACGTAGCGCACCACGCCGTCGGCCAGCACCGGCTGGTCGATCTCCTTGAGCCCGTAGAGGTTCTCCCCGGGCACGTCCTCGGCGGTGAGCACTGCGTGCACGCCGGCGGTGGCCATCGCCGGTCCGATGTCGATCGACCGGATGCGCGCGTGCGGGTGGGGGCTGCGCAGCGTGGCGCCCCACAGCATGTCCTCGGCCCACAGGTCCGAGGAGTAGGCGAACTCGCCGCGCACCTTCAGCGCACCGTCCGGGCGCAGCGGCGATTCGCCGATCCCGCCGTCGATGGCGTCGTCGAGCTGCTGCGGGGTCCGCGCGGGCGATCCGTCCATGGTCAAGCCACCTCCAGGGAGCGCAGCCGGGCGTCGGCCCGGTCGAGTTCGTCGGCCAGATCGGCCTCGGCGGTCAGCCGCCCGTGCTCCACCACCGGCGCACCGCCGCGCAGCAGCAGCCGCAGCGGGGGGAGCTCGCCCAGCACCAGCGCGGCGACCGGATCGGCGATGCCGGTGTGGTCGAGCCCGTCCAGCCGCCACACCGCGATGTCGGCGAGCTTGCCGGGCTCCAGCGAGCCCAGCTCGTCCTCGCGCCCGAGGCAGCGCGCGCCGCCGCGGGTGGCCAGCCGCAGCGCCTCGCGGGTGGACAGCGCGCGGGGACCACCGGCGGCGCGCGCCAGCAGCAGCGCCTGGCGCATCTCCCCGCCGAGCCCGCAGTTCTCGTTCGACGCGGCCCCGTCGACCCCCAGACCGACGGGGGCGCCGGCGTCCAGCAGCCGCCGCACCGGGGCGATGCCGGCCCCGAGCCTGCCGTTGGAGCTGGGGCAGTGGGCGCTGCCGGTGCCGGTGGCGGCCATCCGGTCGACGGCCGCGCCGGAGAGGTGCACGGTGTGCGCGAGCCACACGTCCGGCCCGAACCAGCCCAGGTCCTCGGCGTACTCGGCCGGGGTGCAGCCGAACTCGGCCCGGCAGCGGTCCTCCTCGTCGGCGGTCTCGGCGAGGTGCGTGTGCATCCGCACGCCGCTGCGCCGCGCCAGCTCGGCCGATTCGCGCATCAGCTCGGACGAGACCGAGAACGGCGAGCACGGACCGACCGCGACCCGCACCCGCGCGTCCGGTCGCGGGTCGTGGAAGGCCTCGATGGCCTCCTGGGTGCCGCGCAGCGCCTCGTCGCGGTCCTCGACCACCGAGTCCGGCGGCAGCCCGCCCCGCGACTCGCCGCGGTCCATCGAGCCGCGCACCGCGTGCAACCGGGTGCCGACCCGCCCCGCGGCGGCGACGACCGCGCCGAACACGTCGCCGCCCCCGCGGGGGAAGACGTAGTGGTGATCGGCGGCCGTGGTGCAGCCGGTCAGCGCCAGCCGGGCAAGCCCCGCCGAGGCCGCGGCGTGCGCGGTCTCCGCGTCGATCCGGGACCACACGGGGTAGAGCTCGGTCAGCCACTCGAACAGCGTCGAGTCGCAGGCGTAACCGCGGGTGGCCCACTGGTAGAGGTGGTGGTGGGTGTTGACCAGACCGGGCGTGACCAGGCATCCGGAGGCGTCGACCCGCTCGCCCGGGCCCTCGGCCGTGCCGGGCCCGACCGAGACGATCCGCCCGTCCTCGACGACCACGTGGCCCTCGGCGAACTCGGTGCCCGCGTCGTCGACCGCGGCCACCGCGCCGCCCTCGACGATCAGGCGCTCAGCCATCCCCGGCCACCTTGCGCCGGGCGGCGAGCCGGACCGCGTCCATGATCTTCTCGTAGCCGGTGCAGCGGCACAGGTTGCCCGCCAGCGACTCCCGGATCTCCGAATCCGAGGGCTCGGCAGTGCGTTCCAGCAGGTCGTGGGCCTGCACCAGCAGGCCGGGGGTGCAGAAGCCGCACTGCACGGCGCCCGCCTCGACGAAGGCCTGCTGCACCGGGTCGAGCCGCTCGCCGTCGGCGAGGCCCTCCACGGTGCGCACCTCGCGGCCCTCGGCCTGCCCGGCGGCGACCATGCACGAGCACACCGGTACCTCGTCCAGGTAGACCGTGCAGGACCCGCACTCGCCCTGCTCGCAGGCGTTCTTCGAGCCCGGCAGGCCGAGCCGCTCGCGCAGCACGTAGAGGAGGTTCTCGCCCTCCCACACGTCGTCGGCTTCCTGCTGCCGCCCGTTGACGGTGAACTTCAGGCGCATTCCTGCCTCCCGGAGCAGTGCTCGTGCCAGGCCCAGCCGAGCGCCCGGCGGGCCATCACGCTCAGCGCGTGCCTGCGGTAGTCCGCGCTGCCGCGAACGTCGTCGATCGGCGACGCCACCTGCGTCACCAGCTCGCCGAACCGCCGCGCCACCGCGTCCGGCAGCGCGCCGCGACCGGCCCAGTCCAGCTCCTCGGCCAGGAAGTCCTCGGCCTCCCGCGCCCGGATCGGCGTGGGCGCCGCCGAGCCGATGCCGGTGCGCACCCGCTCGATCTCCGGGCGCAGCGCGATCGCGAAGGTGCACACCGCGATGACCATCGCGTTGCGGGTGCCGACCTTGCAGAACTGCTCCGGCCCGGTGGCCGGCGACAGCCGCACCGCGGCGATCAGCTCGTCGGGTGCCAGGGCGTTGCGCTTCGGGCCGGTGAAGAACTCCTCGGCCGGGATCACCCGGCTGCCGCGCACCGACTCGACCTCGACGTCGGCCTCCCCGGCCAGCAGCGGCGGGTGACCGTCGCCGGCCGGCGAGGCCGAGCCGAGGTTGCCGCCGAGCGTGCCGCGGTTGCGGATCTGCGGGGAGCCCACGGTGCGCGAGGCCATCGCCAGGCCGGGCAGCTGGTCGCCCAGCTCGTCGATCAGCCGGGCGTAGGGCACCCCGGCGCCGATGCGCAGCTCGGGCCCGTCCGGGGCCCACTCGGCGAGCTCCGGAACGCGGGTGAGGTCCAGCAGCTCGCCGGGCCGCCGGCTGTCGAAGTTGAGCTCGACCATCACGTCGGTACCGCCCGCGATCGGCATCGCGTCGGGGTACTGCGCCTTGGCCTCGAGCGCCTCCCGCCAGGAGGCGGGGCGGAGGAATTCCACGTTGCTTCTCCCATCGGCCGGGGGCCGGTGCGTTGATGTGGCCCAGTACACATCCGGCCGGATGTCGCTGGCTAGCGGGCGATAACCCGAAAAAACCTTCCCGGTGAACCGGGCGAGTTGTATGTTCCTACGAACGCGTCCGCCCGGCCGGTTCGTGCGACTGCCACCCCGGCGCACGTCGTGCCGGGCCAGGCGGGTCCCGGACAGCTCTGCCGGAGGAGGGCCGGGTGCGACTGGCTGATCTGCTCGCCGACGAAGGCCTCGGTCTGGTGCTCCTGCACGGCCGAGGTCGCCTGGACCGGCAGCTCACCGGGGTCTACATCACCGACCTCATGGATCCGCGGCGCTACCTCTCCGGCGGCGAGCTGGTCCTCTCCGGCCTGGTCTGGCACACCTGCCCGGCCGACTCGGAGGAGTTCGTGCGGGCACTCGTCGACGCCCGCGTGGCGGGGCTGGCAGCCGGGACCGCGCGGCTGGGCAAGGCCCCGCCGGACCTCGTCGAGGCCTGCCGCAGGCACGACCTCCCGCTGTTCGAGGTCCCGGTCTCGGTCAGCTTCAACACCCTGGCCGACCGCATCCAGCGCCGGTTCGCCCCGCGCCGCGAGCTCGTCTCGGCCGCCGCCTCCGGCGCCGACCTCGACCGCGTGCTGCGGATGGCCGCCGAGGAGCTCGGCACCGACTGCTGGGTGCTCTCCGCCGCGGGCTGGGAGGTCGCCGGAACCGCCTCGCTGCCCGCCGAGCTGCGCGCGGCCGCGCTGCGCGAGCACAGCACCGGACCGCTGCCGCGCGGCTGCCGGGGCCACGTGCTGTGGCCGGTCGAATCGGCCACCGAACCGCCCGCGGCCCGCTGGTTCGTGCTGGCCGGCGACGCCGACGCCGCGTGGGACGAGCAGCAGGTCGTCGCCACCGACCTGGGCACCGTGGTGGCGCTGGTGCGCGCCCGCGTCGACGAGGCGCGCCGCATCGCGGGCCGCTCGGCGGAGGCCGCGCTGCACCGGCTGCTCGCGGGCACCTGCACGCCCACCGAGGTCGTCGCCCGGCTCGAAACCGCGGGACTGCCCGCCGACGAACCGCTGCGCGCGGTCACCCTCCTCGCCGGCGACCAGGCCGAGTCCACCACCTTGCTGCGCGAGCTCGCCGCGGCCACCGGCCTGCCCTCGGTGACCGCGCCGCTCGGCGACGGCGCCACCGCGCTGTTCGTCGACGACCGCGAGCACCTCACCGGCCTGGAAGCCCAGCTGCGCGGCGTCGTCGCCACCGTCGAGCCCGCGCTCGGCCAGCGCAGGCTCACCCTCGGGCTCAGCGACATCGCCGAGACCGCCGCGCTGCGCGGTGCGCTCGACGAGGCGGCCTACGCGCGCGGGCTCGCCGAGGGGCGCCGCGGCCGGGCCGAGGTCGCCGCCGCCGCGGAGCTCGCCTCGCACGAGGTGCTGCTGGCCGCCGTCGGCGACGAGCTGCGCCGCTCCTACCGGGACAAGCTGCTGGCCGAGATCATCGCCTACGACCGGGCGCACGGATCCGAACTGCTGCGCACCCTCCGGGTGTTCCTGGAGCACTCCGGTTCCTGGTCGCGCTGCGCCCAGCAGCTGCACCTGCACGTGAACACGCTGCGCTACCGGGTGCAGCGCATCGAGCAGCTCACCGGCCGCGACCTGTCCGACTTCCCGACCCGCGTGGACTTCTACCTGGCGCTGCGCCTGGGGCGCTCGGAATCATGAGCGGTGGGGGTCCTCACAACCCCCGCGCAGGAAGCGGGCTGGTTCGAAATCCGGGGGGCTTGGACGGTACCGTGCTTGGTCGCAGTCGCGCCCTCGCCGCGCTGGGGAAACGAGCGGCGAGCCCCCACCAGCACCTGATACGGAGGTACCGGGATTGTCCGACCTGTCCGCCGCCACCGGCGTGACGGACCGCCCCCGCGGCACCGCGCGAGCAGACGCGATCGATCGCTTCCTGGCTGAGCAACGGCCCGAGACCCCCTTCCTGGTCATGGACCTGGCGCAGGTGCGGCAGCGCTACCGGCAGTTGCGCACCGCCCTCCCCGACGCCCGGATCTGCTACGCGGTCAAGGCCAATCCCACCCCCGAAGTCGTCGGCGAGCTCGTCGCCGAGGGCGCCTCGTTCGACGTGGCCAGCCCCGGCGAGATCGAGCTGTGCCTGGCCAGGGGCGCCACGCCGGAGTCGATCTCCTACGGCAACACCATCAAGAAGCGCCGCGACATCGCGCTCGCCCACGAGCGGGGCGTGCGGCTGTTCGCCACCGACAGCGCCGCCGACCTGGCCAACATCGCCGAGGCCGCGCCGGGCGCGCAGGTGTTCTGCCGGGTGCTGGTGGACAACTCCGGCTCCCGCACGCCCTTCGGCCGCAAGTTCGGCTGCGCGCCCGAGCAGGCGGCGGAACTGCTGCGCCGTGCCGCCGAGCTGGGCCTGGACCCCTGCGGCGTGTCGTTCCACATCGGATCGCAGCAGCTCGACCCGGCCGCGTGGGAGCACGGCGTCGGCGCCGCCCGGCGGGTCTTCGAGGACTGCGCCGCGCACGGCGTGCCGCTGCGCCTGGTCAACCTCGGCGGCGGCCTGCCCGCCGGGTACACCGAGACCGCGCCGCCGCTGGCCGAGTACGTCGAGGCCATCGAGAAGTCGCTGGAGAGCAACTTCGCCGAGCGGCCCGAGCTGCTGATCGAACCCGGCCGGTTCCTGGTCGGCGACGCGGGCGTGCTGCGCAGCGAGGTGGTGCTGGTCACCGACTCCTGCGACGGGCAGCGCCGCTGGGTCTACCTGGACATCGGCCGCTACAACGGGCTGGCCGAGACCGAGGGCGAGGCCATCACCTACCGGCTGCGCACCAGCCGGGACGGGGACGAGGTGGGACCGGTCGTGCTGGCCGGCCCGACCTGCGACGGCGACGACGTGATCTACCAGCGCAACAGCTACCAGCTGCCGAGCACGCTGCGCGGCGGGGACACGGTCGACCTGCTCTCCGCCGGCGCCTACACGGCCAGCTATTCATCGGTGGGTTTCAACGGGTTCACCCCGCTGCCCACCTATTGCGTCGACGGCGATCGACGCGCGTGATCTGCTGCGGCCGCACGGGGAATCCTGCGGTACCAGAGGCTGCGGAAGACGAATCTGCGAACGATGGGAGGTTGATAGATGTCCGTTGACACTGCAGCACCGGTGGGTCTGTTCACCGGCACGCACGTCCTGGCGGAGCTGGAGGGCGTGGATCCGCAGCTGCTGGACGACGAGCAGTTCTTGCGGGAAGTCCTGAACAACGCGCTCGACCAGTCCGACGCCACGGTGTGCCAGATGATCGCCGAGCGGTTCGAGCCGCAGGGAGTGACGGTGCTGGCGCTGCTGTCGGAGTCCCACGCCTCGCTGCACACGTACCCGGAGGACGGGTCGATCTTCGTCGACGTGTTCACCTGCGGGCACACCGCCGACCCGGAGAAGGCGGTCAGCCTCCTGGCCGACGCGCTCAAGCCCGCGGGGCGCAACGTGCAGACCATCCGCCGCGGCAAGGACATCTGAGAACTCGCGTCCCGAGTGCGCGCCCGCGCGGCATGGTGTGTGCTGCGCAGTGCCGACGCACGCCAACCCCAACTCTGGAAGTACAGGAGGAGCACCGTTGATCGAACTCGACGGGCACCGGTGGATCAAGGAGCCGATGGGCGCCGACCTGCAGCGCCTGTGGCGGGTCGACGAAGTGCTGTGGGAGGGCGACACCCCGTACCAGCACGTGGTCATCGGCAAGACCGGGCAGGGCGTCTCGCTGTTCTGCGACGACGACCGGCAGAGCACCGAGTTCTCCCAGCTGGTCTACCACGAGGCCATGATGGTGCCCGCGTTCCTGCTGGCCGCGCAGGTGGAGCGGGTGCTGATCATCGGCTCCAGCGAGGGCGTGGCCAGCCAGATGTCGGTGACCGCGGGCGCCACCCGGG
Organism: Saccharopolyspora griseoalba; assembly: GCF_042665275.1. Taxonomy (NCBI): domain Bacteria; kingdom Bacillati; phylum Actinomycetota; class Actinomycetes; order Pseudonocardiales; family Pseudonocardiaceae; genus Saccharopolyspora; species Saccharopolyspora griseoalba. The sequence continues at coordinate 4,559 of NZ_JBHTCJ010000008.1, read as the reverse complement.
TCGACCACGTGGACATCGACCAGCTGTGCGTGGCCAAGTGCGCCGAGCACCTGCCCTACGGCTACACGCCCGAGCAGCTCGTCGAAGCCGAGAAGGGCGAGGGCCCGATCTCGCTGCACTACGCCGACGGCTGGAGCTTCCTGGACACCGCCCCGCCGGAGGGCTACGACATCGTCGTGGTCGACCTCCCGGACGAGCGCGCGGAGGACACCGACGGCCAGCACAACCGGCTCTACGGCCTGGAGTTCGTGCAGCGCTGCCAGTCCGTGCTGTCCGCGGGCGGGGTGGTCGCCTTCCAGGCCGGCTGCCCGACCGTGTGGCGCAACGAGACGCTCAAGCGCGCCTACAACCGCTTCCGGTCGGCCTTCGAGACGGTCGTCTACTTCGGCTCCGACGAGCACGAGTGGTCGTTCATCTTCGGCCGGGTGGAGCCCATCGACGACGCGGTGAACCTGATGCTGGACAACTACGCGACCAGCTCCTACCGCCCGGAGAGCATCGACGAGGCCAGCCTCATCGGCTCGACCGTTCCCCCCTACTCCGTCCGCAACCAGGAGTGACGCCGAGCGGGCCCGGCTCCGCGGCCGGGCCCGCCCAGCGAGCCCTCACAGCGAGTCCAGGTAGGGGTGCAGGCCCGGGTTGCCGTCCCGCCGGGTGAACCACTGGTCGAACGCCAGGCCCCGGTCGTGCAGGTCGGCCTCGGTCTTGGCCGCCTGCTCCACCAGCTCCGGCTCCAACCCGGCGGCCAGCGGGATCTCCACCGCGTACAGCTCCGCCGCGTCGACCTCGCCGAACGCCCGCCCGGCGAAGCTCGCGAAGACGGGCTCGCTCTCGTCCCAGCTCATCAGCTCGGCGGCCTCGAGCACCACGCGCGCCTCGTTGAGGATCAGCCGCAGCGCCAGGGCCTCGGCCACGCTGCGCGGCGGCGTCCAGCAGGGGGCGGTCAGCCGCACGCCGACCTCGGCCGAGGCCAGCACGAAGGCTCGCGCGAAGAACGCGTCGTAGCGGTGGTCGTAGCAGGGCGGCAGCTCCTCCAGGACCAGCAGCCCGACCGCGTCGGCGACCGTCGCGTTGTTCACCGCCAGCGCGAGCTCGTCGTAGAACAGCTCGTCGGTGACCACCCGCACCGCGTGCACCAACGCACCCGCGCACAGCTTCGCGGACGCCTCGTCGGCGCCGGCGAACGCGGTCGCGTCGAAGGCCCGCAGGCGGGGCGCGAGCTCGCCGAGCCGGTTGCGCCAGTGCTCGACGTCCATCGCCGGGTCCGGCGCGGACTCCAGCGCCTCCTCGACGGCCATCTCCAGCTCGTCGCCGGTCTCGACCTCCTCGGCCGCGGCCAGCCGCTCGTTGAACTCGTCCTCGGTGATGCGCACCTCCGAGTGCGCCACCGCCCAGCCGGGGAGCAGCTCGCACTCGCTGATCAGCTCGTCGAGCACCGACGCGGCCCCGCTCTCGGCGGCCAGCAGGGACGGGGCGTCGAGGGCCAGCAGCACGCTCGCGCCCTCGGGGTGCACGGTGATGCGGTAGTCGAGCACGTCGATGTCGGACTCCTCCGGCCCGCTCACGCCCTCGACCAGGGCCAGGTTGCGGTCCAGCACGGCCGCGATCCCCTCCTGCTGCAGCGGGTCGAGCTCCACTGCCGCTTCCGGTGGGGCCAGCTCCGCCGTCACCGCGTAGTCCACGCCTCGTCGCCCTTCCTCAGCAGGACAGGTCTGCACTGCTGGTCGGTCATGGTACGTGTTCCGACGCGGCGGGACCCATCCGTGCGAGCGTGTGTCCGGATGACCGATGATGGCGCCCGTGACGACTTCTGTGGCCGTATTCGGCAGCTGCAACATGGACCTGGTGGCCTACGTCCCGACCGCACCCCGGCGGGGCGAGACGGTCATGGGGCGCGAGTTCCACACCGTGCCCGGCGGCAAGGGCGCCAACCAGGCGATCGCCGCGGCCAAGGCCGGCGCCTACACGAGCATGATCGGCGCGGTGGGCACCGACGAGTTCGGCGAGGAGATCCGCAAGGTCCTGACCTCGGCGGGGGTCGACGTGGCCGGCCTGCGCTCCATCCCCGGTCGCAGCGGCACCGCGCACATCGTGGTCGACGACGACGGCGCCAACTCGATCGTCGTGGTCCCGGCGGCCAACAGCGCCCTGGAGACGTTCAACGACAGCGACGAGGAGCTCGTGGCCGATTCCAGCGCCCTGCTGCTGCAGCTGGAGACGCCGCTGTCGGGCGTGACCGCCGCCGCGGCCGCCGGTCGCAGGCACGGCGTGAAGGTGGTGCTCACGCCGGCTCCCGCGGTACCGCTGTCCGACGAGCTGCTGGCCAACGTCGACCTGCTGGTGCCCAACGAGCACGAGGCCGCGGTGCTGACCGGCAACTCGGACCCGGACCAGGCGCTGGAGGAGCTGCTGCGCAAGGTGCCCGAAGTGGTGATCACCCTGGGCGACCGCGGCTGCCTCTACGGCAACCGCGAGGGCGTCCAGACGCGGGTGCCCAGCCACCGCGTGACCGCGGTGGACAGCACCGCCGCCGGGGACACGTTCGTCGGCGTGCTCAGCGCGGTGCTGGGCGGGGGCGCCACCATGCCCGAGGCGATGCGGATGGCATCGGCCGGTGCGGCGCTCTCGGTGCAACGTCCCGGGGCCAGCAGTTCGATGCCGGACCGGCAGGAAATCGTCCGATTCGTGGCGGAGCGGTAAACGACGACCGCGAACCGGCCGCGCGTTGGCCGGCTCGGTTGCCGAATGCCGTCGAACCGCATTTTCAACGGGCGGCCGGAAATGTCCGAAGGTGCTTCCAGCGGACATCCGGTCGCCCGTGTCCGCCCGTTCACTGAGCGTTGTCGTACGCCTCGACGATCTCGGCCGGAATGCGTCCCCGGTCGGATACCTGCATGCCCTGTTCGCGAGCCCATTCGCGAATGGCCTGGTTGCGTTCCCGGTCGGCGGTGCTGGGCGTGTTCGACTTGCCCTTGCCGCCAACCTTCTTGCGCCCGCCGGTCTTGCGCGCGTGCGCCACGAAGGTGGCCAGCGAGTCGCGCAGTTTCTCGGCGTTGTCCTCGGACAGGTCGATTTGGTAGCTCACCCCGTCCAGGGCGAACTCGACAGTGCTGTCGGCTGTGGTGCCGTCGACATCGTCGACCAGCTGCACGGTGACTTTCTGCGCCACGGTTAACCCTCGATTCCGGCTCGAATCCAAGTCTTCTCCGCGCGCAACGCGCGACGAAGAGCGAGCGAACGATAAACGATCGTCCGAAGAATGCTCTACCCGGCATCGGTCTTTTTCCAGGATGTGCGCTGGATTACCTCCGGGCAAACCAGGCGGGTGGTCACGGTCGGTTAGAGGAGGACGCGCCGCGAGCTGTCCTCCACACCCGATCTGCCGAGCGGTTTTCGGTCGATCCGGCCGCTCGACTATGGTTGAGTACGAGACATCTGCTAACCGACGTGCTACAACGTGGTCAGGGACTGGCAGTAGTCTTCCACCGAAGTCGCGGATCGAGACGGGGCGCGTTCCCGAGACAAGGTGATCATGGCCGAGCGGATTAAGGTCGATCTGGTCGATGACATCGACGGATCGCCAGCCAAGCACACCGTCACCTTCGCGCTGGATGGCGTGACCTACGAAATCGACCTCAACGAGGGTCACGAGCGCCAGCTCCGCACCGTGCTCAACCGCTACATCAAGGCCGCGCGCTCCCCGAAGTCGGAGAAGTCGCGCACCTCGAAGCAGCAGGAGCGCGAAGAAGAGCGCGTGCGCGAGGAGAACAAGCAGCTCACCGAGCAGATCCGCGGCGCCGCGCAGCGCACCCGAGACCGGCTCAAGGCCGAGCAGGTGGACGCGCCGTCCGAACCGGTGCGGCCGGCGGAGCCGGAGCGCGCGGACGCGCCCGAGCCCGTCGTGCTCAACGGAGGGGGCGAGGAGACCGAGCCCGAGCAGGTGCCCGCGGTCTCCCTCCCGCTGTTCTCCTCCGCGGTCGACTGAGGCGTCGCGGTGCCCGCGGCCGGGCACGCCGGGCCTGAGAACGGGCAGCGGGGCGAGCCCGTCCTCCTCTAGTCCTCTTTCCGATGGCTGCGGGCGCGGGAGCGCGAGCGCTTGCCCGTGGTCGTCGCGCTCGGCCGGGTGGGCGCCGGTGAGTCGGGCTGCTCGGCCGTTCCGGCGCGCTCGGCCAACGCGGCGGCGAACTCGGGCGGGGCGCTCTGCCCCCAGTCCCGGTCCTCCGGATCGATCAGCTTCTCGCGGAGCTCGGTGTAGATCGGAGTGTCCACTGGCTACCCCCTGACTGACAGCTCGCCAGCAGGCTACCGGCCAATCCCGCGCGCGCCCGCGCGAAAGCCGACGACCACTCGAACGGGGACAGGGTCGGCCGGCCGTTGACGAGGTGGCGGCCCGCGATTCCGGGAGGAACCACCGCTCACGACGCTCAAAGCGCCGCTGACCTGGGGTGATCGTTTTGGAGGGGGGTGGGTGAACGGGGGGTTATCGGGGTCTGTAGAGTATTCGTTGTCAGCGCGACGCGGGCCGGGGAAAACCGGGCCGGGCCTGGCGCGGAGCGATT
>NZ_JBHTCJ010000007.1:0-340169 GCF_042665275.1 Saccharopolyspora griseoalba | reverse complement strand
ACGAATTCACCGAAATCGCCGAAGTCATCGCACAAGCCCTCAAACCCACCTTCGACCAGACCACCAGCGCCGAACTGCGCGCCCGCGTCGAAGCACTCGCCGCCAAGCACCCCCTCTACCCCAACCTGAACGGAGGGCTCTGATGCCGCGCACGCCCGGTGCAGACCTGCCGGAGCACCCGGAGTGGCTCTGGGGCTCCCCGGACCCGAAACCGTCCTACGACGTGGTGATCGTCGGCGGTGGTGGCCACGGCCTGGCCACCGCCTACTACCTCGCGGCCAACCACGGCATCACCAACATGGCCGTGCTGGAGAGCGGGTGGCTGGCCGGCGGGAACATGGCCCGCAACACCACGATCATCCGCTCGAACTACCTCTGGGACGAGAGCGCCGGCCTCTACGAGCACGCCATGAAGCTCTGGGAGGGCCTGGAGGAGGAGCTCGACTACCCGCTGCTGTTCTCCCAGCGCGGCGTGCTCAACCTCGCCCACTCCCTGCAGGAGGTCCGCGACAGCAAGCGGCGGGTTGGGGCCAACCGGCTCAACGGCATCGACGCCGAGTGGCTGGACCCGCAGCAGGTCGCCGAGGTCTGCCCGATCCTGAACACCTCGGAAGACCTGCGCTACCCGGTGATGGGCGCGACCTGGCAGCCGCGGGCGGGTATCGCCAAGCACGACCACGTCGCCTGGGGCTTCGCCCGCGCGCTGGACCGCATGGGCGTGGACCTGGTGCAGAACTGCCAGGTCACCGGCTTCGACCGCATCGGCGACCGGATCACCGGCGTGCGCACCACCCGCGGCGACATCGCGGCGGGCAAGGTCGCCCTGGCGGCCGCGGGGTCGACCTCGGTGCTGGCCGACGAGCTCAGCCTGGCGCTGCCGATCCAGAGCCACCCGCTGCAGGCGCTGGTCTCCGAACTCCTCGAACCGGTGCACCCCACGGTGGTGATGTCCAACGCGGTGCACGTCTACGTCTCCCAGGCGCACAAGGGAGAGCTGGTGCTCGGCGCCGGCATCGACGCCTACAACTCCTACGGCCAGCGCGGTTCGTTCCACACCATCGAGCGCGAGCTCACCGCGGCGGTGGAGCTGTTCCCGATGTTCTCCCGCGCGCACGTGCTGCGCACCTGGGCGGGCGTGGTGGACGTGACCCCGGACGCCTCGGCGATCATGGGGCTCACCCCGTTCGAGAACCTCTACGTCAACTGCGGTTGGGGCACAGGCGGTTTCAAGGCCACCCCCGGTGTCGGCTGGTGCTACGCCCACACCATCGCCAACGACGAGCCCCACCCGCTCAACGCCCCGTTCAGCCTCGACCGCTTCACCACCGGCGCCCTCGTCGACGAGCACGGCGCCGCAGGCGTGGCGCACTGAGAAAGAGGTTCTCAGAATGGGTTTGCGTGACGGTGCGAGCAGCGGAACCTCAGACGCCGCCTGGCTCCGGGATCCGCGATTTGAGTACGCGCGTACGCGGCACTGCGGCTGTCCTCCCCAGACGACGTCTGAGAACCCGCGGCGGTGCCGGCTGAGTCCCACACCTGAGACAGCGGCTCACGCCGCACCGTGAACCAACTCCTACGAGGAGATTCGCCATGATGTTGATTCCCTGCCCCTGGTGCGGGCCGCGCAACGAGACCGAGTTCCACTACGGCGGTCAGGCCGACGTGAGCTACCCGGCCGATCCGCGAGCCGTGTCCGATGCGGACTGGGCGCGATTCCTGTTCTACCGCGCCAATCCGAAGGGCGTCTTCGCCGAGCGGTGGAACCACCAGGCGGGCTGCCGCCGGTGGTTCTCGATCCGCCGGGACACCACGACCAACGAGATCTTCCAGAACGACTCAGACGGGGCGGTGACGAGGTGAGCAACGAGTACAGGCTTGCCGAAGGCGGCCGGATCGACCGCGACCGCCCGGTCCGGTTCCGGTTCGACGGCCAGGAGTACCGGGGATACGCCGGCGACACGCTGGCCTCCGCGCTGCTGGCCAACGGCGTGCACCAGGTCGGCACCAGCATCCGCTACGGGCGCCCGCGCGGGATCATGGCCGCCGGGCCCGAGGAGCCCAACGCGCTCGTGCAGGTCGAGGAGCCCTTCCCGGAACCGATGCTCACCGCCACCACGGTCGAGCTGCGCGACGGGCTCGCGGCCACCGGCCTTCCCGGGCAGGGACGGCTGGCCGACGAACCGGACCCGGCCCGCTACGACGCGACCAACGCGCACTGCGACGTGCTGGTCGTCGGCGCGGGACCGGCCGGGCTGGCCGCCGCGCTGAGCGCCGCGCGCAGCGGCGCCCGGGTGATCGTGGCCGACGCCGACACCGAGTTCGGCGGCAGCCTGCTGGGCACCGGCGAGGAGCTCGACCGCGCCCCGGCGCAGCGCTGGATCGACCGGGTCACCGCCGAGCTGGAGGCCTGCCCGGAGGTCACGGTGCTGCCGCGCACCACCGTGTTCGGCCGCTACGACGACAACTACCTGGTGGCCGTCGAGCACCGCGGCGAGGACGCGTTCACCCGGCAGCGCACCTGGCACATCCGCGCCCGCGAGGTCGTGCTGGCCACCGGATCGCACGAGCGCCCCCTGGTGTTCCCCGGCAACGACCTGCCCGGCACCGTGCTTGCCACCTCCGCCCGCACCTACCTGAACCGCTACGGCGTGCTGCCCGGCCGCCGCGCGGTCGTGTTCACCACCAACGACAGCGCCTACGCCGCGGCCATCGACCTGCACGACGCCGGCGTGGAGATCGCCGCCGTCGTGGACGTGCGGCCGGCGGCCACCACGTCGTGGGCGGCGCGGTGCGTGGAGCGGGGCATCCCGATCCTGACCAGCTGCGCGGTCACCGGAACCTCGGGCACCGACCGGGTCAGCGGTGCGCAGATCTCCCGCCTGCCCTCCGGCGAGTCGGCGCTGGCGTTCCCCTCCGAGCTGGACTGCGACCTGCTGCTGGTCTCGGGCGGCTGGAACCCGGCGGTGCACCTGCACAGCCAGGCCCGCGGAACCGTGCGCTACTCCGAGGAGATCGGCGCCCTGGTGCCGGGCCGAAGCGCTCGCGGGGTGCGCTCGGTGGGCGCGGCCGCCGGGACGTTCGGCACGGCGGACTGCCTGCGCTCGGGTTCCGAGGCCGGCAGCGACGCCGCGCGCGAAGCGGGTTTCGACGCCGACTTCGCCAACGTGCCCAGCGCCTTCTCCTGCCCGGTCACGCCCCCGCAGCCGGTCTGGCTGCTGCCCGGGACGTCGGCGGACGTCGACGGCGAGCAGTTCGTGGACCTGGCGCGCGACGCCACGGTCGCCGACGTGCGCAAGGCCATCCGGGCCGGGATGTCCTCGGTGGAGCACATCAAGCGGTTCACCACCATCGGCACCGCGCACGACCAGGGCAAGACCTCCGGGATCCTGTCCTCCGGCGTGATCGCCGAGCTCCTCGGCGTCGAGGTCGCCGAGGTCGGCGCGACGACCTTCCGCCCGCCCTACGCCCCGGTGTCCTTCGCGGCGCTGGCCGGTCGGGACCGCGGCGACCTCTACGACCCGATCCGGGTGACCGCGATGCACGACTGGCACCTCGAGCAGGGCTGCCCGTTCGAGAACGTCGGCCAGTGGAAGCGGCCCTGGTACTACCCGCAGCCCGGGGAGGACATGGATTCCGCCGTGCTGCGCGAGTGCCACGCGGTGCGCACCGGCGTGGGCATGCAGGACGTCTCCACGCTCGGCAAGATCGACGTGCAGGGTCCGGACGCGGCCGAGTTCCTCGACCTCGTCTACACCAACAAGATGAGCACGCTCAAGCTCGGCCGGATCCGCTACGGGGTCATGTGCCACGCCGACGGCATGGTCTTCGACGACGGCACCGTGATGCGCACCGGCGAGCACCGCTACCTGATCTCCACCACGTCCGGCGGCGCGGCCGGCGTCCTCGAGTGGCTGGAGGACTGGCTGCAGACCGAGTGGCCGCACCTGCGGGTGCACCTGACCTCGGTGACCGAGCACTGGGCCACCATCGCGCTGGCCGGACCCCGCTCCCGCGAGGTCCTGGCCCGGGTGACCTCGGACATCGACCTGGACAACGACGCGTTCCCGTTCATGTCCTACCGCGACGGCGTGGTGGCCGGCCGGGCCGCGCGGGTGTGCCGGATCAGCTTCTCCGGCGAGCTGGCCTTCGAGATCAACGTGCCCTGGTGGTACGGCCGCGAGGTCTGGGAAGCGCTGCACGAGGCCGGTTCCGGCTTCGGCATCACGCCCTACGGCACCGAGACCATGCACGTGCTGCGCGCCGAGAAGGGCTTCCCGATCGTCGGCCAGGACACCGACGGCACGGTCACCCCGCACGACCTCGGGATGAGCTGGGCGGTGTCGAAGAAGAAGGACGACTTCCTCGGCATGCGCTCGTTCACCCGGGCCGACACCGCCCGCGAGGACCGCAAGCACCTCGTCGGGCTCCTCCCGCCCGCCGACTCGGCGGTCGTGCCGGAGGGCACCCAGCTGGTGGAGTCCACGGAGCTGCCCGAGCCGCCGGTGCCCATGCTGGGGCACATCACCTCCAGCTACCGCAGCGCCGCGCTCGACCGGCCCTTCGCCCTCGCCCTGGTGAAGAGCGGCCGGGACCGCATCGGGCAGACCATCTACGGCCACGTCGGCGACCGGCTCGTGCCCGTCGAGATCACCGAGCCGGTCTTCTACGACAAGGAAGGAAACCGTCGCGATGGCTGAGCTCTACGGCGAATCCCCGCTGGCCGCCCGAGCCGAGGTGCTGGCCGAGTCCTCAGTGCCCGGCGCGCTGCGGCTGTCCGAAGTGGCCTTCACCGCGCAGGTCGCGCTGCGCGTCGACCCGAAGAGCCCGGCGGCCGAGCGCATCGGCACCGCCGTCGGGGCGATGCTGCCCAACCAGCCGGGCCAGGTCGCGCGCACCGAGCACCTGCAGGTCCTGTGGCTGGGCCCGGACGAGTGGCTGCTGGTCGGGCCCGAGGGCAGCGCGCAGCAGCTCCAGTCCACCCTGAACGACGCCCTCGGCGAGGAGCACGGCTCGGTCGTCGACGTCTCGGGGCACCGCACGATCGTCGAGGTCTCCGGGCCGAAGTCCCGCGACCTGCTGGCCAAGGGCTGCGCTCTCGACCTGCACCGGCGCGCCTTCGCCTCGGACCAGTGCGCGCAGACGCTGCTGGCCCGCGCCGGCGTGGTGCTGCTGTGCCGGGACGCCGAGCTGCCCAGCTACTGGATCTTCGTGCGCGCCTCCTTCGCGCGCTACCTGGCCGACTGGCTCGCCGACGCGGCGGCCGAGTACCGGAGCTGAACCCCGCGTCGGAGCGACGCGGCCCGAGCAGCGGTTCCGACGAACCCTGCCGACGACGAATGGGAGCAGCAATTGACCGAAGTGCGCGGAGTGGTAGCCATGGGCGAGGGAAAGCCCGTGGAGGTCACCACGATCCACGTTCCGGACCCCGGCCCCGGTGAGGCCGTGGTGGACGTGCAGGCCTGCGGGGTCTGCCACACCGACCTGCACTACCGCGAAGGCGGGATCAGCGACGAGTACCCGTTCCTGCTCGGCCACGAGGTCGCAGGCACCGTGTCGGCGGTCGGCGAGGGCGTGCACGACGTCGAGCCCGGCGACTTCGTGGTGCTCAACTGGCGCGCGGTCTGCGGCAGCTGCCGGGCCTGCAAGCGCGGCCGCCCGCAGTACTGCTTCGACACCCACAACGCCGAGCAGCCGATGACCCTGGCCGACGGCACCCCGCTCTCGCCCGCGCTGGGCATCGGCGGGTTCGCCGAGAAGACCCTGGTGCACTCCGCGCAGTGCACCAAGGTGGACCCGGCAGCGCGACCGGCGGTGGCCGGGCTGCTGGGCTGCGGCGTGATGGCCGGCATCGGCGCCGCGGTGAACACCGGCCAGGCCGGGCCGGGCGACTCGGTGGCCATCATCGGTTGCGGCGGCGTGGGCGACGGGGCCGTGGCCGGGGCGGCGATGGCCGGGGCGCGGCGGATCATCGCGATCGACACCGACCCCAAGAAGCTCGACTGGGCGCGCGAGTTCGGCGCAACGCACACCGTCAACGCCGCCGAGAACGACACGATCGAGGCCGTCCGCGAGCTCACCGACGGCAACGGCGCCGACGTGGTCATCGACGCGGTGGGCGTGCCCAAGACCTACGAGCAGGCGTTCTACGCCCGCGACCTCGCCGGGACGGTCGTGCTGGTCGGCGTGCCCGACCCGAAGATGCGGCTGGACCTGCCGCTGCTGGACGTGTTCGCCCGCGGCGGCGCGATGAAGTCCAGCTGGTACGGCGACTGCCTGCCCGAGCGCGACTTCCCGATGCTCACCGAGATGCACCTGCAGGGGCGCCTGCCGCTGGAGAAGTTCGTGACCGAGGAGATCTCCCTGGACGGGGTCGAGGCCGCGTTCGAGAAGATGCACCGCGGCGAGGTGCTGCGTTCGGTGGTGACGTTCTGATGGGCATCCGGATGGACCACGCCACCGCCTCGGGGAAGTTCTCCCTGGACGGCGAGGTGCACGAGGTGGAGAACAACCTCTGGGTGGTCGGCGACGACGACCGGTGCGCGATCATCGACGCGCCGCACGACGTCGACGCCGTCCGCGAGCTGGTCGCCGGCCGGGAGGTGGTGGCCGTGCTGGCCACGCACGCCCACGACGACCACGTGCGGGTCGCTCCGGATCTGGCCGACGCGGTCGGGGCCCCGATCCACCTGCACCCGGCGGACCTGCCGGTGTGGGAGCTGACCCACCCCGCGCGGCAGCCGGACGCCCTGCTGGTCGACCGGCAGATGTTCTCCGCGGGCCGGTTGGACCTGCAGGTGCTGCACACGCCGGGGCACACCCCCGGTTCGGTGTGCTTCTACTGCCCCGACCTCGGCACCGTCTTCACCGGGGATACCCTGTTCGCCGGCGGTCCGGGCGCGACCGGGCGCTCGTTCTCGGACTTCGACACGATCACCGCGTCGATCCGCGACCGGCTGCTCCAGCTGCCCAGGACGACCAAGGTTCGCCCCGGCCACGGCCCGGGCACCACCATCGGCGAAGTCATCCCGCAGTTCGACGAGTGGGTCGAGCGCGGTTACTAGCCGCTCCGCCGGGAGCCGCGTCACCCCTCGGGAGGACGCGGCTCCCGGCGGGTTCACCCGACCACCCGAGGGGAGCACCCGATGCCGTCTCAGCCTTCCGCGGGCCAGCGGGCCGCGCTCGCCGGGGCGCTGCGCAACGCCTCCTACGAGGTGCTGCCCTTCCGCAGCACCGAGGACGCGGTGCTCGCCCACGTCCCGCTGGACGTGCCGCTGACGGTCACCGCCACCAAGACCAAGGGGCTCGAGGCGACCGTCGAGCTCGCCGTCCGGCTGACCAAGAACGGCTACCGGACCGCCCCGCACCTGCCCGCCCGGCTGGTCCGCGACCGCGCGGAGCTCGACGAGATCGCCGCGCGGCTCCTGGAATCCGGGGTGGAGCGGATCTTCGCCGTCGGCGGGGACGCCGCCGAACCCGCCGGGGAGTTCGCGGACGCCGAGAGCCTGCTGGTCGCGCTGGCCGAAACCGGTCGCTCCTTCCCCGCGGTGGGCATCGCGGGCTACCCCGAGGGCCACGGCAAGCTGCCCGACGCGGTGATCGACCGCGCGCTGCGCAGCAAGACCGACCTCGCCCACGAGATCATCACCCAGCTGTGCTTCGACCCGGAGACCACGATCGGCTGGGCCCGCCGGCTGCGCGCCGAGGGCGTCCGCACCCCGATCCGGGTCGGCGTGCCGGGCTCGATCAACCGGCAGAAGCTGATCCGCGTGTCGGCCGGTCTGGGGCTCGGGCAGTCCGCCCGCTTCCTGGCCAAGCAGTCCGCGATGCTCTGGCGGTTCTTCCTGCCCAACGGCTACCGCCCGGACAAGCTGGTCTCCGGCATCGCCGACCAGATCGGCCGCCCGGACAACGAGCTCGCCGGGTTCCACCTGTTCACCTTCAACGACCTCGCCAGCACCGAGCGCTGGCGGCAGCGGTGGCTCGCCCGGTTGTCCTGATCGCGCACGATCGTGCGACTCGGCCTGCTCGCGCGGTTCGGTCGTGTTCCCATCCTTGCTCGTAGGTCGGGGCGAGCGCCCCGAAGCCCGCGCGAAGCCGAAGGGGTCGGATCCGAATGGTGCCCAAGAACCGGACGAAATCGGGCGTTCTCGGCGCGGTGGCGGCGCTGCTCGCCGCTCCCCTGCTGTTCGCCGCGCCTGCCGCGCACGCCGCGCCCGCCCCGGAAGTGCTGCTGTCCTGCGACCTGTCCGGCAAGGCCGGGTTCTCCCCGGCGCTCTCCCTCAACCCCTCGGGCGAGTCCACCCGGATCCGCGTGGACGGCGCGGCGACGGCCTGCCGGAGCGGCAGCGGGATCGGCGTCACCAGCGCGAAGTTCGGCGGAACCTTGAACGGGCGGATGTCGTGCACCGCGCCGCCGCGCGACGTCGACGGCGACGTGCAGATCACCTGGACCTACGCCGACGGCAGCACCCGGAAGAGCACCGCGAAGTTCGCGCTCGACATGCGCGGCGACCTCGCCAACCCGTCCAAGCCGATCACCGGCACCTTCACCGGGCAGAGCACCGACGGGGAGTTCGAGGGCAACCGGCACACCGGACGCGGCCGCATCGATTCGGCGGGCATCGCCCGCGACTGCCTTACCGGCGGCCTCGGCTCGGTGAAGTTCAACGGCACCTACGAGATGTCCCGCTGAAGCCGGCGCTGTCCTCTCGGCCCCGGCGCGAGACCTCCCGGTCGATTAGGCTCGTGCTCGGGTTGAACGTCAACAGTGGACGGTGCAGGGTGGAGCGAGTTGTCGCGCAGGGGCGGATCAAGAAGCGCTTCGATCGCTGGGACCCCGACGGCAGCGGGGAGCTGACCCGGTCCGACTTCGAGCGGGAGGCCGACGAGATCGCGGCCACCTTCGGCCGAGCTCCCGAAGCGCGCGCCACCGCGCGGCTTCGGGAGGCACTCGCCGGGTTGTTCGAGCTCTGCGCGCACCAGGCCGAGCTCCCGCCCGCCGGACCGATCACCGAAGCGCAGTTCCGCAAGGTCGCGGAGGACTTCATCTTCGAGCGCGGAGAAGCCGCGTTCAACCGAGCCCTGCGACCGGTGGTCGCCGGGATCGTCGAGGTCTGCGACGGCGACGGCGACGGCCGCATCGGGCGCTCGGAGTTCATCCGCTGGCTGACCGTGCTCGGGCTGGACGAGCGCGGTGCGGCAACGGCGTTCGAGCGCGTCGACGCGGACGGCCGCGGCGCGCTGTCCGAGCACGAGCTGCTGGCCGCGATCCGCGACTACCACTACGGCCGGCTCGACGCCGAGCTCATCGCGGGCTGACCCGGGAGCGCGGCGAATCCGCTGCTCCCGGGTGCGCAGCGGAGGCCCGCACCGCCGCGACGTCGCGGCCATGCGTCGAGAGCGATGCGCCGAGTTCCTAAGCAGTTCCCGAGCGAACCCGTTGCTCGGCCAGCTCGGCGACGGTGCGCCTGCAGACCTTGCCGGTCGCGGCCAGCGGCAGCTCCGGCAGCTGCAGCAGGAACTCCGGCAGCTTGCGGCGCTCCAGCCCCCGATCGCGCTCCAGGAACGCGGTCAGCTCGTCCAGGGACAGCTGCGAGATCCCGGCCGCCGGGCTGATGCAGGCGCACAACCGCTCGCCGAGGTCCTCGTCCGGGACGGGCACGCACGCGACGTCGACCACCCCGGGGTGCGCCGCGACCTCGCGCTCCACCTCCGCCGGGCTGATGTGGTAGCCGCCCCGGGACACCACCTGCTCCATCCTGCCCAGCACGTGCAGCCTGCCGCGTTCGTCGAGCACGCCCCGGTCGCCGCTGCGCACCCACCCGCCGGGGGCGCGGTACCGGGCGTCGAGCTCCGGATCGGCCACGTAGCACAGCGGCGTCATCGGGCCGCGCGCCCAGATCTCGCCGCTCTCGCCCGGACCCACGTCGTTCCCCCGCTCGTCGACGATGCGGATCTCGGCCACCGACGGGTCCGGCCGGCCGGTGCCGGAACCGCCGCCGGTGCCGGTGCGCGCCGTGTGGCAGTTGATCCCGTCCGACGAGCCGTAGACGGTGATGACCCGGGTCGCGAACCGCTCCGCGCACGCCCGCGCCGTGACGTCGGAGAGCGGTGCGGCGCTGGAGACCACGGCGCGCAGGCTGGAGAGGTCCTCCCCCGCGACTTCGGGGCTCTCGGCGAGCCTGCGCAGCATGGTCGGCACGCCGAACAGGTGGGTCGGCCGGTGCCGGGTGATCGCGCGCAGGGTCTCGGCCGCGTCGAAGCGGTCCTGCAGGACCACCGTCGAACCGAGCGCGGCGATCGCGACGTGGGTGGCCAGCGAGCCGTACGAGGACGACAGCTTCATCAGCATCAGCCCGCGCATCGGCTCCTCGCCCTCGTGCAGAGCGCGCACGTAGTTGGCGCGCCCACCGGTCATCGCGTCGTGCGAGTAGGCGATCATCTTCGGTTCGGCCCGGGAACCGGAGGTCACCAGGATGCGCACCGGTGCCGCCGGGTCCACTCGCGGCGGCCGCCAGTCGGCCGAGGAGTCCAGCGCGTCGAACAGCAGGGCCGCCCGCAGCGTCGGCAGGCCGGACGCCGTCTCGGCGTCGGCCGGATCGGCGAAGATCCCGCCGGCGGCCCGCGATCGGCCCAGCAGGCTGATCGTGTCCCGGTGCCCGGTGCCCGCCGGGTACGGCAGGGCGACCGCTCCGATGGCCGCCACGGCCAGCTCCGCCACTACTGCCCGCCGGTCGTCGGGCAGCCGGATGCCGATGATGTCGCGCTCGCCGAAGCCCTCCTCGCTCAGCGCCGCGGCCACCCGACGGACCTCGCGTTCCAGGGCCGCGTAGTCGAGCGCTCCCGCAGCGTCGATCACGGCCTCCCGCCGCGGATGCGCGCGGACGTGCTCGGCGAACAGCTCGTGCACGGCCCGGCCCGGGCACAACCCGGCCTCGACCCACTCGCGGCGCAGCTGCGCGAGCACGTGGTCGTCGATCTCGATCCCGTTGCCGGACGTCCAGGTCATGCGAACTCCCAGGGAGGTAGTGGCGAGACGTGCGTCGAGCGCTGCAGCGCGGCCTTGACCCGCGGATCGGCCGCGAGCTCGCGCAGGTCCGCGCACACCGGCGTGGCCCGGACCCCTTCGGCGGCCAGGCGCCGCACCCAGTGCTCGGTCGTGGCCCGGCGCAACCGAGCCGGATCGAGCGCGCTGCCCTCCGGCAGCGCCAGGTGGCCGTCCGCGGTGGCCACGAGTGGTGCCGGCGGCCGCGCGCGCCTGGGCAGCACCCCGGCGGCCGAGTACAGCGAGCTGTCCACCCGGGACCCGCGCCCGGTGCGCTCCCTGCGCACCAGCGCCGCGAGGACACCGGCGGCGCACACCAGCCCGCCGAGGACGTCGGTGAGGGTCATCAGCGACGGCGCGCTCGGTTCGCCGGGCGGTTGCACCGCGGCCGCGATGCCGCTGTGCGCCTGGACCAGGAAGTCGGTGCCCAGCGGCGGCTCCGGCCAGTCCAGCGGCGCCCAGCCGGACGACCAGGCGTAGACAAGGCCGGGCCTGCTCGCCGCGAGGTCGTCGGCGTCGAGGCCGCAGCGCTCGGCCCGGCCCGGTGCCCAGTTGTGCACGAAGACGTCCGCCTCCGCCACCAGCTCGAGCAGCGCTCGTCGCCCGGCCGCCGACTTCAGGTAGATCTCCTCGACCCGCTTGCCGTCGTTGAGCGCGCGGAACCGCGCCGAGCAGCCCCCGGACATCGGCGGGATCCCGCGCATCGGGTCACCGCCCGGCGGTTCCACCCGGACGACCTCGGCGCCGAGCATGCGCAGCACGTGCCCGACCATCGGTCCCTGGATGCGCCGCGCGGATTCGACGACGGTGATCCCGTCCAGCGGCTCGCCGCGCTGCCAGCGGCGCGACGAGCCCGGTCCCGGCAGTTCCCGCAACGAGCACGCGGGAACCCCCACCGGCTGGGAGGGCTGCGCGCGCACCGGCAGCACGCTCGTGCCCGCTTCCCGCGCGGCGCGCGCGATCTCGGCGTAGGGGTACCGGCGCGCCAGCGCGTGCAGCCCTTCGGGCAGGTGGGCCGCGGCGGTGGCGAAGCGCTGCTGGAAGGGCCACCACCCGGCGGCCACGTCAGCGGCGTCCGCGCCGAGCCGCCGCCAGAACCGCTGCCAGCCCTCCGGGTGGAGCGTCTCGAGCTCGAAGCGGACCTCGTCGCGGGTCCGGAAGGGCGGTCGCCCACCGGGTTCCCAGCTCTCGACCCAGTCGTCGTCGGTGGTGGCGACCGCCAGGTACTGCCCGACGCCCAGCAGCGCCGCCTGGGCCACCGAGGTGCGCGCCGAGGTGATGGCGGCGCCGCGCGACCTGCCCAGCGTGCCCGCCAGGGCGGCCTGCGCGGCCAGCACTCCGGCCAGCGCCGAGGCGTAGTCGATCCCGAGCCGCTGCGGTCTGCCTGCGGCGCGCCCGTGCACGTGCGCGATCCCGCACGCGGCCTGCACCGCGGTTTCGTCCGGCAGCGGGAGCTCGACCGGGCCGGACCAGTCGATCTCGCAGTGCACGACCGGGGCCTCGCCGAGCCCGCGCAGCAGCCCGGCCGCCACCCGGTCGGCGACCTCGGGCGTCACGAGCGCATCTCCTTCCTGCCCTGCACCGAGTACAGGACGCCCGAGCACGCCCGGAAGTCCGGCGCCCGCATCACCTCGCCCACCCTGCGCAGCTCCTGCTCGGTCATGCCCGCCGCGAGCAGGCCCTCCCGCAGGTGCCCGATGTGGTGCAGCTGCAGCCCCAGCTCCGGCGAGCCCGGGCGACGGGTCGCGACGTGCACGTGCGGATCGACGTCGACCAGCCCGGCGGCGCGCATCGCTTCGGCGGCCTCGCGCCCCCACTCGGGATCGCCGCCGTGCGAGCGCATGTGCGCCCTCTTCGCCGCGAAGAACTTCTCGCACAACCCCGGGTCCGCCGCGGTCAGGACCGGTTCGTAGCCCGCGTCCAGCTCGTCGACCTGCAGCAGGCCACCGGGCCGGAGCGCCGCCACCAGCTGGCCGAGCACCCGCTCGCGCTGCGGCAGGTGCTGCAGGACCAGCCGGACCAGGATCAGGTCGAACCGCGCCGCGGGCAGCGGATCGGTGGTGATGTCGTGCTCGACGACCACCAGGTTCGCGGGCCCGTCGATCTCGCCGGGCCGGATGTCGGTGGCCAGCACCTCGCCGGTGGGGCCGACGCGCTCGGCCAGCCACCGCGCCACGGAACCGCGCCCGGTGCCGACCTCGAGGCAGCGCCACCCGTCGGCGACGCCGGCGGCGGCCAACCGGGCGGTGGTCACCGGGTCGTAGGCGGCCGCGAGGCAGCGGTGCTGCTCGGCGCTGGCCGGATTGTCGTTGCTGAAGACGTACGCCCCGGTCATGTCCACCGCCCCGATCCGCAGGTGTCGGTCTCCCCGGTGAGGCCGTCGAGCAGCTCGAGCCTGCGGACCTTGCCCGTTCCGGTGCGCGGGACCTCGTCCCAGCGCAGCACGACCGGGTCGGACATCGCGGGCAGGTCTCGGCTGGCGCGGCGCCAGGCGAGCTCGGGCAGCGCGCCGTCCGGGGTGATCACCACCGGCAGCGGCGGCCGCTCGGCACGGGCCAGCAGGACGCACTCCAGGGCTTGCGGCAGCCGCTCCTCCAGCACGTCCTCGGTGGCCACGCAGCTGCCCGCCGGGGCGCGGTCGACCTCGCGGTCCACCAGCTCGACGCTGCCGTCCCACCGGCGGATCCCGATGTCGCCGGTGTTCCACCAGACCCCGTGCCGCTTGCTCGCGAACCGCTCGGACTCGCCCAGGTAGTCCAGGCACAACGCGCGCGTCCGGGCGAGCACGAGACCCGGTCGCCCGCGCCGCACGGGCCGGAGCGCGTCCGGGTCGACCGCGCGCAGCCGCGTCTTCACCGGGATCGCGCGCCCGACCCGGTGCGCTCCCGACCGCCCGCGCGCGGCCGAGCGGCGGTGGTGCAGCCGGAAGGTCAGCGGACCGGTCTCGGTCTGCCCCCAGCCGTCCAACCACAGCGGGAACCGGCGGCGGCTGGCGGCCAGGTAGGCGCGCACCGTCGGCGGGTGCACCGCGTCGTACGTGCTGATGAACAGGCGGGTGCGGCGGAACGGGTTGGCCAGCCGCTCGGTCAGCGGTGCGAGTCGCACGAACGCGGCGGGCAGCCCCTCGACGACCGTGGGCCGGTGCGCGCGCAGCAGCGGGTCGGCCCGATCCGGGTCGGGCTCGGTGAGCAGCACGATCTCCTCGGGCGCCGCGCTGAGCGCCACCGCCGTCCAGCAGAACGTGCGCCCGTGCGCGTAGGCGCTCGCGGTCGCCAGCACGTCGTCGCGCCGGATGCCGACGATCGGGACCGGCAGCGCCTCGAACCTGGCCAGAGCTCCGATGATCGTTCGCGTGGAGTGCACGACCAGCTTGGGCTCGCCGGTCGTGCCGGAGCTGTGGGTGATCAGCAGCGGATCGTCGTCGCGGCGCCGCCGGTGCCCCGGCGTCCGGTGCCCGCGCAGCTCGTCGAGGTCCACCGCACCAGGCGCCGGGCCGTCGATGGTGATCGCGGTGCGGGCGAGCGAGGCGAGATCCACCCCTTCGGCCCGTGCCCGGTGCAGCACCCCGGCAGTCGTCAGCAAGACCTCCGGTTCGAGCCGCGCGAGCAGTGCCGCGGCGCTCCCGGCGGGCAGGTGCGCCGACAGCTTGGCCGGGATCGCCCCGATGCGGATCGCCGCGCAGGCCAGCAGGTCGATGTCCCAGTGGTTGTCCTTGAGGACCGCCACCCGGTCGCCGCGCCGCGCACCGGCGGCGGCCCACCACCCTGCGGCTGCGCGCACCAGCTCGGCCAGCGCGGGCACGTCGTGCGGACCGGCCCGATCCGGCGCGATGTCGAACGGCCGGTCCGGTCGCGCGGTGGTCGGGTGGCCCCGTTCGGCGGCTTCGTCGAAGAGCACGCCCATGTCGTGCGGTCGCATCCTGACCTCCTCGTCAGACCGGGAGCGGCGAGCCGAGCCTGCTGAGCGCGCGGGAGGCCGCCAGCGCGGCCGCCCGCACCGCTCCTTCGCTGTAGGGGCGCGGCGTCGTCCAATCCCCCGCGTAGTCCACCGGTCCGGTCGGCCGGGCGCGGAAGCGCGGCAGGGCCGCCAGCGCGGCGGGTGTTGCTTCGGGCAGGGCGTTCGGGTGGCGGTGCACCACGGCACCGCCGGTCTCCACGCCGGGCAGGTACCGCCGGACGGCCCCGGCCAGCTGCGAGATCACCTCGGCGTCCGGCGCGCCGAGCAGTTCCCGGGTGCGCTCGTGGTTGGGCAGCGCGGTCACCAGTCCCCGGCCCGCGGGCACCCGGCCGGGGTGCTTGACGTGGTCGAGGACCAGACCCGCGAGCACGTCCTCCTCAGCTCGCGGGGTGACCAGCAGGTACGGCCGTCCCGGCAGCTGGACCGGCTCCTGGAGCGGGAAGGCCGCCTTGAGCGCCGAGGTGAACGTGCTCGCGGCCAGGAACTCCGCCTCCTCGCGCGGCGGGTTGGCGTGCAGCTCGGCGGCGATCGGCGCGGGCACGCACAGCAGCACCTGCCGCGCGGTCACCTCGCCCGCGTCGGTGCGCAGCCGGGCCCGGTCCCGGTCGGCGACGACCTCCCGGACCGGGTGGCCGAGCACCACGTCCAGCTGCTCGGCCATCCGGCGGCACGGCGCGTCCATCCCGTCCCGGTAGGTGCGCCAGTTCGCCGCGTCCCCCACGGCTCGCTGCATCCCGAGCAGCACCGCGGCGCAGGAGCGCTCGACGTCCCAGAGGCAGAACGACGCGGCGGGCTGCAGCAGGTAGTCCCGCACCTCCGGGTGGTGGCGGCGGGCGAGCTCGGCGACCGTGGTCAGCCCCAGCGAGGACCGCTCGGGGCGCTCGGCGTCGACCGGGACGCGCAGCCGGAGGGCGTCCCGCCTCGCCCGGACCGACATCCCGGCTCCGGTGAGCAGGCCGCGCAGCGACCCGAACCCGTTGTGCACCTGGCCGTTCCGCCGAATCGCGATCGGGTGCCCGATCGGCGGCACGTCGTCGGCGCGAAAACCGAGCTCGCCCAGCAGCTCCCAGGTCGCCTGGTAGCCGCGCGGCGACAGCTGCTCGGCCC
The DNA here is from genome assembly GCF_042665275.1 of Saccharopolyspora griseoalba. Classification (NCBI taxonomy): domain Bacteria; kingdom Bacillati; phylum Actinomycetota; class Actinomycetes; order Pseudonocardiales; family Pseudonocardiaceae; genus Saccharopolyspora; species Saccharopolyspora griseoalba. The sequence continues at coordinate 324,061 of NZ_JBHTCJ010000007.1, read as the reverse complement.
CGGTGTCGATCGTGCTGCCTCCGGCGCGCACGCTGGCCATCCGGCCGGCGACCCGCTCGGACGCCTCGTAGACCCGCACCTCCAGCCCGGCGCGGCTGAGCTCGCGCGCCGCGGTGAGACCGGCGATCCCCGCTCCAACGACCGCCACGTCCACGTCGTTGGTCATCCGGACACCACCAGGAGGTTGGCCAGCACGAGCAGCACCACGTGGAGCCGGTGCACGGTGAACCCGAGCCTGCGGGCGCGCATGATCTCCCCGGCCGCGAAGCCGAGGTGGAACTGCCGCGCGCGCAGCGCGGCCGCGGGAAGCACCAGCAGCGCGAACCACCAGGGCGCGATCCCGGTCAGCGACGCCAGCGCGGCCAGCGCGAACTCGCCTGCCGACAGCGCACCGATGAACGCCGCGTTGCCGCGCGCCGAGGTCCGCGCGGCGACCGTCGGCCGCCCCACGGCTCGGTCGCCCTCGACGTCGTTGGTGTTGGAGTACACGCCGAACATCAGCGGCCCCGTGCCGAACAGCACGGCCTGCACCAGGACGAACCCGGAGAACTCCCCGGTGATCAGTCCGTAGGGGGCCAGCACGAGGGTCATGCCGAGCACGACCAGGAACGCCTCCTGGAAGCCGCGGTAGCTCAGCTTGAGCCCGCAGGAGTACTGCAGCGCGGCGGCGTACACGAGCGCCAGCAGCAGCACCGCCCACACCGGCCGGTGCGGCGCGGTCAGCACCGCCATCGCCCACAGCACCGCGCCGGCGGTGGCGGCGATCCAGGCGAAGCGCAGCGCCTCGGCCTCGGTGAGGGTTCCGGCCACCAGCGGTTTGCGGAGCTTCTTGCGCAGCCGGTCGTCCGGCCCGTAGTTGACCAGATCGCTGCCGTCGCGGAAACCGGTGATGTCGTCGAGCGCCACCCCGGCCACGATCACCGCGATCTCGCCGAGCAGGAACAGCACCAGCGTCGCCGACACTTCCTGGACCGCGGCGACCACGATCAGGATGCCCAGGTAGTAGTCGTAGACGTCGAACTTGCCGAGCCGCAGGAAGCTGCGGAACCGGCTCTCCGACCCGACCGCGGTGGTCTCAGCGGACATGCGCGACCTCCGCGAACTCGCAGACGGCATCGGCGACGCGCTCGACCTCGGCGTCGGTGAGGTGGGGGTGGACCGGCAGCGCCAGGATCCGCTCCGCGGCGTGCTCGGCGTTCGGCCACCTGTCCCCGGCCCGGGCGTGCGGCGCGAAGGCCGCCTGCCGGGGCAGCGGCTGCGGGTAGTACACGTGCGTGCCGATCCCGCGCTCGCCGAGGAAGTCGCGCAGCCGGTCGCGCCGCTCGGCCTGCACGCAGTAGACGTAGTAGCAGCGCCCGTCCCGCCCCGGCGGGGGCGGCACCACGCCGGGCAGCCCGGTGAAGCGCGCGGTGTAGTGCTCGGCGATGCTCGCGCGCCGCTCCAGGCGCTCGGCGAAACCCGCGAAGCGGTAGGTCTGGAACGCCGCCTGGATCTCGTCGAAGCGGCTGTTCACGCCCACCACCTCGTGCACGAACCGCGTTCCGCCCTGCCCGTGGTTGCGCAGGAGGCGCGCCCGTCGACCGAGCTCGGCGTCGCGCGTCACCACCGCACCGCCCTCCCCCGGCATGCCGAAGGACTTCACCTGGACGAAGGAGTAGACGCCTGCCTCGCCCCACAAGCCCGCCGGGGTGCCGCGCAGCACCGCGCCCTGGGCCACCGCGGAGTCCTCCAGCAGCCGCAAGCCGTGCGCGTCGGCGAGCTCGACCAGCCGCGGCACGTCGGCCATGATCGAGAACAGGTGCGCGGGCATGATCGCCGCGGTGCGATCGGTGATCCGGGCGGCGACGTCGTCCGGATCGACCACCATGGTGCGCCGGTCGACGTCGGCGAACACCGGCCGAGCACCGACCTCCAGCACCGCCGAGGCCAGCGGGGCGCACCCGAAGGCGGGCACCACGACCTCCTGGCCCGGGCCGATGTCCATCGCCCGCAGCACCAGGCCGAGCGCGCTGGTGCCGCTACCGCACGCGACGACGTCGGCCGCACCCACCGCGTCCCGCAGCGTTCGCTCGAACGCCGCGGTGTGCTCGCCGAGGATGAACTTCTGGTCGGCGGCGGTGCCGATCTCGCGGATCAGGTCCAGCATGACCTTGCGGTCGGTGTCGAACAGATCGGGCGGGAAGAACGGGATTTCCATCAGCGCCTCCCGGTGAGGAACTCGCGCACCGCCGCGCACACCCGGTCGACCTGCGCGAGCTCCAGGTCGGGGTACAGCGGCAGGGCCACCGCGCGGGTGCTGGCGGCCTCCGCGTTCGGGAAGTCGCCCCACCGGTGCCCGTGCCCGGCGAAGCACGGCTGCAGGTGCAGCGGGAGCGGGTAGTAGGTCTCCGTCCCGATGCCGCGTCCCGCGAGGAACTCGACGAGTTCGTCGCGGTGCTCGGTCTCGATCAGGTAGGCGTAGTACACGCCCGAGCTGTCGGCAGACGGCACCCGCACCAGCCCGTCCAGCCCCCGCCGGTAGCGCTGGGCCAGCTCCGCGCGCCGCGCGATGTCGTCGTCGAGGTGGTCCAGCTTCGCCAGCAGCACGGCGGCCTGGATGTCGTCCATCTTGCTGTTCGTGCCGACCAACCCGGTTTCGGTGGCGATGCCGGGGAAGTTGTCCAGCGTGGCCCCGGCCCTGCCGTGGTGGCGCAGCGCGGCCACCGCCCCGGCGACCCGGTCGTCGTCGGTGAGCACCGCCCCGGCGTCCCCGATGGCGCCGAGGGTCTTGGCGGGGAAGAACGACAGCACGCCGCCCGCCCCGTGCAGGCCCGCGTGCACGCCGCGCTGGCGCATCCCGACGCCCTCGGCGCTGTCCTCCACCACGGTCAGCCCGCGCTCGGCCGCGACCTCGCCGAGCGCCGCCATGTCGGCCATCCGGCAGAACAGGTGCGCGGGCATGACGAACCGCGCGCGAGGCCCCGCCACCCGGGCGACCTCGGCCGGGTCCATCGCGTGACCCACCGGATCGATGTCGGCGAACACCGGGCGGCCGCCGGCCAGCACCACCGCCGAGGCGGTGGCGATGAACGAGTAGGCGGGCACCACGACCTCGTCGCCGGGGCGGATCCCGAGCGCGCGCAGCAGCAGCACCAGGGCGTCGGTTCCGCTGTTGACGCCGACCACGTGCCTGGCCCCGGTGCGGGCGGCGAGGGCGCCCTCCAGCTCGCCGACCTGCTTGCCGTGGGAGAACTTCCCGTTGTCGAAGACCTCGGTGATGCGAGCGCTGATCTCCGGCCAGAGCCGTTCGAAGGTCCGAGCTTGGGAGAAGAACGGCACCGGCTCGGCCGCGACCCCTCCCCCGGTGGATTCCGCCCCGCGCGACAAGCTGAACCAACTCCCTGACAACGTTCGGAATTCGGCGACCGACCGATCTGAAAGTAGCCACGGCGGGGACCGATCGACATCCGGGAGCACCATCTTCACACCTTCCAGTGAGAAGCACTTCTCCAAGCAGCAGAACGGGTTCCGCACCCGGAATGATCGGTGTCGACGGATCGTCGCCGGAACGTCGCCGTTCCATTCCCCGCGCACCATTCAATCCACTGAGGACGGTTGTGCCCATGCTGCGGCCATTCGTGATCGGGCTCGGTCACGCCGGTGCCGATCTGCACCTGCGGGTGCTGGCGCGGGCCCGCGCTCGCGCCGGCGAGCTGTTCGCGCCCGGCCCGGTGATCGGCTGCGATCCGGACCCGAGCAGGCACCGCCCGGAGATCACCAGCTGCACCTCGATCGACGCGGCCACCGCGACGCTGGACCCGCGGCGCGCGGTGGCGCACCTGTGCACCCCGCCGGAGGGCCGCGCCGCGCTGCTCGCCGAACTGGCCGAGCGCGGTTTCCGCTCCATCGTCGTGGAGAAACCGCTGGCCACCGGGCTCGACGAGTTGGCCGAGGTGGATGAGCTGCGCGCGCGGCACGGGCTGAACCTGGTGGTGGTCAGCCACTGGCTCGACTCCCGGCTCACCGATCGGCTCGCCGAGCGGGTGGGCCGAGGAATCCCGCGCTCGATCTCGTTCGATCAGGACAAGCCCCGGTTCACCCGCTCGGCCGCGTCCGCCGATCACCCCACCGCCTTCGACGTGGAGATCCCGCACTCGCTCGCCGTCGTGCTGCGGCTGGCCGGGCCGGCGCGGGTGGTGGGGGCCGAGTGCTCCGACATGCACCTCCCCGGCACCGCCCTGGCCGGCATGGGCGGGGCCAGGCTGTCGCTGGAGCACGACTGCGGCGCGCGCAGCGAGATCCGCTCGGACCTGACCGCGCCCCACCGGCGCCGCAGGATCGAGATCGGCCTCGACGGCGGGTCCGTCGTGGGCCACTACCCGGTCGGGGCCGACGACGATCACGCGCAGCTCGAAACCGCCGGTTCCCGGGAGGTCTTCAGCGACGACGCGCTCACCAGGTTCGTGCTGCGCGCCTACCGCCACTTCCACCGACCGAACGCCGAGCACGGCACGTTCGAGCTGCACCGCGAGATCGTCCGGCTGCTCGCGACCGCCAAGGAGAGGACGCTCGCCCATGCGCGCTGACCAGCTCGCCGGGATCGGCGACGAGGCCGCGATGTCGCTGCCCGCCCAGCTCGGCGCGATCGGCGAGCTCGGGTGGCGGGCCGTCGAGCTGCGCACCGTGGACGGGCGCGCGCTGGCGGACCTCGACGACGCGAGCTTCGCGCGGGTGCGCGACGCGGTCGCCGACGCCGGTGTCCGGGTGGTGTGCCTGGACTCCCGGATCGGCAACCGGTCCCGCCCGATCACCGATCCCCCGGACGCCGATCTGCACGAGCTCGACGTGCTCGCCGAGCGCGGCGCCGCTCTCGGCACCCGCGCCATCCGGGTGATGTCCTGTCCCAGCGGCGGGCTGCCCGAGCCCGAGTGGCGCGCCCGGGTGCTGGAGCGCTTCGCCCTGCTCGGCGACCGGGCCGCGCGCCGCGGAGCGCTGCTGCTGCACGAGAACTGCGAGGGCTGGGCGGGTTCGGATCCCGACCGCATGCTGCGCCTGCTCGACGCCGCCGGGCCGTGCCTGCGGTTGCTGTTCGACACCGGCAACGGCATCGAGCACGGCTACGACGCGCTCACCGTGCTCGGCCGGATCCTGCCGCACGTCGAGCACGTGCACGTCAAGGACGCCGTGGGCGGTCCGGGCCGCGCCGAGTACGTGCTCCCCGGCGACGGGGACGCGCGGGTGCGCGAATGCCTGCGCCTGCTGTTCGACGGCGGTTACCGGGGCCCGCTCTCGCTCGAACCGCACCTGGTCACCCGGCCGCACGAGGGCCTGCAGGGGACCGATCCGGACGCGTTCGCGCGAGCCGGGCGCCGGCTGGAAGGGCTGCTGGCCGAGCTCGCCGCTCCCGGCGCCGGGGTGCGCTGATGCCGTTCACCGACGACGACGCGGCGCTGCTGCTGGACCTGCTGGCCACGCCCACGGTCAACCCCCTGGAGGGGCCCGACCGGCCGCGGCTCTGGCAGGCGCAGCGGACCTACGCGCGGGCCGCCGAACCGCTCGGCTTCCAGGTGGTGCACCACTCCGCTCCGCCCGCCCGGGTGATCGAGCGCGACGACGTGCCCGAGGCCGTGCGCGCTGCCGGGCCGGGCTCCCTCGCGGACCAACCGAGCATGGTGCTGCGCCTCGGTCCGGAGCTGCCGCGCTCGTCGACGGTCATGTTCAACGTGCACCTGGACACCGTCGCCGGGCTCGAACCCGTCGGCCTGCGCGGTGGCCGGTTCACCGGCCGCGGCGCGATCGACGCCAAAGGCCCCGCGGTGGCACTGCTCTCGGGTATCCGCGAAGCGATCGGCGCCGCGCCCGAGCTCGGCCGCGAGGTGTCGGTGCTGGTGCAGGTGGTCTCCGGCGAGGAGGGCGGGGCGATGGGCACCTTCGGCACCCGCCCGCTCGTCGAGCGGGGCTTCGTCGGCAGGCTCAACATCTTCTGCGAGCCCACCGGGCTCCGCTTCCTGCCGCGAGCCACCGCGTCGATGACCGCGCGGCTGCGCGTCGCCGGACGCGGCAGCATCGACGACCGCCCGGACGCCGGGCACAACGCCTCGGTGCTGCTCGGGTTCCTCGCCCAGCACTTGGCCGCGCGGCTGGACGCGCGCGACCGCCCGGGCAGGTTGTGCGTGGCCGGGCTGCGCACCGGCGAGCAGCACAACCGCGTCTACGGCAGCGGCGAGCTGCTGCTCAACCTCTCCTACGCGAGCACCCGCGAAGGCCGGGAGGCCGAGACGGCGCTGCGCGCGGAGCTCGCCAGCGGGCTCACCCGCTTCCGGGAGCTGTTCGCCGGTACCCGGGAGTTCGATCGAACCGCGCGCGATGCGGAGGCGATCACCCGGCTGGAGTGGCTCAAGCGCGGGCTGCCCTGCCTGGACGACGCGGACCCCTGGGCCGAGGAGCTGCTCGCCCGCGCGGGAGCCGCCCGCTGGCCGCCCGCCGAGCCCGGTTTCACCTGCGACGCGATCTGGCTGCACGGGCGCACCGACTGCTACACCGCCGTTCTCGGGCCCGGCCACCTGGACGCCAACAACGCGCACGCCGAGGGCGAGCACGCCGACCGCGCCGAGCTGGCCGAGTTCGCCTCGGTCGTCTCCGCGCTGCTCATCGACTTCGCACGGCAAGGCACCACTCCCGGGAGGAAGCAGCGCGATGCACCGGCAGTCTGACGTCACCATCCCGCACGAGGAGCTGCACGCGCTGGTCAGCGGCGCGTTCACCGAGCGCGGCGTGCCCGCCGACCGCGCCGCCACCGCCGCCTCGGCGCTGTGCCACGGGGACCTGTGCGGGTTCACCTCGCACGGCGTGTTCAACCTGCCTCGCCTGTACCTGCCGCTGTTCGAGTCCGGTCGGGTCGATCCGCGAGCCGAGCTCACCACCGGCACCGACCTCGGCGCGTGCGCGAGCGTCGACGCGGGCCGGGCGCTCGGGCTGTGGGCCGCGGCCGAGGCCGTCGACCGCGCGGTCGAGCGCGCCGAGGAGCACGGGATCGGCCTGCTCGCGGTGCGGGGAGCGACCCACTTCGGGTGCGTGGGGTTCCACGCGGCCCGAGCCGCCGAGCGCGGGATGATCGGCGTCGTGGCGGGCAACTGCGGTGGCCAGCGCATCGCCCGGCCTCCGTTGGGCGCGCTGACCATGCTCGGCACCAACCCGCTGGCGATCGCCGCCCCCGCGCTGCCGGACCACCCCTTCGTGCTGGACATGAGCACGACCGCGGTGCCCACCGGCAAGGTGCGCCTGGCCGCGGCCGACCGGACCGAGATCCCCGCGGGGTGGCTGGCCGACGACGCCGGACGTCCGGTCACCGATCCGGCCGCGTTCGACGGCGGAACCGCCCACCTCCGGTGGCTCGGCGGTGACGTGGAAACGGGCGCGCACAAGGGATTCGGGCTCGGCCTGGCGGTGGAGCTGCTGGCCGCGCTGCTGTCCGGCTCCGGTCTCGGCCCGGCCCCGGAGGCGCTGCGCGGCGACGGCGGGCCGCACGGGCACGACGACGACATCGGGTGCTTCGTGCTCGCCATCGCCGCCGACCGGCTGCGCCCGGACTTCGCCGCGGCGGCCCGCGCCATGTTCGGCACCCTGCTCGACTGCCCGTCCATCGACGCCGATGCTCAGGTGCGCTACCCCGGCTGGTGGGAGGCCGAGCGCTCGCTGCGGCGGCGCCGCGACGGCGTTCCGCTGCGGCCGGAGCTGCACCGGCAGCTGCTCGAACTGCGCGACGCCGAGCCGGTGGCCGGCTGATGGCGCGGCGGGTGGCGGTCGTCGGGCTCGGGGCGATCTCGGCGTACTACCTCGGCGCGCTGCGGTCCCGGCCGGGCTGGCGGCTCAGCGCCGCGTGCGACGTGCGGTCCTCCGCGCTGACCGGGTTCGCGCCCGAGGTGCGGTGCTTCCGGGACCACCGCGAGCTGTTCGACGGCGTCGAGCTGGACGCGGTGGTCGTCACCGCGCCCAACGACGCGCACGCCGAGGTCTGCCGCGAGGCCCTGCGCCGCGGCATCGCGGTGTGCGTGGAGAAGCCGCTGGCCCTCTCGACCGCCGACGCCCGCGAGCTGGTGGAGCTCTCGCGCGGCGGGCCGCCGCTGCTGACCTCCTTCCACCGCCGCTACAACGACAACGTCCTGCGGCTGCGCGCCGAGGTGGCCGCTCGCGGCGGCCCGGCCGCCCTGCGGGTGCGCTACCTGGAGCGCATCGAGGAGCACATCGGCGGCGACACCTGGTACCTCGATCCGCAGCGCTGCGGCGGCGGTTGCGTGGCCGACAACGGGCCGAACGCCTTCGACCTGGTCCGGCTCTTCCTGGGCGAGGTCGAGCTCGAGCACGCGACGGTGGTCACCGACCGGCGGGGCCTCGACCGGCGAGCGGTCGTCGAGCTGTCCTCGGGGGGCGGCGCGCCCGCCGTCGTCGAGCTCGACTGGTCGTACCCGGGCGAGGTCAAGGACCTGGAGGTGCTGCTGGCCGACGGCACGCGCCTGGTCGCCGACATGCTCGCCGGTCATCCCGGGTTCAAGTCCTCGCTCTGGCACGAGTACCGCGGCGTCCTCGACGAGTTCGCCGCCGCGATCGACGCCGGGAATCGCCCGCACGACGGCGGGCTCGCGGCGCTGGAACTGGTCCACGAAACCTACCGCCGACCGGCACGGAAGGAGCTCGCGTGAACCCCGAGGAGGACGGCCCGAAGCGCCCGCTGACGGCGCGCCTGGTCAAGGTGCTGGTGCACCACCGCAGCGAGCGCGGCATGGCGCTGGAGCCGCACGCCAGCCGCTGCGTCCGCCGCGGCGAGGTGCACGAGCTGGTGTCCACCGATCAGTGCGCGACGCAGCCGGGCGCCCGCGTCGACAGGGTGGCGTTCCTGGGATTCGCCGAGTTCGAGCGCGGCGGCGTGATCGATCGGGGCGACGTGCTGCGCATCGGCGACCGCAGGATCGGCGAGGTGCTGGGCTTCGACGCCTGCCACTTCCCCAACCACTACAACGTGCTCGTGCGCGCCGAGATCCCGCTCAGCGGCGCGGATCTGGGTATCCGCCCGGAAGAGGTGTGCTCGTTCGAGCAGGGCCCGGGGCTAGAGGTGGCGGACGTTCTCCCCGGACAGCTCGCCGCGGGTGTCCAGCAGCAGGCACCGTGAGCCGACCAGTCGCACCGGATCGTAGCACGCGTGGTCCTGCAGCAGCACGGCGAGGTCGGCCGACCGCAGCGCTTCCTCCGGCGAGCTCACCGCGGGCAGCTCCCGGCCGTCGACCTCGAACCCGACCACCCCGGGATCGTGGTAGACCACCTGCGCGCCCGCGGCGAGCAGTCCGCGCGCCACCGGGCGGGCCGGGGTTTCCCGGGTGTCGGCGACGTCGGGCTTGTAGCTCACCCCGAGCAGCAGCACCCGCGCTCCGGCCACCGGCGCACCTCGCTCCCGCAGCAGCCCTTCGGCGCGTTCGACGACGTGGCCCGGCATCCGCGCGTTCACCTCCCGCGAGGCCGCGAGCGTGCGGAACGAGAAGCCGGTGCGCTCGGCCATGGTCTCCAGGTAGATCGGGTCGACCGGGATGCAGTGCCCGCCCACTCCGGGCCCGGGGTGGAACGGGGCGAAGCCGAACGGCTTGGTGCCCGCGCAGTGCAGCACGTCCCACACGTCGATGCCCGCGCGGTGGCAGAACATGGCGACCTCGTTGACGAGCGCGATGTTGACGTACCGGTAGGTGTTCTCCAGCAGCTTGGCCATCTCGGCCTCCCGCGTGCCGCGGGAGAGCACGAGGGAGTCGATGAACCGCCCGTAGAAGGCCACGCCGAACTTCGCGCACAGTGGCGTGATCCCGCTGACGATCTTGGGGGTGTCGCGCACGCCGAACCGCTCGTTGCCCGGGTCGATGCGCTCCGGCGAGTACACCAGGTGGAAGTCCTCGCCGGCGGTCAGCCCGCTGGCGCTCTCCAGGATCGGGAGCACGACCTCCTCGGTCGTGCCCGGGTAGGAGGTGGATTCCAGCACCACGAGCATGTGCCTGCGAAGGCGCTCGCCCACGGTGCGGGCGGCGCACCGGACAGCACCCAGGTCCGGCGCGCCGTCCGCCGACAGACCGGTCGGCACGCACAGCACGACGGTCTCGGCCTCGGCGATGACGGCCGGGTCCGCGGTGGCGCGGAAACCCGCGGAGGTCATCTCGGCGACCGCGGAGTCCGGCACGTCGGTCACGTGCGAGCGGCCCGCGTTCAGCCCGGACACCACCTCCGCCGAGATGTCGAAACCGGCTGCGGTCACCCCGGATTCGACGGCCCTGGCCAGCAGGGGCAGTCCGACGTAACCGAGACCGACGACGACGAGATCAACCGACATCCACGTCCTCCGCAACGAGCAGAACGGTCATTCGGACGGCCCCGGGCGGCGGCACCGCCGCGCGAACCCGGTTCCAGCCGGTTCTCACGCCGAGAAGCTGCCGAACGCCGGGAGTTCGTGCGCTCCGTGGCCCGCCTTGAGGGTCACCCCGGGCTCCGGGGAGCTCTGCCCGCAGTCCGGGCTGGCGTGGAGCGTGATGTCGCGGCTGGTGTCGTTGATGACGACGTGCGTTCCCGCGGGAAGCTCGTAGCAGCCGTCCGGGTTCTCGAACTTCTCGACCGGAACGACCTGGTCCAGGATGAAGACCAGGACCTGCTCGTCGCCCTGCTTCGGGGCGGGCGCTTGCGCACCGGCCGAACCGGCGATTCCCGCCACCAGCAAACCGGATGCGGCCAACACCGCCGCAGCGCGCATGTTCCACATGACATATTCCCCTTCCGCTATGAAACGCCTCGCTCCGCCGCGGAGGACGACCCTCCGAGGAACACGGGAGTTCCGAAATTCGTTGGGATTCAACGGAACACGGAGCGAGGCGCAACTCCGGTGAACATTAGCAACGGGAAAAACGCCGCGCACGGCGGAAGAAGGATCCCGAGGAGCCGAAAACGCCGCGTCGTGCCTGCGAAGCGCACGATCGTGCTACTCGAAGTGCCGCGCCGAGAACCCCGTGCTCCCATCCTTAATCGAGGGGCGGGACGGATTGCCCTTCATTCCCACTGAACCGAGGAGTCGATTCCGCATGCTTTCCAACTTCGGGAAGAAGTCCACTGTGCTCGGCGCTGCCGCGGCGATGGTCGCAGCCCCGCTGCTGTCGGGTGCGCTGACCGCGAACGCGTCACCGGAGCGGTCCCCCGCACCAGCGCCGGAGGCGGTGCTCACCTGCGACCTGTCCGGCACCGCGGAGTTCTCGCCCGCGCTGTCGCTCAACCCGGCCGGCGAGAGCACCCAGATGAAGGTCGAAGGCGAGGCGAGCGGCTGCAAGGGTCAGGCCGCCCGTCAGGACGAGGTCGTCAGCGCCAAGTTCAGCGGCGACCTGAGCGGGAAGATGTCCTGCACCTCGCTGCCGCGAGGCGTCGGCGGCGACGTCGAGATCACCTGGACCTACGCCGATGGCAGCACCAAGACGAGCACCGCGGACTTCGAGCTCAACATGGAGGGCGACCTCAGCAAGCCGTCCCAGCCGATCACCGGTGCGTTCACCGGTGAGGGGACCGACGGCGAGTTCAAGGGCAACAAGCACACGGGCAAGGCCGACATCGACCCGTCCAGCCTCGCGGGCGGCTGCCTCACCGGCGGGGTCAAGTCGATGGACTTCAGCGGCAGCTACGAGATGAGCAAGTGACCCGAGCTCTTCGCGCGGTGGGTGGAGGCACGGCTCCACCCACCGCCGGCACGCCCGCCCGGAGCGCTTCCCGGGCGGGCGTCGATGGGCCGAGGCGTCCTCCGGACGAGACGACCTCGGCCGCGCCGCTCGGCTCCGCGCTCGCGGGACGCGGAGCGCGGCTTCGTCACCGCCCGGGGCGCGCTCCGGGTCAGCCGGGTTCGCCCCGGCGCTTGCGGTGCGCCACCCAGGCGAAGTTCGCCGCGGCCAGCACCGCCACGCCGAGCAGGACCCAGCCCAACCAGGCGCCCTCCGGCATCCACACCAGGATCAGGATCCCGACCACGAGGCTGAAGGCGAACCCGAAGCCGGCCAGCACCAGCCGCAGGGTCAGGGCGCTGCGCGCGTAGGGCGCACCGCCGAACCCGGCCAGCGGGTCGTGATAACCGGGTAGCCCGCGCTCGTAGTCGGAGCGCTCGCGCTTCTCCATACCACCGGTCTACCCTTCCGGCGGGCGCGGCGACACCCGGTCGCTCACTGGCTCGCCCCAGCGGGGTGCGCGCCTCCGGCGGCCTCCTCCGGGCCGCGGGCGTAGCGGAACCGCCCGGCCAGGCCGAGCAGTCCCAGCAACCGGTCGACGACGGGCGAGGAGATCAGGACTAAGTCCTTGCCGCGCGATTCGGCGCGCTGGCAGGCCTCCAGCAGGACGCCCACCCCGTCGGTGTTGATGAAGCTGATCTGCGAGAGGTCGAGCACGACCCTCGACGCCGTGCCCACGAGGCGCTGGCGGACCGGTTCGGCGAGGAAGTGCTGGCCAGCCGCGTCCAGATCGCCGACGGCCTGGACGACCAGCACCCCGCCACCCGGACGGGCGACCCGGATCCGCAGCGAACCGGGCGCGGCGATCGATCGCGCGGCGTCCTTCCTGGGGAAGGGCACGGCTCGGTCCCGGCCGGTCGCGCCGATGCGGTCGGAGTTCGCCACGAGTACCACCTCACGCCTGCTCAAGCGCGCGCCGGACGGCGCGCGACCCGGGAATCGGAAATCCGCTCGGCGCCCACCGGCGGCGGCGCGACCGGCGAGGGGGCCGGCGCGCCCTGCGGACCGGTGGCGGAGCGGCAGCGGCTGTGGTCTCAACCGACAGTGCTGGCCAGCCTACCGATGGTTGCCGGAGTTGGCCACGTGCCGGAACCGCGCCGGCTCCCTCGCCCGCAGCGCGCTCGGGCTCCACGCGCGTATCTTCGTGTCCTCGCGGCCGATTCGCGATCGACGTCCCCACCCGGCCGCCCGTCGGAGAGAGGTGGCCCTTGACCACGACGACCAGGAGCGCCCGCACCCGACCCGATCGGGCATGTTGACCACCGGGGAAGCCGACCGCCTCATCGCCTGGCTCGCCGGGGCGGTCGGCTGGCTCAGCGGCGTGCGCGATCTCAACGCCACGTTGACCTCCACGGCGCGCGGCGCCGCCGACGCCATCCCCGGCACCGAGAGCGCCGGGATCGCGGAGCTGACCGAGGACGGCCGCCTGGTCCAGCGGGTGGCCACCGGCGAGCTGTCCGCGATCGCCGACCGGCTGCAGAACGACACGGGTGAGGGACCCGGGTTGCACGCGCTGACCACCGGCAGCACCGTCCGCGTGCACGACCTGCGCGAGGAGACCCGGCGGTGGCCGTCCCTGGCCGCCGCCGCGCGGCGCGAGGGCATCGCCGGCGCGCTGTGCTACCGGCTGGACACCGGGCACGACCTGCGGCGGATCGTGCTCGACCTGTACTCGCGCGAACCCGGCGTGTTCGACGACGACGCGGTCCTGCTCGGCGAGCTGTTCGCCTCGCACGCGGGGCTGGCCCTGGCCCACGCGCACAACGCCGAGCAGCTGTCCACCGCCCTGAGCTCCCGCGACCTCATCGGTCAGGCCAAGGGCGTGCTCATGGAGCGCTTCGGCATCGACGACTACCGGGCCTTCGGCATGCTCGTGGAGAGCTCCCAGCAGACCAACCTCAAGCTCACCGAGGTGGCCGGCTGGTTGGTGCGCGACGTCGAGCGCGACCGGCACCGCTGACCGGAGGGTTTCCCGGATTACGACGGTGGTTACTCGCGGAGTGGAATCCACCGAGCCGAGCGACGGGAGGCTCACCAGATGGTCCGCTTCGGATACACCCTGATGACCGAGCAATCCGGACCGCGGGAGCTGGTGGCGCACGCGGCGGCCGCCGAGCGGGCCGGCTTCGACTTCGCGGTGATGAGCGATCACTTCTCCCCGTGGTTGGCCCCGCAGGGGCACTCGCCGTACGCGTGGAGCGTGCTGGGGGCGGTCGCGCAGGTCACCGAGCGGATGGACCTGATGAGCTTCGTGACCGCGCCGATCATGCGCTACCACCCCGCGGTCGTGGCGCAGAAGGCCGCGACCACCGCGCTGCTGTCCCAGGACCGGTTCGCGCTCGGCGTCGGCGCGGGCGAGAACCTCAACGAGCACGTGATCGGCGAGGGTTGGCCGCCGGTCAACGTCCGCCACGAGATGCTGGGCGAGGCGCTGCGGATCATCGGTTCCCTGTTCGACGGCGGTTACGTCAACTTCTCGGGCGAGCACTACCGGGTGGATTCGGCGAAGCTCTGGGACCTGCCCGAGCAGCGCGTCCCGATCGCCACCGCCGTCTCCGGCGCGCAGTCGATCGAGCGGTTCGCGCCGCTGTCCGACTCGATGATCGCCGTGCAGCCCGATCCGGGGCTGTGCCGGGGCTGGGACGCGGCGGTCGGTCCGGGCGCGCGCAAGTTCGGCCAGCAGCCGGTCTGCTGGGGCCCGGACCGCGACGCGGCCGCGAAGCGCGCCTGGGAGGAGTTCCGCTGGTTCTCCGGCGGGTGGAAGGTCAACGCCGAGCTGCCCGGGCCCGCGGCCTTCGACTCCGCGACGCGGTACGTGCGGCTGGAGGACATCACCTCGTCCATCCCGTGCGGGCCGGGCGTCGACGAGATCGTCGAGTCGGTGGCGAACTACCGCGAGGCCGGTTTCACCGACGTGGCGCTGGTGCAGATCGGGATCGGCGAGGACGCCGACCGGTTCTTCGACTTCGCCCGCGCCGAGCTGCTGCCCGCGCTGCGCGAGTCGATCGCCGGGTGAGCTCCCCGCTGCGGGTTTAACACCGCCCGGTACCGGACGACCCGGCGGGTGCGAGCGAAGAGCGTTTCGGGAGAGGAGGTTTCGACCACCACCTCATCCGACGTCCCGATGCAGTGCGAGGAACGATGGGTGCTGTTCGGGGAGCCGCCGTTTCAGGCGTGGGACTGACGCCGGCAGTCGCTCGGGTCCTCCCACTGGAAACCGCCGAGCGAAGCGACTTCTGAACAGCTCCTGGCCGATCACCGCGAGAGCTGAGGGGTGAGAGCGATGGAGCGCTTGCGGGCGCTGGCCAAGCGGGCGCGCGACGCGTTCGCCCGCCGACTCCCGGATTCGAACCAGCACGAGGGCTCGGGCGAGCGCGACCCGCTGCTGCACACCGGCCCTCGGATCCCACCCGGGTGAACACCGCGCATGACGACGCCCCGGCCATCGGCCGGGGCGTCGTCATGCGCGGGACCTCAACCCGCCGAACCCCCTGAACTGGTCAAACAACACCTATGGGAAAGCATCCCATAATGTGGAAGTTCGTTGACGGGGCGTCGAGGGGCTGCTTCGATCAGGTCATGTTCTCCCGTCGGCTGCTCGTCCAGCGCGCGCACATCGACCTCCTGCGGGTCGCCTCCTGCGCTTGTCGCGACTCCTGAGCCGACCGCAGCCGGCAGACCGCACCCCGCTTCTCCCCCGTCGCCGACCACCGCGGCGATCGCTCCGCCCTGCCCTCTTCGGCCCACGCGGCCCTTCTCCACGGGGAGGCAAGATGTCCACGTCCACCGCGCCCCAGGCGGTTTCCGCCCAGGTCCCGCGCGCGACCGATCCCGACCCACCACCACGACGAAAACCGCCGCACCCGAGGCAGTTGCGCCGCTGGATCAGCCCGATCGCGCTGCTGGGGATCTGGCAGCTGGTCAGCGGCACCGGTTTGGTCCCGCCGGAGAAGCTCGCCGCTCCCGACGTGATCCTGCGCTCCGGGTGGGAGCTGGTGATCAGCGGCGAGCTCGGCCCGCACCTGGCCGTGTCGCTGAGCCGGGTGGCGCTCGGCGCGCTGCTCGGCGTGACCCTCGGGCTCGCTGCGGGCTTGCTCGCCGGGCTGGCGCGCTGGGGGAACGACCTGCTGGACCCGCCGCTGCAGATGCTGCGCACCCTGCCGCACCTGGGCCTGGTGCCGCTGCTCATCCTCTGGTTCGGCATCGGCGAGGCGCCGAAGATCGCCCTGGTCGCCCTCGGCGTGGTCTTCCCGATGTACCTCAACGTCCACGGCGCCATCCGCGGCGTCGACCCGAAGCTGCTCGAAGCCGCCTCGGTGCTGGGGTTCACCCGAGCCCAGCGGATCCGGCACGTCGTGCTGCCCTCGGCGCTCCCGAACGTCCTCATCGGCCTGCGCCAGGGCCTGGGCGTCGCCTGGCTGTCGCTGATCATCGGCGAGCAGGTCAACACCGATACCGGGATCGGCTACCTGATCAACAACGCGCGAGAGTTCCTGCGCACCGACGTCATCGTGTTCGGCCTGCTGGTCTACGCGGCGCTGGGCCTGCTCACCGACGCGCTCGTGCGCCTGCTGGAGAGGAGGGCGCTGCGATGGCGGCTCGACGCGGTGCGGTGATCGTGCGCGATCTGGTCAAGCGGTTCGACGGCCGCCCGGTCCTGGACCACCTGGACCTGGGGATCGACCGGGGTGAGTTCGTGGCCCTGGTGGGCCGCAGCGGCTCCGGCAAGTCCACCCTGCTGCGGATCCTGGCCGGCCTGGACGCGCAGCACGAGGGGCGCGCGGGGCTCCCGAGCTCGGTGTCGGTGGCCTTCCAGGAACCGAGGCTGCTGCCGTGGCGCTCGGTCGGCGAGAACGTCCGGCTGGGCCTGCGCGCCGACGACCCCGCGGAGGTGGCCCGCCGCGCGCTCGGCGAGGTGGGCCTGGCCGCGCACGAGAAGTCCTGGCCGCTGACTCTCTCCGGCGGTGAAGCGCAACGCGTTTCGCTGGCCAGGGCGCTGGTGCGCGAACCTCAGCTGCTGCTGCTCGACGAGCCCTTCGGCGCGCTGGACGCGCTGACCCGAGCGTCGATGCACCGGCTGGTCCAAGGGCTCTGGCGCGACCACCGGCCCGCGGTGCTGCTGGTCACCCACGACGTCGAGGAGGCCTTGACGCTGGCGGATCGGACCCTGGTGCTGGCCGACGGCCGCATCTCCGCCGAACACCCGCGCCCCGGCGACGAGCGCGAGCTCTCCGCGCTGCGCGATCGGGTGCTCGACGACCTGGGGGTGGAAACCCGTGCGGCGTAGGCGATTCCTGCAGACCACCGGTGCGGCCCTGTCGACCGTCCTGCTCGCGTCCTGCGGGCGCACCACCTCGGCACCGCGACGGGCCTCGGTCCCGCCTCCGGTCCCGCCTGATCGGCTCTCCGGTGCGGTGCTCAGGGTCGGCGACCAGAAGGGCAACCAGCGCTCCCTGCTGAGCGCGGCGAACCTGCTGGAGACCCCGTACCGCGTCGAGTGGTCCACGTTCACCTCCGGTCCACCGCTGCTGGAGGCGGTCGCCGCGGGCGCCGTCGACGTCGGCGGCGTGGGCAACACCCCACCGCTGTTCGCCGCGGCCGCGCGCGCCGATCTCTCGATCGTCTCAGCGGCGCAGCAGGATCCGGTCTCCGACGCGATCCTGGTCCTGCCCGGATCACCGCTGCGCGCGGTCGGCGACCTGCGCGGCAAGCGGATCGGAGTGGCCAAGGGCAGCTCGGCGCACGGCAACGTGCTCAACGTCCTCGCCGCGGCCGGCATCCCGCTCGACGACGTCGACCTCTCGTTCATGCAACCCGCCGAGGCGTACTCGGCGTTCACCCAGCGCAGGCTCGACGCGTGGGCGGTGTGGGACCCCTACACCGCGCAGGCCGAGCTGGAGCGGGGTGCCCGCGTGCTCGTCGACGGCCGCGGCACCGCGAACGGCTGCTCCTTCGAGGTCGCGGCCCACGACTCCCTGGAGGACGCGGGGCAGAACGCCGCCATCGCCGACTTCGTCACGCGGCTGGCCCGCGCCCAGCGCTTCAACGCGGCCCACCCCGAGCAGCGCTCGCGGGCCTGGAGCGCGGAAACCGGTCTGCCGCAGGAGATCACGCTGCGCGCGGCGCGCAGGCGCCACCAGCTGCCGATCCCGCTGGACGACCGGTTGATCGCCTCCGAGCAGCAGCTGGCCGACGCCTTCGTCGCGGCGCGCGTGCTGCCGACGACGCCGTTCCGCTTCGCCGACTTCGTGGACCGGCGGTACGACCACCAGGTGGTGAGCGCCCGATGAACCTCCCCGCCGTCCCGCGCCGACGACGGGCCACCGCCCGCACCCGATCCCGGAGAGCTGAGGAGCAAGTCATGTCCGCCGTTCCGGTCATCACCGGGAGTCGCTGATCGAGCAGCGCGGCGGCGAGCTGGCGGTGCTCGTCGCCGCGGCCGAGCAACGGGTCATCGACGTCGGGCCGGACATCTGCTGGCGCGACCTGCGCGCGCACAGCCAGCACGACCCGGTGGCCTGCAAGCGCCTCGAGGTCGGGCGCAACGCGCTGCTCGGCGAACTGCCCGAGCCGACCTGGTACCCCTGATCGGCGGGTGCGCGGCGCTGCCGAGCCCGGCCCCGGCCCGGAGAATGCGCGGTGTCGGTTTCGCGTCTAGCGGGGGTCGGTGATCCGATGCGGGTGCTCGCGCTCAATCCGGGGTCGTCGCGGATGAAGGGCACGCTCGTGGAGCGCGGCGTGGCGCACGACTCGGCGTCCTGGCCCGGCGCCGACGAGTCCTCCGACGAGCGCGCGGTGGACGACGCGGTGCGGCGCTGGGGACATCCCGACGCCGTGGCCGTGCGCTTCGTGCACGGTGGCTCGCGAGCTCGGCCGGAGCTGGTCGACGACGACCTGCTGGCGCGGTTGGCGCGGCTGACCCCGCTGGCTCCGCTGCACCAGCCGCTGTCGCTCGGCGTGGCCAGCGCCGCGCGCTCGGTGCTGCCGGACGTGCCGGTGGTGGCCTCGTTCGACACCGCCTTCCACCGGGGGCTGCCGAAGGCCGCGGCCCGCTACGCGCTGCCCCGCACCTGGTCCGAGCGGTTCACCCGGCACGGCTTCCACGGGCTGTCCTGCCGGTACGCGCTGCGGCACACCTCGGACGTGCTGGGCGTGCACCCCGGGGAGGTGCGAATGCTGTGCTGCCACATCGGTTCGGGCGTGTCGGTCACCGCCGTCCGGCGGGGCACCAGCGCGGACACCTCGATGGGCTTCACCCCGCTGGAGGGCGCGGTCATGTCGACCCGCTCGGGGTCGGTGGATCCCGGCCTGCTGCTGCACCTGCTCGACTCCGGCGAGGTCGACCTGGCCGCGCTCGCCGACGCGCTGCAGCACCGCTCCGGGCTGGCCGGGCTCAGCGGCACCAGCGGCGACGTGCGCGAGGTGCTCGCCGCGCGCGCCCGCGGCGATCGGGACGCCGCGCTGGCGATCGACGTGTTCACCCACCGGCTCCGCCGCGAGATCGGTTCTTGCGCGATGAGCCTCGACCGACTCGACGCGATCGCGTTCACCGGCGGGGTCGCCGAGAACCAGCCCGGGCTGCTCGGCGAGATCCTCGACGGGCTCGCCCCGCTCGACCTCACCGTCGACCGCGAGCTCCTCTTCGGCAGCGGCGACCGCTTGGTCAGCGAACCGGGCACCGGCGCTGCGGTGCTGGTGGTGGAGTCCCGCGAGGACCTCGAGCTGGCGCGCGACGCGCGCGACGCCCTGCGGCCCTGACCGCCACGCCTTCGGGCTACCGGCCCGCTGAATGGATCGCCGCATCTCGGGTACCCCGTGGACCGGACGCACCCGAGCAGGCCGACGAGGTGAGGAACATGGCTGAAGGGCTCCGCGATCCCGTCGTCGCCGGATTCGACCTCTCGGATTCCTCGCGCCGGGCGGCGCAGTGGGCCGCTGGCGAAGCCGCGCGCAGACGCCGGCCGCTGTTGCTGCTGCACGTGCTGTCCTGGCCGTTCGAGGACTTCGTGCCGATCCGGGTGCCGGGCGAGGAGCAGGTCACCGAACCGCTGCAACGCGCGCTGCAGCGCGAGATGGAGGCGCTGCGGGCGCGCTTCCAGCAGGCCGATCCCGACCTCGTCGTCGAGGTCCGGCTCCCGATGGGCGATCCGGCGCGCTCGCTGGGCGAGATCGCCGCCGAGTCCGAGCTGCTGGTGCTGGGCGGCCCGAAGGTGGGCCGGGACTCCCACCCGCTGGGCGCCACCGCGGTGGAGCTGCTGAGCCGCCGCTCGGGGGCGCCGGTCGTGGTGGTCCGCGGCGAGGACTCGCCCCCCGACGGCCCCGTGGTGGTGGGCGTGGACGGTTCCGGGGTGAGCCGCCGAGCCGTGGGCTACGCCTTCGAGGCCGCCGCGCAGCGCGGCGGCGAGCTGGTGGCCGTGCACTCCTGGAGCGACGTGCCGTTCAACCCCTTCGACGTGCTCGACGAGTGGGAGCTGCAGTGGGGCGAGATCCGCGACAAGTCCGAGGTCGTGCTCGCCGAGGCGCTCGCCGGCTGGCAGGAGGAGTTCCCGACCGTCGAGGTGCGCCGGGTCGTCACCGCGGCCGAGCCGGTCGGCACGCTGCTCGGCGAGGCCCGCGGCGCGAGCTTGCTGGTGGTGGGCAGCCACGGCCGGGGAGCGGTGCGCCGCGCGCTGCTCGGCTCGGTCAGCCACGGCATCGTCAACCGCGCGCCCTGCCCGGTCGCGGTCGTCCCCGCGAAGTGAGCCGCCGATGACCGCCGAGACCGAACCCTTCCCCCGCCAGCACGACCTCCGCTCGCCCGAGCCGATCGAGGCGCGCCGCGTGGACGCGTGGTGGCGGGCGGCGAACTACCTCGCCGCCGGGCAGATCTACCTGCTGGACAACCCGCTGCTGCGCGAACCCCTGCGGCCCGAGCACGTCAAGTCCCGGCTGCTGGGGCACTGGGGCACCGTTCCGGGCATCACGCTGACCTACGCGCACCTCAACCGGCTGATCGTGCAGCGCGGGCTGCGGGTGATGCTGGTGACCGGTCCCGGGCACGGCGCCGCGGCGCTCAACGCCGCCGCCTGGCTGGAGGGGACCTACTCCGAGCTCTACCCGGACGTGGCGCAGGACGTCGACGGCCTGCGCGCGCTGCTGCGCCAGTTCTCCTTCCCCGGTGGGGTTTCCAGCCACGCCTCGCCCGAGGTGCCGGGATCCGTCCACGAGGGCGGCGAGCTCGGCTACTCGCTGGCGCACGCGACCGGGGCGGCGCTGGACGACCCGGACCTGCTGGTGGCGTGCGTGATCGGCGACGGCGAGGCCGAAACCGGGCCGCTGGCCGCGAGCTGGCACGCCCCGGCGTTCCTCAACCCGAGGACCGACGGCGTGGTGCTGCCGATCCTGCACCTCAACGGTTACAAGATCGCCAGCCCCACCGTGCTCTCCCGGCTTCCCCGCCCCGAGCTGCTCACCCTGCTGCGCTCGCACGGCTGGCAGCCGATCGAGGTCGCCGGCGACGACCCGGAGCAGGTGCACCAGGACTACGCGCGGGCGCTGGACGAGGTCGTGGACCTGATCACCGAGGTGCGCAAGACCGCGCCGGGATCCGGGCAGGCGCGGTGGCCGCTGATCGTGCTGCGCACCCCGAAGGGCTGGACCGGTCCGCCCGAGGCCGACGGGCTGCCGATCGAGGGCCACTGGCGCTCGCACCAGGTCCCGCTGACCTCGGTGCGGGAGAACCCGGAGCACCTGGGGCTGCTGGAGGACTGGCTGCGCTCCTACCGCCCGGAGGAGCTGTTCCTGGACAGCGGAGCACCGGTGGAGGGCGTGCGGTCCTGGTCACCGCGCGGCGAGCACCGGATGAGCGCTTCCCCCGCCGCGCACGGCGCCGCCCAGCGGGGGCTCCGGCTGCCCGACGTGCGCGCGCACGCGGTCGAGGTCGCCGAACCCGGTCGGGGCTTCGGCGAGGCGACCAAGGCGCTCGGCGAGTACTTGCGCGAGACCGTGGAGCTCAACTCCCCGCAGCGCAACTTCCTGCTGTTCGCGCCGGACGAGCACAGCTCCAACCGGCTGGACGCCGTCTTCGGGGCCACCGGCCGCCGGTGGCAGCTGCCGGTGCAGGACACCGACACCGACCTCGCGCCGGACGGGCGGGTCTTCGAGGTCCTCTCCGAGCACCTCTGCCAGGGCTGGCTGGAGGGCTACCTGCTCACCGGCAGGCACGGGCTGATGTCGAGCTACGAGGCCTTCGCGCACATCGTGGACTCGATGGTCGCCCAGCACGCGAAGTGGCTGCACACCGCTTCGCAGATCCCGTGGCGACGTCCGGTTCCCAGCTTGAACTACCTGCTCACCTCGCACGTGTGGCGCCAGGAGCACAACGGTTCCTCGCACCAGGACCCGGGTTTCGTCGACCACGTGCTCAACAAGCGCCCGGAAGTGGTGCGCACCTACTTCCCGCCGGACGCGAACTGCCTGCGGTCGGTGGCCGATCACTGCCTGCGCACCGCGCAGCTGATCAACGTCATCGTGGCGGGCAAGCAGCCCGCCCTGCAGTACCTCTCGATCGAGCGGGCCAGGGCGCACTGCGAACGCGGTCTGGGCGTGTGGAGCTGGGCGAGCAGCGATCTCGAGGGCAGCACCGACGTCGTGCTCGGCTGCGCCGGCGACGTGCCCACCCAGGAGGTGCTGGCGGCGGTGGAGATCCTGCTCGGGCTGGAGCCCGACCTGCGCGTGCGGGTGGTCAACGTGGTCGACCTGGCGCGGCTGTTCTCCGAGGGGCACCACCCGCACGCGATCAGCGACAGCGCGTTCGCGGCGGTGTTCCCGCCGGGAGTGCCGGTGGTGTTCGCCTACCACGGCTACCCGTGGCTGATCCACCGGATGACCTACCGGCGCCCCGGCCACGACGGGTGGCACGTGCACGGCTTCCACGAGCACGGCACCACCACGACGCCGTTCGACATGTGCGTGCGCAACGACGTCGACCGCTACCACCTGGCGCTGGCCGCGCTCGAACAGGTGCCGCGCTGCGCAGACCGCCTCGGGCACCTCCGCGAGCACCTGCTCGAACGCCTCACCGCCCACCACGACCACGTCCGCGAGACCGGGCAAGACCTCCCGGAGATCCGCGAGTGGTACTGGGGCGCCGGGAGCTCGGCCTGAGATCGCCCGGGTCCGCGGTTTCAGGCCGGGCCGCCCGCGCCAACGTCGTAGGCGACCAGCACGTCGTCCTCGACGACCTGGACGCAGGCGCGGCGCAGCGGGATCCCGTCGGCCACGCGGCGGTTGTGCAGATCGCCGATCGCTTCGACGCCCGCGCCGAGGATGCGCGGGGCGATGCCGGTGACGACCCGGTCGACCAGGCCGGCGCGCAGCATCGAGGTGAGCACCCGCGCGCCGCCCTCGACCATCAGCGCCCCCACCCCGGCGTCGCGCAGCGCCGCCAGCGCGGCCGGCAGGTCGACGCCATCGGGCCCGGCGGGGACCTCCCACACCTCGGCGCCCGCCCGCCGGACCCGCTGCCGGTCCCGGGTCGCGGCCCGCGCCGTGGTCACCAGCACGGTGGGCGGCCCGCCGCCGAGCACCTGGGCGTCGCAGGACGTGCGCAGCGCGCTGTCGAGGACCACGCGCAGCGGCGACCGCCCCTCGACCAGGCGCACGTTGAGCTTCGGGTCGTCGCTGGCGACCGTGCCCGAGCCCACCAGCACCGCGTCGCACCGGGCCCGGACGGCGTGCGAGATGACCCGCTCCCGCTCGCAGCTGATCCACTTCGCGTCCCCGCCGGTGGCCGCGATCCGGCCGTCGAGGGTCTGCGCGTACTTCAGGACCACGTGCGGGCGCCCCGGGTGCGCCCGGATCGCGCCGACCAGTTCGGCAGCAGCTGCGACGGCGTCATCCGCGGGCGGGTTGGTGGTCGTCATGTCGTCCTCTCCGACGGGAACGGGTCCGGTTGCCGTCCCAGGACCGGCCCAGGGCCAGCGCACCGGGCAAGCAGCTGACGAGGCCGAGCACGCCGAAGAGCACGGCGGCGGCGAACCCGGCTGCCGGGTCCAGCCCGGCGGCGCCGAACGCAGCGGCGGTCACGCCCTCGCGGGGGCCCCACCCGCCGATGTTCAGCGGGATCGACATGGCGAGCAGCCCGGCGGTCAGCAGCGGGAGCAGTTGTCCCAGCGGTGCTTCGGCCCCGGCCACCCTGGCGGCGAGGACGAACATCCCCAAGTGGCAGGTCAGGGCGAGCAGCGATAGCAGCACGACTCCCGGACCGCAGGCGCGGGAGAGCAGCGCGGTGCGCGCGTCCGCGCACCAGCCGCGCGCGCCCGGGCGGGCGCGCCGACCGGCCCCCGCTCGTCCCCTGGACAGCGCGCCGGCGGCCAGCGCTGCGACGACCAGGGCGAACCCGATTCCCACCGCACCCGCCGAACCGGCGATCAGCAGCAGCGCGGCCAGCACCACGACGGCCTGCCCGCCCACGCGTTCCACGACCACGGCTCGGAACCCGGCCCGGCCGCCGGAGCCGGGCAACCCGTGGGCGATCGCGCGGTGCGCGTCGCCCACCAGCCCGGCGGGCAGCACCGAGTTCACCAGCTGCGCGCGGTAGACGTCGGCCAGCGCCGCGGGCATCGGGACCGGGGCGCCGAGCGCCCGGGCGACCAGTCGCCAGCGCGTCGCGGTGGCCAGCGCGGCGACCGCGCCCAGCGCCAGGGCGGCGATGATCGCGCCGGGATCCAGCGAGCGCAGGCCGGACAGCACCGCGCGGGTGCCGAGCCGCTCGGCGAGCAGCACCAGCACGGCCGCCGCGAGCGCGCCGCCGACCCAGGCCCGGCCCCTCATCTGCGCCCTCCGGCGGGCAGGTGGAGCACGTCGAGGTGCCCCACGGTCACCACGAGCCGGCCGGCCGCGCACTCGTCCAGGCGCCGGTGCTGGTAGGCCTCGGCGTGGGCGGCGAGCTCGGGGCGCTGCGCGCAGGCCGCGCCCAGCCAACCGTCCAGCCAGGACGCGGTCAGCTCCGGCCGCGCCGAACCCAACCGCCACGGGCTGGGCCAGGTCAGCGCCGCGCCGCCGCGGGCGAGCGCCCGGGCAGCGCGCCCGCCGGCGTCGGGTCCGAGCAACCGGCGACCCGCGACGGTCCGGCGCTGGTGGTCGTTGAAGGCGGCGGCGAACTCCCGGTCGAGCGGTTCGGCGGGTTCGAAGACGACCTCCCCGGTGACGTTGAGCGTCAGCAGCGCCGCGCACCCGGCCTGGAGGCACGCCGCGACGATCGCGTCGAGCTCCTCGGCGGTGAGCAGGTCGAGCAGCGCCGAGGAGGTCACCAGCGCCGTCGCGGCGAGATCGCGGGCGCGCAGCTCGGCGAGGTCCGCGTGCAGCGCGGTGACCGGAGCGGCGCAGTCCTGCGCGGCCCGCGCCAGCAGCCGCGGGTCGCTGTCCTGCAGCACCCACTCGGTGATGCCGGGCAGTCGCGGCGCCAGCCAGCGGGTCATCGCCCCGGTGCCGGAGCCGAGATCGCGCGCCGTTCCGGACAGGCCCGCGAGGTGCGCGACCAGTTCGGTGGAGCGGGCCGCGGCATCGGCCTCCTCCCGCAGGGCGAGCCACTCCGGCGAGCACACCGCCGAATCCACGCGCGTCATCGCGGTTCCTCCCGAGCGCGGCGCGGATTCGCGGCGGACGGCGCGCCGCGCGCTTCGCCGGTTTCGGGCTCCAGCAGTCGCCGCAGCACCGCGCCGACGGCCGCGACCGCGGTCGTCCAGGTCGGCAGGGTCGCGCGCCGCGCTCCCGCCCGGCGGCGGGCCTCCGCGCGCAAGCCGGGGTCCTCCAACCACCGCCGCAGCGCGTCGGCGAGGGCGGCGGGGTCGCCCGGCTCGGCGAGCAGCTCGGGCATCGCGGCTTCGCCCAAGGCCTCGCCGGTGCCGCCGGTCCGCGTTGCCAGGACGGGGATTCCGCGGGCCAGCGCCTCGGTCGCGACCATGCCGTAGGCCTCGGTCCGCGAGGGCACGACCACCAGATCGGCCCTCGCGTAGGTGGCCTCCAGGTCCGCGGTCCCCTGCGGCCCGCGCAGGCCGATCCGACCGGCCAGCCCGGATGCGGTGATCGCCCGGCGCAGCTCGCCGGCGAACCCCGGGTCGCGCGATCGCGGTCCCACCATCCGGCAGGTCCAGGGCAGTTCGGCCAGCCGCGCGAGCGAGTCGGCGAGCACGTCCTGGCCCTTGGCCGGGGTGAGCGAACCGACCGCGAGCAGGCTCGTCGCGCCGTCGGTACCGGCCGCCAGCGGCGCTCGATCGACCCCGGGCCGGGCCAGCACCAGCGACGCCGCGTCGACGCCGTGCTCGCGCAGCCGCTCACCGGTCCACCGGCTGGTGACCACCACCGCGCGGGCCGCGGCGAGCAGGGCGCGCACGTCGGGGTGGACGGCCGTGCCCCGCTCCTCCCCCGGTGGGACGTGCACCAGCGGCACGACGTCGAGGCGCGCGGTGTGCGGCAGCAGCTCCTGCGGCGCCGCGTCCGCGAGCAAGCCGTCGACCAGCACCGCCCCACCGTCGGGGATCTCGGCCAGCGCCCGGGCGAGCTCGGCCGCGGCCCGCTCGCCGGCCACCCCGACCTGCCTCACCGGGCATCCCGCGGCCCGCAACCCGTCGCGGAGCCTGCGGTCGTAGGCGTTGCCGCCGCTCGGGCGCATCGGATCGTCGACGTCGTCCGGGACCAGGAAGTCCAACGCCCTGGCCATCACAACTCCCGCTCGTAGCAGGCCGAGGCCACGTGCGATTCGCTCAGCGACACCGCGATCCCGGTCAGCCCCCGCGCGCCCGTTCCGAGCTCGCCGGCCCGCACCGCCTCGGCGAGCCGGTCGGCGACCACCTTGGCCAGGAACTCGGTCGAGGTGTTGACCCCGGCGAAGGCCGGTTCCTCGTCGAGGTTGCGGTAGTCCAGCTCGGCCAGCACCTCCTTGAGCGCTGCCCCGGCCCGACCGATGTCGACGACGATCCCGTCGGCGTCGAGTTCCGGGCGGCGGAAGGTGGCGTCCACGACGTAGGTCGCTCCGTGCAGGCGCTGCCCGGGACCGAACACCTCGCCGCGGAAGCTGTGCGCGACCATGAAGTGGTCGCGGACGGTGATGCTGAACAATGCTCGCTCCTCACCGGGGATCCTCCCCGTAGTCGACCCGAACCGCCAGGGCTCCGGAGGCGATCCGGGACATCTCCTGGGGCAGTTCCTCGAACCGGACCTCGCGGCCGATCAGCGCGTCGAACACCGGGTCGGCGAGCAGGTCGAGGGCCAGCGCGAGCCGGTCGGCGTGGCTGCGCCGACCGCGACGCGCTGGTGCGACCGCGCCGACCTGGCTGCTGCGCACCGACAACCGGCGGGAGTGGAAGTCGCCGCCCAGGCCCACCTCGACGGTCCGGTCGCCGTACCAGCTCAGCTCCAGCACGGTCGCCTCGTCGGCCAGCAGCTCCAGCGACCGGCTCAGCCCGGCACCGGTGCCGCTGGTGTGCACCACGAGATCGCGCTCGCCGCTGGCCTCCGCGGGCGAGGCGAAGTCCGCGCCGATCCGCTCGGCGATCGCCGCCCGCGCCGGGTCCACGTCGACCAGCTCGACTCGGGTTCCGGGGATGCGCGCCGCCAGGACCGCCACGCCGCAGCCGACCTGCCCGGCGCCGACCACGCTGATCCGGTCGCCGAGCAGCGGCGCCGCGTCCCACAGGGCGTTGACCGCCGTCTCGACCGTGCCGGCCAGCACGGCTCGGCCGGGCGGCACGCCCTCCGGGACGGGGGTCACCGACTCGGCGGGGACGACGTAGCGGGTCTGGTGCGGGTAGAGGCAGAACACCACGCGCCCCACCAGGCGATCCGGTCCTTCCTCCACGAGGCCGACGTTGAGGTAGCCGTACTTCAGCGGCCCGTCGAAGGAGCCCTCCTGGAACGGAGCGCGCATGCGCTCGTGCTGGTCGGGCGGCACCCCGCCGCGGAAGACCAGGCCCTCGGTCCCCCGGCTCACCCCGCTGTGCAAGGTGCGGACCAGCACCTCTCCCGGTCCCCTCGGCGGGAGGTCGACCTCGCGGAGCTCGCCGCGCCCTGGCTCGGCCAGCCAGAAGGCCCGGTCAGGCGGTGCGCCGCCGCCGGATCTGGCAGCGTGATGGTCATGGTCGGTTGCCGGTCCGCGCACGTCGCGCCCTCCTGGAGCACCGGCAGGCAGCTCGCCGCGGTCGGCGTCGGCCAGGTAGCGCTGCTGGCGGTCCTGGCCGGAGCCGGGCTGGGCCGGGTCGGGCTCGTCGTCGGGGCGCTCCACCTGGTGGTCCTCCTGCTGATCGTGGCCCGCGGGGCGCGGCGCTGCGGCCTGCCGGTCCTGGGCCCCGCCGACCTGGTCACCGCCATCCGGGCCGCGCTGGGCGGCGGTTGCGCGGCCCTCGCCTCCGATGGTCTCGCCACCGGCGCCACTTCGGCCAGAGCGCTGGTCGCGATCGCCACGATCGCGCTGGTGCTCGACGCCCTCGACGGACGCATCGCGCGGTCGACCGGGACGGTCTCGGCCTTCGGCGCCCGCTTCGACATGGAGGTCGACGCGTTCCTGCTGCTGGTGCTCAGCGCGCACGCGACGGCGATCGTCGGCTGGTGGGTGCTCGCGATCGGCGCCATGCGCTACGCCTTCGCCGCGGCCGGGTGGCTGCTGCCCTGGCTGCGCGGGCAGCTCCCGTCCCGCCGCTCGGCGAAGGCGGTGGCCGCGGCCCAGGGCGTGGTCCTCGTGGTCGTCGCCGCCACCGTGCTCCCACCGCCCTGGCCGGAGGTGCTCACCGCGCTCGCGCTGATCGCCCTGGCGTGGTCGTTCGCGCTCAGCATCACCTGGCTGTGGCAGCACCGAAGCGATCCGGACTGAGGTCGAGGCGTCGTTCCACCCGCCTGCGCGTCACCCGTCCGTGTGCCTGCCGTCGTCGCGGCGCCGCTCCTCGTCGGTGCGTCCAGGAGCGGCCGGGACGCCCAGGTTGTAGCGCACCCCCACCATGCGGATGGCGAAGCACACCGCCGCGGCCGCGAGCGCGGTCACCGGGCCGTAGATCTCCAGCCGCACCGCGGCCACCGTCAGCGCGGCCCCCACCAGCGCCGGCACCGCGTAGAGATCGCTGGTCAGCACCGAGGGGACGCGGCGGATGACCACGTCGCGCAGCGTGCCGCCGCCGACCGCGGTGAGCGCCCCGAGCAGCACCGCCTGCACCTCACCGAGCCCCAGCGCCAACGCCTTGCCGGCACCGGTCACGCAGAACACGCCGAGCCCGATCGCGTCGAAGACGTTGATCAGACCGGTGAAGCGCTCCAGCGGCACGCTCAGGAAGAACGCCACCAGCGCTCCGGCTGCGGCCACGCCCAGGTAGAGCGGGTCGGTGAAGGTCGCGGGCGGCAGCGAGTCGATCAAGGTGTCGCGGATGATCCCGCCGCCGAGGGCGGTCATCATGCCCAGCGTCACCACGCCCACGATGTCCAGCCGCACCGCGCGGACCGCGGTGAGCGCGCCGTTGAGCGCGAACGCGAACGTCCCGGTCAGGTCGAGGGCGAGCAGCAGCGGCGTTTGCGACATCGGTCCAGTGTGTCCGCCATCCCCGCGCAGCACCGAGTCTTTTCTCCGATCACGGAGCTACCAGCGGGGCACCGCCCGCCACCGAGATGCCGTCGCCGAGGTAGCCGTCGACGTCGTCCTCCCCGAGGACCCGCAGCGCCCAGCTGCGCCGCTCGTGGTCGATGACGTGCAACTCCCACACGCAGGCGAACAGCTGCGGCTCGGCCGGGACGAACTCGCCGCCGGGACCGTCCCGGAACAGGCGCTGGCAGAGGATGTCGTCCTCCCACCAGTGCACGAGCAACCACACGGCCTCCTCGCCGCGGTGCACGACCACGAATCCGCTGCCACCGCCACCGGGCAGCACCGAAGCGGCCGTGCCGCAGGCCGAGTCGAGCACCTCGGCGGAGGTCGCCGCTCCGTCGGCGCTGATCGCGTAGACCTTCACGGACCGACCGGCGACCTCCCGGACTCCGTGGAAATCGGTGCGGCGCAGGGAGAACATCGGGAGCTCCTCGATCGATCTGGTCGGGCTTCGCCGACGCTACCGCATCTCGCCGCGCTCACCGAGGTCGTGGCGCGCCCGTCCTCCGGAAGAGCCCTCCGGGCGCCGCGCTCAGGGGGCTCCTCCGGCGAACGGGCACCACGTTCACGGAGCGCAGGTACCCGGGTCCAGGTTCAGCGCCGGGTCGTCGCCGGGCAGGTCCTGGAAGGGAGCCTTGGTCCACTCGCCGGTGCTGTTGCCGCTGAAGACCCACCACGAGGTCGTCCCGTCGAACTTCCCGGTGGAGCTGTCGTACTGTGCCCGGACGGTGCGCAGCATCGGCCCCTTGCCCGGGTCCTCGCACTGGTAGCCGAGCCGGGCGGTGGCCCCGCCGCCCTCGTGGAAGGTGAACGGCTGCCCGCCGCTCTGCACGGCGACCACGCCGATGGCCGGGTCGTGCTTGAACAGCTGGAAGTGATCGGTGTTGGCCCCGGCCGTGGTGATCACGGCGATCTCGGCGGCGCCGTCGCGGTTCACGTCGGTCACCCGCGGTGGTTGCAGCACCGAGTAGTTCGCGGGCGCGGTGGTCTCGACCGGGCCGCGCGGCAGCACGAACCTGATCACTTGCGTGGCGTCGTCGACCTTGCGCACGGTGACCGGTTCGGTCGAGCCGTCGCCGTCCACGTCGGCGTGGACCACCTGCTTGTCGGCAGCCGGTTGCGCGGCCGCCGCCTGCCCGAAGACCAGCGCACCGGCTCCGGCCGCCGCGACGGTGCCCAGGCACAGCTTCCCCCTGCGATGCATGCGAATTCCCCCTGGATGCGTACGAAGATTCCCCCTGGAGCCCGCCTTCGAGGCGGACCTGGCCGGAAGACGCCCGCACCCCACCCGGGGTTGCCCGCGGTCTCCCTCTTTTCATCAGAAGTCCCCGAGCACTGTGCTCGGGGACTTCTGATGAAAGAAGGGAGACGAGGTCAAGCCCTCGTCATCGCGCCACGTACGCGCTCAGCAGCGCCTGCACCTCGTAGACGTCGACGCCCTTGCCGAACTGCTTGGCGATCGGCTCCGGCGCACCGGAGATCCAGATCTTGAGCTCCGCGTCGAGGTCGAAGGTGCCCGCGGTCTCCACCGCGAAGTGCGTGATGGCGCGGTACGGCACCGAGTGGTACTCGATCTTGCGCCCGGTCATGCCCTGCTTGTCCACCAGGATCAACCGCGTGTTGGTGAACACGAACGAATCCCGGACCAGCTGATAGGCGGCCTGGATCTCCTCGCCGGGAGCCAGCAGCCGCCCGAACTCCTTGGTCGCCGCCCCGAGATCGGTGCTCGAAGCGTTCCCCATCATCCCGTTGAAAAGCCCCACGCGTTCGCTCCCCGTTCGCGATCTCCGTTCCCTCGACCACACTAGCGAAGACCGCGCGGTGGCCGCGGGCTCAGAGGCGAGGAAAACCACCGGGCGTATGGGTTTCCGCGCGAACTGCCCGGCGGCACTCGGGTCGCGGA
The DNA here is from genome assembly GCF_042665275.1 of Saccharopolyspora griseoalba. Taxonomy (NCBI): domain Bacteria; kingdom Bacillati; phylum Actinomycetota; class Actinomycetes; order Pseudonocardiales; family Pseudonocardiaceae; genus Saccharopolyspora; species Saccharopolyspora griseoalba. Next base: position 292,791 of record NZ_JBHTCJ010000007.1, on the reverse strand, counting down.
TCACTGCGATTGGGATTTGTGTCATGGCGCACTGCGCCGACGATCTCGAATTCCCCGAGAATCGCGACCCGCTCACCAGCGCGACTACCGAGCGGACTTCCCCCGACACGCAACGTGATTGGCGATTCGCGGTGCGCCTGATTGCGGTTCGACCTGGCCGGTTGAGAGCATGTCCGCCGTCAGAGCAGGCCGGACTCCGCAGGTCGCGCCTGCTAGCCCCGATGAGAGGTCGAACCCGTGCTGAACGCGCTCCCCGGAACTGTTTCAACTGCTGGCCCGCCGAATGCCCTCGCGCAATTCAATCCGATCGTCACCTGGTTCACCACCAACGCCAGCAACTTCATTTCCGGACTCATCAACATCGCCATCATCCTGGTGATCGCGTTCCTGGCACGGGCGGTCCTCGGCCGGCTGATCACTCAGCTGATCAAGCGGATCGTCTCCTCGCAGCAGAAGATCGGCGCGGCCAAGACCAAGGCCAGCCGAGTGGTCATGAAGTCCAACGGGGACAGCGAAGCCCACCGCCAGGAGCGCCAGGAACAGCGCGCGAAGACCATCGGTGCGGTGCTGCGCAGCATCGCGTCGTTCCTGATCTTCGGCGTGGCGTTCATGATGATCCTCAGCGAGTTCGGGATCAACCTCGGCCCGATCCTGGCCAGCGCCGGCGTGCTCGGCCTGGCGATCGGCTTCGGCGCGCAGAGCCTCGTGCAGGACTTCCTGTCCGGCCTGTTCATGATGGTCGAGGACCAGTTCGGCGTCGGCGACGTCGTCGACGTCGGCGACGCGGTCGGCACGGTCGAGGCGATGACCATGCGCGTGACCAAGATCCGCGACCTCGACGGCAACCTCTGGCACGTGCGCAACGGCGAGATCATGCGCGTGTGCAACATGAACCAGGACTGGGCCAACGCGGTCATCGAGATCCCGCTGGACTACTCGGTCGACCTGCCCAAGGCCAAGGACAGCATGGAGGCCGCGCTGGGCGAGTTCGCCGGGGACCCGGAGTTCCAGTCCCAGATCCTGGAGAAGCCCGAGGTCAACGGTGTGGTCGGCATCGGCAACGGCGCGGTGACCATGCGCGTGATCATCAAGACGAAGCCGGGCGCGCAGTGGGCCATCGGCCGCGCCGCCCGCGCGCAGCTCAAGCAGCGGTTCGACCAGGAGGGCATCAAGGTCGCCAACCCGCTGCTGCCCCTGGACGGAGCCGGGGCCACCAAGCAGGGCTGACATCGCGAGCGACCGATGCCCGCGCCGGTTCGCCGGCGCGGGCATCGCGCTTTTCCGAGCAGAGGCCGCGCTTCCGGTTCGACACCCCAGGACGGGCCTGTTTAGCATTCCCCACCCGTTTCGCGCATTTCCCCGACAGGCTCCTTGGAGCGCGGATGCACCAGACCGACAGCAGGACCGATCTGGGACCGGTGCGGTTCCTGGCCGCCTTCGCCTCGCTCGGCGCCGGCCTGATCCACCTGGCGGTCACCCCCGACCACTGGCAGGCGTGGACCGGCTACGGCGTCTTCTTCCTCAGCATCGCGCTGTTCCAGGCGATCTGGGCGACCGCCGCGATATGGGCTCCCCGCCCGCCCCTGCTCGCCCTGGGCCTCGCGGCCAACGCCGCGACCATCGCCCTGTGGGGCACGACCCGGCTGTGGGGGCCGCCGCTGGGCCCGGAAGCCTGGGCACCGGAGTCCGTCGGCGTGCCGGACGCGCTGACGGTCGCGCTGGAGGCGGTGGCCGTGCTCGCCGTGGTGTGGTTGCTGCTGCCCCGCGCGCCCGCTGCGATTTCCCGGGGCGCCCACCACCTCGCGGTCGGCGCGACCTTCGCGGCCGTCGCAGCGGTCACCGCGCCCGGCGTCGTCGCAGCCTTCGGGCACGATCACGGCAGCCACGGCGAGCACGCCGGTCACGAGGAGCACGCCGACCACAGCGGTCACCGCGAACCCGGCCACCACGCGCCGGCCGCACCCCCGGACCCCGCATCGGTGCCGCCGCCACCGCCCGGCGACGGCCACGCCGAGCACGAGCACCACGGCCACTGACCCCGCGCGGGGCGTCCCCCGGCTCAGCCCGCGAGCGAGGTGACGATGCTGGCGCAGAGCTCGTAGGTTGCCCAGAGGCCGACCGCGCCGATCAGCACCAGCACCGCGGTCTCCCACCACCTGTTGACGTAGCCCTCGGCCATCAGGCTGCGCCTCGAGGTCATGGCGATCAGCCCCACGATGATCGCCGGAACGGTCAGCACGTTGACCGAGTTGCCGAGCAGCGTGATGATCACCATTCCCGGCATCCCGGGAAGCGAGAACACGATCGGCACCGTCATGATCACCGTCAGGACGGTCCAGAACAGCGGGTCGTAGGAGAAGGTCTCCTTGTCCGGGACCCCGGACAGGTCCCGCTTGGCGCGGATCCGCTCCACCCGCTCCGGGCGCTTCTTGTGCAGCGACTCCACGAACATCCGGACGAACACGCGGGGCTGGGTCACGATGTTGTTGAACACCGTGAAGAACACCGCCAGCCACATGATCGGCGGACCGGCCGGGCCGATCGCTTTCTCCATCATGCTGGCCAAGCCGTCGGCCGAGGACACGCTCTCGCCGGTGCCGTGCAGCGTCTCGGCGGCCACCACCCACACGGCCAGCACCAACCCGAACATCACGAAGCTGCCGAACCGCAGGTCCAGGCGCTGCAGCTTGCGGTACTCGGTGCCGCGCCAGCCCTTCTCGTGCATCAGGTACGGGTAGAGCAGGTTGGCCGCGGAACCGCCGACGGCCCCGATGAGCCCGACCGCGGTGCTCGCGGCCGTGATGTAACCGGCCTCGCCGGGCGGCAGGCTGAAGGCCAGACCGCCGAACAGCTTCGGCAGGTCCAGCCCGGTGCCGAACAGCGCCAGCAGGAAGCACAGCACCAGCACGGCCATGGTGATCTGCGCGACGATCTCCAGCCCGCGGAAGTGCCCCGCGCGGCGCGACGCCAGCGCGAAGGCCATGGCCGCGGTGACCACCGCCCACAGCGGGATGCCCCAGGCGCCCAGCGGGAGCACCCCGCCGACCAGCGCGTCGATCGAGGTGGCCGCGGCCAGGGTCAGGAACGAGACGTAGACGAAGCCGAGCACGCAGGTGGTGATCCCGATGAACATCGGGAACCCCTTCCAGATCCGGCCGTAGCCGTCCAGGATCGTCTCGTCGCCCACCGCGTTGCACAGCTGGTACTTCGACATCGACGAGACGATGAAGTACCGCGAGACCGTCGCGATCACCAGCGTCCAGATCAGCGCGTAGCCGAAGGTGGAACCGGACACCGAGGCGCTGATGAAGTCTCCGGTGCCCAGCCAGGACATCACCACCACGATGCCCGGGCCCATCCCCTTGACGAAGCCCCACCAGGTGTCGGGCGGACCGGCCGCGGGGCTCACCGCCCCGGTCTTGACGCTTGCGTTGATTTCACGTGCCATGGCTGCTCCATTGCAGTGCCGAAGGTCAGCGGAGCGGCGGTTCCTCAGGAACCGTCCGCCACCCAGGCCGGCGGCACGCGCACGTGCTTGACGGCCCGGCGGAAGTAGGTGAAGGCGATGTGCAGATCGCCGTCCGCGGTCTGGGTGATCGACGGGTAGGAGAGCTCCCGGTTGAGCCCGTCGCGGGAGTTGTTGGTCAGGCAGTAGCCGTCGCCCACCTCCACGTCGCGCCGCACCGGCCAGGTCCTGCCGCCGTCGGCGGACAGCGCCACGGTCAGCGGGGCGCGCGGGGCACCCCAGAACGCGGTGCCTGCCGGTTGCTCCGGCTCCGCCGCGCCCGGTTCGGCGATCGAATCGCCGTCGATCTCGTCGTAGAGCGAGGCCCGCCGCTCGGTGGCGTCGGCGGCGCTGCTGGCGTTGCACGCCAGCGCGAGGCGCCCGTCGTGCAGCGCGGTCACCTGGATCGACGAGTTGTTGTTCGGCAGTTCGGTGGGCTCCGGTTCGCTCCAGGTCACGCCGTCGACCGAGCGGCTGGCGAAGATCGCGTCGGCTTGCCGGCGCCGGAACAGCGCCAGCAGCCCGCCCTCGGCCAGCGGCACCACGTTCATGTGCACGCAGCCGGTGCTGTTCGGGACCTCGTGGTGCGTCCAGGTGGAGCCCCGGTCGTCGGAGACGAACACCGCGCTGGTGTCCTCGTCCCCGCGCCACCGACCGGTTTCCGGGCGCACGCAGTGGAACACCGGCAGCAGCCAGCGGCCCGAGTCCAGCACGACGACCGGCTGGCGGACGAACACGCCCGCGGTGTCCGAAGCGGGGATGAGCGTCCGCGGAGCGCTCCAGCTGCGGCCCCCGTCGCAGGAGACCACCTGCCGGACCTCGGCGGTGTCCTGGTCGCCGGAGCGCTGCGCGGTGTAGAGCAGCCACAGCTCGCCACCGGGCGTCGGGAACAGCACCGGGTTCTGCTCGGAGCGCTCGGGATCGGCGGAGACCTGCACCGGTTCGCTCCAGCGCCCCTCGTCGTCGAGCCGGGCGAACCAGACGTTGATGTCGGAGAGCCCCTCCTGCGTCCCGGCGAACCAGGCGCAGCCGAGCTCCCCGCCGGGAAGCGGCATCAGGTTCGCGGCGTGCGACTGGGCGGTGCCCGCGCTGAGGAAGGTCTCGTGGCGGACCGGGTCGTCGGCGACGGCGCGCAGCACGCCGTCCGTGATCAGCTCGGTCACGACTGCGCCGCCTCCAGGTGCTCGCCCGCCGCGCGCTCCAGGTGCACCAGGTCGCAGGCCACGCTGGCGAAGGTGTAGCCCTGCTCCAGCCTGCGAGCAGCGGTCGCGCCATCGGGCGTGTGGATGCCCGCCGCGATGCCCGCTTCGGCCGCGGCGCGGTGAACCTCGTCGACCGCGCGCTCGAACTCCTCGGCCACGGCCGGATCGCCGGGGAAGGCGCCGCCGACGGCCAGGCACAGGTCGGAGGGGCCGACGTAGACGCCGTCGATGCCCTCGGTCGCGCAGATCTCGCGCACGTTGGCCAGGCCCTGCGGGGTTTCGATCATCGCGAGCACCACGGTGCTGTCGTCGGCGTCGGCCGGACGCGGTCCGATCCGCAGGCCCGAGCGCATCGGGCCGTAGGAACGGCGTCCGCGCGGCGGGTAGCGCGTGGCGCTGACCGCCGCGCGGGCGTCCTCGGCGGTGTCGACCAGCGGGACGATGACGCCACCGGCGCCGGCGTCGAGCGCGTGGCCGATGGCGGCCGGATCGTTCGCCTCGACCCTGGTCAGGCCGACCGACCGGCCGCCCGCGTCGATGGCCATCATCGCGTTGAGCAGCCCCGAGTAGCCGAGCAGGCCGTGCTGGGCGTCCACGGCGACGTAGTCGTAGCCGAGCCGGGCGATGCGTTCGGTGCCGATCGGGTTGTCGAGCACCACCCAGTACCCGACCACCCTCTCGCGGGCGCGCAGCTTGCGCGCGAATTCCGCTGCGGACACGGAAGTTTCCTCTCGTCGTGGCGAATTCAGCGGTTGTAGGCGGGCATCGGGCCGCGCAGGAACGCTCCGACGGCGTCGCAGGCTTCCTGCACCTCCGGCGGGAGCGGTCCGGCTCCCAGGGCGGCGATGTTGGCCTCGAGCTGGTCGACCTTGGACCCGCCCAGCAGCACGGCCGAGCTGACCGGCCTGCCGAGCACCCAGCGAAGCGACAGCTCGACCAGCGAGATGCCTGCGTCGTCGGCCACTGCGGTGAGCCGTTCGATCGCCTCGAAGAGCCGCTCGTCCCAGTAGCGCTTCCGGTACATCTCGGCGAGCCGGGAATCGGCGAACCGACCCGAGGACGGGTCGCGCTCGAAGCTGTGCCTGCCGGTGAGCAGCCCGCCCGCGAGCGGGTTGTAGACCACGGTCAGCAGGCCCGCGGTGTCGGCGAACTCGGCGTACTCCTCCTCGACGCGGCGCGCGAGCAGGTTGTACAGCTGCTGGGCGATCACCGGGCGCGGCGCGCCGACCTGGTCGGCGACGTGGTCGAGCTCGGCGATCTGCCAGGCCGCGAAGTTGGACACGCCCAGCGCACCGATCTTGCCCGCCTCGATCAGCCTCGCGATCTCGCCGAGCGTGTCGGCCAGCGGGGCGGCGCGGTCGGGCTGGTGCAGGTAGAACAGGTCGATGCGCTCCACGCCGAGGCGCGCCAGGCTCCCGTCGACGCTGGCGCGCAGGCCCTCCGGGGACAGCGGCGAGTGCTCCCCGGCGTCCGGGTGCGGCATGCCCGCCTTGGTCGCGAGCGACACGCGGTCGCGGCGGGCGGGCAGCAGCTCGCCGAGGATGCGCTCGGTCTCGCCCCCGGCGTACCCGTTGGCGGTGTCCACCGCGGTGATGCCCGCGTCGAGCGCTGCGTCGAGCATCCTCGCCGCTCCGGCGGCATCGACGGTGTCGCCGAACGTCATCGTCCCGAGCACGAGGGACGACATGGGGACCTCGACGCCGGGCGCCTCCAAGCGCGAAACGGTCATGCGGGAACTCCTCGGGGAACGGCGGTGGCCACCCGGCCTCGTTGTGCGGATCACCTTCGCAGGATTGCGCGTTTCGCGCAATGCCTGTGGCGCGAAACGCGCAGACGCGCTAGCGTGGCCCCCGCACCGCGAGGCTGGTCGCAGATCGGCGGCGCGCATCGGGACGAGCTAGCCACGAGGAGCACCACGTGCTGGACACAGCTTCATCAGGGCTCCTCGCCCTGGCCGACGACCTGTCCGGGGCCGTCGAGGCCGCCGCGTGCCTGCGCCCGCTCGGGTGGCCCACCGCGGTCGAACTCGCCCGCCTCGATACCCCTCCAATTGCGCACAACGCGCAGGAGGTGACCGTGATCGACCTCGACAACCGAGCGCTCGCGGCGACCGAGGCCGGCCGTACCACCCGCGCTGCGCTGGACCGGGCCACCCGCCCGGTCTTCATCAAGATCGACTCCCAGCTGCGCGGCAACGTCTCGGCCGTGCTGGGCGCCGCGGCCGACCGGCCGCTGGTGGTCGCACCCGCGCTGCCCGCGCTGCACCGGACGGTGCGCGGCGGTGTCGCGCACCTGCGCGGCGTCCCGCTGCACCGCTCGACGGCCTGGCGCGCGGAGGCCGATCGCCCGCCGCAGGACGTCGCCGAAGCGCTCGCACCGCTGCCCTGCCGCAGCATCCCGATCGACGTGGTGCGCTCGCACGACCTCGGCGCGGCGCTGGCCGAATGCCTCGCAGCGGGCCGGGTTCCGATCTGCGACGGGGAATCCGACGCCGACCTGGACGCCGTGGTCGCCGCGGTGCCCGAGCGGGCCCGGCTGGCCGGTTCCGGCGGCCTGGCGGCCGCGATCGGTCGCGCCGCGCGGCGTCCGGCGGTAGAGGTGCCCCCACCCGCGAGCGGGAACCCGCTGCTGCTGGTCGTCGGCACCGCCTCCCCCGAGGCCGCCGAGCAGCTGCGCCTGGCCGAAGCGCGCGGAACGCGCACCGTCGCCTGCCGCACCGCCGATCTGATCGGGCGGGGAACCAGCGAATCAGCCCTGTCCCGCGCGCTCGTCGCGCTCGAGCGCGGTCCGACCGCGCTGAGCATCGACGCGGCCGAACCGGTCGACCCCGACCAGGCGCGAGACCTGGTGCGCGGCCTGGCGAGCACCGCAGCCCGCGTGGTCGAGCGCTGCCCCCGGCCGGTCGATCTGGTGCTCACCGGAGGCGAGACCGCGCGGCTGGTGCTGGACGCGCTCGACGTGCGGACGCTGACGCCGATCGATCAGGTCCACCACGGCGCGGTGCGCAGCAGCACTCCCGCGGGCACCTCCGTGGTGACCCGCCCCGGCAGCTTCGGCGAGCGCGACGGCCTCGTCCGGATCGTCGAACACCTCCGCCCCGCAGGAATCGAAAGGTTGACGAAGTGAACAGTGACTCCACCACCCCCGCGATCGCCGTGACCATGGGCGACGGAGCGGGCATCGGCCCCGAGGTCACGGTCGGGGCGCTGCTCGACGAGACCACCGCCACCCGCTGCCGCCCCGTGGTCATCGGCGACGCGGCCCGGTTGCGCCGCGCCGCGAGCGTCCTCGGGGCCGACGCCGAGGTGGTCGCGGTCGACTCGGTCGACGACGCGGTCTTCGCCCCGGGGCGGATCAACGTCGTCGACCTCGGCCTGCTGCCCGCCGATCTGCCCTGGGGAGCGGTCAGCCCGGTGGCGGGAGACGCCGCGTACCACTACATCCGGGTGGCCAGCGAGCTGGCGATGAGCGGTGCGGTGCAGGGCATCTGCACCGCACCGCTGAACAAGGAAGCGCTGCACGCCGCCGGGCACGTCTTCCCCGGGCACACCGAGCTCCTGGCCCACCTGACCGGCACCGAGGAGGTGTCGATGATGCTGGCCACCCCGGCGATGAAGGTCATCCACGTGACCACCCACATCGGACTGATCGACGCGGTGGCCGCCATCGAACCCGGAATCGTCGAGCGCACCGTGCGCCGCGGCGACCGGACCCTGCGCGATTCCGGGGTGCGCGAACCGCGCATCGGCGTGTGCGGGATCAACCCGCACGCCGGGGAGAACGGCCTGTTCGGCCACGGCGAGGAGGAGCGGAAGGTCGTCCCCGCGCTGGAGCGGCTGCGCGCCGAGGGCGTCGACGCCCAGGGGCCGCTGCCCGCCGACACCGCGTTCTTCCTGGCCACCCGCGGCGAGTACGACCTGATCGTGGCGATGTACCACGACCAGGGGCACGGTCCGGTGAAGGTGCTGGGCATCGAGACCGGCGTGAACATCACCGTGGGCCTGCCCGTCATCCGCACCTCGGTCGACCACGGCACCGCCTTCGACATCGCGGGAACAGGCAAGGCCAGCGCCGATAGCATGATCGAGGCCATCCGCCAGGCGGCCAACCTGTGCGCCGCGAGGTGAACGAGAGGAACGCGATGCCCCGGGGAGCCCGCGAGCGGCGTGCCGCCATCCTGGAGCTGGCCAGCACCTCCGGCCTGACCAGCGTCGAGGAGCTCTCGGCGGCCTTCGGGGTGACCGCCTCGACCATCCGCCGCGACCTCGCGCAGCTGCAGTCGGCCGGCCAGCTCGCGCGCACCTACGGCGGCGCGATGGCGCTGGACGGCCAGCTAGAGGCCTCGGTGCGCCAGCGCAACGGGGAGGCCGCCGGGGCCAAGGAGGCCATCGCCAGGTGGGCCGCCGATCAGGTGCGGCCCGGCGAGACGATCCTGCTGGACTCGGGCAGCACCACCACCGCGCTGGCCCGCGAGCTCGCGCACCGGCGGGATCTGACGATCGTGACCACCGCGATCACGGTGCTGCAGGAGCTCGCCCACGCCGCGGATCTGCGGGTCGAATGCCTCGGCGGTTCGCTGCGCCAGCTCAGCCAGGGCTTCGTCGGTCCGCTCGCCGAGGCGGCGCTGGACCGGATGAGCTTCGACCGGGCGTTCCTCGGCGCCGACGGGGTCACCGCCGAGCACGGCATCTGCGAGGCCGATCTGGAGCAGACCCGGCTCAAGGAGCTCATGGCGCAGCGCGCCGACCGGGTCTACCTCCTGGTGCACGCGGCCAAGCTCGGGCACCGTCCGTTCCGGGCGCACGCGCCGATCGGTCCGGAGTGGACGCTGGTCACCGACCCCGGTGCGGAAACCGCTGCCACGGCGCCGTTCCACGCCCGCGGCATCGATCTCGTCGTCGTCGACCGCGCGCACCGGGCACCTGCTTCGCGGGCCGGGTGAGCTCCTCGGTTCCGGAGAGCTCACCCGGCCCGCGCGGGCTCAGGAGCCGGTCGCGGCGCGCTCCGCGGGCGCGGCCGCGCCGTAGCGCTCCTGCTCGATCAGCTGCAGGCTCTTGCCCTGCGTGCGCGGGGCGAACAAGGTCCCGGCCAGCAGCGAGGCGGCCAGCAGGCCGAGGATCAGCACGCCCAGCCCCTGCAGGCCGAGCTGGGTCAGCAGCACCGGGAACACGACGCTGAGCAGCCCCACGACCACGCGCGCGGCCAGGAACAGCACGCCCTGCGCGCTGGCGCGGTAGCGCGTGGCGAACAGCTCGCTGGTCCACAGGCCGTAGAAGGCCTGCGCGCCGATGCCCGAGGACACGCCCCAGCCGACGGCGAAGAACAGCAGCGTGGCCGTGCTCGCCGGCCCGTAGATCAGGGCCGCCCAGGCCACGATGCCCAGCGCGGCACCCGAGAAGTACAGCCACCTGCGGCTGACCCGGTCGGCCAGCAGCATGAAGCCGAGGTAGGTGGCCGCGCTGGTGCAACCCCACAGCAGGACCTGAACCAGGTACTGCTCGGTCTCCGAGGTGAAGCCCGCCGCCTCGTACACGCGCGGCTGGAAGATCCCGGCCTGGCCGGCGACGGCGTTCCACAGCGCGTACACGGCGAAGAGCAGGGCCAGCGCGGTCAGGTTGGCGCGCATGGTGAACAGCTCGCGCAGGCTCCGGAGGAACGAGATCCGCCCGGACTGAGCGGATTCGCGATCGCGCCAGATCTGCGACTCCGGCAACCCGCGCCGCATCCACCACGCGATGGCGGCGACCACGAAGAGGTGCGCGAAGATCAGCCTGCTGCCGGTCAGCCCCATCGGCGCGACCACGACCGCCAGCAGGTACCCGACCATCGGCCCGATCGACCAGGCCAGCTGGGCGGTGCCGACGTGCGCGGCTCGGCGGCCGGGCGGGGCCTCCTCGGCGATGTAGGTCCACGAGGCCGTCACACCGGCGCCGACCGCGATGCCGGTGAGCACGAACGCGATCAGCAGCATCCCGAACGACATCGCGAACACCGCGAGCAGCACGCCGAGCATGTACAGCAGCAGGTCGTAGGTGTAGATGAACTTCCTGCCGTAGCGGTCGCAGAGCGGGCCGCCGATGGCGGCTCCCGCGGCCGCGCCGAAGGCGTTCGCGCTCAACGCGGCGAGCAGGCCGACGGCCAGGTCGTCGAGCCCGAACCGCTCCTGCCACAGGCTCAAGCTCGTGGCGATCGCGATGATCGAGCCGGCCTCGATGTAGTTGGACATCGCGACCGCGATCGTCGCTCGCCAGCCGGTCGTTCGCTTGCTACCGAACCGGACCGCCATTGGTCCTCCTGTTCATGGGCTTGCCCGAAGGGGCGTTCGGGCAGTTCCGCGGAAACCGATTGAAACGTTTTAGGGTGCGCGTGAGCGTAGGGCACCCAGCCGCCCGGGACAAGCCCCCGGAGCAGATCGGGCGCGGTGCACCGATCGAGACCGCCGGGGCCGGCAACACCGGTCGGTCGATCCCGCCGAGCGGAGTCGAGCGCGAAACCGCGTGGCGCGCGGGCGTTCGACGGCGCAGCAGCCCGTCGTCGCGGACCCCGACGATCTCCCTGGCGCGTTCCCGAATCACAGGAGCAGCCGGAGCACCACCGCGACGACCATCAGCCAGCCCCAGCCGAGCAGCACGGCCGCCCCCACCGCGGGCAGCGGGCGCGGTCGAGGCCCTCGACCTCCCGCTCCGGCACCGCCCGCCCCCACCAGGCACAGCGCGAGCGCCAGCGCTGCCCCGAGCAGGCACACACCGCGCCAGCCGTGCTGCGGGTAGATCAGCCCCACCAGCGTCGACCCCAGCGCACCACCGGCGAAGTAGCAGGTCATGTACGCGGAGGTGATTCGCCCCCGCGCTTCCGGGCGCACCGCGTAGATCAGCGACTGGTTGGTGATGTGCACTCCCTGGTGCGCCAGGTCCAGCAGCACGATCCCGGCCAGGAGCAGGGCGAGGTCGTGCGCTCCCCACAACAGCGGCCCCCACGAGGCCAGCAGCAGCGCGCCGCCGATCAGCGTGGTCCGGCCGGCCCACCCGAGGTCGGCCAGCCGCCCGGCCAGGTGGGCGGCCACCGCCCCCGCCGCCCCGACCAGGCCGAGCAGCCCGATCTGGGCGTCCGACCAGCCGTGACCGGGGTCGGAGAGCAGGAAGGCCAGCGAGCTCCACAGCGCGCCGAAGCACGCGAAGGCGAAGAACCCGATCGCCGACCGGGTGCGCAGCACCGGCTCCTCGGCGAACAGCCTCGCGGTGGAGCCCAGCAGCGCGAAGTAGCCCATCGCGGCGGATCCGCGGTACCGCGGCAACCGGCGGTGCAGCGCGACGGCCAGCGCGAGCATCGCCAGAGCCGCTGCCCAGTACGCCGTCCGCCACCCGCCGAGCTCGGCCAGCGCACCGGAAGCCGTGCGCGCCAGCAGCATTCCCAGCACCAGGCCGCTCATCACCGTGCCGACGATCTTCCCGCGCTGGTGCGGCGCGGCCAGATCCGCGGCGAACGGCACCAGGACCTGCGCCGCCACCGACAGCAGCCCGGTCAGGGCGGTGCCGAGCAGCAGCAGCCCGCCGTTCGGCGCGACCGCGGTCAGCGCCAGCGACAGGGCGGTGGCGGCGGTCAGCCCGCACACCAGCCGACGCCGTTCCAGCAGGTCGCCCAGCGGCAGCAGGAAGACCAGGCCCAGGCCGTAGCCGATCTGGGCCGCGGTCACCACCAGCGCCGCGGTCGTGGCCGACAACCGCAGGTCGGCGGCGATGGTGGCCAGCAGCGGCTGCGCGTAGTAGTTGTTCGCCACGCAGAGCCCGACGGCCGCGGCCAGGAGCAGCACCGCGCCGCGGCCGGGCCCGTTCGCGACGTCCGAACTCGGCGCCGCCGCGGGTTGCTCGATCGAGGAGGAAGCCACGTCCTCTTCCCTTCTTCCCAGGATTTCTCGCGCGTCCGGTCGCGCACCGGTGAACAGGCCTTCCCCGATGCTCCTGCGCTCCCGATCGATCGGTCCAACAGTTTGTTGCCATGACAGCGATCGGCGATCACGATGGTCGGATGGAACTGCGCCAGCTCGCCTACGCCGTCGCGGTCGCCGAGACCGGCAGCTTCACCAAGGCGGCGCACCGCTGCTTCGTCGTCCAATCGGCGCTCAGCGAGCAGATCGCCCGCCTGGAGAAGGAGCTGGGCGTGCGGCTGTTCGAGCGCACCAGCCGCCGGGTTCAGGTCACGCCCGCCGGCGAGGGCTTCCTCGGCCCGGCCCGCGAAGCGCTCGCCGCCGCCGAGCGAGCCGCCGGCAACGCGGTGGCCTCGGGCAGCGAAGTGCGCGGCGAGCTGGTCATCGGCACGATCACCCCGCTGACCGCGGTGGACCTTTCCGCGATCCTCGCCGGCTACCGGGACCGGTACCCGCGGGTGCGGGTCACGCTCCGCAACCGGCTGGTGCGGGACCTGCTGCAACAGGTGCGCGAGCACTCCTGCGACGTCGTCTTCGTCGACGCGCGGCCCGGCGAGCTCCCCCGAGGGCTGGCCGGTCGGGTGCTCACCCAGGACGAGCTGGTCGCCATCGTCGCGCACGGCCACCCGCTGGCCGACGTCGCACGGGTCGACCCGGCGATGCTGGCCGAGGAGGACATGGTCGACATGCCGCGCGGCTCGGGAATCCGCCCGCACAACGACGCGGCCTTCGCCGCGGCCGGCGCGACGCGCACGGTCGCCTTCGAGGCCGACAGCATGGCCCTGCTGGAGCAGCTCGTCGCGCGCGGCCTCGCGGTCGGCCTCGTCTCCTCCGCCACCGCCGCGCGGATGCCCGGCGTGCGCAGCGTGGCCACCACCGGGGTTCCGCCGCGAACGGTCCAGGCGCTCTGGTCGTCCTCCGGGATCACGCCCGCCGCAGGCGCTTTCCTCCAGCTGCTGCAGGAGCACGCGCCCGGCGACCTGGAGTCGCCGGGAACGACTTGAGGGTCGCCCGCGCGGACGATCCGCGCAGCGGCGCCGCGCCCCTTTCAGGGGCCTCACCTGCGGGTATCGGTCACGCTTGTGGACCTACTCGGCCTTCGCGTTTCCCGGCGCGCGAGATCCGCTCCTAGCGTCGTCGGTGCGGTCGAGGAACGGCCGCCGAGGACTTCCATCAGGAGCTAGGGATGCCACAGCAGACGTTGCAGAACAAGGTCGCGGTCATCGGCGGGGGCGCCAAGAACCTGGGCGGCCTGCTGTCGACGACCTTCGCCGCCGAGGGCGCCAAGATCGTGGTGCACTACCACGGCGACGCGTCGGCGGAGGCCGCCGAGAGCACGGTCAACGCGGTCAAGGAGGCCGGTTCGGAGGCCATCGCGGTTCAGGGCGACCTGACCCGGGTGGCCGACGTGCGGCAGGTCTTCGACGCGGCCATCGACTCCTTCGGCGGCGCCGACGTCGCGGTCAACACCACCGGGATGGTGCTGCGCAAGCCGATCCTCGAGACCACCGAGGAGGAGTACGACCGCATGTTCGGCATCAACGCCAAGGCGGCCTACTTCTTCATCCAGGAGGCCGGACGGCGGCTCAACGACGACGGCAAGATCATCAGCCTGGGCACCTCGCTGCTCGCCGCGTTCACCGACGGGTACTCCACCTACGCGGGCGGCAAGGCACCGCTGGAGCACTTCACCCGGGCGGCGGCCAAGGAGTTCGCCGACCGCGGCATCTCGGTCAACACCGTGGCGCCCGGCCCGATGGACACCCCGTTCTTCTACCCGCAGGAAACCCCGGAGCGCGTGGAGTTCCACAAGTCCCAGGCGATGGGCGACCAGCTCACCCAGATCGAGGACATCGCGCCGATCATCCGGTTCCTGGCCACCGAGGGCTGGTGGTTCACCGGGCAGACCATGTTCCCCAACGGCGGCTACACCACCCGCTGAGGGAGGGGGATCGGGCGGGAGCGCGGCGCGCACGCGCTCCCGCCCGTGCGTAGGCTCGGCAGCAGTCGACGGGAGGGACGTCGTGGGCCTGGACCTGCACAAGCTCGAACACCTGGTGGCCGTCGCCGAGGAGGGCACCTTCACCGCCGCCGCCAAGCGGGTGCACCTCTCGCAGCAGGCCCTGTCCAGCTCGATCCGCGCGCTGGAGCGCGAGGTGGGCGTGGACCTGCTCGACCGCAGCGGGGGCGCCGTGACGGTGCTGCCCGCCGGTCGAGCGCTGATCGCCGACGCGCGCGTGCTGAACGGCGTGGCCCGCTCGGCGCTGCAGCGCGCCCGGCGCATCGGTCGCGGGGAGGCCGAGACGCTGCGCATCGGGCACACCCCGGCCGTCACCGGCGACGAGGTCACCGCCCTGCTGCGCCAGGTGCACGCCGCCGACCCGCAGCTGAGCACGCAGGTCAACCAGCGCTACCCGGACGAGCTCACCGGGCAGCTGCAGTCCGGCGAGCTCGATCTGGGGCTGTGCCGCGCGATGTCCCCGGCGCGCGGGCTGGCCCGCGGCGCGCTGACCCGGCAGCGGTTGCGCGTGGCCGTGGCCGCCGAGCACCGCCTCGCCGAGCAGGACTCGCTGAGCTTGGCCGAGCTGGCCGACGAGCCGATCGCGGTGTGGGGGCATCCGGGGCGGTCCGGCTACACCGACCTGCTCGTCGAGCACTGCCGCAACGCCGGTTTCGAGCCCGAGCTGCACCGCAACCCGATCCAGGGCACCCCGCCGGTGACCGCGGTGATCGGCACCGGGCACGTCGCCTTCGTCACCGCCTCCCCCGGGATCGCGGCGGGCGGCCGGGTCCGCGTGGTCGAGCTGGACCCGGCCGTGCACGTCCCGCTGCACGCGCTGTGGCCGCAGCACACCGCGTCCGAGGCGCGCGACGCGTTCCTGCGCGCCGCGACCGACTAGGAGTTCTCCAGGAGTGCCCAGCCGGCGCCGCGGCGGGTTGTGAGTAGGCCGCGACGCCGCGCATCGGCCTACATCAGAGGACGTCTCACGACCCCCTGCCCGCACCGCCCCACAACGCACTCCCGGAAACCCCTAGGCGCCCTCCTCGGCGAGCTCGGGCTCGGCGGCGTCGTCGTCGCGCAAGTGGTTGTGGCGCTGGACGCTTCGGCCGACGAGCAGCCCCGCGAGCAAACCGACGGCCACCACGCCGAGCAGCCCCGCGAAGGTCTCCCGCGGCGCGTTGGTCATCAGCGAAGGCGTCACGGCCGCGGCCATGGCGGCCACCACGCGCGCCACGCCGACCACGGTGCCCTGCGCGGTGGCGCGCAGCAGCGTCGGGAACGCCTCCTGGCACCAGATCTTGAGCATGCCCTCGAAGGCCAGGGAGCCGCCCAGCGCGCCGAAGACCGAGGAGGCGATCAGGGTCCACTGCGAGACGCCGAAGACCACGACGATCCCCATGGCGGTCAAGTAGCAGGCGGCACCGACCAGGTACCAGCGCAAGCGGTTCCGCCCGTCGACGACCTTCATGAACCACAGGGCGACGATGACGCCGAGACCCATCGTGATCGCGCCGATCGCCGCGGCCGTGGAAACCGAGGATCCCGCGACGTTGACGAACAGGAAGGTGCCGAACTGGCCCTTGGTGTTGGCCACGACGTTGACCAGCGAGTAGAAGGTGATCAGCCCGAGCAGCGGCAGCAGGTGGGGTCCGGTGAGCAGTTCGCGCACACCGGGCGCGCCGGCCTTCGAGCCGGGCTCGCCGAGGTGCTCGCGCGAGGCCGCCCACTTCGCCGACTCCGGGATCCGCAACCGCAGCAGCAGCACGACCACCGCGACGACGGCGACGTGCCCGTACAGGATGCGCCCACCGGTGCTGGCCATGCCGCCGACGACGATGCTCAGCAGCTGGGTGGCGATGATGCCGCAGAACCACAGCACCTGGGAGAGCCCGACGAGCTTGCCCGCCTGGCCCGGTGGCGCCTCCTCGGCGATCAGGGCGAGCGAGACCGGCAGGTCGGCTCCGGAGGCGTAGCCGATGAGCACCACGCCGACGTAGAGCATCACCGGCCCGGCCGCCGCGGCGAGCAGGCCGGCGCCGATCGCCAGCAGCAGCATGGTCAGCGAGAAGACCCTGCGGCGTCCGAAGCGGTCGCCGAGCCTGCCGCCGGTGAGCGCACCGGCGGCGATCGAGATGGTCAGCAGCGACGACAGCACGCCGATCTGCATCGGGTCGAGTCCGAGGGCGTCCTGGAAGAGCACCAGCGCGGTGCCGGTGGAGACGATCGCTGCCGCGTCCAAGTAGGACGCCATTCCCGCGACGGCGGACCGGGTCCAGTCGCGAGCGGTGAGCGAAGGTGCGGTCATCGGCGTATCTCCTTTGACGTGCCAGACCAGAGCGGCGCTCCGCTTCCCGTGGTCATCGGCCACGGCCGCCGAAGCAACTCTTGAATCGTTTCACGAGATGGTGCGGTGCGGTCGGGGCGATGTCAACAACTCGGACGAACCGCTCTCGCTCAACGAAAGCGTCCAGCTGATTCGGCGCAGCCGTCGTCCGCTCCGAGATCGCCCGTTCCGGCCCGAACCGAATCTTGTCCACCGCATGCCGAGCCCGTACGGTCCTTGCTGAAAGCTTTCAATCGTTCCGGAGCGCCTCCGCCGTCAGAGCCGACACGACAAGGACTTCGACGCCATGACCGACAGCGCCATCCCCCACGCACCGACCGCCGAGAACCACCGGGAACCGCTCGGCATCGGCGCGGATTCGCCGAGGCTGTCCTGGACCACCTCCGCCCCGGACGGGTGGACCCAGCGCGCCTACGAGCTGGAGATCGCCCGCGGCGACCAGGTCGCCGTGCACGGGCCCGTCACCGACGACGACTCCCGCTACCGGCCGTGGCCGGAGTCGCCGCTGGCACCGGGGGAAGCGGCGCGCGTGCGCGTGCGCGTGCACGGCGCGGACGGGGTTTCGGAGTGGAGCGAACCCGCCGTCGTCGAGCGCGGTCTGGCCGCCGAGGACTGGGTCGCCCTGCCGGTCGGCGGAGATCCCGGCGAACCCGGGACGGAACGGCGCCCGGCGCTGGTGCGCCGCGGGTTCGCGCTGCGCGGCCCGATCGCCTCGGCGCGGTTGCGGGTCAGCGCGCACGGCCTCGCCGAGGTCGAGATCAACGGGCGACGCGTCGGCGAGGACGTGCTCTCCCCCGGCTGGAGCGCGTACTCCCGGCGGCTGCGCTACCGCACCCACGACGTGACCGACCTGCTCGGCGAGGGCGCCAACGCGATCGGCGCGTGGTTGGCCGACGGGTGGTACCGCGGGCGGATCGGCTTCCACGGCGGAGCCCGCGACCGCTACGGGACCGACCAGTCGCTCATCGCGCAGCTCGAAGTCCGCTACGCCGACGGCGGTCGGGAGACGATCGCCACCGGACCGGACTGGCGCGCCGCGGACAGCCCGATCCTGACCTCCTCGATCTACGACGGCGAGACCTTCGACGCCCGCGAGGTCCCGCACGGGTGGTCCGAGCCCGGCTTCGACGACACCGGCTGGTCCCCGGTGCACGTCTTCGAGCGCGATCCGGCCACCCTGGTCGCCCCGGACGGCCCGCCGGTGCGGCGCACCCGCTCGGTGCGCCCGGCCCGCACCGAACGGCGCGCTCCCGACCGGCTCCTGGTGGACCTCGGGCAGAACCTGGTGGGGCGGATGGCGCTGCGGACCCGCGGTCTGCGCGGCCAGGAGGTCGTGCTGCGGCACGCCGAGGTGCTGCAGGACGGCGAGCTGTGCACCCGCCCGCTGCGCCAGGCCGCGCAGACCGACCGCTACGTGCTCGCGGGTTCCGGCGAGGAGGAGTGGGAGCCCAGGTTCACCTTCCACGGGTTCCGCTACGTCGAGGTCACAGCTCCGCCAGCGGTTCTCGACCACCTGGAGCTGGAAGCGCGCGTGCTGCACAGCGATCTGCGCCGCACCGGCTGGTTCTCCTGCTCCGACGCCGACCTCAACGCCCTGCACGACAACGTGGTGTGGTCGATGCGCGGCAACTTCGTGGACCTGCCCACCGACTGCCCGCAGCGCGACGAACGGCTCGGCTGGACCGGCGACATCCAGGTCTTCGCCCGCACCGCCAGCTTCCTGCACGACGTGACCGGGATGCTGTCCTCCTGGCTGCGGGACCTCGCGATCGAGCAGACCGAGGAGGGCTCCGTGCCGGTGTTCGTCCCGACGCTGCGCGACGCGGGATCGTGGGACATGAGCGACCCGATCGCCGCCTGGGGCGACGCCGGGGTGCTCACGCCGTGGGACCTCTACGTGGCCTCCGGGGACACCGAGCTGCTGCGGCGGCAGTGGGACAGCGCCAAGGCGTGGGTCGACCTGCTCGCCCGCCGCGCCGGGGCGGACCGGCTGTGGACCGGCGACACCCAGCTCGGCGACTGGCTGGACCCCGCGGCCCCGCCGGACGACCCGGCCCGCGCCACCACCGACCGCGAGCTGGTCGCCAGCGCCTACTTCGCGCACTCCGCCCGCAGGCTCGCCGACATCGCGACCGCGATCGGCCGCGACGCCGACGCCGAGCACTACGGCGCGCTCGCCGCCGAGGTCCGCGCGGCCATCCGCGACCGGTGGACCGACGGCGGAGGTCGCCTCGCCGAGGAGTCCCAGTGCGGCTACGCGCTGCTGCTGACCTTCGAGATCCTGGAGGACGCCGCGTCGCGGGAGCGCGCCGGCGAGCGGCTTCGCGACCTGGTGGTCGAGGCCGACTACCGGATCTCGACCGGCTTCGTGGGCACTCCGCTGGTCTCCCAGGCGCTCTCGTCGACCGGCGGGCTCGACGTCGCCTACCGCCAGCTGCGGGAGCGCGGCTGCCCGTCCTGGCTCTACCCGGTCACGATGGGCGCGACGACCATCTGGGAGCGCTGGGACTCGATGCTGCCCGACGGCACGGTCAACCCGGGCGAGATGACCTCGTTCAACCACTACGCCCTCGGTGCGGTGGCGAACTGGATGCACAGCACGATCGCGGGCCTGGCCCCCGCGACCCCGGGCTGGCGGCGCATCCACTTCGCCCCGCGACCCGGCGGTGGGCTGACCTGGGCCCGCGGAGCCTACGACGGGCCCTACGGCCAGGTCGCCATCGACTGGTCCATCGACGACGGGACGCTCACGGTGCGCACCGAGGTGCCCGCCAACTGCACGGCCCGCCTCGACCTCCCCGACGGCACCGGCCACGACCTCACCTCGGGCCGCGCCACGCACACCTGCGCGATCTGACCCCACCCCTCCGAACCCGACACACCCGCCCACGATCGGCTGGCACTCGAAGAACCCTTGAATTTCGCGGGTCGAGTTCAAGGGTTCTTCGAGTCCACCCGGCGGGGTCTCGCGGGGTTCCGGGTGGGGCGGGTGATGGTCACCGAGCCGTGGGGGTGGGCTGATCGGCGGTTTGCCGAGCCCCCGGGAGAGCAGGTTGGAGCGGTTCGGCGAGGAAGGTGTTGATGTGCGCGCGGATCGCCTCGGCCATGTCGACGTCCTGGCCGTTGAGCCAGAGGAGTTCGAGGCCTTCGGTCATCGCCAACGTGCTCAGCGCCGCCGCGCGGGGCTCGACGCCCTCGCGCAGGGCGCCGTCCGCACGCGCCTCGGCGTAGGCGTTGGCGACCGCTGAGGCGATCCGCTCCACGCGGTCGCGGAAGCGCTCGTGGGCGGGGTGGTCGGGATCGGTGGCCTCGGCCGACAGGATCGTGTAGAGCTGCACCGCACCGCGCAGACCCGCCTGCTCCCGCGAGATCTCCACCAGCCCGGCCAGGAAACCGGTGCCGCGACGCCCTTCCAGCACCTGTTCGGCGCGCTCGTCGCGCCGCTCCAGCACGGCCTCGAGCAGCGCAGTCTTGCCGCCGGCGAAGTGGTGCAGCACGCCGGCCTGGGTCATGCCGACCTCGCGGGCGATCTGGCTGACCGAGCTCGCGGTGTAACCGGCCTTCGCGAACACCGCGAAGGCCGCTTCGACGATCTGCTCGCGCCGCTGCGCGCTCTTGCGGTACTCGCCCCTGGAACCGGCCACACCAGGGATTTTATCCGGCCCGAACGAAAACCTTCAACCCATTAGGTTTTCGTGTTAGGTTGCCTGACGCACGCCCACCGGTGGGGCGCATCGCTCGACGACGACGATGGCCGGGCCGTCCGCGACGGCCCCTCACGGCAAGGAAGCCACCATGACCAACCCCATCGAGCCCACCGCACCCGCGACAGCGCCGACATCCGCTGCGAGCACCGAATCGCGCTCAGCACCAAGGGGTTTCACGCTCCTCGTCGCGTTCGCGGCGATCGGAGCGGGAGCGGCGCAGATGTCGGCCGCGCTGCTCACCCTGACCCTCAAGGCCACCGAGCTGGACTCGACGGCTGCCACCGCGACCATCTCCCTGTCCAGCGGCATCGCCGGGGCGTTCACCCTCATCGCACTGCCGACCGTGGGCGCGCTCAGCGACCGCACCCGCTCGCGCCTCGGGCGCAGGCGCCCCTACCTGCTCGCGGCCGCCGCGGCCTTCGCGCTCGGCGGGCTGCTGCTGATCACCGCGCCCGCCGTGCCGGTCCTCGTCCTGGCGCACCTGCTGATCACGGCGGGGTTCGTGACCGCGGGCGTGACGACCACCGCGCTGGTCGCCGACCAGCTCCCACCGGACGAGCGCGGCCCGGTCACCGCGATGCTGAGCATGGGCACGCCGCTGGGCGCGCTCGTCGGCATGGCCGTGGGCACGCCCTTCGGGGACCGCCTGGTCCCGCTGGTGGGCATCCCGACCGCGATCGCGGTGGTGGCGATGCTGCTGCTCGCCGCGGTGATCCACGACCCGCGCGCCGACCGGGCGCCCGCCCGCCTCGACTGGCGCGAGCTCCTCGGCGTGTTCTGGGTGAACCCGCTGCGCTTCCCGGACTTCGCCCTCGTGTTCGCCAGCCGCCTGCTGGTGTTCTCCGGGGTCGCCGCGCTCAACGGCTACCAGGCGATCTTCCTGCTGCGCGAGCTGGACCTCTCCCCCGCGCAGCTCGGCGGGACGATCCTGCTGACCGTGGTGATCAACGCGGGCGTCACGATGCTGACCGCGCCCGCCGTGGGCAGGCTCACCGACGCGCTGAACGTGCGCAAGCCCTTCGTCCTGGCCGCCGCGATGATCCTCGGCGCCGGCCTGCTGATCGCCGCCGCGGCCCCCGGGCTCGGCGTCTACCTGTTCGCCTGCGGCGTGGTCGGGCTCGGCCAGGGCGTGTACTTCGCCGTCGAGCTGGTGCTGGCCACCCGGGTGCTGCCCGACCCGGACAACCCGGCCAAGGACCTCGGCCTGCTCAAGATCGCCGACAACCTGCCGGTGGCCCTCGTGGCCGCGGTGGCCCCGGCCCTGCTGGCCATCGGCGCGTCGGGCGGGGAGAACTTCGCAGCGCTGTTCGTCGCCGGAGCGGTCGCGGCGT
The DNA here is from genome assembly GCF_042665275.1 of Saccharopolyspora griseoalba. Lineage (NCBI taxonomy): Bacteria > Bacillati > Actinomycetota > Actinomycetes > Pseudonocardiales > Pseudonocardiaceae > Saccharopolyspora > Saccharopolyspora griseoalba. Next base: position 270,776 of record NZ_JBHTCJ010000007.1, on the reverse strand, counting down.
TCGCCGGCGGTTCGCTGATCCTGTTCATCCGCGGCGCGCGCTGAGCGCGCCGCCGACTCAGAAGGAGCACATCGCATGTCTGGCACCTTCCCCGCGGACTTCCTGTGGGGCGTGGCCCTGGCCGGGCACCAGAACGAGGGCGACAACGAGCGCAGCGACATCTGGTTCCTGGAGCGCACCGCGCCCACGCTCTTCCAGGAGCCCAGCGGACCGGCCTGCCGGGGCTACCAGCGCTGGCCCGAGGACCTGGACACCGTCGCCGGGCTGGGGCTCAACGCGTTCCGGTTCTCGGTGGAGTGGGCCAGGGTCGAGCCCGAGCGCGGCGAGGTGTCCGCCGAGGCGCTGGACCACTACGAGCAGGTGGTCGACGGCGCGCTGGAGCGCGGCCTGGCACCCGTGGTGACGTTCAACCACTTCGCCGCGCCGCACTGGTTCTCGGCCGCCGGGTCCTGGCTCGCGGCGGACGCCGCGGAGCGCTTCGCCGCGCAGTGCGATCGCGTGACGGCGCGCTTCGGCGACCGGATCGCCGCGGGCGTGACCATCAACGAGCCGAACCTGGAGCAGCTGCTGCAGGCCGGTGGGAAGCTCCCCGCCGAGGCCGAGACGACCAAGCGCGAGATGCTCGCCGCGGCGGCGCGCGCCGCGGGCACCGAGCGCTACTTCGCCTCCAACGTCATCCCCTCGGACGCGCAGCCCGATTTCCAGGCGGCGTTCACCCGGGCGCACCGCGCCGCGAAGTCGGCGATCAAGGCCCGCCGCGGCGACCTGCCGGTCGGCGTGTCGATCGCGATGGCCGACGAGGTCGCGCTGCCCGGTGGCGAGCAGCACCGCGACGCGCGGCGCGCGGCGGTCTACGACCACTGGCTGGCCGTCGCCCGCGAGGACGACTTCATCGGCGTGCAGAACTACGAGCGCATCTTCCACGGACCCGATGGCGAGGTCGTGCCCGAAGGACCGCGCAACGGGATGAACTCGGTGATCGACCCGGCGTCGCTGGCCGGTGCGGTCCGCTACGCCCACCGGGTCGCGGGCGTTCCGGTGCTGGTCACCGAGCACGGCCTGCAGACCGAGGACGACGCGCAGCGCGCGGAGTTCATCCCGGCCGCTCTCGACCTGCTGGGCGATGAGGTCGGTGCTGGCACACCGGTTCTCGGCTACCTGCACTGGACCCTGATGGACAACTTCGAGTGGATCTTCGGCTACGGGCCGAAGCTCGGCCTGCTGGCCGTCGACCGCGAGACCTTCGACCGCACGCCGAAGCCCAGCGCGAAGGCCTACGCGGCTGCGGTCCGGCACCACCGGGGCCGGTGACCGCGGCCCCGGCGGGCGGGGTTTCGCGCGGGGGCGGACGGGGAACCAAGCTTGGGTGTTCCGGGAACCCGCCGAAGAGGGGAGCTTCGATGAGCGAGAGGTCCACCGGTGTCCCCGCGCAGCAGCAGTCGCCGCCGGGCACCACCGAGCCGATGGTTCCGCACCCCCGCGACGAGATGCGCGAGTACCGCGGCAGCGGGCACCTGGAGGGCGAGCGCGCGCTGATCACCGGTGGCGACTCGGGCATCGGGCGCGCGGTCGCGGTGGCCTTCGCCAAGGAGGGCGCGGACGTGGCGATCAACTACTTCGGCGCGTCCGAGGACTCCGACGCCGAGCGCACCCGGGCGCTGGTCCGCGAGCAGGGACGCCGGTGCCACCTGTTCCGGGGCGACGTGGCCGACCCGGAGTACTGCCAGGAGCTGGTGCGCTCGGCGGCCGAGGCGCTGGGCGGGCTGGACGTCCTGGTCAACCACGCCGGCGTGCAGTCGGTGCAGCCGGACTTCGCCGACATCGACACCGAGCAGTTCGACCGGACCTTCAAGGTCAACGTCTACGCGGTGTTCTGGATGTGCCGGGCCGCGCTCGAACACCTCGGCGCGGGCGGGGCGATCATCAACACCGGATCGGTCAACGGGCTGCGCGGCAACAAGGACCTGATGGACTACTCGGCGAGCAAGGGCGCGGTGCACGCGCTCACCCAGTCGCTCGCGCAGTCCCTGGCCACCAGCGGGATCCGGGTGAACTGCGTGGCCCCGGGTCCGGTGTGGACACCGCTGATCCCGGCGACGCTGCCCGAGGAGAAGGTCGAGGGCTTCGGCGAGCAGGTGCCGATGCAGCGCGCGGCGCATCCCGACGAGATCGCGCCCTCCTACGTGTTCTTCGCGTCCGATCGCCTCTCCAGCTACTACACCGGCGAGGTCCTGGCGCCGGTCGGCGGCGAGACCCACCCCGGCTGAACCGCCACGGGTACCCGGGGCGGCGGCCGAGCACACCTCGGCGCCGCGGACGCCGCTCGAAGGAGGTCCGCGCGCGGCGGGGATGTGATTGGTGGTGGCGCCCGCGGGTATGGCTCTGGGGCGAATCCGCTATCCGAGGAGAGCGACATGTCCCTCCCGCTGCCCGACTACGACAACCTGCCGGTCGGCTCGCTGCAGCACCGCATCCGCTCGCTGACCACCGACGAGGTGCAGCAGCTGCTGGACTACGAGCAGGAGCACAACGATCGGCCCCAAGTCGTGACGATCCTGTCCCAGCGCCTGGAGGAGCTGCACAACGGCGCGGTGCCCTCGCAGGGCAGGCAGCTCGACGACCCGGTGGAGACCGAGGGCACCTCGCACGGCTCGCCGGTCGACCCCAGCGGCTCCCCGCAGCCGATGCACCCGCCCCGCCACGGCACGGGAGAGCTGCCGGGCAAGCCCAAGGCGGATCGTCCCCGCAAGCAGTGAAGGAGCGAGCCGATGACCGACTCCGACGAACGTCGCGTGGCCAAGGCGCTGCAGGGAGCGCAGTTCCCCGCCGACAAGGAGTACCTGATCGACTACGCCGAGGAGCGCGGCGCGGGCCCGAAGACGCTGCAGGCCCTGCAGGCGCTGCCCGATGCGACCTACGCCAACAGCGACGAGGTCGAACGAGCCGTCCCGCAGGAACCCGACAAGGCCACCGGGTGATGCTCCGCGGGTGCTGCCCGGCGAAGCACCCCTGCGCGGACCTCAGCGCCGGGCGTTCAGCTCGACGGCGGGACTGCTGAACCGGCGGGGGCGCAGGTCGATCTCCGCGCGCTGGAACCCGGCGCTGATCGCGTCCTCGCGCAGCTCCTCCGCCGAGACGCCCAGGACGTGCCGGTGCACGCTGATCAGCAGCCGCCCACCGGGCCGCAGCACCCGGTGCAGCTCGGCGAACCCGCGCGGGCGATCCCACATCATCACGTTGTTCACCGAGATCGCGACGTCGATCGAACCGTCCGCGCAACCGGTGTCCTCGGCTCCGCCCGCGCGCAGCGCGACGACCCGGTCGATGATCTCGGCGGCGCACCGGGCCTGCGCCATGCCGCGCATCTCCGCGGAGGGATCGACTCCGATCACGTGCCCGCCGGGCACCACCGCCGCCGCGGCGAGCTGCAACCCCACCCCGGGTCCGGGGCCGATCACCAGCACGCGTTGACCGGGTTCGATCCCGGCCTCCGCCACGGCCCGCCGCTCCTGCTCGGCGTTCCCGCGCGCCATCACCGTCCCGCCGAACCTGCCCAACGCGCCTCGCGGACGCCCGAAGGCGCGCTCCAGAACCCCGGTCAACCTGCTCATCCCCCGAGCCCACCACGACCCGCCGCACCCGGCATCCGGGAACGCCCCGGTCATCCCTCGGGGCAACACCTGACGCGCCGCCGGAGGCGACGATGGACCACGTGGGCGAGGAAGCGATCGAGCTCAGCCGGGACGACCTCCGGGGGTCGCCGGATTCGCCGCGTCGTGCGCGCGCTCCGCGCTGGAGGTCTTCGAACGGGAACGCCCGGACGTTCGACGTCCGCGCGCGGCGATCGAAGCTGCGCAGGACTTCGGACGAAGCCGTCCGCTGATCACCTCGGCCGCCCGGGGCGCGGATGCGCAAGAACGGGGGCCGCGGGCCCCGCGCCGCCGCCCGTGGCTCGCCCCGCGTGCGGATACCCTGGTGCGGGGTCCGCGCGAGCGGACCTCGCAGGTAGCGGTTCGCTCAGGGAGCAGCGCGGATGGCATTCACGCCGAAGACGTGGCCGGGGCGGGTGATCCCCGGCGACGAGGAGCAGGCCGAGCTGGCCACGCGGAAGCTCTTCCTCGAGGTGTTCCCCGGGCACCCGGTGACCTCGGAGGCCAAGGCCATCCTCGATCGCTGGTACGACGCGGGGTGGTGCGTCGACGCGATCAAGGTCGCCCTCGACAACCTCCCGCAGGGCCAGGAGGGCTTCCAGCCCCGGCGGGGCGATCAGGAGTCGCCGGAGGACTTCCTGGTGCGGCGGCTGCGGAAGTGGTTCCGCGACGCCGACGAGGACGTCGACTCGGAGCGCAACGCTCGCTTGGCCCCGCCGCGGGCCGGCCAGTCGCTGGACATGCACCTGCGGCTCAAGCGCCAGCAGCAGCTCAACGACGGCCTGGGACCCTCGCGCCGACCGCTGACCGCCGCCGGGCAGCAGGCCCGCGAGCAGGCGCAGGAGCAGGCCCGCGAGCGGCGCCCGGACCCGGTCGCCAGGGCCCGCGCGCGCGATGCGCGGATGCGCGAGGCGCTGGACTCGCTGCACGCCGAGCTACCGCTGGTGCACGCCGAGGACAGCGCCGCCGACGCCCGGCACGATCAGCACGAGTCCCAGCTCGTGGCCGCCTACGCGGCGCGGACCGCGACGGTCAAGCACGACCCGACCGTGCGGCGCGTCCTCGCGCGGCTCGCCGAGGAGCGGCGGCGCCCGAACGCGCAGGAGACGGCCATCCTGCGCCGGGCGGTGCGCGGTGCGCAGCAGCGCGCCAGCCTCGGCACCCTCGACGCGGCCACCGCGGACGCGACCAACACCGTCCTCGACGAGGACGGGCAGCGCATCCTCGCCTACCTCGACCACGCCGCGGACACCGGGCTCACGCTCGACCAGGCGGTCGCGGTCCTGCACGCCCAGGTGGACGCGGCGACCTCCCAGGAGTGAGCCCGCGGCCCGGTCGCGCAGCGCGCCCCCCGCGAAGGTCAGCTCGGGGCGCGGCGCAGGGCCGCGTCGAGGGTCGCCGCCCACTGCTCGACGATGCCCTTGCGGCGCGCCGAGTCGTCGGTGAGGACGTCGGCCAGCCCCAGGCCGCGGGCCATGTCGAGGGTGGCCTGCACGAGGCGGTGGGTGGCCGGGTCGGTGTCGTCGGCGCCGAGCAGTTCGACGGTGACGCGGTGCACCGCCCGGCCGAACCTGGCCTCCAGCGGCACGATCCGCGCCTTGAGCGCCTCGTCGGCCGCCGCCGCGGTCCACACCTGCAGAGCGGCCTTGAACAGCGTCCCGGTGAAGTAGTCGACCATCCGCGTGATCACGGCCTCGGTGCGGCCGGGCCCGACCGGCACCTCGTCGACCTCCTCGCGCACCTCGGCCATGCGGGTGTCGAACATGTGCTCCAGGGCCGCGGTGATCAGCTCCTCGCGGGTCGGGAAGTGGTGCTGCGCCGCGCCCCGCGAGACCCCCGCCTTCTCGGCGGCGACGGTGACCGTGGTGGCGGCCCAGCCGTGCTCGGCGAGGCAGTCGACGGTCGATTCGAGCAGGCGCTGACGGGTCGCCCGGCTGCGGTCCTGCTTGGGTTCTCGTGAGGTCATGTGCTGCTCCTCGCCCACGTGATCACGTCGATCACCACGGCTCGATCACTGCGCCCAGGCGGGGCCCGCTTCTCCAGGAACGCCGTCATGCCCTCCATCGCCTCGGGGGTTTCGAACAGGCTAGCGGACCGCGAGGCCAGCAGCTCGGCGGACTCGTCGAAGCCCGCGAGCACCTCGGCGGTGGTCAACCGCTTGGACTCGGCCAGCCCCTGCGGCGAGCACTCGCGCACCTGGGCCAGCACCGCTCCGACCGCGGCGTCCGGGGCCTCGGCCGCCTCGGTGATCAGGCCGAGCCGCTCGGCCTGCGCGGGGCCGAACGTCTCGCCCGTGAGGAAGTAGCGGCTCGCGGCCCGCGAGGTCAGCCGGGGCAGCACCGTCAACGAGATGATCGAGGGCGCGAGACCCAGCCGCGCCTCGGTGAGCGAGAAGGTCGACCGCTTCCCCGCCGCCACCACGTCGCAAGCTCCGACCAGCCCCATGCCGCCCGCCCGGACGTGCCCGTCGACGCGGCCGAGCACCGGCTTGGGCAGCTCGACGATCGCGCGCAGCAGCTCGGCCATCGCGCGCGAGCACTCCTCGGTGGTGCTCTGCCCCGCGTCGGAGAGGTCGGCGCCCGCGCAGAAGGTCCCGCCGGTGTGGGTGAGCACGACCGCCCGCACCTCCGGGTCCTCGGCCGCGTCGGCCAGGCCCTGGTGCAGTTCGGCCACCAGCCGGTTGGACAGCGCGTTGCGGTTGTGCGGCGAGTCCAGCACGACCGTGGCAGCACCCCCGCCGACGGAACACCGCACCAACGGCTCGGTCATACCAATCCCTCCGAAAAGGAGAACTTCCAGAACCGAAAGAAGACACCCCGACCGCAACCCCCAACCCCGATCTGCTCCCCGAGTCGCAAGCGGCGAAGCCGCGAGCCGAAGCGCCCGCCCGAGCAACCGGCACCGCCGCGGGTTCTCAGCGGCCCTCCGGCGAGGACAGCCGCGACGCGGCGCACGTCGGCTGATCGAGGAGCGGATCCCGCAGCCGGAGGGCCGCTGAGGTTCCGCCACCCGCACCGCGACGCGAGCCGAGAGCCCAACGGCGAATCAATACGACTTGGGGAGGCCGAGGGAGTGCTGGGCCACGAAGTTGAGCACCATCTCCCGGCTGACCGGGGCGATCCGGGCGATGCGCGCCGCGCCGAGCATCGCGCCCAGGCCGTGGTCGCTGCTCAGCCCGGAACCGCCGTGGGTCTGGATCGCGCGGTCGAGCGCACCGATGCTGGCCTCGGCGGCGGCGTACTTGGCCATGTTGGCGGCTTCTGCGGCGTTGGCGTCGTCACCGCTGTCGTAGAGCGCGGCGGCCTTCTGCATCATCAGCTTGGCCAGTTCGAGTTCGACCTTGAGCTGCGCCAGCGGGTGCGCGATGCCCTGGTGCGCGCCGATCGGGGTCTTCCAGACCTGCCGGGTCCCGGCGTACTCAACGGCCCGGTCCAGGGCGTAGCGACCCATCCCGACGGCCATCGCGGCGCCGAGGATGCGCTCGGGGTTGAGCCCGGAGAACAGCTGCGCGATCGCCGCGTCCTCCTCGCCGACCAGCGCTTCGGCGGGCAGCCGCACCTCGTCGAGGAACAGGGTGAACTGGTGGTCCGGTTCGACGATGTCCATCTCCATGCGCTGCGCGGTGAAGTTGGCCGCGTCGGTGGGCACGATGAACAGCGCGGGCTTGAGCTTGCCGGTGCTGGCGTCCTCGGTGCGGGCCACGACCAGCACCGCGTCGGCCTGGTCGACCCCGGAGATGAACACCTTCTGCCCGTTGAGCAGCCACTCGGTCCCGTCGCGCCGGGCGGTGGTGGTGATCTGGTGCGAGTTGGAGCCCGCGTCGGGTTCGGTGATGGCGAAGGCCATCTTCGCCGAACCGTCGGAGAGCCGCGGCAGCCAACGGGTCTGCTGCTCGCGGGTGCCGTACTTGGCGATGATGGTGCCGCAGATGGCCGGCGAGACGACGACCAGCAGCAGCCCGGCGCCCTGCGCGGCGAGCTCCTCCTGCACCAGCGCCAGCTCGTAGATGCCCGCGCCTCCCCCGCCGTGCTCCTCGGGCAGGTTGACGCCGAGGAAGCCGAGCTCGCCGGCTTCGTGCCACAGCTCGGTCAGCGGTTCGCCCGCTCTGGCTTTGGGCAGCGCGTAGTCGAGGTAGTTGTAGCGCTGGGCCAGCTTGGCGACGGCTGCGCGCAGCTCCTTCTGCTCGGTGGTTTCGACGAAGCTCATCCGTTCCCCTCCGGTGGGCGCGCTCGGTTACCCTTCCTCGACGACGGCGAGCACGGCGCCGACGTCGACCTGCTGACCGGCGGTCACGCCGATCTCGGTGAGCACCCCGTCGGTCGGGGCCGCGATGGTGTGCTCCATCTTCATCGCCTCCAGCCACAGGATCGGCTGTCCCCGCTCGACCTGGTCCCCGACCTCGGCGGCGACCCGCAGCACGCTGCCGGGCATGGGCGCCAGCAGCGATCCCGCGGCGACCAGGGCGGCCGGGTCGACGAATCGCGGCTTGCGGACCAGGGCCACCGGTCCCAGCGGGGAGTCGACGCAGGCCAGCTCGCCGTAGCGGGCGATGTCGAAGGTCCGGCGCACCGGTCCGTGCTCGCCGGGCACGTCGAGCACCACGCGCTCCGGCTCGGCCCGCACGACGACCAGGCCGGGGTGGTCGTCGACCTCGACGCCGGCGCGGGTGGGCCGGTAGCGCACCTCGACGTCGGCGCCCGAGGCGGTGCTGAAGGTCTTGCGCTGCGGTTCGGCCGCGACGTTGCGCCATCCCGCGGTGATCGCGGAGTTGACCCGCGCGCCGCGGCGGTTGGCCGCGGACTCGGCGAGCGCGGCGGCCACCGCCGACAGCTCGGTGGCGGTCTCGTCGGCCAGCGGGCGCGCGAGGGCGTCCAGGCCGTGCCGGTCGAAGAACGCGGTGTCGGTCTCCCCCGCCAGGAAGGCATCGTGGCGCAGCACCCGCACCAGCAGGTCGCGGTTGGTGACCAGCCCGTGGATGCGCGCGCGGCCGAGCGCGGCCGCGAGCAGGTGCGCGGCCTCGGCGCGGGTCTCCCCGAAGGAGATGACCTTGCCCAGCATCGGGTCGTAGTGCACGCTGACCTCGCTGCCGCCGACCACACCGGTGTCGACGCGCACGCCGGGCTCGTCCAGCACGGCGAAATCCGCAGCGGCGCCGGGGATTTCGATGCGCCGCAGGGTTCCGCTCTGCGGCTGCCAGTCCCGCGCCGGGTCCTCGGCGTAGAGGCGGACCTCGATGGAGTGCCCGCGGGTCGGCGGTGGCGAGTCCGGGAGCGGGTGGCCGCCGGCGATGCGCAGCTGGTGGCGCACCAGGTCCAGTCCGGTGGTGTTCTCGGTGACCGGGTGCTCGACCTGCAGGCGGGTGTTCATCTCCAGGAAGAAGAACTCGCCGCGCTCGTCGGCCAGGAACTCCACGGTCCCGGCTCCTTCGTAGCCGATGGCCGCGGCGGCCAGCCGGGCGGCTTCGAACAGCCGCTCCCGCATCCCGTCCACCCGCTCGACCAGCGGCGAGGGCGCTTCCTCGACCACCTTCTGGTGGCGCCGCTGGATGGAGCACTCGCGCTCGCCGAGCGCCCACACCGCGCCGCGGCGGTCGGCGAGCACCTGCACCTCGACGTGCCTGCCGGTCTCCAGGTACCGCTCGCAGAACACCGTGGGGTCCGCGAAGGCGGACTCCGCCTCGCGCCGCGCGGCTTCCAGCTGCTCGGGCAGCTCGGCCAGCGAGCGCACCACGCGCATGCCGCGGCCGCCGCCACCGGCGGAGGCCTTGATCAGCACCGGCAGCTGCTCCTGGCTCACCGCACCGGGGTCGAGCTCGCCGAGCACCGGCACCCCGGCCTCGGCCATGAGCTTCTTGGCCTCGACCTTCGATCCCATCGACTCGATGGCCGCGGCGGGCGGGCCGATCCACGTCAGCCCGGCTTCGGTCGCGGCGCGGGCGAAGGCGGCGTTCTCGGACAGGAACCCGTAGCCGGGGTGCACCGCGTCGGCCCCGGCGGCCCGGGCGGCGGCGATCACCGCGTCGGCGCGCAGGTAGGTCTCCGCCGGGGTCCGCCCGGGCAGCCGCACGGCCGCGTCGGCTTCGAGCGCGTGCGGGGCGGCCGCGTCGGCGTCGGAGAACACCGCGGTGGTGCCCAGGCCCATCCGGCGGGCGGTGGCGAACACCCGTCGGGCGATCTCGCCGCGGTTGGCGACGAGCACGTTGGTGATCGGAGAGTTCATCGCAGCCTCACATCCGGAAGACGCCGAAGCGCTCGGCGCCGGCGACGGGGGCGTTGTGGATCGCCGACAGGCACATGCCGAGCACCTCGCGGGTGTCGCGCGGGTCGATGACGCCGTCGTCGTAGAGCAGGCCGGACAGGAACATCGGCAGCGACTCGGACTCGACCTGCTGCTCGACCATCGCCCGCATCGCCTCGTCGGAGTCCTCGTCGAACGGCTTGCCCTTGGCCTCGGCGGCGGCGCGGCTCACGATCGAGATGACGCCGGCCAGCTGGGCCGGCCCCATCACGGCGGACTTCGCGCTGGGCCAGGCGAACAGGAACCTCGGGTCGTAGGCGCGCCCGCACATGCCGTAGTGCCCGGCGCCGTAGGAGGCGCCCATGAGCACCGACAGGTGCGGCACGGTGGAGTTGGACACCGCGTTGATCATCATCGCGCCGTGCTTGATGATGCCGCCCTGCTCGTACTCCTTGCCGACCATGTAGCCGGTGGTGTTGTGCAGGAACAGCAGCGGCGTGTCGGACTGGTTGGCCAGCTGGATGAACTGGGTGGCCTTCTGCGACTCCTCGCTGAACAGCACGCCGCGGGCGTTGGCGAGCACGCCGATCGGGTAGCCGTGCAGCTCCGCCCAGCCGGTGACCAGGCTGTTGCCGTACAGCGGTTTGAACTCGTCGAAGTCCGACCCGTCGACGACGCGCGCGATGACCTCGCGCGGGTCGAAGGGCACCTTGAGGTCGGAGGGCACCACGCCCAGCAGCTCCTCGGGGTCGTGGCGCGGCGGCGCGACCTCCGCGCGCGGCGCGGGCCCCCGCTTCTTCCAGTTGAGCCGCCTGATGACGTTGCGGCCGATGCGCAGCGCGTCGGGCTCGTCCTCGGCGAGGTGGTCGGCCAGCCCGGAGGTGCGCGCGTGCATCTCGGCGCCGCCGAGCGATTCGTCGTCGGAGTCCTCGCCGGTGGCCATCTTCACCAGCGGCGGCCCGCCGAGGAAGACCTTCGAGCGCTCCTTGACCATCACCACGTGGTCGGACATGCCGGGGATGTAGGCGCCGCCGGCGGTGGAGTTGCCGAAGACCAGGGAGATGGTGGGGATCCCGGCGGCCGAGGCGCGGGTGAGCTCGCGGAACATCTTGCCGCCGGGGATGAACACCTCCTTCTGCGTGCGCAGGTCGGCGCCGCCGGATTCGACCAGGCAGATCACCGGCAGCCGGTTCTGCTCGATGATCTCGTGGGCGCGGAAGGACTTCTTGAGCGTCCACGGGTTGCTCGTGCCGCCGGCCACGGTCGGGTCGTTGGCGATGATCATGCACTCGACGCCCTCGACGACCCCGATCCCGGTGACCATCGAGGCGCCGACCTGGAAGTCGCTGCCCCACGCTGCCAGCGGGCACAGCTCCAGGAACGGCGAGTCCTCGTCGACGAGCAGCTCGATGCGCTCGCGCGCGGTGAGCTTGCCGCGCTCGCGGTGCCGCTCGACCTTCTCCGGTCCGCCGCCGGCGACGGCCTTGGCGTGCTCGTCCTGGATCTCGGCGATCTTGCCGCTCATCGCCTCGACCGCCTCGCGGTACTCCGGCGAACTGGTGTCCAAAGTAGATCGCAGCTGCGTCATGCTCGATACCCCAACCTGCTGGCCGCCAGCCCCGTCATGATCTCGGTGGTTCCGCCGCCGATGCCCAGGATGCGCATGTCCCGGTACTGGCGCTCGATCTCGCTCTCGCGCATGTAGCCGAGCCCGCCGAAGAGCTGCACCGCCTGGTGCACGACCCACTCGCCGACCTCGACGGCGGTGTTCTTGGCGAAGCAGGTCTCCACCACCAGGTCGGTCTCGCCCGCCACCGAGCGCTCGGCCAGCCGCCTGGTGTAGACGCGGGCGACGTCGATCTTGCGGGCCATCTCGGTGAGCGTGTTCTGCACCGACTGCCTGCTGATCAGCGGACGCCCGAAGGTCTCCCGGTCGCGGCACCACCGCTCGGTGAGCTCCAGGCAGCGCTGCGCGCTGGCGCAGGCCTGCACCGCCAGCGAGAGCCGTTCGGCGAGGAAGGCCTGCGCGATCTGCAGGAAGCCGGAGTTCTCCGGACCCACCAGGTTCGCCACCGGCACGCGGGCGTCGGCGAAGGACAGCTCGGCGGTGTCCGAGGCGTGCCAGCCCATCTTCTCCAGCTTGCGGGTGACGGTGAACCCGGGCGTGCCCTTCTCGATCACCAGCAGCGAAATGCCCTCGGCCCCGGGGCCTCCGGTGCGAACCGCCGCGACCACGAAGTCGGCGCGGCAGCCGGAGGTGATGAAGGTCTTGGCGCCGTTGACCACGTAGTGATCGCCGTCGCGCTCGGCGCGCGTCCTGAGGTGCCCGACGTCGGAGCCGCCGTCGGGTTCGGTGATGGCCAGCGAACCGATCTTCGTCCCGGCCAGCGTCGGGCGCACCCAGCGCTCGATCTGCTCGGGATCACCGGCCCAGACCAGGTGCGGCACGGCGATGCCGCAGGTGAACAGCGAGGCGAACAGCCCGCCGGAAGCACCGGCTTGGTGCATCTCCTCGGTGATCACCGAGACATCGATGAGGTCGCCGCCACCGCCGCCGACCTCGGCCGGGAAGCCCGCGCCCAGCAGCCCGAGCTCGCCCGCCCGCTCGTGCAGGCTGCGGGGCAGCTCGCCGGCCCGCTCCCACTCGTCGAGGTGCGGCAGCACGTCGGTTTCGACGAACCTGCGCACGGTGGCGCGCAGCTCGCGCCGCTCGTCGGTCTCCCAGGGGTTCACCGCGACTCCTCCTCGACGAGCGCTTCGGGCAGGTCGATGCCGCGCGAGCGCAGCCACTCGCCCAGCCCCTTGGCCTGCGGGTCGAACCGCGCCCGGTAGGCCGCACCGCGCCCGAGGATTCCCCCGATCACGAAGTTGACCGCCCGCAGCTTCGGCAGCGCGGTTCGGGTGATGGGCAACTCGGCGGCCTCGGGCAGCATCTCGCGCACCGTGGTCGAGGTGAGCGCGTGCACCAGCCAGCGCCACTGCTCGTCGGTGCGCACCCACACGCCGATGTTGGCGTCGCCGCCCTTGTCGCCGCTGCGCGCGGCGACCACCTCGCCCAGCGGTCTGCGCGCGGTGGGCCCGTCCGGCGGCGGTGCGGGCAGTTCGGGCTCGGGGAGCTCTTCGAGCTCGCGGGTGCGCGCGGCCGGCGGGATGCCGACGCGGGTGCCGTCGGGCAGCACCGCCACGTGCGGCACCTGCCCCGCGTCCACCTGGCCGGAGCTGAAATCGCCGTAGGGCGAGGCGTTCCCGGGCACCGAGGTGAGGCTGAACCCGGGATAGCTGGCCAGGGCCAGCTCGACGGCGATGCCGGAGAACGCGCGCCCGACCACGTCCGGGTCGTCGTCGCGGACCACGCAGCGCAGGATCGCGCTGGCCTCCTCCTGGGTCTCCGCGTCGGGCCGGTCCAGCCGCGCCAGCGTCCAGGTCAGCTCCGCGGGACGCTCGGCCAGGTGCGATTCGAGCTGCTCGCGGGCCAGCTCCGCCTTGGCCTCGACGTCCAGACCCGTGAGCACGAAGGACATCTCGTTGCGGTGCCCGCCGAGGGTGTTGAGCCCGACCTTGAGCGTCGACGGCGGCGGCTCGCCCGCGACGCCGCTGATGCGCACCCGGTCGGGCCCTTCCTGGGCCAGTTCGACGGTGTCCAGCCTCGTGGTGACGTCCGGCCCGGCGTAGCGGGCGTCCTGGATCTCGTAGACCAGCTGCGCGGTCACGGTGTCCGGGGTGACCGCTCCCCCCGTCCCGGGGTGCTTGGTGATGACCGAGCTGCCGTCGCGGCGGATCTCGGCGATCGGGAATCCGGGGTGGGTGAGGTCGTCGATCTCGGTGAAGAACGAGTAGTTGCCGCCGGTGGCCTGCGCGCCGCACTCGACGACGTGCCCGGCCACGACCGCCCCGGCCAGCCGGTCGTGGTCCTCGCGGCCCCAGCCGAAGTGCGCGGCGGCGGGCCCCGCGGCCAGCGAGGCGTCGGTGACCCGCCCGGTGACCACCACGTCGGCGTCGGCGCGCAGGCATTCGACGATGCCCCAGGCGCCCAGGTAGGCGTTGGCGGTCAGCGGCTGGCCGAGGCCGAGCTCGGCGGCCCGCGAGGTGAGGTCGTCGCCCTCCACGTGGGCGATCTTGGGGCTCACCCCGAGCTCACCGGCCAGCTCGCGCAGCTCCGCGGCCAGCCCGGCGGGGTTGAGCCCGCCCGCGTTGACCACGATCCGCACGTCGCGCTCCAGCGCGAGCGCCAGGCACTCGCGCATCTGGCGCAGGAAGGTCTTGGCGTAGCCGCGGGCGGGGTCCTTCATCCGGTCGCGGCCGAGGATGAGCATGGTCAGCTCGGCGAGGTAGTCGCCGGTGAGCACGTCCAGCTCCCCGCCGGTGAGCATCTCGCGCATCGCGCTGAAGCGGTCGCCGTAGAAACCGGAGCAGTTGCCGATCCGGATGAGTTCGGGATCGGCGGCCAGCGGTCGGGTCGTCACGCGAACTGCCCCGCCTTCCTGCCGGTGCCCGGCAACCCGGCGAATGCCTGGGCGATGGTCAGCCAGTGCGCGGCGTCGGTTCCGGTCGCCGCCACGGCGAGGTCGTCGGGGTGGCGGCGCTGGGTGACCAGCAGGCAGAAGTCCAGCGCCGGGCCGCTCACGCGCTGCGCGGCGTCCTCGGGTCCCCAGCTCCAGGTGCTGCCGTCCGGCGCGGTGAGCTCGACGCGGAAGGGCTCGGCGGGCGGGTCCTGCCCGTGCACGGCGTAGGCGAAGTCGCGGGTGCGCGCTCCGATGTGGCAGACGTTGCGCAGCCGCGCGGTGGACGGGCGGGTGACGCCGAGGGTATCGGCGACGTCCTGGCCGTGCGCCCAGGTCTCCATCAGCCTCGCCGTGGCCATGGAGGTGGCGCTCATCGGCGGGCCGAACCAGTCGAGCTTGTGCCCGTCGGGGACGGCGCGCAGCGCGTCGAGCAGCCGGGCGCGTCCGGCGCGCCAGCCCGCGAGCAGCTCGGCGGGGCGGGTGCGCGCGCGCTCCTCGGCGGCCTCGTCGACGAACCCGTGCGGATCCCGGGCGGCCCGGTCGAGGACCTCGGCGAAGCGCGGCGGGTCGGTCGCCGACAGCAGCGCCACGTCGTCGGTCCAGGCCAGGTGCGCGATCTGGTGGGCGATCGTCCAGCCCTCGGCCGGGGTCGCGATGCCCCAGCGGTCCTCGGCCAGGCCGGCCACCAGGGCGTCGAGCTCCTCGCCTTCGGCGGCGAGATCGCCGAGAACGGCGTCGTTTTTCGGCATGCGGCTCAGCATGGCAAGGCCCCCAAAATAAATCAAGCACGATTGATTGTTTTGGGCTTGCGCCTGGCTTACCATCGACGAAAGTATGATGTGGAACACACTTTCTGCTCATCGCCGAGGCAAGGGAGCCAGCGCATGACCGTGACGCCGCCGATGGATCTCGGTTCTTGGATCGCCCGCCGCGCCGCCGCCACGCCGAACCTGCCCGCCCTGACCTTCGACGGACGCACGCAGACCTACCGGGAGTTCGCCGACCGCATCGACCGCTTCGCCGCCGAGCTCGCCGCCGGTGGCCTGCGCACCGGCGACCGGGTCGGCTACGTGGGCCTCAACCACCCGGACTTCCTGGTGACCTTGTTCGCCACCGTCCGCGCCGGTGGCATCTTCGTGCCGCTGAACAACCGGCTGACCTCCGCCGAGCTCGAGTTCATCCTCACCGATGCCGGGGTGCACACCCTGGTCGCCGACGCCGAGCACACCCCCACCGGCGACGCGGTCCGCGCCAGCTCCGGGGTGCGCCGGGCGATCGCGCTGAGCCCGGTCGAGGGCTGGGAGCACCTCGACGCGCTCGTCGCCGATCGGGAACCCCTGGTCGAACCGGTCTTCCCGGGGTCCGAGGACGTCGCGGTGATCATGTACACCTCGGGCACCACGGGCCGCCCGAAGGGCGCCATGCTCACCCACGGCAACCTGTTCTGGAACAACGTCGGCTCCATGCTGGCCTTCGACCCCAGCCAGGACGACGTGACGCTGGTGTGCGCCCCGCTGTTCCACATCGGCGGCCTCAACGTCACCACGCTGATCACCCTGCAGAAGGGCGGTCACGTGGTGCTGATGCCGGGCTTCGACCCGTCGGCGGTGCTCAAGCTCATCCCCGAGTACCGGGTGACCACGATGTTCGGCGTCCCCGCGATGTTCCTGTTCATGAGCCAGCTGCCGGAGTTCGAGGCCGCCGACCTGAGCAGTCTGCGCTACCTGATCTGCGGCGGCGCCCCGGTCCCGGAAGCCCTGATCAAGGCCTACGGCGACCGCGGCGTCCCGTTCGCCCAGGGCTACGGGCTGACCGAAACCGCCCCGCTGGCGCTGATCCTGCGCACCGACGAGGTGGACGTGAAGGTCGGCGCGGCCGGGCACGAAGTGCTGCCGCTGTCGGACGTGCGGCTGGTGGACGCCGAGAACAGCCCGGTCCCGCCGGGTGAGCGCGGCGAGATCTGCGTGCGCGGCCCGCAGGTGATGAAGGGCTACTGGAACAACCCCGAGGCCACCGAGGCGGTCCTCGACGAGGAGGACTGGTTCCACACCGGCGACGTCGGCGTGGCCGACGAGGACGGTTACGTGTGGGTGGTCGACCGGGTCAAGGACATGGTCATCAGCGGCGGCGAGAACGTCTACCCCGCCGAGGTCGAGGACGTGCTCTACCACCACCCGGCCATCGCCGAGGTCGCGGTGCTGGGCACGCCGCACGAGCGCTGGGGCGAGGCGGTCACCGCGGTGGTCGCGCTGCAGCCCGGCGGCAGGCTCACCCTCGACGAGCTGCGCGAGTTCTGCCGGGACAAGCTGGCCGGCTTCAAGATCCCGCTGCGGCTGGAGTTCACCGACGCCCTGCCCCGCAACCCCACCGGCAAGATCCTCAAGTACCGGCTGCGCGAGCAGCTGCCCGCCGCGGAGTGACCGAGCGGGCCGGTGGGCGGGTCGCCCACCGGCCCACCGGCGGTGCGAGAATCGCCTGGTGAGCACTTCGCGTCCTTGCCCGTGCGGGCTCGGCGAGCCCTTCGACCGGTGCTGCGGTCGGCTGCACGCCGGCCAGCGGGCGGCCACCGCCGAGCAGCTGATGCGCTCGCGCTACGCGGCCTTCGCCGTCGGCGACGCCGACTACCTGCTGGCCACATGGCACCCCTCGACCCGCCCCGCCGAGCTCGACCTCGACCCGCAGCAGCGCTGGACCGGCCTGGAAGTCCTCGACCGCACCGGCGGCGGCCCGTTCGACGCCGAGGGCGAGGTGCGCTTCCGCGCCCGCTACCGCCTGCACGGCAAGACCGGCGAGCTCACCGAGCGCAGCCGCTTCACCCGCGTCGACGGCCAGTGGCTCTACGTCGACGGCGACCACGACTGAGGTCCTGGTCGAAACCCCGCGCCGGGGCTCGCTTCGCGTTAACGTCAGCGGGTCGACGCACGCGCCCGGCACGGGGGAGGCTTCACCGCATGGCTGACTCCGCCAACACCCGGCTGATCGAGGACGAGGTCGTCCGCGACCTGCGCGACGAGCTGACGTACGGCGACTACCTGCGCCTGGACCTGCTGCTGTCGGCGCAGCAGCCGATCAGCGATCCCGAGCACCACGACGAGATGCTGTTCATCGTGCAGCACCAGACCACCGAGCTGTGGCTGAAGCTGGTGCTGCACGAGCTGCGCGCCGCCCACGACCACCTGGCGGGCGACCGGCTCAAGCCGGCGCTCAAGGCGCTGGCCCGGGTCAAGCACATCCAGCGCACGCTGACCGAGCAGTGGTCGGTGCTGGCCACGCTCACCCCCTCGGAGTACATGGAGTTCCGCGGGTTCCTGGGGCGCTCCTCGGGCTTCCAGTCGGTGCAGTACCGCGCGGTGGAGTTCGTGCTGGGCAACAAGAACGCCGAGATGCTGGAGGTCTTCGCGCACGACGAGGACGCGCTCGCGCTGCTGACCGAGCTGCGCGAGCAGCCCAGCGTTTACGACGAGTTCCTGCGCTACCTCGCCCGCCGCGGCCATCCGATCCCGGATTCGCTGCTGCAGCGCGACGTGCGCCTCGCGCACACCTTCACCCCGGAGCTGGTGCCGGTGCTGCGCGGCATCTACGAGAACCGCCGGGAGAACTGGGACGCCTACGAGACCTGCGAGGAGCTGGTCGACCTGGAGGAGAACTTCCAGGTCTGGCGGTTCCGCCACCTCAAGACCGTGGAGCGGGTGATCGGCCACAAGCGCGGGACGGGCGGGTCCAGCGGCGTGGACTTCCTGCGGCGAGCGCTGGACCTGACGTTCTTCCCCGAGCTGTACGAGGTTCGCACCGAGATCGGAGAGTGATGGACGACCTGCTGGCGAAGGCCCGCGCGCTGGACGAAGCCGACCCGCTGCGCGACTTCCGGGACCGCTTTGTCGAGTCCCCGGACGTGGTCGCCTACCTGGACGGCAACTCGCTGGGCCGCCCGCCCCGCGCGACCGCCGAGCGGATGGACGAGTTCGTCCGCCAGGACTGGGGCGGCAGGCTCATCCGCGGCTGGGGCGAGGGCTGGCTCGACTGGCCGCTGCGGATCGGCGACCGCCTCGGCGAGCTCGCCCTCGGCGCGGCCCCGGGCCAGGTCGTGGTGGCCGACTCCACCAGCGTCCTGCTCTACAAGCTGGCCCGCGCGGCGCTGCAGGCCCGCCCGGACCGCGGCGAGATCGTGCTGGACACCGACAACTTCCCCACCGACCGCTACGTCCTGGAGGGCATCGCCGCCGAGCGCGGCCTGAACCTGCGCTGGATCACCACCGACCCCGCGGCGGGCATCACCGACGAGCAGGTCGCCGAAGCGGTCGGCGAGGACACGGCCCTGGTGGTGTTCAGCCACACCGCCTACCGCTCGGGCCACGTCGCCGACGCCGCCGCCATCACCCGCACCGCCCACGCAGCGGGAGCCCTGGTGCTGTGGGACCTATGCCACTCGGCAGGCGCCGTCCCGGTCGACCTCGACGCCTGGCAGGTCGACTTCGCGGTCGGCTGCACCTACAAGTACCTCAACGCGGGCCCCGGCTCCCCCGCCTTCGGCTACGTCAACCGAACCCACCAGGACCACACGCAGCAACCGATCTGGGGCTGGATGGGCCACGCCGACCCGTTCACCATGGGCCCGGGCTACCACCCGGCCGAGGGCGTCCGCTCCGCGCTCAGCGGCACACCCCCGATCCTGGCGATGCTCCCGCTGATCACCGCCCTGGACCTGCTCGAAGAAGCGGGCATGGACGCGATCCGCGAGAAGTCCCTGCAGCTCACCGACTTCGCCCTGGAGCTCGCCGACACCTGGCTGCTGGACCGAGGCGTGCAGCTGGCGTCCCCGCGCGACCCGCGCCGCCGAGGCGGCCACATCACCCTCCGCCGCCCGGACTTCGCCGGGATCAAGGACGAGCTCTGGACCCGCGGAGTCATCCCCGACTTCCGCGCCCCGGACGGCCTCCGCATCGGCCTCTCCCCCCTGACCACCACCTACACCGAACTCCACCAAGGCCTCCGCACCCTCACCAACCTCCTCGAGTAACCCAGCCGCGACACCACCAATCTTCGAGGGGCTCGGGGTGACAAGCAGCTTGGCCGCCAACTGCACGCCTCGGGGCGTGCAGTTAGCGGCCAAACTGCTTGTTGCGCAGTGTGTTCCAGCAGGTTGTGCAGGTGGGGTGGCAGATCCAGTCCATCTCGGACGGGTTGGCCAGGGGCAGCTGCTCGCCGCAGATGGCCTCGCGGGTGCGCTCGCCCTCCCAGCGCCTGCCCGGGAAGGCGTGGCGGGTGCCGCCGCGACCACCGGGGTCGGCGACCGGGAGCCAGAAGTGCCGTTGAACCTCGTCGTGCACCGGACATCGTCCCTTCGCTGCGAAATCGGGAAGCCCGGCGGGCGGCGCAGGGGACGGAGGGTTGCCCGCCGGGCACCAACAACATCGGCCGCAGCGGCGGCGAATGTAGGATTCCTACACCCGAATCGCTAAATTGAGTGATCTCCAAGGCGCGTCGATTGATCGATACTGTTCGCGATCGATCCGCTGCTTGGAGGAGCCGCCCGATGGCCACCACCCCGACCGTCCGCCGCCTGCTGCTGTCCAACGAGCTCAAGCGGCTGCGCAGCGGAGCAGGCGTCGGACCCGAGCGCGCCGCCCAGCACCTCGGCTGTCGGGTCAGCAAGATCAGCCGGATCGAACTCGCCCAGAACAGCATCCAAGCCGGCGACGTCAAGCTGCTCAGCGATCTCTACGGCGTCGACCCCGAGCGCACCGAGGTGCTGCTGGACCTGGCCCGCGGCCAGAACCAGCGAGCCCGCTGGTCGGGATACCGGTCGACGTTTCCCGACTGGTTCCGGATGTTCGTCGACCTCGAACGCGATGCCGCTGCCATAAGGTCCGTCGAGGTCGAGATCATCCCGGGGTTGCTCCAGACCGAGGACTACATCAGGGCCATCCACGAGGAGGAGCCGTCTGGAACCGACGAGCTGGATGATCCGGTGCACGCGCGGCAGGAACGCCAATCGGTCCTCGGCCGGACCGATCCGCCCGACGTGTCGTTCATCTTGTCGGAGTCGTGCCTGCGGCGGATCGTCGGGAGCTCCGAGGTGATGCGCGACCAGCTCGACCACCTCGTCGAGGTCTCGCGCCTGCCCAACGTGCAGCTGCAGGTGCTCCCCTTCGACGCCAAGACGTTCGCCGGTCGCATCATCTTCCGGTTCACCATGCTCAACATCCCCGCTCAGGGAGTCGCACCGCTGGACTTCGTCTACGTCGAATCGTTCGACGACGCTCGTTATCTCGAAGACAACGACGCGATCGCGACCTATTCTCGGCTATGGGGACGTCTGCAGGCGGCGGCCTTGTGCCCCGTCGAGTCCCGCGACTTCATCGCCAAGGTCGCAGCCGATCTCGGCTAGAGCGGAGGGAAACCGGTGAGCACCAACCCGGAACACACGAATGCCCAATGGTTCAAGAGCAGCTACAGCGCGGCGAACACCCAGTGCGTCGAGGCGGCTTTCGCGGCTGACCGGCGATTAGTCCGGGACAGCAAGTTAGGAGACGAGAGTCCCGTTCTCGCCTTCGACCCCAGCCAGTGGCGGGCCTTCACCGCTCGCCTCCGCTCCGGCGACCTCGGCTGACCACCTTCGCACCCGGCCCGGGACCACCGGTGCGCACGCGAGGGAGCCGGTGGTGGTTCCCTTCGATGAAAAAAGCGCCCCAGCAGCGGAGCTGACCATCGCGGGGCGCCGGAGCCGCTGCCGACATCGATCTGCCGAGGAGCTTCCGGTTTGCGCTTGACGTTCCGCCGCGAGATGGGCGTGGCGGACCTGACCTACCTGACGGTCGGTGCCGCGCGACAGGTCAACGTCTCGATGGTGTTCCCGCTGGTGCTGGATGCCGAGCTCGATCCGCAGGAGTTGCGCGGGGCGCTGCGCGAGCTCGTCGCCGCGGTGCCGCGGTTCCGCCAGCGGGTCGTGCGGCGGGCGCCGTGGGCGGTGCACTGGTCGCTCGCCGAGGAAGTGCGCATCGACGACCACCTCACCGAGGTCTCGGTCAGCGGTGGTCTCGACGCGGCGTTCGCCCGCCTCCCCGACCACCTGGAGCGGCCGTTCGAGCGCGGCCGGCCGCCGTGGCAGGCGCTGTACTTCCGCGGCCTGTCCGGCGGTCGCAGCGTGCTGGTGCTGCGACTGCACCACTGCATGGGCGACGGCCTGACCTACCTGACCGCGTTCCAGCAGGCCTTCGGCGCGCGGCCCGGTTCCCCTTCGATGGAAGAAGTCGAGGACCGCAGCAGCGGTGCCGGTCACGCCGCTCGCGCGCTGCTGACGTGGTCGCGCCGCACCGCGTCCGCCGCGGGCCGCGCTGCCGCCGCTGCGCTCACCCGGAGCGGACGCGCTGCGCTGCGCGACGAGCTGCAGATCTGGTCCGCCCCGCCGCCACCGGGCCACCTCGGGCGCACCCGCAGCGGTCAGCGCATCGCGATCTGGAAGGTCCCGGCCGAGTCCTGGGCGCGGTCCGCGCGGGCGCACCGCGGGCGGCACAACGACCTCTTCCTGCTGATCGTCTCGCACGCCGAATCGGAGCACCTGGGCTGGCCGGAGGAGCCCTCGGTGCTGATCATGCCGATCAGCACCCGCCCGAGCTCGCCCGACGCCGAGCAGGACGGGTCGATCGCCCTCACCAGCGGCGTGGTGGTGCTCGACCGCGACGACCTGCGGACCGGGAACCTGCCCGCCATCGGCGAAACCGCGCGAGCAGCGCGGGAGAGCGCGACGAGCTCGGCGCGTCGACCGGTCGTGCCCGAGCTGATGCACCTGCTCCCGGCGAAGATCCGCCGCCGGCTCCACCTGCGGCTGTTCGCCCGGTCGGACCTGGTCGCCAGCAACGTGGGCCGCGGCGGTCGGCTGCGGGTCGGCCGGGCCGAGGTCACCACCTTCACCGCCGTGTCGCCCGCGGTCGGCTGCCCCGTGGCGTTCACGACGTTCACCTCCGGCGACGAAGTCGTGCTCGCCGCCTCCATCGACCCCGGCATCATCACCGCGCCCGCCCACCTGGAAGCCGCGGTCGACCAGGCCCTGCACCGCTTCGTCGGCGACGTCGAGCGGGTCGCCTAGGGGCTGTTTGGGAATGCGGCGGAGCCGCTGTTTCAGGTGTGGGACCCAGCCCGCACCTCCGCAGGTTCTCCAGCGGCTTCGTGGTGCGGACGGCCGCGACGCCGCGCAGGTCGCTGCACGAGGAGCGGCACCCGCAGCCACGGAGCCGCTGGAGGTTCTGCCACCCGCACCGCCGAGCAAAGCAATTCCCAAGCAATCCCCGGTCGGCCGGGCCGCTTCACGACATCGACCTCCGGCTGGCAAACTCCGCTGCGCGAGAAGCGGTCGCGAGGAGGTCGAGGAGTGGAAGCCAGCGGTGGGCTGTTCCTATTCGCCGCGGAGCTGCTGCTCCTCGCCGTGGTCCTGCACGCCGTCACGCGCTCCATCGCGAGCGGGAACCTGGGGCGCAACGCCGCCATCGGCATCCGCACCAGGGCCACCAGAGCGTCCGATGCGGCGTGGCGGGCCGGGCACCTGGCGGCGAGCGCGCGGATGATGGTCGCCGCCAGGACCGGCTACGCCCTCGGCGGCGCGACCATCGGTCTCGGGCTGCTCGGCGCCGCGTCAGGATCGTCCCCCGCCTGGTTCTTCGCGGTTCCCGCCGTCGGGACGGCCGCGGTCATCGGCCTGCTCCTCGCCGCCGCTCGGCGGGCCGACCGGGCCGCGCGGGCCGCCGTCGACGGCTGAGCCGCGGAGATCAGGACGCCAAGCGCTGGGGTTCCGCGCTGCTCCCCGCGCGGAGGGCCGCCAGGGCTTCGGCGAGCCGGTCGTCGGCGTCGGCGGTCAGCTGCCAGCGACCGAGGCGCTTCTCCAGCCAGGTGTCGTGGAGGAAGCAGCCGGGCAGGGCGCGCCCGGGCGGACCGGCGATCCGGGTCAGGCCGGCGGCGTGGGCGCGGTGGGCTCCCAGGCCGACGGGGAGGACGGGTTTGCCGCGCAGGGCGCGGGCCGGGAGGTCGGCGAGCAAGGTGCGGAGCGGGTCGCTGCCCGAGGGCTCGTAGCGCGGGGTGACGATGACCAGGGCTTCCGCCCCCGCGACCGCCGCCTCGGCGCGGCGCACGGCCGGGTGCCGGGTGCCGGCCAGCAGGGCGGAGTGCGGCAGGGCGTCGGTCTCGACGGTGGTGACCGCGGCGCCGGTGGCGCTCAGGTGCCTGCGGGCGGCGCGGGCGATCTCGCCGAGGCGGAGCCGGGGATGCTGGGTGCTGGTGATCAGGGTCGTCCTCATGGTGCCTCCTGGGCCGGTCGCTGCTCGGTGCGCGAGGTCTATCGCCGCCGGAAACGATTCCGTGACGCGCGCTTCCGCCGCGGGACGCGCGAAACCGCGCGGAACACCGAGAGAGGGAGGGTTCGGGCGCTGACGCGCCTGGCGGATGCGGCGGGATCAACCGCCGATCGCGGGAGAGCTCAGCGACAGGCCTGCGCGCCGACGCGTCGCAGATCGACGTGGCGGCGTCGGGTCAGCCTGGTTTCGAGCGGCACGCCGCAATGCCATCAAAGCGGCCGAGCGCTGTCCACCCGTCTCGGACCGTGGACGTCGCGCGGCCGAGAACATCTCGCACCGGGGCAGTTCGGGCCGGTTCAGGAGCTCCGGGCGCGGAGGAGTTCGGCGGTGGCCCGGTCGGCGGGGAAGAAGGTCTCGATGGCGATCTCGTCCAGCGTGACGTCGCGCGGCGACCCGAACACCGTCGTGGTGTACAGCAGCGCGAGCTCCCCGTCGTCGGACGCCAGCCGCAGCGGGACCACCAGGTCGTTGGCGGCGTCCGCCGCGCGTTCCGCGCCGGCCGGGTAGCTCTCCAGCCGCGCCAGCAGCTCGGCCAGGCCTTCGGCAGCGGTGCGCTGCAGCTGGCGTCGGACCCGGCGCAGCACGTGGGCGCGCCACTGCGCGAGGTTGCGGATGCGCCCGGCCATGCCGTCGGGGTGCAGGGTCGCTTCGAGGACGTTGACCGGCGGTTCCAGCAGGCCCGCCGGGAGGTCGCCGAGGAAGCCGCGCATCGCCCGGTTGGCCGCCAGCAGCTCCCAGCGCACGTTGACCGCCAGCGCCGGATTCGGCTCGTGACCGGCGAGCACGGCCTCCACCGCATCGCGGGCCGCGCCCAGGTCGGCCAGCGGGCGTTCCGGGTGCGCCGGGGCGAACCCCGCGGCGAGGTAGACGGCGTTGCGCTCGCGCAGCGGCACGTCCAGCTCGTCGCAGAGCCTGCGGATCAGGTCCCGGCTCGGGTTCGCCCGCCCGGTCTCGACGTAGCTCAAGTGCCTGGTCGAGAGGTCGGCGGCCAGCGAGACGTCGAGCTGCGAGCGCCGCCTGCGCTCGCGCCAGCCCCGCAGCAGCGCACCGACCGGCTCAACCGTGGTCGTCATCCGCCCAGCCTGCCCCCGCGCGCTGCGCCGGGCAATGACCTCGCAGGTCATCGACGCGCCGCAGGACGAGGCGCAGGGTCGTGGGCACGACATCGGACGAAGGAGAGCGACCATGACCCGAGCACCGGATCGACTTCAGCAGTACGTGCGGTTCTGGAACACCGGAGCCGAGGAGCAGCGCGCGCTCGCCGACGAGGTCTTCGCCGAGGGCGTCGAGTACCGCGCGCTGTTCGGGACCCGCACCGGAGCGCAGGCACTGATGGACTTCCGCGAGGAGTTAGTCGCGCACGTGGGCGAGGTGTCGCTGCGCCTGCGCGAACAACCGCAGGTCAACGACCGGCACGCCCGGCTCAAGTGGCAGATCCTCACCGACGCCGACGCTCCCTTCGCGACCGGGACCGACGTGATCGAGCTCGACCAGGACGACCGGATCCGCGCGGTGACGGTGTTCCTCGACCAGCCACCGGAAGGCTTCGAAGCCGAGCACGACGCGTGATCGACCCGTGCGCGGGGTGTTCCGCGGGACACCCCGCGCACGAGCCCGGCGGTCAAGAGGCCGGTTGCGGGGTCCCGGCGAACGGGACGGCCGCCGGAGCGGGCTCCTCCGCGCGGGCCGGGTGCCGCCACAGGCCCTGCCGCTCCAGGATCGGCAGCACCCCCTCGCCGAACCAGTAGGCCTCCTCCAGGTGCGGGTGCCCGGAGAGCACGAACTCGTCGATGCCCAGCGCGTGGTACTCCTCGATGCGCTCGGCGACCTCGGCGTGGCTGCCGACCAGCGCCGTGCCCGCTCCCCCGCGCACCAGACCCACCCCGGCCCACAGGTTCGGGTAGATCTCCAGGTCGTCGGTGGAGCCCTGGTGCAGCTCCAGCATCCGCTGCTGGCCGGTGGACTCGCTGCGCGACAGGCCCCGCTGCACGCGCTCGATGCTCGCCGGGTCCAGCGCGTCGAGCAGGCGGCGCGCCTCGGCCCAGGCCTGCTCGGCGGTGTCGCGGCTGATCACGTGCAGTCGGATGCCGAAGCGCGGGGTGCGACCCCGCGCGACGGCGAGCTCGCGGATCCAGGAGACCTTCTCGGCCACCTGCTGCGGCGGTTCGCCCCAGGTCAGGTAGACGTCGGCGTGCTCGGCCGCCACGTCGCCCGCCGCGGGCGAGGAGCCGCCGAAGTAGATCGCGGGCACCGGGTCGGGCAGCCGGGTCAGCTCCGCTCCCTCGACGCGCACGTGCTCGCCGCGGAAGTCGACCCGCTCTCCGCGCCACAGGGAGCGCACGACCTGCAGGAACTCGTCGCCGCGGGCGTAGCGGGCGTTCTTGTCCAGGAAGTCGCCGTAGGCGCGCTGCTCGTGGCTCTCGCCGCCGGTGACGACGTTGAGCAGCAGCCGCCCGCCTGAGTGCCGCTGGTAGGTCGCCGCCATCTGGGCGCCCAGCGTCGGCGAGAGCAGACCGGGCCGGAAGGCCACCAGGAACTTCAGCCGCTCGGTGACCTCGGCGAGCATCGCCGTGGACAGCCAGGCGTCCTCGCACCAGGCGCCGGTGGGCGTCAGCGCGCCCTCGAAGCCGAGCTGCTCGGCGCTGCGAGCGATCTGGCCGAGGTAGGCCAGCGTGGCCGGGCGCGCACCGCCTGCGGTGTGGGTGGCGACGCCGTGGCCGCCGCCGACCAGGTAGCGGCTGTCGCCGTAGGTGGGCAGGAACCAGTGGAAGGTCAACGACATGGGGTCTCCAGCGGACGAGTTCGGGCGGAACGGGCTGCGGCGGGCGGGCGACAGCCCTGCGCCACGACGCGCTGGAGATCCACGTGTCGGCGCTCGGTCAGTTCGGTTCCCCTCACGCAGGACAGCGCAGCACCGGCGGTTGCAGGGGGTCAATCACCGCTCGGCATGTTTTCACTATATGGGACGTTATTTCACAGCATGGCGTGCGGTCGGTGCGTTGCCCGCGTGCCGCCTTCCGCCCCGCTGACCACCCGCCAGCACGTCGCCCTGCTGCTGATCGCCTCCGCAGCGTGTCGGGGCAGCTGAGAACCGTGCCCGCACAACGCTTTCCCGGAGACACCCAACGCCCGCGGCCCTGCACGAGCGCCCGAGGCGCGCGAGATCACCCGTGCCGACGTGCGCACCGCGATCACGTCGAGCCTGATCGGCACCAGCGTCGAGTGGTGCGACTTCTTCCTCGACAGCGCCGCCGCGAGCCCGGTGTTCGACGAGCTGTTCTTCCCCACCGGAAACCCGGCGGTGTCCACCGTCCCGGCTCACCCCGCTGATCATCACCACCCTGCTCGCCGCGGGCGGCGGAACCCCTGGCTGGCCTGCGGGTACCTGGTGTCCACCGGAATCGCGGGGCTGGCCGCCACCCTCGCGCTGCGACCGCGCGACCTGCACTGACCACCTGTGACCCGAAACACCGTCATTCGCCGGACACGTCCGACAAGATCCATTAACGTGCGGTCCGTCCCATTCCACGACCGACGGATGCTCGATGACCACACCTGACGACTGGCTGGCCGACTACAACTCGAAGCTCCAGCGCATCAAGGACGACACCGACCGGGCCCAGCAGGAGCTCACCCAGGTCGGCGCCTCCGCCACCTCCGCCGACGGCCAGATCACGGTGCGGGTCAACAGCAGCGGCGCGCTGGAGGACATCAGCTTCGGCAACGGCTTCCAGCACCCCAAGCCCGAGCAGGTCGCGGCCGGCATCATGCAGACCGTCCGCCAGGCCCAGCGCCAGGCCGCGGGCCAGATGGTGGAGGTCATGCAGCAGTTCGTCGGCGACGGCGCGGCGCTGGACTTCGTCAAGAGCAGCCTGCCCAACGGCTACGCCGGCGACGGCACCGACGAGGAGCAGGCCCCCGGAACCGCGTCGCAGCCCCAGCAGCGGCGCCGCCCGGACGAGGACGGCTTCGACGACGACTTCTCGAACGGGAGCTTCCTGCGATGACCGACGGTTTCCGCGCGGACGTCCCGGTCATCAAGCAGCACAGCAACCAGGTGCAGGGCTTCGCCGACCGCGTCAACGCCGCCCACGGAGCAGCCGAGACCACCCTCGACTCCAACGCCTTCGGCATCTTCGGCCAATTCCTCGCCGCCCAGTGCATGGCCCAGGCGGAGCTGGTCAAGGACGGCATCGAGTCCGGCCACGAGGCGCTGAAGGAGCTCAAGACGGCCCTCGATGACACAGCCGCGGAGTACGAGCGGGTCGACCAGGAGAACGTCTCGATCATCAGGGGGGTCGATCTTGACTTCTGAGAGCGACCTGCTCGTCACGGCCGACGAATCGGTAGCAGCAGCGGAGAACAACAACACCGCCAACCCCGCGAGCGGCGGCGGCGCAGCTGAGAGCTTCTTCACCCTCCAGCAGTCGTTCGAGAACAAGGACTGGGACACGTTCGGGCTCAACGCGCTCGGAGCTGGAGTCGACGTCATCGGCCTCGCCGCAGATCCGCTCGGCACACTCATCAGCTGGGGCTTCGGCTGGGCTATCGAGAACATCTCGTTTCTCCGGGAGCCGTTCGACGCGCTGATGGGGAACCCAGATGCCATCAGCGGCATGGCCAGCACGTGGTCCAACATCGGCCAGGAACTGCAGAAGACCGGAGACGACTACGCCAAGGCGGCCCGCGGAACGACCGGATGGGAGGGCCAGGCAGCTGACAGCTATCGGACTCTCAGCAACGACATAACCGAAAAGATCGCGGCGCTCTCGGCTGCCGGCAAGAGCATGGAGTCGGCGGTTCAAGGAGCCGGCGCCGTGGTCTCCGCGGTGCGAGGGATCGTTCGAGACATCATCACAGGCGCGATCAGCGAAATCATCAGCTGCTTGCTCAAGTGGGGAATCGCAACCGTCTGCACTGCGGGCGTAGCTGCAGGTGGCGCCATAGCTGACGTCATCCGGATCGCCCTCAAATGGGCGGACAAGATTTCCGAGTGGATGAAGAAGCTGGGCAACGTGCTGCACAGCCTCTGGAGCAAGCTCGACGAGCTCGGGTCCGCTGCGACGGCAATGCGGCAGGGAATTGATAGGTTCTTCCGGAACCTCGGTGAAACTCCCGGACTCAACCCGAACCAGGAGAAGGTCACCTGGTCCAACGTCAGCAAAGCCGCCGACGCCAAGATCGCCGCTGCGCCGGACTCCGTCGCGCCGCCCAACCCGTTCAAACCGGCGTTCAAGGGAGATCTCGCAGAACCCGGCTACAGCCCGGTCACCGCAGGTTGGGACGACAAGGGAGTCAGCAAGTTCGGCTTCGAAGCAGCCAAGGAAACGGCGAAGCTCGATGACGGATCCGAACAGAAACCAAACGGCAACGCGTAGGCGGCAAGAGTGTTCAAATCAGACAATCCGTTCATGCGAACGTTGCGATTGCTCGTCGGACTCGTCGGCGTAACCGCGATCCTGCTGACGACCCTCACGGTGACCTCAGCAATTCCCCGGCGGACTACAGCCAACGCCACTGCCGTGGCGACCAGCTGCGAAGCCTACGGGCCGATCAGTCGTCGAGGATTCGGAACCTACTGGGCGTGCAACGCCACCATGACCGACACCAAGTCCGGCAAGAGGTGGACTGATGTCGTCGACATCCGCTCCCTCACTCCCGAGGACATCGGCAAGAAGATGCCCATCAGCTGGGGTCATCAGCGAGGCCGCGCGGTGATCTCGGACAAGCGCGTGTACTCCTCACCCGACGGGTACGGCCAGGCCACTTACGTGCTCCTCTTGAGCTTGAGCTACCTGATCGGCGGTTTCGCCGCCGTCCTGTTGCTCACCGGCTCCGTCCTGGCGGCTCTCACCCGGCAGGGCCGCCGCACGCTGTTGGAGAAGAGCCTCGGAACCCCGGAGGAACGAGCGGCGAAGAAGCAACGCGACAAGGCAGAAGACGAGGAGTGGCAGCAGAAGAAGGCTCGAATCGCCGAAGCCAACCGGCGGAACAAGGAAGCACGGCGGCAGGCCAAGGAAGCGCGCAAGTCCGATCAGTAGCACGACAGACCCAGTCGATCCTTCTCGACCACCGCGACGCATCGGACCTCGAGAAGTTGGCCGTCTTCTCCGGACTGCCCGGACTGGGCGGGATGATCGCGGCCGCGGTGATGCTCCGCCGGGTGCACCGGGTGCACATCGACGAGCGCGGCATGTGGCTGCAGGTGCACGGCCACACCGATCTCATCGGCTGGTCGGAGCTGCGGGCCGTTCGCGGTCAGGAGCCCCGACCCAAGCCGAAGGACGACCCGGAGACCAGGTCGAAGCCCCCGGCGCTGCTGCTGCGACCCGCTGACCGGGGATTCACCGACCGGCATCCGCGAATCCTCGAGCACGACGACCCAGAGCTCCCCGAGCTCCTCCTGCCCAGCAAGCGGGCCGTGGACCGCGCGGTCGCGGCGATCTCCGCCGTGCGACCGCAGCTGCTGCGCTAGAGGCTGCTTCGGTGTCACGGTGCGCGGCCGTGCGAGCCGACTCGCCCTTTTCATCGAAAGTCCCAGAGCGCGCGGCGCGCTCTGGGACTTTCGATGAAAAGGCACCGCGCCTGAAACCGCGGCTGCGCCGCGTTCCCGAGCAGCTCCTAGCGGGCCGATCCGCCCGCGGCTCGCTCGACGAGGTGCTCGGCCGCGAGCTTGGCGCCGTCGGTGCGCATCCGGTCCGCGATCGAGCGCGCCCGCAGCGCCGTCTCGGGAGCCAGCGCCTCGCGCAGCGCCGCCGACAGGGACTCCGCGGTCGGGGCCGCACCGTCGTGAGCCGCTCCGATGCCCAGGTCCGCGACGCGTCGGGACCAGTAGGGCTGATCGGCCAGCTGCGGGACGATCACCTGCGGTGCGGCCGCCCGGGCGGCCGCGTGGGTGGTGCCCGCGCCTCCGTGGTGCACCACCGCTGCCACGCGCGGGAACAGCGCCGAGTGGTTGACCTCGCCGACCGCGAGCACGTCGTCGGCGTCGTCGATGGCGCGCATGCCGACCCAGCCGCGCCCGAGCACCGCGCGCCTGCCCTGCGCGCGCACCGACTCGACGACCACCCGCGACAGCTCCGGCGAGTCGTGCATCCCCATGCTGCCGAAGCCGACGTAGACCGGCGGTTCGCCGGAGTTCAGGAACGCCTCCAGATCGGCGGGCAGCGGGCGCCGGTCCTCCAGCACCCACTGGCCGGTCTGCACGACCTCCTGCGGGTTCGGTTCCACCCACGGGTCGAGCACCGGATCGGTTGCCAGCAGCGGGCGTTCGCCGATGTAGTAGGAGCGGATGTCGCCAACCGGCGGCAGGCCGAGCTCGGCGCGCTCGGCGTTGAGCGGTTCGCCGAAGATCTCGTCCTGGCTCGCCGCGTCGTGCTCCCAGAGCTGCTGGTTGTCGGCGTTCTCGGGCAGCGGCTTGCCCGGGTAGGCGAGCGGGCCTCGGTGCGGCGAGGGCAGCGTGACCTGCTGGAAGGTCGCGTAGGCCGCGGGGATGCCGAGCTTATCGGCCACCGAGCGAGCACCGGCGGCGTTGGTGATCAGACCGGTGGCCAGCACCAGGTCGCATCCGCGCGCCTCCAGCACCTGCCGCAGCTGCGCGGTGTGCGTGGCGACGAACTCGGCCGCCCGCGCCCGGATGTCCACGGAGGACGGTTTCCCCTCGGCCACCACCTCCCTGGCGGACCTCCCCAGCGGCAGCGCGGTCGCCCCCACCGCGGCCAGTCGTTCCTCGAACTCCTCGTCCGGCGGCGCGCACACCCGGACCTCCGAACCGAGCTCGGTCAGGCGCGCCGACAGCGCCACGAAGGGCTCGACGTCCCCGCGCGAACCGTACGTCGACAGCAAGAATCGCATTCCACCACTCCCCAGATACCCGGTTCACCGACCGGCGCGCTGATTGTGCGCCCCACCCCCGGCGGGACCGCAAGCAAAAGCCCCTGCTATAAAGTGAGAACGGGATGGACGAATCTCGTTCTTCTTCTTTTCCGCTCGATCTGCCCACCCCGAGCGCCCGCGGATGCCAGGATGTCCGGGAGCGAGCGCGCTGGCAGGAGGATTCGTGGGGTTCCGGAGCGAGGTCACCGTCTTCCTCGTCGTCGCCCTGGGCGCGGCCTGGGCGGCCGCCTCCCCGCTGTGGGCCGCCGGCGGGTCGCTGGACACGCCGCTGACCGGGCTCGTCGCCACGGCGATGATGTTCACGCCGACCCTCGGCGTGCTGGTCGTGTGGGCCGTGCGGCGCACCCCGGCGCGGGAGTGGGCGCGCGAGACCGGGCTCGGTCTCGGACCCCGCAGCGGACGCACGTTCGCCCTCATCGCCGCCGCCTGGCTGGGTGTTCCGCTGCTCGTGGCCGCCGCGATCGCGCTCAGCGCCGGGCTCGGCCTGCTCTCGCTGGACCTGGCCGGACTGAGCCTGTTCCGGCAGCAGCTGGCCGCCGCGCCCGGACCGACGCCGGACGCCGGGACGTTGGCGCTGATCCAGCTCGTCGCGGGCCCGCTGATCGCACCGCTGATCAACGCCGTTCCCGCCTTCGGCGAGGAGTGGGGCTGGCGGGGCTGGTTGCTCCCCCGGCTCACCGAGCTCGGGGTCTGGCCGGCCCTGCTGCTCTCCGGGCTGATCTGGGGCGCCTGGCACGCCCCGCTGACCCTGCTCGGCTACAACTACCCGAGCCTCGGGGCGTGGGCCGCCGCGATGTTCGTCGGGTTCTGCGCGCTCTTCGGCGTGCTCCTCGGCTGGCTGCGGCTGCGCTCGGGCAGCGTGTGGCCCGCGACGATCGCCCACGGCGCGCTCAACGCCACCGCGGGCGCGATCTTCCTGCTCGGCGACGCGACCGCACCGCCCAACCCGGCGATCGCCGGGATCACCGGCCTGGTCGGCTGGGCGCTGCTGGTCGTGGTCGCCGCGACCGCGCTGCGCCTGCACCCGGTCCGGGAGAGCGAACCGGTGCGCTAGCAGCGGCCGGGATCCCGGCGCCGCCGCGGACGCGGAATCGACGTGCATTTCACCTTGGTCCGGACCCCCAGAAAACCGGACCAAGGTGAACGCGGACTCACACCTTTCCCGACCCTCCGCCGAGAAAACCGGAACACAACGCGTCGACATTATTCGACACGGTGTCGATTCCGCAAACTGATTCAAGCCACCAGCGGCTATGCTCGCCTGCGTGGCATCCACCGAATCGGCCGAGAGCGCGTCCCCGCACGGGCGGCGGCGCCCCCGGCAGGGAGACCTGCAGGAGAAGGCGCTGCTGGACGCCACCGAGCGCCTGCTCCAGGCCGACTCCCCCACCCGGCTGACCATCGGCGACATCGCCGCGGCCGCCGGGTTGTCCCGGTCGGCGTTCTACTTCTACTTCGACTCCAAGGAATCGATCCTCACCGCCACCGCGCACCGCGTCGTCGGACCGCTGCTGGAACGGCAGCGCGAGCTCTACCGCGACGGGTTCGTCGCCGGTGCCGAAGCCGCGATCGACCACACCTTCGAACTGTGGCGCGAGCACACCGGGCTGCTGTGCGCCATGGCCGAGCTCGCCTCCAGCAACGCGACCTTCCGCGAGCTCTGGAGCGGGTACATGGAGCGCAACGTCGACATGCTCGAAGAAGCGCTGACCCGCGACCGGGAGCGCGGGCGGGTCTCGCTGCCCGAGGGCGAGCTGCGGGCGGTGCTGCTGTCGTTGATGTGGCTGGTCGAGCGCAACTGCTTCATGCTCTTCAGCCGCGAGCACGACGAAGCCGAGGAGCAGCAGGCCCGCGCCGCCGCGCTCACCGTCTTCCGCCGCACCCTGGGCTTCGACGGGGCGGCGGGCGGCTGACCCCTCCCGATCGGGAACCACCGCAGCGGCCCGCCCACCTCGGCGTCCGGTCGCTACCGGAGGGACTTCTTGAGGATCTTCCCGCTCGGCCCCTTCGGCAGTTCGTCGAGGACGCGGACCTCCCTGGGGCACTTGTAGCCCGCGAGCCGCTCGCGGGCGAAGGCCAGCAGCTCCTCGGTGTCCGGGGCGGTACCGTCCTGCAGCGCGACCACCGCGACGACCTCCTCGCCCAGCCGCGGGTCCGCCCGGCCGATGACCGCCGCCTCCTGGACGGCGGGGTGGGCGTAGAGCACCTCCTCGACCTCGCGCGGGTAGACGTTGTACCCACTTCGGATGATCAGGTCCTTCTTGCGGTCGACCACGAAGAAGTAGCCCTCCTCGTCGCGGTAGCCGAGGTCGCCGGTGTGGAACCACCCGTTGCGGAAGGCCTCCTCGGTGGCCTCCGGGCGCCGGTAGTAGCCCTTCATGGTGTTGTGCCCGCGGATCACGATCTCGCCGATGCGCTCCCGACCGGGTGGCAGCTCGACGTCGTCGTCGTCGAAGATCTTGACCTCCACGCCCCACAGCGGGCGGCCGATCGAGCCGACCTTGCGCTCCTCGGCGCTGAAGTTGAACGTCGCCACCGCCGCGGTCTCGGACAGGCCGTAGCCCTCCAGCACCACGATGTTGGGCACCTTCCGCTCGAACTCCCGCAGCACCTCCTCCGGCATCGCCGCGCCCCCGGAGATCCCCGCGCGCAGCGACGACAGGTCGCGGCCGTCGAGCTCCTGGCCGAGCAGGGCGAAGTACATCGTCGGCACGCCGGAGAAGATGGTGCAGCGGTGCGCCTCGACGGCGTCCAGCACGGCCCCGGCGTCGAACTTGGGCAGCAGCACCGCCGAAGCGCCGAACCGGATCACCGGGCCGAGCACGGTCACCAGCCCGAACACGTGGAACAGCGGCAGCACCACGACGCTGACGTCCTCGCGGGACACGCCGAACCGCTCACCCCCGACCGTGCAGGCCATGAACAGCTCGAAGTGGGTCAGCTCGGCGCCCTTGGGCTGCCCTGTCGTGCCGCTGGTGTAGAGCAGCACCGCGGTGTCGCCGGCGTCCACCGCGGCGATCTCGCCGGTGCCCTCGTCGGCGCACAGCTGCTCGAAGGACTTCGTCCCCTCCGGCGGCTCCGCGCCCTGGTGCACGGCGTGCACGGGCACCTCCGAGCCGGCCGCCCGGACGGCTTCCTCGGCGAAGGGCTCGAAGGTCACCAGCAGCTCGGCCTCGCTGTCGGCGAGGTGGTAGGCGATCTCCCGCGCCGTCAGCAGCGGGTTCAGCGGGACCATGACCATCCCGGCCTTGAGGATGCCGAAGTAGGCGAAGACGAACTCCGGAACGTTGGGCAGTTGCACCGCGACCTTGTCCCCGGGCCGCAGCCCGGCGGCCCGCAACCCGGCCGCCACCCGCCCGCTGAGCGCGTCGACCTCCCGGTAGTCGAAGGTGCGCGCGCCGAAGTGCAACAACGGCGCCTCGGGCTGCTCGGTCGCGGATTCCCGCAGCATCGTCGCCAGGTTGAATCCCATGCCCACTCCGTCAACTCGGGGAACATCTGGTACCGACCAGTCGGTATGCCTCCGGCAGAGTACGCACGCGTGACGTGGCGCACAAGACCGCACCGGTTCAGCCGAGCGCGGTCCGCACCGGCGGCGCACCGCTCGCCGGGTCGAGCCGCCGCTGACGAGCGGCTACCCTCGGCCGGTGGCCGGCCGGACCGATCGGAGGGGGCCCGCATGGCCAAGCTCCCCGCCGCCGTGGCCTTCGACGTGGTCGAGACGCTGATCTCGCTGGAACCGCTGGGCGAGCGCTTCGAGGAGGTCGGGCTACCGGCCGGAGCCGTGCGGGAGTGGTTCGCCCGGACCCTGATGTGCGGGTTCGCGCTGTCGGCCACGGGCGATTACGCGCCGTTCCCGGTCGCGGCCGGCGAGGCGCTGCGCCTGGTGAGCGGGCACCGCGCCTCCGACGACGACGTGGCGCACGTGCTCGCCGGGTTCGCCGACCTGCCCTCCCACCGCGACGCCGAACCCGCGATGCGGATGCTGCGCGAGTCCGGCGTGCGGGTGGCGTGCCTGACCAACGGGGCCGCGGCCACGACCGAGGCCTTCCTGGCGCGCAGCGGACTCGACTCGCACGTCGAGCAGGTCATCGCCACCGCCGAGGTCTCCAGCTGGAAACCGCCCGCCCGGGTCTACCGGCACGCCCTGGACCGGCTCGGGCTCCCCGCCGAGGACGTCGCGCTGGTCGCCGTGCACGCCTGGGACTGCCACGGCGCCAAGCGGGCGGGCCTGACCACCGGCTGGGCGCGCCGCCTCGAAGGCGGCTACGGCAGGATCTTCGCTCCTGCGGACGTCGTCGGCGACGACCTCGTCGAGGTGGCGCGCGGGTTGCTGGCGCTGCCTTGACTTCGAGTTAAGTCGAACTCCTAGCCTCGGTTCCGCAACCACCCGAGGAGGTCGAAGATGCGCAAGATCAGGCAAGATCTCTGGGAGACCGAGGCCGAGCACCCCGCTCCCGGACTCAACACCCGCGCGTACCTGTGGTCCGGACCGGACGGCAACGTGCTGTTCTACAACACCTCGCTGCCCGCCGAGCACGACGCGCTGGCCGAGCTCGGCGGGGTCGACCACCAGTACCTCAGCCACCAGGACGAGATCGGGCCCTCGCTGCGCGCGATCAAGGAGCGGTTCGGCTCGGCGCTGCACATCAGCGCGACCGAGGCGCCGCTCGCCGGGAAGACCTGCGCGGTCGACGGCACGTTCGACCGGCAGCAGAGCGAGCACGGCTTCGAGGTGATCCCCACCCCCGGGCACACGCCCGGCAGCGCCTGCTTCCTGGTGCCCTCGGCCGACGGGAAGACCTACCTGTTCACCGGCGACACGATCGTGCGCGCCGCCGAGGGCAACTGGTTCGCCGGCTACCTGCCCGGGCACTCCGACCGGGACTCGCTGGCCGCCACGTTGCGGCAGCTGTCCGCGCTGACCCCGGACGTGGTCATCTCCAGCGCGTTCGCCGGCGAGACCGGGGTGACCGAGCTCGACCGCCCGTGGGCCGACTGCGCGCAGGAGGCCCTCGACGAGCTGCTCAGCGCGGCGCCGAACTGACCCGCCCGCCCGCATCCCGTGGCAGGATGCGGGCGTGACCAGCTCATCGGAGGGCGCGCGGCTGCGCGAGCTCGCCCGCCTGCGCCGGGTGCGCGACCGCATCGACCGGGAGTACCGGCAACCGCTGGACGTGGAGGCCCTGGCCCGCGGAGCGCACATGTCCGCCGGGCACCTGAGCAGGCAGTTCAAGGCCGCCTACGGCGAATCGCCCTACTCCTACCTGATGACCCGGCGCATCGAGCGGGCGATGACGCTGCTGCGGCGCGGGGACCTCGGCGTCACCGAGGTGTGCTTCGAGGTCGGGTGCGGCTCGCTGGGCACGTTCTCCACGCGCTTCAGCGAGCTCGTCGGCATGTCGCCGAGCGCCTACCGGCAACGCGCGCGCGACCTGGCCGGGGTGCCCTCGTGCCTGGTCAAGGCCGCGACGCGACCGGTCAGGAATCGAGAAGCGCGGTCCGGCCAGCGCTCCTAGTCTCGACGGCATGGACATCAGCATCAGCTCGAGCTTCCTGCCCCACGACGACCCGGAGGCCGCCGTGGCGTTCTACCGCGACGTGCTCGGCTTCGAGGTCCGGCTCGACGTCGGCCACGAGGACATGCGGTGGATCACCGTGGGCCCGCCCGGCCAACCCGAGACGTCGATCGTGCTCCAACCACCGGCCGCCGACCCCGGGATCACCGACGAGGAGCGCCGCGTCATCTCCGAGATGATGGCCAAGGGCACCTACGCCGGTCTCCTGCTGGCCACCTCCGACGTCGACGCCACGTTCGACCGGGTCCAGGGGAACGGGGCCGACGTGGTCCAGGAGCCGGCCGACCAGCCGTGGGGCGTTCGGGACTTCGCGGTGCGCGACCCCGCGGGCAACCTGCTGCGCGTCCAGCAGCGTCGGTGAGCGCTGGCAGACTGCGATTGGGACGTACCGCGCGGACCGCGCCCCGAGC
Organism: Saccharopolyspora griseoalba; assembly: GCF_042665275.1. Lineage (NCBI taxonomy): Bacteria > Bacillati > Actinomycetota > Actinomycetes > Pseudonocardiales > Pseudonocardiaceae > Saccharopolyspora > Saccharopolyspora griseoalba. The sequence continues at coordinate 233,158 of NZ_JBHTCJ010000007.1, read as the reverse complement.
CGAGGAGAACCGAATGGCCACCCACGTCGCCGACAGCCACGACCTGATCCGCGTGCAGGGGGCGCGGGAGAACAACCTCGCCGACATCAGCGTGGAGCTGCCCAAGCGCCGGCTGACCGCGTTCACCGGGGTCTCCGGCTCCGGGAAGTCCTCGCTGGTGTTCTCCACGATCGCCGCCGAGTCGCAGCGGATGATCAACGAGACCTACAGCGCCTTCCTGCAGGGCTTCATGCCCAACCTGGCCCGCCCCGACGTCGACCTGCTCGACGGGCTGACCACCGCGATCATCGTCGACCAGGAGCGGATGGGCGGCGACGCGCGGTCCACCGTGGGAACCGCCACCGACGCCAACGCGATGCTGCGCATCCTGTTCAGCCGGATCGGCGATCCGCACATCGGCTCGCCGCAGGCGTTCTCGTTCAACGTGGCCTCGATCAGCGGCGCGGGCGCGGTGAAGTTCGAGAAGGGCGGGCAGACGGTCAAGGAGCGGCGCGAGTTCAGCATCGTCGGCGGCATGTGCCCCGCGTGCGAAGGACGCGGCCAGAGCAGCGATTTCGACCTCAGCGCGCTCTACGACGACTCGAAGTCGCTCAACGAGGGCGCGCTGACGGTCCCCGGCTACAGCATGGACGGCTGGTACGGCCGGATCTTCGCCGGTTCCGGCTACTTCGACATGGACAAGCCGATCCGCGAGTTCACCGAGCGCGAGCTGCACGACCTGCTGCACCGCGAACCCACCAAGATCAAGGTGGAGGGCATCAACCTCACCTACGAGGGGATCATCCCGAAGGTCCAGAAGACGATGCTGGCGAAGGACCGCGAGTCGATGCAGTCGCACATCCGCGCCTTCGTCGACCGCGCGATCACGCTCACCGACTGCCCCGAGTGCGGCGGAACCCGGCTCAGCGCCGAGGCCCGCTCGTCGAAGATCGACGGGCACAACATCGCCGACTGCTGCGCGATGCAGATCAGCGACCTCGCCGAGTGGGTCGGCGGCCTGGACAAGCCCGAGGTGGAGCCGCTGCTGGCCAAGTTGCGGCACACCCTGGACTCCTTCGTCGAGATCGGCCTGGGCTACCTGTCGCTGGACCGCCCGGCCGGCACGCTCTCCGGCGGGGAGGCGCAGCGCACCAAGATGATCCGGCACCTGGGCTCCTCGCTGACCGACGTCACCTACGTCTTCGACGAGCCGACCATCGGGTTGCACCCGCACGACATCCAGCGGATGAACGACCTGCTGCTGCGGCTGCGCGACAAGGGCAACACGGTGCTGGTCGTGGAGCACAAGCCGGAGATGATCGCGATCGCCGACCACGTCGTCGACCTCGGCCCGGGAGCCGGGGCCGACGGCGGTGCGGTGTGCTTCGAGGGCACCGTGGACGGACTGCGCAGCAGCGACACCACCACCGGCCAGCACCTCGACGACCGGGCCGCGCTCAAGGACGCGGTGCGCGAGGCCACCGGGTCGCTGCAGATCCGCGGGGCGAGCGCGAACAACCTGCGCGACGTCGACGTCGACGTGCCGCTGGGCGTGCTCACCGTGGTCACCGGCGTCGCCGGCTCCGGCAAGAGCTCGCTGGTGCACGGCTCGATCCCCGCCGGCGAGGGCGTGGTCTCCATCGACCAGTCGGCCATCCGCGGCTCGCGGCGCAGCAACCCCGCGACCTACACCGGCCTGCTCGACCCGATCCGCAAGGCGTTCGCCAAGGCCAACGGGGTGAAACCGGCCCTGTTCAGCTCCAATTCGGAGGGCGCCTGCCCGAACTGCAACGGCAACGGCGTCATCTTCACCGACCTGGGGATCATGGAAAGCATGGCCACCACCTGCCCGGAGTGCGAGGGCAAGCGGTTCCAGGCCGAGGTGCTGGAGCACCGGCTCGGCGGTCAGGACATCAGCGAGGTGCTGGCGATGTCGGTGGCCGAGGCCGCGGCGTTCTTCGGCGAGGGCGAGGCGAGAACCCCTGCGGCGCACAAGGTCCTGCGCAACCTCGACGACGTCGGGCTGGGCTACCTGCACCTGGGCCAGCCGCTGACCACGCTCTCCGGTGGCGAGCGGCAGCGGCTCAAGCTGGCCACGCGGATGGGCGAGAAGGGCGGGATCTACGTCCTCGACGAGCCCACCACCGGGCTGCACCTGGCCGACGTGGAACAGCTGCTGGGACTGCTGGACCGGCTGGTGGACGCCGGGAAGTCGGTGATCGTGGTCGAGCACCACCAGGCGGTCATGGCGCACGCCGACTGGATCATCGACCTCGGCCCCGGCGCCGGCCACGACGGCGGCCGGGTGGTCTTCGAGGGCACCCCGGCCGACCTGGTGGCCCAGCGCTCCACCCTCACCGGCGAGCACCTGGCCGACTACGTCGGCGCGTGATCCCGCGACCCCGGCCACGCCCGGTCGATCCCGGTTTCGGCACCGGGCGCGCGTCAGCCGCTGCCGCGCCGAAACGGACGGTTGGGGTTGAGCCGGGGTGGGCGGCTACTGCTCGATCTCGGGTTCTCGCGGCTCGGCGACGCGGGTCGAGCCGCGGCGGCGGAAGTACTGGAAGCCGGGGATGCCGATCAGCGCCCGCCGCACGTCGTAGGTGACCTCGAGCAGCTCGTGGATCTCCGGCCCCACCCGGTCCAGGGTGTGCAGGATCGGCAGCACGTCGGTGCGGACGTGCTCGGTGAGCACCGGGAGCTCGTCGACCAGCTTGATCGCCGCGTCGACCTCGGCCTCGGAGAGCTCCTCGACGAAGCGCTCCAGCAGCGGCGCGGCGCGCTTGGCCGTGGGTGCGTAGGTCTCCAGCAGCTCGTCGGCGGTACCCGCGGTGCGCTGGGCGCTCGCCACGGTCTTGCTCGCCTCGTCGCTGATCGCGCGAGCGCCGCCGACCACGCCCGCGGCCTCGGCGGCCACCTTGCGCGCGTCGACCACGGCGACCTCGGCCTCGTCGGCGACCGCGCGGGCCTGCGCGACGGTGGACTCGGCACCCGCGGCCGCGCGCTCGGCGCGCTCGACCACGGCCTCCACCCGGTCAACGGCCCCGCTGACCCGGCCGACCAGCGCCTCGACCTCGTCGAGCACGCCGAGGACGCGGCCGGGCACCGCAGCAGCGGCCGCCGCCGAGCCGGTCGCCCACCCCACCGCGGACTTCGCCACGCCGAGCACCTCGGCGGGGCCGGGCAGTCGCATCACCATGGCTCCCAGCTTGCAGAACGGTCGCGCCGGGCGCCAACCGGAGATCAACTCTAGCCGGCGCCCGGGGTCGACGAGAGATCGCTCACGCGCAGAGCTTCCAGCCGTCCTCCTTGACCAGGCTCAGGTTGAGCTGCTGCGGCTGCTGGCCGGGCACGGTCTGCTCCAGCACGACCTTGCCCTTGTCCCCGTCGGCCTGGACGTTCTTGACCGAGGTCTTGACCTGCTTGAGCATCTCCAGGTCCTGCGGCTTGGCCTGCTTGAGGAAGGCTTCCTTGGTCTTCTGGATCTGCTCGATCTGCGGCATGACCTTGTTGCACACCAGCGGCTTGTAGTCGTCGACGTTGACGCTGGCGGGGTCCTGGGTCTCCCGGTTGGTCACCTCGGCGTAGCTCTCCGCGACGTTCTGCGCCGAGGGGCCGGCAAACAGCATGTAGGCGCCGACGCCGGCGGCAGCCAGCACCAGCACGCCTGCGGCGATCGCGCCGATGAGCAGGCCGGTCTTCTTTTTCTTCGGCGCGTCGCTGGCCAGCTCCTCGCCGAGGCCGGAGGCCTGCTCGTGGCCCTCGGCGGGCTGGGCGGAGGGGGCCGCCGCGGCGGCCGCGACCTCGGTCTGCTCGGCGGAGGTCTCGGCCTCGTCGGCCGCCCGGTCCTGCTCCGCGGGCTCCTCGCCCTGCGTCGCGTCCGCGCCCGCCTCCTGCTCGGTTGCCGCCTCGGTGTCCCCGGACCGCTCCGCGGAGGCCGTCTCGGCCCCTTCGGCCTGCTCCGGCGTCTCCGCGGCCGGCTGCGCCTGCGCCTGCTCCTCCGCGGGAGTCGAGGCGGCGGAGTCCTGCCCGTCGCGCTGATCAGCGTCGTCGCGACCGGGCTCGTTCGGAGAGGTCATGAACACCTTCCTGGGTTGACACGGCTGTGTTCGTTCCACGTGTACGCGAACACTCTCATGTCGTCCAAGACAGGCCGACACCGCAACCGGCCTGTGACCTCCTCGATCGCTCCTGAACACCTCGGCCGCGGGGTGGTTTCGAACGGGATGTCCGAAGGGTCCGACGAAGATCATCCCGATTCGGATGCCTTCTCGTTCCACTCGATGTGGTGATCGCAGGTCCAACCTCCACCGGTCGGGGGACGGCGCTGCCAGTCGATCAGCCGCCCGGCCTTGCTCCGCAGCTCGCGCAGCCGCTTGGCCAGCGCCGGCTGGTGCGCGCGGCTGGTGCCCGCCCGACCGGCCGCGACCACGGCCTCCACCCGCTCGCGGCGCAAGCGCTCGAAGGCGGCCAGCGCCTCGCCCGCCGGGAGGTCGCGCAGGCAGCGGGCCAGCTCCACGCCGTCCTCCACCGCCAGCGCCGCGCCCTGCTCGGAGGCCGGCGGCGCCACGTGCAGTGCGTCACCGATGACGATCCGATGCCCGTCGTGCCAGCGCGGCAGGCTGTGCAGGGCGTGGTCGTCGAATCTCGGAGTTGGCCACCCCCTCCCGGCGATCCCGCCGTCGCCGGCGTAGAGCTCGACCAGCTCGGCGCGCAGCCGCTCGACGTCGCGCGCCTCGGTGCGCTGCGGTGCGGGCAGACTGGTGAACCAGAAGCACCCGCCGGAACCGATTCCCGGGTCGCGGCGAAGAACGCCTTCGCCCGCACCTGGGCGCGCAGCACCTCCGGCGGCGGGGGTTCGCAGCCCGGCCGCGAGGCGAAGCCGTGGACCGTGCGGGGGCCGACGCGCTCGGGCGCCGGCGCCTCCGGGTCGATCCGGCGGCGCACCAGCGGGGAGGACGCTCCGATGATCGGCTGGTGGGCGTCCACCGCCCGCAGCCCGTCCATCCCGTTCGGGTTGAGCCGCATCACCGAGCCCTCGCCGCGCTCGGGCGGCCTGCTCTCCAGCACCGCGACCGGGATCCCGGCGGTGCGCAGGGCCAGGGCCGCTGCGGTGCCCGCTGTGCCGCCCCCGCTGATGACCACGTGTTCCGGCATGTCTCCCCAGACGCGCGTTGTTCACTCCCGGGTCCCGACCGGCCTGGCCGCCGGAACGGCGAGCGCGGAAGGAACCAGCAGAACGACCACGGCCAGCAGCGCGTGCAGGGTTCCCACGTGGTTGCCCAAGTACCCCAGCAGCGGCGGACCGGCCAGGAAGGCGGTGTAACCGATCGTGGACACCACGCTCACCCTGGCCGCCGCGCGCTCGGCGTCGTCGGCCGCCGCGCTCATGCCCACCGGGAAGCCGAGGGACGCGCCGATTCCCCAGATCGCCGCCCCCAGCAGGGCCAGGGGCCAACCGCCGAAGACCACCAGCAGCACGCCGCACCCGGCGGTGCCCATCGTCGTCCACAGCACCTTGGCGCGGCCGAAGCGGTCCAGCAGGTGCGTTCCGGCGATCCGCCCCGCGGTCATCGCGCTGAGGAACACCGCGAAGCCGACCGCGCCGAGCCAGTGCGGGAGCTCGTAGCCGTCGACCAGGGCGACGGTGAGCCAGTCGTTGGCCGTGCCCTCGGTGAGCGCCATGGCCAGCACCATCAGCCCCACGAGCAGGGTTCGCGGCTCGGCCCAGGCCCGCCAGGCCCTACCGGAGGACTTCTCCTCGGCGTCCTGCGCGGGCGGCAGCGCCGAGGACACCAGCGCCGGGCCCGTCGCGATCACGACCGCGACCGCCGCCAGGTGCAGCTGCAGCGGGAGACCGCCCGCCGCGGCGGCCGCGCCGGTGCCCGCTCCGAGCACCGTCCCGAAGCTGAACCCGGCGTGGAACCGCGGCATGATCGTGCGCCCGAGATCGCGCTCCACGGCGGCTGCTTCGATGTTCATCGCCACGTCCCAGACCCCGGAGCCCAGCCCCAGGGCCAGCAGGCCCAGCGCGGTCGGCCAGTACGAGCCCAGCCCGGCGGAGGCGAAGCCGGCCAGCGCCAAGCCGAACGCGGCCGCCGCGCCGCCACCGGTGATGACCACCCGGCCGCCGAAGCGGTGCACCAGCGAGCCGGCCAGCGGCAGCGCGCTGATCGCGCCGATCGAGATGGCCAGCAGCAGCGTGCCCAGCTGCGCCGGGTTGATCTGCAGCGAGTCGCGGGCCTCCGGGATGCGGGCCATCCAGTTCGCCGCGGCGAACCCGTTGAGCGCGAACACCACCGCCACGGCATTGCGGGACCGCAGCACGGCCCGCTCCGGGCGCACTCGCACCACCACCGGCCATCCCCCAGCTGTCGAATCGATTCAACGCACGCGATCGCCCAGTCTTGTGCCGGGCGATCACCGCGTCAAACCCGTTCCGCCGCTCGGACGCGGCCGGGTGCTGCTCAGGCGTCGCGGGCGGGCATCGCCATCGTCCAGCACACGGCGGTCCCCTCCAGCGCGGTGGTGCCGTCGTCGCGGGTGACGCGGGTGGCCAGCGTGGTGATCGGCTTGTCCTCCCGGACCTCGGTGACCTCGACCCGGCCGGTGATCGTGTCGCCGGGGCGCACCGGAGCGGTGAAGTTCCAGGACACGTTCAGGAAGACCGACCCCGGCCCGGGCAGCTCCTCGGCCACGACCGCGTTGAGGATCGCGCTGGTGATGCCGCCCTGGACGACGATCTCGCCGAACTTCGACGACCGGGCGGCCTCCTCGTCGTAGTGCAGCGGGTTGCGGTCACCGCTGATCCGGGTGAACAGCTCGACGTCCTCGGCGCGCACCGCGCGGGACAACTCGGCGCTCGCTCCCACCTGTGGTTTTCCGTTCGGCCAAACAGCGGACAAGGACGCCTCCTCCAAGAACGTCCGCGCCGGGCACCGCAGGCAGGAGCGGGCCCGCACCGGTGGTCGGACCCGCTCTCGCTCGGGCGTCAGGCGCGCTTGGCGTATTCGCTCGCGCCGTACCAGTCGACGAGCACGACGTCGTCGTCACCGACGACCCATGCATCGTGCCCCTCCGGCAGCGAGCTGACCGAACCGGGCTCGACGTCGAACTCCCTGCCGTCGGACATCATCACGTGCAGCGTTCCGGAGACGTGGTACTGGAAGTGGGGCGCCTCGCACCACTCGGTGCCCGCGATGGGTTTGACGTCCTGGCTCCACCGCCAGCCCGGGTGCAGCACCAGACGGCCGATGGTGCCACCGGCCATGTCGAGGACCTCGGCGCGCCCGTGGTCGAACTCCCGGACGTCGTCGGGTTCGCCGAACGCGCGCAGTTCGACGGCTTCAGCGCTTCGCGTGGCCATGATCCGCCCCTTCGTCGAGAACTCGGACCAGTTCATCGTGTGCCCGCCCGGCACCGACCGACCAGGGGCTTTCTGCCCTGGTGCGGAGCCGCCCGGGCGCGGGCGACTCCGCCGGAGGCAGCACCGCAGCGCTGCCCGCGCCGTCCTAGTCGGTGCTGCACACGCGGAACTGCACCCACGCGCGGGCGGCGTCGGTCAGCGGGGGGAACTGCGGGCCGGGCTCTTCGCGCAGCTCGTGCTCCCAGACCCCCAGCAGCGCCACCGCGCACGCGGTGATCGCGTCCACGCTCGCCCGCTTCCAGGCGCGCAGGTCCCCCGCCCAGGCCTCGGCCGCTCGCGGGGTGTGCCCGGCCGCGATCAGCCGGGTCACCAGGATGGCCAGGTCGACGAACGGCGCCGCGCGTCGCGACCAGGCCCAATCGATCACGCGAACCTCCTCGCCGACCAGGATGTTCAGCTCGTGCAGGTCGGCGTGGCACACGGCGGTCCCGTCGACCAGCGGCAAGGCCATGTGCTCCCACGAGATGAGGCTGTGCAGGTAGAAGCGCTCCCACGCGTCCAGCTCGGACGCGGACTCCCGGGCCAGGCTCCGCCAGGCGGCCAGGTCCGCCCACCGCTCGACCAGCGACGGGGCGATGTCCTCGGGAGCGTGCCGCAGGACCGCTTCGGCTTCGGCCGTGAAATCGTCGATCGCGGTGGCCAGCCTGGGCAGGTCCGGCGAGCCCGGGGACAGATCGGCGAACCGGCCTTCGACGTGCTCGAACCCGTTGATCAACCACCCGTCGGCCTCGATCGACCACAGCAGCGCGGGCGCGATCCGCGGCAGGTAGGGCGCGATGCGCGCTTCGTGCCGGTGCATCCGCGCCCGCTCCTCCTCGGCGATCCGCACGCCCTTGCAGAACAGCACCTGCCCGTCCCGGGTGGACACCCGCACCGACAGCTCCGAGTTCCGGCCCGCCGGCGAGCTCAGCGCCGACACGACCGGACCCGTTCGGAACTCGATCGCGGCGCGCACGCCGGCTGGCAGCTCCGCCCATTCGTGCCGGGGCATCCTCGGTCACCCTCGTTCCGGGTCCGGCGGCAGCCGTCCATCCGCGCGCTCGTCGTCGCGGCGTCGCGACCGGAGTTGCCGCGAGCCGTCGGGCAGCGGTCCGACGAGTTCCCGATCGCGTCACCACCGGCGCGGGCGAACCCGCGGCGGCGGCGCGGCCATGCACGTCCCAGCATCTCCCCGGGCGCACCCGGAGTCCAGAGCTGGAAGTCCCGGTGCGCACCGGTTTCCGGGGTCAGCCGCCCGCCATCGCCCCCACGATCATGTACGGCTCCTCGCCGCTGATGACCTCCACCGGCAGCGGGTCGTCGATGCCCTCGTTGGAGAGGTCCTCCTCGCAGGCGTAGAAGCGGATGAAGGCGCGGCGCTTCTTGGTGTCGTGGTCGCGGACGCAGCCGCGCAGCGCCGGGTACCGCGCCTCCAGGGCGTCGAGCACGGTGCGCTGGGTGGCGGTGCCGTCGACGTCCACCAGCACCTCGTGCTCGGGGATCTTGGCCAGCGTGCGCAGGTGCGCGGGAACGGAAATGCGGATCATGGCAGCGTTTGCACCTCCACCGACAGGACCCGCGGCAGGTCCCGGACGATCGTCCGCCAGGTGTCCCCGGAGTCCGGGGAGACGTAGACCTGACCGCCGGTGGTGCCGAAGTAGACGCCGCAGTCGTCGAGCTCGTCGACGGCCATGGCGTCGCGCAGCACGTTGACGTAGCAGTTCTGCTGCGGCAGCCCCTCGGTCAGCGGTTCCCACTCGTTGCCGCCGACGCGGCTGCGGTAGACGCGCAGCTTGCCCTCCGGCGGGTAGTGCTGCTCGTCGCTGTGGATCGGCACCACGTAGACCGTCTCGGGCTCGTGGGCGTGCACCGAGATCGGGAAGCCGAAGTCGCTTGGCAGGTCACCGCTGATCTCGTACCAGTTCTCCCCGGCGTCGTCGCTGCGCATCACGTCCCAGTGCTTCTGCATGAACAGCACGTCCGGCCGGTCGCGGTGCATGGCCAGCCGGTGCACGCAGTGCCCCACCTCGGCCTTCGGCGAGGGGATCTCGCCGGACTGCAGGCCGCGGTTGATCGGCGTCCAGGACTTGCCCTCGTCCTCGGTGCGGAACACCCCGGCCGCCGAGATCGCGATGTAGAACCGCTCCGGGTCGTTCGGCGCCTGCATGATCGTGTGCAGGCACATCCCACCGGCCCCGGGCTGCCACTTGGGCGCGGACTCGTGCGTGCGCAGCGCGGGCAGCTCGGTCCAGCTGCGCCCGCCGTCGGTGGTGCGGAAGAACGCGGCGTCCTCGACACCGGCGTAGACGGTGTCCGGGTCGGTCGCCGAGGGTTCCAGGTGCCACACCCTGGTGAACTCGAACGGGCGCGACGTGCCGTCGTACCAGAGGTGGGTTCCCGGCTCGCCGTCGTAGGCGAAGTGGTTGTCCACCGGGTCCCAGGTCTTGCCGCCGTCGTCGGAGCGCTGGATCTGCTGGCCGAACCAGCCCATCGACTGGGAGGCGTAGAGCCGGTTCGGATCGGCCGGCGAGCCCTTGAGGTGGTAGAGCTCCCAGCCGCCGAACAGCGGTCCTTCGACGTCCCAGGACTCGCGCTTGCCGTCTGCGGTGAGGATGAAGGCGCCCTTGGTGGTGCCGACGAGAACGCGGACACTGCTCATAGCCTGCTCCCTGGTGACCCTGTTTTCACTGGTGAACTCGAAGGTAGGCCCGCCGACGGCCGCTGTCTTCTCCGATCTTGCGCGATCGGCGCGGCCAGCGGGGGCAGCGCGACCAGCACCGGGGCCGACCACGGGGGCGCCACGCGCAAGGTGATCTCGCGGCGCTCGGCCGAACCCGCCACCACGCGCACGGGGGCGGGCGAACCGCCGACGACGTTCCAGGACGGCACCAGCTGCGCGCTCGGGCAGGCGCGCGCGGCCAAGGCGGTCGACATCAGCCAGTATCGGCCGGGCGGAACTCCGGTGAGGTGGAACCTCCCCTCCCCGTCGAGCAGCGCCCCGCTGACCGGAACGCCGCTGGGCGCGCGCGAGAGGAACAGGCCGACGTAGATCGACGCGCCACCGCCGAGCGCGATCCGCGCGGCGGGGCTGAGCTCGACGGTCCCGCTGACCGCACCGCCGCCGCCCGCCCTGCCGGGCACGGCGACCGGGCGCGGCGGCGCGTCGGCCAGCCGGTGCGGCAACCTGCGGAACTCGCCGGGCGAGACGCCGACCTCGGCGGTGAACCGGCGGGTGAACGTCCCCTGCGAGCTGAACCCGACCGCGCAGCAGACCTCCGAGATCCGCGCGTCGGTGTCCAGCAGCAGCCGCTTGGCGCGCTGGAACCGGTGCGCGGCGAGGAACCGCCCCGGCGGCTGCCCCGTGGACCACTCGAACGCGCGAGCGAGGTGGAAGGGGCTGTAGCCGACGTGGTCGGCCACGTCGGCCAGGCTCAGCTTCTCCTCGGCGTGCGCTGCGATGAAGCGCGCGGCCTCGGTTGCGACGTCCTGCATGTCCTGCGTCTCCCGGTGTCACCCGTGCGTCGACGAGAAGGTATCCACCGGTTACGACAATCCGGCCGCGCGGAACTCATCGGTCATCCGGTCGAGCGATGCCGGTGAGGCGATCCGGATACTGGGCGGATGGATGTCCACACCAGGATCGTCGCTGCGGCGATAGACCGGATCGCGGCCGCGGGCTACGACGGGCTGTCCATCAGCGCGGTCTCCCGCCTGTCCGGCGTGTCCCGGCCGACCATCTACGCGCACTTCGGATCGCTCGAGCAGCTGGCCGCCGAGGCGCTGGAGGTCGCCGCGGTCCGGGTGATCTCGCGGGTGGTCGAGCGGGCCCGCGAAGCCGGTTCCGCGGCCGACTACGTCGTGGAGGTCATGGTCGCCGCGCGCGCCGAGTTCCGCAGCCAGCCCGCGCTGGCGCCGATCGCCTTCCCGCAGCGCGGGTCCATCCTCTTCGACGGCGATCCGATCGGACCCGGCGCGCTGGAGCTGTCGCGATCGTTCCTGCTGCCGCTGCTGGAGTTCGACCCCGAGCTGGAGCCCGAGCTCGACGAGATCTCCGAGACCACGCTGCGGTTCCTGATCTCGCTGGTGATGTTCGAGAGCTCCACCTCGCGCTCGGACGACAAGCTGCGCGCCTACCTGCACCGGCGCCTGGTCCCGGCGCTCGGCGTCACCTCCTGACCTTTACATCGTTGACAGCTCGTGTAAGGAGCTGTCAACGACGAAGGGAGCGGCGTGCGCGCTTCACCACCGGAAACCCACCAGCGCAGCAGGCCTCGCCTGGCCGGACCGGCCCCCGCACCGACCGGTCCCCGCGCACGAGGGGAGCTGAGCTGATGTCCGAACTGTCCCGCCGCCGCTTCCTCGGCATGAGCGCGCTCAGCTCGGCAGCCGCGCTCGGCCTGACCACCGTGTCGACCCGTCCCGCCGCCGCGGCCGACCACTCCCCCGCCGTGATCATCGGAACCGGCTACGGCGCCGCGGTCACCGCCCTGCGGCTGGGCGCCGCGGGCGTTCCGACGGTGATGCTGGAGATGGGCAAGCTCTGGAACGACCCCGCCGAGGACGGCACCACCTTCTCCGACATGCTCAGCCCCGACCGCCGCTCGACGTGGTTCAAGGACCGCACGGAAGCACCGCTCGCGTCGTTCCTCTGGCTCGACGTAGCCAACCACGACATCGACCCGTACGCCGGGGTTCTCGACCGGGTGAGCTTCGGCGACATGTCGGTCTACGTCGGACGCGGCGTCGGCGGCGGTTCTCTGGTCAACGGGGCGATGGCGGTGATCCCGAAGCGCTCCTACTTCGAGGAGATCCTGCCCCGGGTCGACGCCGACGAGATGTACGGCCAGTACTTCCCGCTGGCCAACTCGATGCTGGGCACCAACCACGTCGACCCGGAGTGGTTCGAGACCAGCCGCGCCTACCGGTTCGCGCGGGTGTCCCGGAAGGCCGCTCACCGGGCGGGTTTCCGCACCACCTTCGTGCCCAGCGTGTACGACTTCGACTACATGCGGCGCGAGGAGGCCGAGCTGGTGCCGCGCTCGGCGCTGGCCTCCGAGGTCGTCTACGGCAACAACCACGGCAAGCGCTCGCTGGACAAGTCCTACCTCGCCGCGGCGGTGGGCACCGGGAACGTCACGATCCGGACGCTCAGCGAGGTCCGCGACATCACCCGCCAGCAGGACGGCACCTACGTGCTGGAGGTGCGGCGCATCGACGAGCTGGGCAACGTGCTCGGCGTGCACCAGATGTCGGCGAAGCACCTGTTCCTGGGCGCGGGCAGCCTGGGCTCGACCGAGCTGCTGGTGCGCGCCCGCGACACCGGCAAGCTGCCCGAGCTCGGCGAGGCGGTCGGCCGAGGCTGGGGCACCAACGGCAACGTGATGCTCGGCCGCGCCAACCACGCGTGGGACCCGGTGGGGCCGCTGGAGTCGGGCATGCCGGCGCTGGGCATCGACGCCTGGGACCGGCCCGATCCGGTGTTCGCCGAGATCGCGCCCGTGCCAGCGGGTCTGGAGACCTGGGCGAGCCTGTACCTGGCGATCACCCGCAACCCGGAGCGCGGCACCTTCCGCTACGACCCGGGCGCCGACCGCGCGGTGCTGCAGTGGGACGTCGACCAGGGCCAGCCGTCGATCGACGCGGCGAAGCGGGTCTTCGACCGGATCAACTCGGTCGAGGGCACCAGCTACCGCTACGACCTCTTCGGCGACACCCGCGCGTTCGAGACCCGGTTCACCTACCACCCGCTGGGCGGCCTGGTGCTCGGCGAGGCCACCGACCTCTACGGCCGGGTCGCGGGCTACGACAACCTCTACGTCACCGACGGCTCGCTGATCCCGGGCAGCACCGGCGTCAACCCCTTCGTCACGATCACGGCCCTGGCCGAGCGCAACATCGCCCGGATCCTCGCCGAGGACGTCCGCCGCACCTGACCCACCGCCCCGCGGCGCCGATCTCCCGAGAGCTCGACCGGCCGAAAACCGTGGAACTCGACCGGTCGAGAACTGGGGATTTCGTCGCCCCGGGGCGGGGTCGGGGTCAGGAGGCGTCGGCGTGGAAGACGTGCTCCGGGTGGGGGTGGGAGAGGAAGTCGTGGTGCGAGATCTCCCAGCCGTAGGCACCCGCGTGGTGGAAGACCAGCACGTCGCCGACGCGCAGGCGCTCGACCGGGACCTCCCGCGCGAGCACGTCCTTGGGCGTGCAGAGCTCGCCGACCACCGTCACGCTCGCCTCGCGCAGTTCCGGGCGCGGGACCGGCGCGGTCCACTCGTCGACTTCCAGGACGGTGAACGGGTGGCTGTGCTGCCAGGACGAGGGAAGCCGGAACTGGTGGGTCCCGCCGCGCACCAGCGCGTAGTCGACGCCGTGGTTGCGCTTGACGTCGAGCACCTCCGCGGCGTAGACGCCGCAGGCCGCGACCAGGTAGCGACCGCACTCGAAGTCGACCTCCCGCACGCCCGCGGGGAACTCGTCGAGCACCGCGGGCAGGCCGCGGGAGAAGCTCGCCCAGTCGAACTGCGCGTCCAGATCGGCGTAGTTCACCCCGATGCCACCGCCGACGTTGACCACCTCGCAGCGCAAGCCGAACTCCCGCTCCCAGCCGGCCACGGTGCGCCCGTAGTGCGCCAGCAGCTCCAGGTGAGCCTCGGCGGAGAGGTTGTTGGACAACGAGTGCAGGTGGAACCCGGTCAGCCGCAGCCCCGGCAGCGAGCGCGCCGCTGCCACCGCGGCCGGCAGGTCCTGCTCGGAGATGCCGAACTGGGTGGGCCGCCCGGCCATCGCCAGGGTGGCGCTGGGGAACGGCCCGGCGAGGTTGACCCGCAGCAGCACCTCGACGGTGCGCCCCAGGCGCGTGGCGGCTTCGGAGATGCGGTGCAGCTCCAGCGCGCTCTCGGCGTGCAGCCGGGTGACGTCGCGGCGCAGCGCCCGCTCGATCTCGGCGAGCGTCTTGGCAGGACCGCCGAAGATCACCGGGGCCTCGGCGTCCACCGCCCGCGCCTTGTCCAGCTCGCCGCCCGAGGCGACCTCGAAACCGGCCACCAGCGGAGCGAGGGCGCGCAGCAGCGGATCGGCGCTGTTGGCCTTCATCGCGTAGAACATCCGGCAGCGCGCGGGCAGCGAATCCACCACCGCGCGCACGTGCTCGGCGAGCCGGTCCAGGTCGTAGGCGAACAGGCACACCGGCTCCTCGCCGACGCGATCGCGCACGATCTTCTCGATCCGGTCAGTCATCGGCGGCCTCCCGGTGCTTGTCGAGGTGATCGCGCAGCGCGCGGGCGGCCAACCCGCGCTCCTCGCCGAGCACGAAGGCGCGCACGCCCGCCTCGCGCCACGCGGTGTGGTCCTCGGGGGTGCGCGGGATCGCGCAGAAGGGAACCTCCCGGTCGGCGCACTCCTGGTGCACCCGGCGCAGCGCCTCGCGCACCCACGGGTGCCGGGTCTGCCACGGGAAGCCGTAGGACTGGGACAGGTCCGCAGCGCCCTCCAGCACCAGGTCCACTCCCCCGCCGTCCAGGATCGCCGGCAGGTCCTCGACGCCCTCGGCGTCCTCGATCATCGCCACGACCATGATCTCCTCGTTGGCCCGGCGCACGTACTCCGCGAGCTCGATGCGCCCGAACCCGGGCACCCGCCCGCCGTTGAGGCTGCGCATGCCCTCCGGGGCGTAGCGCGCCGCGCGGACCGCCGCGTCCACGTCGGACCTGGTGCGCACGTGCGGGACGACCACGCCCATCGCGCCGGCGTCGAGGGCGCGCAGGATCGCGCCCGGGTCCGCTTCGGGCACCCGCACGAACGGCACCAGGTCGACCGCCTCGGCCGCCCGGATGAGGTTCTCCAGCTGCTGCGGGTCGACCAGGGTGTGCTCGCTGTCGAGGATCGCGAAGTCGTAACCGGCGCAGCCGATCATCTCCACCAGCGCTGGCGAGGGGATCGAGCAGAACAGCCCGTGGACCTCCTCGCCGGCGCCGAGCTTGGCCTTGACCGCGTTGGGCTTCAGCATCCGGACACCTCCGCCAGCGGGTTGGCCGCGGTGTGCAGCCGCAGCTCGGTGTCCGGGCGCAGCCTGCGCGTGGTCAACTTCTCCACCTCGATGGTCGGGGTGAACACGTCGAAGAGCTCGAAGCGCTCGGCCAGTTCGGCGAAGCGCTGCTGGTAGGCGCGGATCTCCTCGGCCACCAGCTGCCAGAACCGGCGCTCCGGCAGCACCTCGTCCAGCGCGATGGCCAGCTCGCCGAAGTTGATGAAGAAGAACGCGTCCAGCAGGAAGTCGGTGACCAAGCCCGGATCGGCGGTCTCCACGAAGGAGTTGCGGTTGGTGTGGTGCGCCGGGGTCGCGGCCAGCTGCGGGCACCGCTGCGGGTCTGCGAGGTGCGCGCGGGAGAACCGCACGCCGTCGTGGAAGTCCTTGAGCACCACCCGGCTGGGCAGCCCGTCGCGGTGCAGCAGCACCGCGTTCTGCGCGTGCGTCTCCAGCGCGATGCCGTGCTTGCACAGCAGGTGCACCAGCGGCAGCGCGGCCACCCTGGTCAGCTGCCGCACCCACCGCTCGGCGCCGTGCTCGCGCAGCCACGGGCCGATGAGCAGGTCCCCGTCGTCGGACGAGGTCAGCCCGGTGAAGGGCATCGCCGATTCGCCCTCGCCCAGGTGCGGGTGCAGGCTCTCCCGCCAGATGCAGGCCAGCGCGCCGTAGGTGTCCTCGCGCAGCAGCCCGGACTCCGGGGTGACCGCGACGCCGAGCTCCTCGCCGAGCAGCACCGGCCGCAGCTCGTCGCGCAGGTACTCGTCCGAGGCGACGACCTCGCGCAGCCAGTCGGTGATCGGTGCGGCGTTGCGCACCGTGTGCGCGGCCAGACCCCGCCCGGTGGAGGTGTTCACGATGGACATGGACAGCTTCAGGTACGGCCGCTCCGGGCGGTCGCGGCAGCTCAAGGTGCGGATGGACTGCTGCGCGCGGAACTCGTGCGGGTCCTCGCCCAGCGGGACGAGCTCGCCGGTGGCCAGCTGCGCGGAGAACGCGCGGGCCAGCCGCTCCCGCCACTGCCACGGGTGCACCGGCACCAGCGCGTAGTCCTCGGGGTCGAGCCCGGAGTCCTCCAGGATGCGCTGGAAGCGCACCGCGTCGGCGCCCAGCGATTCGGCCAGCTGCGCCGGTTCCAGGGACTTCGAGGCGGTGACCTCCGTGATCGAGCGGTGCGCGGCCAACCACAGCGGGCGCACCGCGTTGCCGAACTCCGGGCCGTAGGCGATGTTGTCGGCGGTGTCGAAGCCCATCCGGGACTTGTAGGTCGGGTGGTAGCGGTGCCCGTCGGTGATGGCCGATTCGAGCTCGTCGTAGCCCATCGCCGGGTCCGGGGCGGTGCGCAGGTGCTCGGCGAGGGTGTCCTTGAACAGGGTTTCCTCGATCTCGCGGGCGAAGCCGGGCAGCAGCTCCGGGTCGGCGTCCAGCGAGCCGCGCACCTCGGTCAGGAACCGGGTCACCGAGTCGGCCTCGACCTGGCCGCGCCGCACCGGCGAGGTCAGCCCGATCCGGCCGAAGCCGAACCGGCGAACCGCGGAGAAGGAGTAGGTCACCGGCGCACCGGCCTCGTCCGCGCCGTCGACGTGGTGGACGTCGCCCTCCAGGCGGGTCTTCAGCGCTCCTTCGTAGACCAGGGACTCCACCAGCTGGCGGAACACGCGGCGCCGCACGCGTCGGTGGGCCGGTGCGGTGAGCGCGGCCTGCACCAGTTCGGCGGTCATCGGTTCACCTCGCGAATCGGGTTGGGGATGTCGACGTAGAGCGGGCTCTCACCGCGTCCGGCGAACCGGCTGAGCAGGTTCGCCTTGGCCGGCAGGGCGGAGTCGCGGCGCAGCCGCGCGGCGTACTCTCCGGGGCAGCCGCCGAGGAAGTCGCGCACGGTCGACCACAGCAGCCGCTCACCTGCCGGGGTGAACCGGCCGAGCACCGCGACCAGGTGCCCGAGGTGGTTGGTGACGAAGTGGTAGCGCAGCCGCAACCAGGCCTCGGCGTCGTCGTAGCGCACCGGGCTGTCGGGGGCCAGCACCCCGTCCGGGATGCGCTCGGTGGACGCGCTGGTGCCCTCCATGTCGCGCACGTGGAAGGTGCGCGGCCAGCCGTCGTCGGTGCGCAGCAGGCTGTTCTGCACGTGGGCCTCGAAGCTGACCCCGTGCTCGGTGAACACCGCCAGCAGCGGTCCCAGCGAGATCCGGAGGTAGGCGCGCAGCCACTCGACGACGTGCTCGGCGGTCAGCGGCCCGCTGCGCCGGACCAGCTCGATCAGCTCCGGCGCGCGCCCGTCCAGGCGGTCCTCCAGCAGCCCGGCCAGCACGCGCGGCGCGGTCCCGGTCGCGGGGAACGGGTTGTGCCGGAACAGCACGGCGAAGTCGGCGGCGAGCTCGCCGACCTCGCCCGGATCGACGGCCCGGTAACCGGTCTCGGGCAGCACCTGGAAGCCGTCGTGGCCGCCGACGACCGCGGCGACCAGCCGGCCCGCGTCGGTGGCGCGGCGCAGGTGCTCGATCGGGTTGTTGCGCACGAAGTTGGTGATGCGCACGTGCAGCGGCAGCTTCCAGACCGTGCCGAACCCCGGATCGCACACCGTGCGCACCGAGGAGGTCGCGTACACCTGGTGGCCCAGCGGTCCGAGCGGGACCAGCCTCCCGGCCGCGATCTGGTCGGCGACGCGCGGCCGCAGGTATTCCGCCTGCCACGGGTGCACCGGCAGCAGCTCGAAGCCCGACTGCGCCGCTGGCAGCGCGGCGCGGGCCTTCTCCTCGACCACCTCGGGGATCCACCGGTCGGATCCGATGCGCTCCTGCAGCAGGACCTCCGGCGCCACCGCCCAGTAGTGCAGCGGGAACGCGGCCCGCAACTCCGGGGCGTAGCGCTCCAGGTCCTCGTCGGCGACGCCCTCGGCGCTCTTGGGGGTGGGGTGGAACGGGTGCCCCAGCAAGAGGGACTGCTCGGCGTGCCGGGTGATCTCGGCGGGCCCGGCCGGTTCGGGGCTCGCCTCGCGCGCGAGGTAGCGGGCGCTGCGGGCCACGCTGTTGGCGACCTGCTCGCGGAACTGCGCGGCCGCACCGGGCGGGGGCCGCACCCCGCGCTCGCCGAGCTCGACGGCGACGAGCTCCACGAACTCCTCGTGCTGCAGGGGAGTTCGCTCCCCCGCGACCTCCAGGTGCAGCCCCTCGCCGTAGACGTGGTGGCCCGCCTCGGAGCGGTGGCGCACCTCGGCCACCAGCGTCCCGTCCGCACCGCGCAGCGCCAACCGCGCTTCGCCGTCCGCGACCCGGCCGCCGATCTCGCGGACCAGCGCGTTGAGCAAGCGCTGCCGCGCCGCTTCGCGTGCCTGAACTTCCTTCACCGCAACACCTTTTCCCGAATTCCTTCCGACCGGTCGACGGTCCGCGGTCGGGCGGCGACCGCCAGCAGCGCGGCCACCAGCAGCAACAACCCGATCGCGAGGAACACCGGCACCGGCGGCAGCAGCACCGCCAGCCCGGCCCCCAGCAGCGGACCGAGCACCTGGCCCATGTCGAGCACTCCCGTGCTCAGCCCGAACGCGGTCCCGGACGCGCGATCCGGGACCTGGCGCGCGGTCACGTGCAGCACCGACTGCACGAGCGCGGCGAAGCAGAACCCCTGCACCACGCGCAGCGGGACCAGCAGCTCCACCCCGGCCACCGACTGCAGCGCGACCGCGAGCCCGCACCCGGCCGCCGCGGCGGCGAACCCGAGCTGCGCCGGTCTGCGGTCGTTGCGACGTCCCCACCAGGGGCTGCCTCCGCAGGAGGCCAGCCAGGTCACCGCTTGCAGCACGCCGACCCAGCCGGCCGCCGCGGTCGCCGATCCGGTGGTGCGCTCCACGTGCGGGGCGAAGACCACCAGCAGGGCGAAGATCGCGGTCTGCGCGGCCAGCCCGGCGGCGAGCATCAACCGGCTCGGCCTGCCGCGCAGCAGCAGAGCGGCCACGGTGCGCGGCGAGCCGCGCTGCTCGGTCCGCTTCGGCGGCTCGGTCAGCAGCAGCGCGGCCAGCACGCTGGAGACCAGCAGCATGCCGGCGACCAGCGCGAACAGCGCGCCGAACCCGACCCGGTCGCCGAGCAGCCCGCCGACCAGCGGGCCCAGCAGCGATCCGGCGGCGGTCGCGCCGAACAGGGCGCCCAGCGCGCGTCCCCTCCGGTCCGTGGGCGCGGCGGTGCTGGCGTAGGCGGCGGTCGCGCTGACCACGCCGCCGCAAGCGCCCTGCAGCACCCGGCAGACCAGGAACCCCGTCGCGGAGTCGGCCAGCGCCATCAGCGCGATCGCCAGGCCCAGACCGACGTGCGCGCGCACCACCATGGCCTTGCGGCCGAACCGGTCGCCGACCCAGCCCCACAGCGGCGCGCTGCCGAGCTGCACCACCGCGGGCGCGGCCAGCGAAACCGCGGTCCACCACGGGATCTCGGCCTCCGGAGTGCCGAGGCCGCGCAGGTAGAACGGCAGCAGCGGCACCACGATGGTCAGCCCGGCGGTTGCGGCGAACTGGCCGAGGCACAGCACTGCGAACGTGCGCCCGAGCGAACGCATCACACCGCTCTCCGCAACGGGTTGGGCACGACGCCGGTCGAGGCGGGCATGCTCACGCCGCCGGACTTCCCGCGCCGCAGCAACGGCCCCAGCACCTGCCGGCTCGGCCAGGTTTCGGCCTCCAGCACCACCGCCCGGACCACCTCGGCGACCGCACCGGGCTGGTCCGGCAGCGCCTCGCGCACCGCGTCGCGCAGCTGCGCCCACATCTCGCCCTCGTCGATGCCGAAGTGCCTGCACAGCGCGTCGGCGATGGCGTAGAGGTTGACCTGGAAGCCCAGGGTCTGCAGGTAGCCGACCAGCTCCTCGGCCGAGTCCAGGCGCAGCGACTGCGGAGCTCCCGGCTTGATCAGGTACTCCGGGTCGCGGGTTCCCGCGCGATGCATCCACTCCCGGTGCAACCGCACGGTGTCGTGGTCGCGCAGCACGAAGCGGTGCACCCTCCCCTCGCGCAGCTCGACGACCACGTTCTGCCCGTGCAGCTCCGGAAGCACGCCGCTGCCCAGGAAGCCGATCGCCATCGAGCAGAACTCGCGGGCCAGCTCGGCGAAGAACAGCAGCGGGTCGAAGCCCGGGTCGATCGCCGGGACGAGCACGTCCCACTCGTGGGAGGCCAGCGCGGCCATCGGAAGCGCCAGCCCCTCGGGCTGCGGGTAGGTGCGCAGCTGCGCGGCCAGGTGGCCGGGCCGGTCGCCGAACTCGTCGTCCGGGTCGTGCCAACCGCACCAGGTCCGCTCGTCGCAGAGCACCACGCGTTCGCGCAGCGCGGGGACGTCCCCGATGAGCTCCCGCACGCTGTCCTCGGCCCGCGCGGAGTTGGCCAGGTAGCGCGGCGGCAGCAGCCGGGTCGCGCCGAGGGTGGCCACGCCCAGCGGCAACTTCACGTGGTGCCGGGTCTCCGGGTCGGTGACCAGGGTGCGGACCGAGGAGGTGGGGTGGAACCGGCCGATCCCGCGCGCGACCGGAACCACCGCCCCCTCGGCGAGCTCGGAGCCGAACTCCGCGGGCAGCGCGTGCTCGAACTGCCACGGGTGCACCGGCAGCACCACGTGCTCCGAACCCACCCCGGCGGCCTCCCGGGCTTCGGCCAGCTCGCGCAGCTCCCCGTCCGCGAGCACCAGCTCGGGCAGCCGCCCGGGGTCACCCCCGGTGCGCACCCGGTCGGCCCGCACCGCGACCCAGTCCAGGCCGACCGGTTCCCGCCGCATCGGGCCGTGCTCGGCCAGCTCGGCGGGGGTCCAGCCCGAAGCGGCCCGAGCGGTGGGGTGGAACGGCCGGTTGCGGGTGGCCGCCAGGCGCTCCCCCGCCAGCAGCTCGCCCGGACGCGGCGCGAGGTCCAGCTCCGCGCGCTGCGCGGCCAGCACCTCGGTGTGCGCCACCGCCGCCCGCAGGTCCGCGCAGACCTCCCGCGCACCGGCGAAGTCCCCGCAGACCAGCTCCAGCAGCTCGGCCGGCCGCACCGGGACCGCCCGAGCGCCCTCGGCCCGGAACCACACCTCGCCGTCCGCGTGGCGGTGGTCCTGCAGCGCTCCGCCGGGGCGCGCGCGGAAGGACACCTCGCCCGCGGGCAGCTTCACCCGGCACCACGAGCCGTCGGCCTCGGCGCGGGAGCCGAAACCGGCCAGGTCCTCCTGCACGAGCGCGTCGACGAGGTCGCGCAGCACCAGCTCGGTCGCTTCGGCGCGCATCAGTACAGGTCCAGCCAGGTGCCGACGCCGCGCTCGCGCGCCCGCTCGTAGACGGCGCCCGCGCAGGCGATGTCCTCCACGGCCATGCCCATGGGGTTGAGCACGATGATCTCCTCGTCATCGGTGCGCCCCGGCCGGGTGCCCGCCAGGATCTCGCCGAGCTCGGCGTGCAGCTGCTCGCGGGAGAACGATCCCTCCAGCACCAGCTGGTTGATGATCTTCTTCTCCCGGTTGCTCTGCTCCCAGTCGTCGACCACGACCTTGTCGGCCTCGAGGAAGGCGTCCTTGTGCGTGTCCATGATGGACACGTTGCACAGCAGCGAACCCGGCTTGAGCCAGTCGAACTCGAGGTAGGGCTCGCTGGTCACGGTGCAGGGCACCACCAGGTCGCCGCCGCGCACCGCGTCCTCGGCGGACTCGGCGACCCGGGCGGTCACCGCCGGGTGATCGCGCTCCACGCGCTCGGCCAGCGCCTTCGCGGTCTCCGGGTTCGCGTCGAACAGGTGGATCGCGCGGATGTGCCCGAACCGCTGCAGCAGCGCCTCGATCTGGGTGCTGCCGATCAGCCCGCAACCGACCAGCGACACGTCGGTGAAACCGTCGCGGGCCAGGTGCTCGGCGGCCAGGCAGGTCACCCCGGCCGTGCGCCAGGCGCTGATCTGGCTGCCTTCGAGCAGCGCGACGGGGTAGTTGCTCTCCGGGTCGTTGAGCACGATCACCGCGCTGGCCCGCTCCATGCCGCGGGCCACCGGGTTGTCGTGCTTGCTGCCGATCCACTTGATGCCGGACAGCCCGGGATCGCCCACGTGCGCGGGCATCGCGATGATCCGGTCGGCGATGTGGCCCTGCTTGCCCGCGGCGCGCAGGTAGGGCTTGAGCGGTTGGACGGTCTTGCCCTCCGCGTGCGCGATCAGGCCGGCGCGCAGCGCCTCGACGTAGAGCTCGGCCTCGGCACCGCCGACGGCGGTGATGTCGCCGCGGCTGAGGTACAGCAGCTGCGGGGATCGTTCGTCGGACAACGCGTTTCTCCTCCGTGTTCCGGGAGTTGTGGGGGTTTTCGAGCGACTTCGCTCCCGGGACGAGCTCGGCTCGGGAACGAGCGCGCGAGGGGTGCTAGCGCGCGCAGCGCTGCCGGGTGGCGGCCAGCCACTCGTCGTCGTAGACCAGGTCCAGGTACCGGTCCCCGCGGTCGGGGAAGACCGCGACCACCCGGCAGGGGCGCGGCAGCTCGGGCAGCGATCGGCGGATCGCCGCGACGACGGCGCCGGTGGAGCCACCGGCGAAGATTCCCTCGGTGGCCAGCAGATCGCGGCAGCCCTCGGCGGCGTCGAGGTCGTCGACGTGCACCACGTCGTCGATCTCGTCCGGGCTCAGCAGCTCCGGGACCCGGCTGGCGCCGAGCCCCGGCACGTCCCGCCTTCCCGGCGCGCCGCCGAAGATCACCGAGCCGACGGCGTCCACGGCCACGGTGCGCATGTCCGGGAAGCTCTCGCGCAGCCGGCGGGAGCAGCCCAGCAGGCTGCCGGTCGTGCTGACCGCGGCGAACAGGTAGGACGGCGGAACCACCAGCTGGCGGGACAGCTCGGCCCCGGTGCCGTGGTAGTGCGCCTGCCAGTTGCACTCGTTGGCGTACTGGTTGAGCCACACCGCACCGGGCGAGCTGTCCACGATCTCCTGCACCCGGCGGATCCGGGTGTGCAGGTACCCGCCGGTCTCGTCGGGCTCGTCGACGATGTCGACCTCCGCGCCGAGCTGGCGCAGGATCGCCACGTTGGCCGAGGCGGCCTTCGGGTCCAGCACGCAGGTGAACCGCAGCCCGTGGACGCGCGCGGCGATGGCCACGGCGATCCCGAAGTTGCCGGAACTGCTCTCCACCAGGTGACTTCCGCGACGGATGGTGCCCTGCTGGAGTCCGCGTTCGACGATGTACCGCGCGGAGCGGTCCTTCATGCTTCCGCCGGGGCTCATCAGCTCCAGCTTCGCGATCACCTCGACATCGGTTTCGGGGAACAGCCGGTTCAGCGCGACCGCGGGGGTGTTCCCCACGCAGTCGAGCACGGAATCGGCGACGGATTCGGCTACTGGTTCGGCGACGGATTCGGTCAGGGTGTCGATAGCCACGTTTCTCCTCAGCTCGACGACCTGATCAAGCAGGGCGACAGCGGAGAACGTAACAAAGGCAAGGCTAACTTAATAGACCGCATTCGGGAGACGCGAACCACAGCGAACCGCGATCGCCCGCCCCACCTGCGATTTCGGCGCGGAAATTCCCCGACTCGAACCCGTTGACGCGCAAGAACTTCCAGAACAAAACCAGTTCCACGCGCAACCGGAACGAATGCATCCGAAAATGCACGGCCGTCCCCGACAAGCGGATCGACCGCGTCCGAAAAATGCACGCCCGGCAATCGGAAGCGGACGATCGTCATCCGATCGACGCAGCGATCGGCGCGATTCGACACGGACGGTCAGCGCTGCTTCGCCTCCCACACGAGCCACTTCTCGGCGACCGCGGCGGGGAGGTCGATCCCGTGATGCCGGGCGAGCAGCAGCGACTGGCAGAACACGTCGGCGAGCTCGGCCCGGAAATCCGCGTCCAACTCCGCCCGATCGCGCCCCTTCGGCCGGGCCAACCCCTGCCGCATCAGGAACGCCTGCGTCAGCTCCCCGACCTCCTCCTGCAGCTTCAGCAGGAACCACTCCCCGTGCCGCTCGAACCCCAGCGACTCGGCGTACCGAGCCGAAACGCCCTCGACCCGCTCGACCAGCTCCTCGATCTCCATCCCCCCACCCTAGGAACCCCCGCCGAGCGCGGAATCCCGTCGCCCCCAAGCCCGCTCGGGAGAACCAGCCAACGCCGACCGAGCGCGCACCGGCGAACCGCGCCGCCCGGACCGCGGAGAAGTCGCGCGCGGCCAGCTCGACTGGTGGGGCGAACCGGGATGCGTACGGTCGGGGGTGTTGGAGTCGACGGAAAGGTAGGGGTTTGCGCAAGGTCAAGGATCTGACCGGGCCGGGCATCACCGATCACCTCGGGATCGGGGGCACCGATCTCGGGGTGTGCGCGGTGGCGCCGGACGGGCGGCTGGTGACGGTCTTCGGCGACACCTTCGACCGGGCGGGCGTCGGCGGGCCCGGTTGGCGCTCTCCCGTGGTGGTCTTCGGCGACGCCGCGAGCGCCACCCGCGGGATCCGGTGGGCCGGGTCGGTGGGGCCGCGTTCCGACTACGCCGACCAGGCGCTGCCGTACTCGCACGACTCGGTGATCCACGGGCGGCGCGTGAGCACCGTGCTGCCCACCGATCTGATCACCATCGGCCGGGAGATGTTCCTGCACGTCATGGTGTGCGAAGGACTGGGCAACGTGCACTGGACAGAGATCCACCGGTCCACCGACAACGGCGAGACCTGGCAGCACACCGGCGCCACCTGGCCCGGCGACGCGCACGGCGGGCTGTTCCAGATGCTGACCTGGGAGCTCGGCGAGGACGGCTACGTCTACGCCTTCTCCACCGGTTTCCAGCGGGACAAGGGCCTGATCCTGCAGCGCGTCCCGGCCGACCGGCTCACCGAGCCGCGCGCCTGGGAGGGCTGGGGATTCCGGGACGGGCAGTGGGCCTGGCACAACCCGCCGACGATCGCGCTCACCGGCGCTTACGGAGAGCTGTGCCTGCGGCGGATCTCGGGGCGCTGGCTGCTGGCGCTGTTCGACGCGGGCAACTACCGCATCGACGTGCTCGACCTCGACGGGCCGACCGCGAACCTCTACGAGGCCGCGCGCAGCACCGTGCTGCGCGGCTGCGCCTGGGGCTGCGAGGACCACGAGCAGGGCCACGTCGCCCAGCTCTACGGCGGCTACATCGTCCCCGGCTCCACTTCGGACGACCTGCACCTGGTGGTCAGCCAGTGGAACACCGAGCGCAACTGGCCCTACCGGGCGATGCAGTTCGCCGGCCGCCTCCCGCGGCCCGGCGACGAACCGGTCCCGCCACCGGCGGAGCCCGGCAGGAGCGGCCGCGTGCTCGGGACCGCGGCGAAGCTGGCCCGCCGGCTGCTGTCCTGACCGGGTCGGCGGTGACCTGCCGCACTCCGGACGCCGAAGTTACCGGTGGGTAATATAGTCTGCTCGGCCATGAGCTCCCAGACTCCGACCTACGCGCTCTGGAACAAGCTGTCCAAGGTCTTCGGCGGCCGCGGCCTGTTCTCGCTGAGCGTGAGCCTCAAGGCTCCCTACTTCCGGACCGTGCTGCCCTCGATCCGCGAGATGGAGCCCGGCCGGTGCGTGGTCACCTCGCCCAAGTGGTGGGGCGTGCACAACCACATCGGCACCTATCACGCCATCGCCGCCTGCAACCTCGCCGAGGTCGCGATGGGCATGCTCGCGGAGTCGACCGTGCCCACCTCGCACCGGTGGCTGCCGAAGAAGATGCGGGTCGAGTACCTGGCCAAGGCCGAGACCGGCCTGCGCGCGGTGGCCGAGCTGGACGCCCTGCCGGAGTTCGGCGACGAGGGCCAGGAGGTCGACGTCCCGGTCAACGTCTACGACAAGCGGGACCAGGTCGTGGTGCGCGCGACCATCACCATCTGGGTCACCCGCCGAAAGGAGTGAGCCCGCGCGGGGCCGCCCAGCGCGGCCCTGCGCCATCCAGGTGGTTCGCGGCCCGCTCCCCCGCCGCAGCCCCCGGATCCGGTCTTCCATGAGGGGATGACGACACCGGACCCGGCGAACTTCCTGATCGCCGAAGCCACCTCGTTCCTGTTCCCCGCTGCGCTGCGCGCAGCCGTCGAGCTCGACGTCGCCGACCGGCTGGACGAGCCCAGCACCCCCGCCGAGCTCGCCGCGATCACGGGCGCGAGCCCGGCGCACCTGCACCGCGTCCTGCGGCTGCTGGCCACCGAGGAGATCTTCCGCGAAGACGCCGACGGTCGCTTCCACCACACCGACCGCTCGCTGCCGCTGCGCCGCGAGCACCCCGACTCGGTCGTCGTCGCGGTGCTCGGGCTGACCTCGCCGATGTTCTGGGTTCCGGCGCGGCGCCTGGCCGACACCGCGCGCACCGCCGCGCCCGCCTTCGACGCCGACCACGGCACCGACCTGTTCTCCTACCTGGCCGAGCACCCCGCCGAGGCCGAGCTGTTCAACCGGATGATCGCCGGACTTCATCGCCGAGGCCTACGACTTCCCCGAGACCGGAACGGTCGTCGACGTCGGCGACGGTCTCGGCGGCCTGCTGGTGGAGATCCTGCGCCGCAGGCCCGGCCTCGGCGGCGTGCTGTTCGAGCTGGCCAGCGCGCTGCCCGACCACGTCCTCGGCGAGCTCGGCGACGACTCGCGGGTGCGCGCGCAGGTCGGCGACTTCTTCGGCTCGGTGCCTCCCGCGGACGTCCACGTGCTCGAGTACGTGCTGCACGACTGGACCGACGAGCAGTGCGCGCGGATCTCGCGCAACTGCCGCCGGGCGCTCAACGAAGGCGGCCGGGTGGTGGTCGTCGACGCGGCGCTGCCCTCGGGGAACGAGCCGCACTTCGGCAAGCTGCTCGACCTGATGATGATGGTCGCGGTGCCCGGCGGGGAGCGCACCGAGGCCGACTTCGCGCGGCTGTTCGACCAGGCCGGGCTGCGGCTGACCCGCGCGCTGCCCACCGACGGCTCGCTGTCGATCGTCGAGGGGGTCCCTCGGTGCGGCGCGAGGCCGGTGCGCTGCTGACTCGTCGGGGAGGTGATGTGCCAGGATGCTCGACGTGACCGATGAGCCATCTACTCCGACCCGACCCGGGGCGCAGGCCGTCGAGCGGGCGCTGTCCGTGCTGCGCGCGCTCGAGGAGAGCGAGGAACCACTCGGCATCACCCAGCTCGCCCAGCGCACCGAGCTCACCGTCAGCACGGCCCACCGGCTGGCGCGCACGCTCGCCGACAACGGGCTGCTCACCCAGGACGCGGTCACCGAGCGCTACCAGCTCGGACCGGCACTGGTCGTGCTCGGCGAGAAGGCCGCCGACCGGCTCGGCTACGACCGCGCGCTGCCCGCGCTGCGGGAGCTGTCCGAGACCACCGGCGAGTCCATCAACCTCGGAATCCGCGCGGGCAACGACGTGCACGTGGTGCTGCGCGTGCCCTCGCCGCAGCCGCTGCGCTTCGACCAGCCCGCGGGCACCGCGATCCCGCTGCACCTGTCGGCCATGGGCAAGTGCCTGCTGGCCTACGCGGGCGACGTCGACGCGCAGATCGAGGGGCTCGGGCAGCTCGCGCGGGTCACCGACCGCTCGATCACCGAGCGCGAGCAGCTCAGGGACGAGCTCGACCGGGTCCGGGACCGCGGCTGGGCGATCAACGACGAGGAGCGCAACCCCGGCGTGCGGGCGATAGCGGTGCCGGTGCTGCACCAGAACACCGCCATCGCGGCCATCGCCGTGCAGGGCCCGACGGTGCGGATCACCGAGGACCGGTTGCCGGAGCTGGCCGAGCACCTGCGCAAGACCGCGGTGGCCGTCGCGCCCAACCTCATCGCGCACGCCTGAGGCCGCAGGCCCCGCGAACGAGAGAGCGGGCCCCGTCCGCGGAGGACGGGGCCCGCTCTGCTGACTGCTACCGGATCAGACCAGGTCGTAGCGGTCGAGGTTCATGACCTTGACCCAGGCCTGGACGAAGTCCTGGACGAACTTCTCCTTCGCGTCGGCCGAAGCGTAGACCTCGGCGACCGAGCGCAGCTCGGAGTTCGAGCCGAACACCAGGTCCGCGCGGGTACCGGTCCACACGACCTCGCCCGAGGCGTCGGTGGCCTCGAAGGTGGACTTGTCGTCCGAGGTGGACCGCCAGGTGTAGGCCATGTCGAGCAGGTTGACGAAGAAGTCGTTGCTCAGCACGCCCGGCTTGTCGGTGAACACGCCGTGCTTCGAGCCGTCGTAGTTGGCACCCAGCACGCGCAGGCCGCCGACCAGCGCGGTCACCTCCGGGGCGTTCAGCGTGAGCAGGTTCGCCCGGTCGATGAGGTTGTACTCGGCCGGCAGCTCGGCCAGCTTGCCCGAGTAGTTGCGGAAGCCGTCGGCGATCGGCTCCAGGGCCTCGAAGGAGCTGGCGTCGGTGTGCTCCTCACCGGCGTCCACGCGACCCGGGGTGAAGGGCACCTCGACGTCGAAACCGGCCTCGGAGGCGGCCTTCTCGATGGCGGCCGAACCGCCCAGCACGATCAGGTCGGCCAGCGAGACCTTCTTGCCGAAGGACTGCTGCACGCCCTCCAGGGCCGACAGCGCGGTGGCCAGCTGCTCGGGGTTGTTGACCTCCCAGTTCCGCTGCGGGGCCAGGCGGATGCGGGCACCGTTGGCGCCGCCCCGCTTGTCGCTGGCGCGGAAGGTCGAGGCCGAGGCCCACGCGACCGAGACCAGCTGCGAGACCGACAGACCCGTCTCGAGGATCTTGGCCTTGAGGGCCTTGACGTCCTCAGCGGACAGCTCGTCGTTGTCGTTGGCCGGCAGCGGGTCCTGCCAGATCAGGTCCTCGTCGGGCACCTCGGAGCCGAGGTAGAGCGACTTCGGGCCCATGTCGCGGTGGGTCAGCTTGAACCAGGCGCGGGCGAACGCGTCGGCGAACTGGTCCGGGTTCTCCATGAACCGGCGCGCGATCGGCTCGTAGATCGGGTCGACCTTCAGCGCCAGGTCGGTGGTCAGCATGTTCGGCGCGATCTTCTTGGACGGGTCGTGGGCGTCCGGCACCGTGCCTTCGCCCGCGCCGCCCTTGGGACGCCACTGCCAGGCACCGCCCGGACCCTGGAAGACCTCCCACTCGAAGCTGAAGAGGTTCCAGAGGAAGTTGGTGCTCCACTTGGTCGGCGTGGTGGTCCAGGTGACCTCCAGGCCGCTGGTGATGGTGTCGGCGCCCTTGCCGGTGCCGTGGTTGTTCTTCCAGCCCAGGCCCTGGTGCTCCAGGTCGGCGCCCTCCGGCTCGGCCTCGAGGTTGGAGTCCGGGGCGGCACCGTGGGTCTTGCCGAAGGTGTGACCACCGGCGATCAGCGCGACGGTCTCCTCGTCGTTCATCGCCATCCGGCCGAAGGTCTCGCGGATGTCGTGCGCGGCCAGCGCCGGGTCCGGCTGGCCCTCCGGGCCCTCCGGGTTGACGTAGATCAGACCCATGTGGGTGGCACCCAGCGGGCGCTCCAGCTCGCGGTCGCCGTTGGCGGTCGAGATGCGCTTGTCGCTGCCCAGCCAGGTGGTCTCGGAGCCCCAGTAGACGTCGTCCTCGGGCTCCCAGTCGTCGACGCGGCCACCGCCGAAGCCGAAGGTCTCGAAGCCCATCGACTCCAGGGCCACGTTGCCGGCCAGGACCATCAGGTCGGCCCAGGACAGCTTGCGGCCGTACTTCTGCTTGACGGGCCACAGCAGGCGGCGCGCCTTGTCCAGGCTGACGTTGTCCGGCCAGGAGTTCAGCGGGGCGAACCGCTGCTGGCCGCCGCCGGCGCCACCGCGGCCGTCGCTGATCCGGTAGGTACCGGCCGAGTGCCACGCCATGCGGATCATCAGCGGGCCGTAGTGGCCGAAGTCCGCCGGCCACCAGTCCTGCGAGGTGGTCAGGATCTCTTCGATGTCCCGCTTGACCTGCGGCAGGTCCAGCTTCTTGAACTCGGCGGCGTAGTCGAAGTCCTCGCCCAGCGGGTTCCGGGCGGGGTTGTGCTTGGCCAGGATCGACAGGTTCAGCCGCTTCGGCCACCAGTCGCGGTTGGCGTCACCCTGCGTCGGGTGCGTGAGGCCCCCGTGTGCGACCGGGCAACCCCCGGTTTCGTTCGTCTCTTGGGTGTCAGGGCTGTCAGACACGGGAATCCTTCCGAGTATCAGTGCGGTTGTTCTCAACTGGATTCGGGGGTGCAGTCAGGGCACAGCCCCCAATAGATGACCTCGGCCTCGTCGACGCTGAAGCCGTGGGCATCGGACGCCGTCAAGCAGGGCGCGGCACCCACGGCGCAGTCGACGTCGTGGATCGCGCCGCACGACCGGCACACGACATGGTGGTGGTTGTCCCCGACCCGCGCTTCGTAGCGGGCCACGGTTCCCATCGGCTGGATCCGGCGCAGCAGACCGGCCGCGGTGAGCGCCCGCAGGACGTCGTAGACGGCCTGGTGGGACACCTTGGGCAGTTGCTGCCGAACCAGACCGATGATCGATTCCGTGTCGGCGTGCGCATGTTCGTGCACCGCGGACAGCACGGCGAGCCGAGGCTGCGTGACGCGCAGCTCGACCTCGCGCAACATGTGCTCGTAGTCCGCAGTCCCAGGCATGCCCGAAGTCTGCCGCATTTTTTGGAACTAATCAAGACAACGCGCGGACAGTCACATACCGTCACCGGAAGATCGCGCGCCGTCCACCCGGCGTCCACCGCGCACACCCCCGGACGTCACGTCGAGCCCGCCCCGAGCGCGGCCCGCACCTCGATCACGTTCGGTCACGAAGCCGACCAGTCCCGCTCTCGGCGATCTCGCCGATCCGCTTGACAGGCCCGCCGTTCGGCGATGGTCTGCACGTGTCGCGCCTCACCCAACGGAGGGAACAGCTTGAGCCGCACCGAGAATCCGGGATCGCGCTGGGGCGGCCAGCCGCGCCCGGCGACCGCCGACGAGTGGATAGCCCGCGCCCGCGAAGTGGCCGAGGTGCTCGGCGAGGACGCCGTGGCCCGCGACCGCGCGGGCCGACCGCCGCACCGGGAGGTGGCGCTGCTCAAGCAGGCGGGGCTGGTCACCATGATGGGGCCGGTCGAGCACGGCGGAGCTGGTCAGAACTGGATCACCGCCTGCCGCGTGGTGCGCGAGATCGCCGGCGGGGACGGCTCCATCGGCCAGCTGCTCGGGCACCACTACGTCTGGGCGTGGGCGATGCGGCTGGTCGGCACCCCGGAGCAGGTCGCCGAGACCGAACACCGCTACACCGCCGAGGAGCTCCTCTTCGGCGGCGTGGTCAACCCGCGCGACCAGGACCTGCTGGCCACCGACGAGGGCGAAACCCTCGTGTTCCGCGGCAAGAAGTTCTTCTCGACCGGCAGCCGGGTCTCCGACCTGACGCTGCTGGAGGGCGTGCTGGAGGACTCCGGGCAGCACGTGTTCGCCGTGGTGCCCTCCGACCACGAGGGGATCACCTTCGGCGACGACTGGGACAACCTCGGCCAGCGGCTCACCGAGTCCGGCAGCGTGGAGATCGACGACGTGCGGGTGCCCTGGTCCGCAGCGGCCGGCTACGTGGACGAGCAGTTCCGGGGCACGCCCTACGGCACGCTCAACGTGCCGACCCTCCACCTGGTGTTCACCAACTTCTACCTGGGCATCGCGCAGGGAGCGCTCCGAGCCGGGCTCGCCTACACCCGCGGGCGCACCCGCCCCTGGCCCTACGGCGGCGAGGGCAAGACCTCGGGAACCGAGGAGTTCTACGTCCTCGAAGGTTACGGGGACCTGCAGTCCAAGCTGTGGGCAGCGGAAACGCTCGCCGACGCCGCGGGCACCAACCTCGCGCGGCTGCTGCACTCGGCGCGCGAGGAGGTCACCGCCGAGCAGCGCGGCAGGGCGGCGGTGCTCGTCGCGGCGGCCAAGCAGCGCGCCGTCGACGTCGGGCTCGAGGTCGCCAACCGCATCTTCGAGCTCACCGGCGCCCGCGCCACCGCCAACTCCGTCGGGCTGGACATCTACTGGCGCAACCTGCGCACGCACAGCCTGCACGACCCGGTCGCCTACAAGCGCACCGAAGTCGGCCGCTACGCCCTGCTGGGCCAGCTCCCCGCGCCCACGCCGTACACGTGATCAGCGGCGCGCCAGGGCCTTCTCCAGCTCGGCCTTGGTCATCTTCGACCGGCCCTTGATGTCCTGCCTGCGGGCGTCCTCGTAGAGCTGCTGCTTGGTGCGCCCGCCAGGACCGCTGCCCGACCGCAGGCCACCGCGCCGCTGCGGCGGGATGTCCTGCGTGGAGGTCTTGCTGCGCTGCTTGGCGGTGCCCTGCTGAGCGCGGTTCTTGTTCACCGTGCGAGCGGCGATCTCCTCCGCCCTGTCCTCGCTGGAACCGCGCTCCTCGGTCTGCTGCTTGATGTGCTGGTACTGGCGCTCCTGCTTCTTCGACCAAGCACGCTGCGGCATGACGACCTCCCGTAACCAGGCGATTCAGGCCCCGGAACCGCGGCGGCGGAATTCGGAAGGGGGCCGCCGCTCCGGGCCATCGAGCTACCCGAGCCCTGCACCGGGCAAACTCGTCCGGTCCGCGCAGCGCTCCGCGGGGTTCGGGAGCCGGTGCTCGCGCTCAGCCGGGGTGCCGGGCGAGGCGGTGGAGCGCGGCGCCACCACGCAGCAGCGCGCCACCGAGCAGCGCGATGCCTCCCGCGGGCCCGCCGGTCGTGGCCAGGGGGCGTCCCGGCTGCTGGCCGTGGTCGGGCGGGCCGGCCGCGGCCGGTGGTGTCGTGTCGGCGGCCCCGGTCGGGTCCGTCGCCGGGACGTCGGCGTCCTCGGTGCTCGTGGGCGCATCGCTCCGCGCGGACCTCCGGACCTGACCGCTCCGGATACCGCGTGCGCGACACACCGACCCGTCCCCCGAACCGATCCGGCGAACTCCGGAAAACCCTCCCGATCCGCACCCCGAAAGACCTCCCAATCCGGGTGCGGAATGGGAGGCCAATCGGTGCCGGGAACTCGACCGGGTGGTGTGGTGGGAGGGTCGCCGGGCGGGTCAGGGGTCGGGGTGGAGGAGCTGGGCCGCTTCGCGGGCCAGCGGGTGCAGGGAGTCCGGGTGGTTCCGCAGGATCCCGTCCAGTTCGGACTTCATCCGGGGGTCCCAGAACATCTTGATGTGGTTGGCGATCGCCGCGGCCGCCTGGTCCGGTGGCTGATGGGTGAACTGCACGGCGATGTCGTTGGCCATCCGCGTCTGCGGCGAGAGGTCGGTGTCGCTCATGACTCGCTCAGCACCGCCTCCCGCTGCTCGGCACCCGCCTGCTCGGGCACCACGGCGTGCCCGACCTGAACCGCGGTGACCTTGTACTCGGGGCAGTTGGTCGCCCAGTCCGAGCTCTCGGTGGTCACCACGTTGGCCCCGGTGCCCGGGTGGTGGAAGGTCGTGTAGACCACGCCCACCGGCATCCGGTCGGAGATCTCGGCCTTGAGCGTCGTGCTGCCCACCCGGCTGGTCAGCTCGACCAGGTCGCCGCTGGAGATGCCGCGGTCCTCGGCGTCGTGCGGGTGGATCTCCAGCACGTCCTCCGGGTGCCAGGCCACGTTGGCCGTGCGCCGGGTCTGCGCGCCGACGTTGTACTGGCTCAGGATCCGCCCGGTGGTCAGCACCAGCGGGTAGCGCCGCGTGCTGCGCTCGCGGCTGGCCACGAACGGCGTCGGCACGAACCTGCCCTTGCCGCGCACGAACTCGCCGACGTGCATCACCGGCGTCCCCTGGGGCGCCTTGTCGTTGCACGGCCACTGCACGCTGCCGACCTCGTCCAGCTTCGCGAACGACACCCCGGCGAAGGTCGGTGTCACCGAGGCGATCTCGTCCATGATCTCGCTCGGGTGCGCGTAGTGCATGTCGTAGCCCATCGCCCGGGCGATCTCGCAGGCGACCTGCCACTCGTCCTTGCCCGGCTTGGGCGCCATCACCGGGCGCACCCGGTTGATCCGCCGCTCGGCGTTCGTGAACGTGCCGTCCTTCTCCAGGAAGGAGGTGCCGGGCAGGAACACGTGCGCGAACTCGGCGGTCTCGTTGAGGAACAGGTCCTGCACCACCACCAGCTCCATGGCCTCCAGCGCGGCGTGCACGTGCTGGGTGTTCGGATCCGACTGGGCGATGTCCTCGCCCTGCACGAACAAGCCGTGGAAGCTGCCGGCCACCGCGGCGTCGAACATGTTCGGGATCCGCAGCCCCGGTTCGTCGAGGATCGGCCGCTCCCAGAGCTTCTCGAACACCTCGCGCACCGCGTCGTCGGCCACGTGCCGGTAGCCGGACAGCTCGTGCGGGAACGACCCCATGTCGCAGGAGCCCTGCACGTTGTTCTGCCCGCGCAGCGGGTTCACCCCGACGCCGTCGCGGCCGATGTTTCCGGTGGCCATGGCCAGGTTGGCCATGCCCATCACCATCGTCGAGCCCTGGCTGTGCTCGGTGACGCCCAGCCCGTAGTAGATCGCCGCGTTGCCGCCGGTGGCGTAGAGCCGCGCCGCCTCGCGGACGTCCTCGGCGGGCACCCCGGTGATGTCCTCGACCGCCTCCGGGCTGTTCTCCTCGCGGGCGATGAACTCGGCCCACTCGTCGAACTCCTCGCACCGGTCCTCGACGAACGACCGGTCGACCAGGCCCTCGGTGACCACCACGTGCGCCATGGCGTTGACCAGCGCCACGTTCGTGCCGGGCGCCAGCTGCAGGTGGTGGCTGGCCTCCACGTGCGGGGTTCGCACCAGGTCGATGCGCCGCGGGTCGATGACGATCAGCTTCGCGCCCTCGCGCAGCCTGCGCTTCATCCGCGAGGCGAACACCGGGTGCCCGTCGGTGGGGTTCGCGCCGATCACCACGATCACGTCGGACGCGGCCACCGACCTGAAGTCCTGGGTACCGGCCGAGGTGCCGAAGGTCTGCTTGAGCCCGTAGCCGGTCGGCGAGTGGCACACCCTGGCGCAGGTGTCGACGTTGTTGTTGCCGAAGGCCGCCCGCACCATCTTCTGCACCGCGAAGACCTCCTCGTTGGTGCACCGCGAGGAGGTGATCCCGCCGATCGAACCGCTGCCCTTGCGCTCCTGGATGTCCCGGAACTTCGCGGCGACGTGGGAGATCGCGGTCTCCCAGTCGGTTTCGCGCCACTCGTCGGTGATCTTCTCCCGGATCATCGGCTTGGTCCGCCGGTCCGGGTGGGTGGCGTAGCCGAAGGCGAAGCGGCCCTTGACGCAGGAGTGCCCCTCGTTGGCGCCGCCGTCCTTGTAGGGCACCATCCGCACCAGCTCGTCCCCGCGCAGCTCGGCCTTGAACGAGCAGCCCACCCCGCAGTAGGCGCAGGTGGTCAGCACCGAGCGCGTGGGCATGCCCAGGTCGACCACCGACTTCTCCTGCAGCGTGGCGGTCGGGCAGGCCTGCACGCACGCGCCGCAGGAGACGCACTCGGAGTCGAAGAACGGCTCGTCGTTGCTCGCGGCGACCTTGGAGTCGAACCCGCGCCCGGAGATGGTCAGCGCGAAGGTGCCCTGCACCTCGTCGCAGGCGCGCACGCAGCGCGAGCACACGATGCACTTGGAGGCGTCGAAGGAGAAGTACGGGTTGCTGTCGTCGGTCGGCGCGTCGAGGTGGTTCTCCCCCTCGTAGCCGTAGCGGACCTGCCGCAGCCCGACCACGCCGGACATGTCCTGCAGCTCGCAGTCGCCGTTGGCCGAGCAGGTCAGGCAGTCCAGCGGGTGGTCGGAGATGTAGAGCTCCATGACGCCCTGGCGCAGCTTCTCCAGCCGGGGCGTCTGGGTGCGGACCTTCATCCCCTCGGCCACCGGCGTGGTGCAGGAGGCCGGGGTGCCGTTCTTGCCGTCGATCTCGACCAGGCACAACCGGCAGGACCCGAAGGCCTCCAGGCTGTCGGTGGCGCACAGCTTGGGGATCTCGGTGCCGGACTCGGCCGCGGCGCGCATCACCGAGGTGCCCTCGGGCACCGTGATCGGCGTGCCGTCGATCTCGACGGTGACGGTGGCCTCGCCGGGTCGCGCGGGGGTGCCGTAGTCGGGTTCCTTGAGCAGGCCCATCGCTACTTCGCCTCCTTCTGGAAGTCCTCGGGGAAGTGCGCGAGCGCGCTTCGCACCGGGTTGGGGGTGAGGCCGCCCATCGCGCACAGCGAGCCGTCGGTCATCAGTTCGCACAGGTCGTTGAGCACGCCGAGGTTGTCGTCCCGGTCCTGCCCGCCGACGATCTTGTCGATGGTCTCGGCGCCGCGCACGGCGCCCACCCGGCAGGGGGTGCACTTGCCGCAGGACTCCTCGGCGCAGAACTCGAAGGCGAACCGGGCCATCGCGGCCATGTCGACGGTGTCGTCGAAGACCACGATCCCGCCGTGCCCGACCATCGCACCGCTCTCGGCCATGGCCTCGTAGTCCATCGGCAGGTCGAACTGCTCCGGTGGCACGTAGGAGCCCAGCGGGCCGCCGATCTGCACCGCGCGCACCGGGCGGCCGGAGCGGGTGCCCCCGCCGTAACCGTTGACCAGCTCGTCGACGCTGAGCCCGAAGGCGGTCTCGAAGGCCCCGCCGCGCGCGATGTTGCCCGCCAGCTGGAAGACCTGGGTGCCCAGCGAGCGGCCGGTGCCCAGCTGGGCGTAGGCCTGCGCGCCGTCGGCGAGGATCGCCGGGACGCTGGCCAGGGTGAGCACGTTGTTGACCACCGTGGGCTTGCCGAACAGCCCGGTGATCGCCGGGATCGGGGGCTTGGGGCGGACCATGCCGCGATTGCCCTCCAGGCTCTCCAGCATGGAGGTCTCCTCGCCGCAGATGTAGGCGCCCGCGCCCACCCGCACGTGCAGGTCGAAGCGCAGCCCGCTGCCCAGCACGTCCTCGCCGAGCCAGCCTGCGCCGTAGGCGGCGTCGATGGCTCGGCGCAGCGCGCGCACCGCGTCCGGGTACTCCGAGCGCACGTAGACGTAGCCCTCGGTGGCCTCCACGGCGCGCGCGGCGATGAGCATGCCCTCGATCAGGCAGAACGGGTCGCCCTCCAGCAGCATCCGGTCGGCGAAGGTGCCCGAGTCGCCCTCGTCGGCGTTGCAGCACACGAACTTCGTCGGCCCCTCGGCCTTGAGCACGGTGTTCCACTTGATACCCGCGGGGAACCCGGCCCCGCCGCGCCCGCGCAGACCCGAGGAGGTGACCTCCTCGACCACCGCGGCCGGGTCCATCCCCAGCGCCCTGCGCAGTCCGACCAGCCCTCCGTGGCGCTCGTAGTCCGCGGTCGAAACCGGGTCGGTGACGCCGACGCGGGCGAAGCACAACCGGTGCTGGTCGCGCATCCACGGCAGTTCTTCGACCACGCCCGCGCGCAGTTCGTGCTCGGCGCCGTCGAGCATCCCGGCGCCCACCAGTCCGGGAACCGCGCCGGGGGTCACCGGCCCGTAGCCGACCCGGCCCCGCTCGGTCTCGACCTCGACCAGCGGTTCGAGCCACAGCATGCCGCGGGTCCCGTTGCGCACCAACCGGATCCGCTCGCCGGCCGCGTCCTCGAGCGCGGCGGCCACCTCGTCGGCCCCGACGGAGACCGCCGAGGAGTCCTGGGGTACGTAGACGGTGATCATGCGCGCCGCTCCGCGAGGATCTCGACGAGCCGGCTGCGGTCCACCCGGCCGTACACCTTGCCGTTGACCTGCGCGGACGGCCCGAGCGCGCAGTTGCCCAGGCAGAACACCTGGTCGAGCGTCAGCGAGCGGTCCGGGGTCGTCTGCCCGCACTTGACGCCGAAGACCTGCTCGGCGTCGGCCACCAGCTGCTCGGCCCCCACCGACTGGCAGGCCTCGGCGCGGCACAACCGCACCGCGGTGGTGCCCGCGGGCTCGGAGCGGAAATCGGTGTAGAAGCTGATGACGCCGTGCACGTCGGCACGCGAGATGTTGAGCTCCTCGGCGAGCACCGGGACGATTTGTGGATCGATCCAGCCGAACTCCTCCTGCAATTGGTGCAGGATCGGCAGCAGCGCGCCTCGTTCTCCGCGATGCGCTTGGACCACGCCGCGCACGCGTTCCGCATTCGTCATCCGCGTTCTCCACTCCGTCGTAGATTGGCTCTACGGTCGCGCCAGCGGAGCGAAACCTCAATGCAGGACTGTTTATGCAGCGATAAGCAGCTCGGATCGAAGGCCGCCCACCGTACCGTCGGGCCCCCATAGTGCCTGCGCACCAGGCAGCACGCGCGGTGGGGCCGAAACCGGACGCGCGATCGCCGGACGAGGCGTTTCAGCCATCCGGCAGATTCCCCGCCGGTTGGAGCGCGCGCACCGCTCGTGGCGGTTGGGCGCTCGTTCGTCCCGACGAGCTTGCCGGGGAATTGCCGCGGTGCCCAAGCTGCGATGTGGCGATTTCCCGGGAATCCGATTCCCGGAGGAAGCGCGGCCGGGCGAATTCCCGCGCCGCGAGCACCGCCGATCCACTCGACCGAACGTCGGAGCAGGAGGACACTATGAGTTGGGAAACGCCCGAATACACCGTGATCGAGGTTTGCGCCGAGGCCACCGGCTACTTCTACCGGGGCGATTGAGCGGCTCCCACCACGTGGTCGGCCTCAGCGGTCGCGGGCGGTGTCCGACCTCCGCCGCGACCGCCTGATGGCGTCGCGGGTCCTCCGCGCCGACCGTTCCCCGGCGCGGAGGACCGCGGCGCCGCCGGCTCAGCGGCCCGGCCGCCCGCGCTCCCCGGGCCGCTGGGTCCCCGGCGCCGGAGGGAGCCCGATGACCACCCGCCGGGTCCGAGCTTGCGCGCTGCAGGAGATCCCGCCGGGCACCGCGATCCCGATCGACGGCCTGCCACCGCTGGTGGTGTTCAACGTCGAGGGCGAGCTCTGCGCGATGGACGACGTGTGCTCGCACGCCTTCGCCGTGCTCAGCGAGGGCCACTTCGACGGCACCGCCATCGAGTGCCCGCTGCACATGTCCCGCTTCGATCCCCGAACCGGCGATCCGCTGTGCGGCCCGGCCACCGAGCCGGTCCGCACCCACCCCGTCGAGCTCGACGGCGAGGACGTCATCGTCCACGTCGGCGGCCGCTGACCGTCACGCCGGATCCGGCAGCGCTTCACCGGTTTCCAGCAGGGTCTTCAGGCTGGCGAGCAGCGCGGGCCAGCCCTCGCTGACGGCCTCGCGAACGGCGCTGCCCGGCGGGAAGTCGTCGTGCACGACGGTGAGCTTGACCAGCTCGCCGAGCGGCTCGATCTCGAAGGTGACCTTGGAGCGGCGTTCGGCCGCGAAGCCGGCCAGCGCCTCGGCGGGGAAGCCCGCGGCCTCGCCGAACTCCTCGGTGAAGGTGTGCCAGGTGTAGGAGAGCCTGCGGGGCTGATCGGATTCCAGCACCACCTGCTCGGGGTCGGTCATGGTCACGCCGAACTGCGCCCAGCTCATCCGCGAACCGACCTCCCAGTCGGTCTCGAAGGTCACGCCCCAGTAGCGCTGGGTGAAGGCCGGGTCGGTCAACGCCTGCCACAGCTCGTCCGGCGTGGTCCTGATGTAGGTCG
This sequence comes from Saccharopolyspora griseoalba, assembly GCF_042665275.1. Taxonomy (NCBI): domain Bacteria; kingdom Bacillati; phylum Actinomycetota; class Actinomycetes; order Pseudonocardiales; family Pseudonocardiaceae; genus Saccharopolyspora; species Saccharopolyspora griseoalba. The sequence continues at coordinate 193,342 of NZ_JBHTCJ010000007.1, read as the reverse complement.
TGTAGACGAACTCGTCGCTCATCGCTCTCTGCTCCAACGCGGTCTTGAGGTCGGCCAGCGCGCCCGCCCGCGCGCGGTCGTAGTTGCTCATCCAGCGGTCGGCGATGGCGTTGATCGGCACGGCGTTGAGGTGGTGCAGCTTCTCCCTCCCGCGCCACCGCGTGGTCACCAGGTTCGCGGCCTCCAGCACGGAGAGGTGCTTGCTGACCGACTGCCTGGTCATCTCCAGGCCCTGGCAGAGCTCGCGCAGGGTCTGGCCGTTCCGGGCGTTCAAGCTGTCCAGCAACCGCCGCCTGTTCGCATCCGCGAGCGCCTTGAAGACCTCGTCCACGTCCCGCAACTCCAACGTGCAACCGTTCGACTGCATGAAGAATAGGCAGCCGAACGGTTGCACGTCAAGCGCGGCGGAGCCCGGGCGCAGCAGCCGGGCCATCGCCCATCAGGAGATGGTCACCTCGCTGGGCAGCTGGAGCGTGCCGCTGAGCGTGGCGCTCGTCCCGCCGTCGCAGACCCCGCTCTCGCTGATCGGGAAGGATTCGCCGGAGTTCGCCGTCAGCTGGTGGGTCCCGTTGTCCCAGCCGTTGCCGGGGACCGACGCGTTGCGAACGGTGATCTCGCAGACCCCGCCGATGTTCACGGTCGCGCTGGCCTGGCTGATGTCCACGCTGGTGGTGCTGGTCGCCGTGGCGAGCCACTGACCGGAGGCGGTCACGGTGGTGCTCGCCGAGGGCATCAGCGTGTTGGTGCAGTTGGTGAAGGTGGGCGGCGCGGCGTTGCCGGCGGAGTCCACGGTGCCCGCGACGGCCGGGTCGCCGCCGGTGGGAGCCAGGACGTTGCCCCCGACGGTGCTGCATCTGACCTCGGTACCGGTGTTCGACCGCATCACCAGCTCCGAGCCGCTCGCGAGCGCGATCGGCTCGACGGTGTTCTGCGGGTTCCACTGCACGGCCTGGACCGACGCCGCCTGCGCGACCGACGCGCCGGCGAGGGACATCGCCGCGATCATCGCCGCGCCCAGAACCCTGTATCGACCGCTGTTCATGCTGACCTCCTGTCGTCGAAGCGCACCCCACCGCCGCCCCCGATTCGAGATTTCCCGCACCGCAGGGGATTTCGGATGACTCATCGGCGATTTCGGGGCGTCACCCGGGAAAACATATAGAAACACGCGTGTTTCTATACCGCAACGGCCAGCTCAGGAGCTCATCGGTGCGCTGCGCAAGCAGGTTCGACCAGCAACGGGGCCAGGCGGGTGAGCTTGTGGGCCAGACGAGCGTGGTCGACCGGTTCCCTGCGTAGCTCCTCGCGAGTGATCTGCCGGACCGCGCCGACCACGAATTCGACCCTGGTGCGGTGCTCCGAGCGCCCGCAGCCGGCGATGAGGTCGACGATTCCGCTGGTCATCCGTTGCTTCGCGGCCAGGATCCGCGGCGTCAGCTCGGGCCGCCCGCCCGCGGCGGCATCGCCGAAGTAGACCCGCGCGGCGTCAGGGTTCTCGGCCAACCAGGTGATGAGCGAATCGACCACGCTCGCGAACCTGTCCGCGCACGCGCGATCCCGCGCGCACGCCTGCCGGCAGGACCGGTGCCAGTCCTCGATCGCGGCCTCCAGGGAGTCCGGCGAATGCGAAACGACGGGATCGGGCTCGCTTTCCGGAATGCGCACCTCAGGAACCGTAGCGGGCCGGTAGCCTTGGCAAAAGGACTTGCCCCTTCGAGGACGAGCGAGGTAGCAGGCAGGTGAGCGCCAGGGCTTCCCGCGAGCGGCGGAAGCTGCCCCCGGGCAGGCACGGCATCCCGGCCGACGAGGTGGCCAGCGACCAGCGCGCGCGCATCCTCGCCGCGGTGACCGCCTCCGTCGGCGAGTCCGGGTACGCCAAGTCGACGGTGGAGGACTTCCTCGGTCGCGCCGGCGTTTCGCGCAAGACCTTCTACCAGCACTTCGCCAACAAGGAAGCGGCCTTCCTGGCCACCTACGACGACCTGGCCGAACGGGTGGTCGCCGCCGCGCAGAAGGCCTACGCCTCGCAGCCGGACTTCGTGGCCAGCGCGCGCGAGGCGCTGGCCGGCGCCCTGCGCGAGCTCGCCGCCGACCCGCACGCCGCGGCGCTGGGGATCGTCGAGGTCTTCGCCGCGGGACCCGCTGCGCTGGAGCGCCGCTCCGAGATCATCGGCAGGCTGACCGAGCTGATCACCGAGCAGACCGAGGACCTGCCGAACACCGCGCCAGGACCGAACTTCACGGCCGAGACCGTCATCGGCGCGGTGCTCGAGGTGCTCTACAACCGGGTGCGGCGCGGCGAGGCGGCTCGACTCCCCGAGCTGCTCCCGGACCTGCTCTACTGCGTCCTGGCGCCCTTCGTCGGCCACGAGCGCGCCGCCGAGGAGCGCGCCGCCGCTCTCGCCGCGGACACCTGACCCCTCCCGCTCGCGCGAACAGGCCGCGAAGCGAACGAGACACGCCCATATAGGGGTTCTCAACAGATCGAAACCCCACATGTAGAGTGATCGACGCTGGTGGTTCACCGGGCCGAACGGGCCCGGTGTGGCAACAGGGAACCCGGTGCGAATCCGGGACTGCCCCGCAGCGGTGTACGGGAACGACCGCCGTCAACGGCACTGGGCGCTCGGCGCCCGGGAAGCGACGGCCAGTAGGTCCGGCCTCCCCGGCCGGCCGCCCGTGAGTCCGAAGACCTGCCACCGGTGCGCGCACGAGGGGTGCGCGCGGTCCGGGACCTCGCGGGAGGGTCCACGCGGACGAGCGGCGGCCTGCGGGGCCGTCGTCCTCGCGTGCTCGCCGCCGGTTCCGGGCAGCACTTCCGAGCTCGCGAGGAGAGAGTCCCGGTGACCGAAACCGCAACACCGCTGGCCGTCCGAGATCCCGGCGCCGAACCCGTCCCGCTGGACTGGGATCGCGTGTCCGCGGTGGTCGAGCAGGCCTGCCGCGGCCTGGACGACGCCCATCCCGAACCCGTGCTGGCCGAGGTCCGCCGCACCGTCTACGACGGCATCAGCAGCGCCGAGCTGGCCGAGGCGCTCACGCTCGCCGCGCGCACCCTGGTGGAGCAGGAGCCGAACTACTCGAGGGTGACCGCGCGGCTGCTGCTGGACGCGCTGCGCGGGGAGGCGCTGAGCTTCCTGGCCGGCGCACCGCAGGAGGCCGATCAGCAGCAGATGCGCGCCCGCTACCGCGACTACTTCGCCGACTACGTCCACCGCGGCGTCGAGCTGGGCGCGCTGGATCCCGAGCTGGCGACGTTCGACCTGGAAAGGCTCGGCGCGGCCATCGAGCCCGACCGCGACCTGGCGTTCGACTTCCTGGGGCTGCAGACGCTCCACGACCGCTACCTGCTCAAGCACGACGGCGCGCGCTACGAGCTGCCGCAGGCGTTCTTCCTGCGGGTCGCCATGGGACTGTCGCTGCGCGAGGACGACCGGGAGGCGCGGGCGATCGAGTTCTACCAGCTGCTGTCGTCGTTCGACTTCATGTGCTCGACCCCGACGCTGTTCAACGCGGGCACCACGCGGCCGCAGCTCTCCTCGTGCTTCCTGACCACCGTCGAGGACGACCTGGAGGCCATCTTCAGCTCGTACCGCACCAACGCGCTGCTGGCCAAGTACTCCGGCGGGCTGGGCAACGACTGGACACCGGTGCGCGGGATCGGTGCGCACATCCGGGGGACCAACGGCGAATCGCAGGGCGTGGTCCCGTTCCTGAAGATCGCCAACGACACGGCGGTGGCGGTCAACCAGGGCGGCAAGCGCAAGGGCGCGGTGTGCGCGTACCTGGAGACCTGGCACATCGACGTCGAGGAGTTCCTCGACCTGCGCAAGAACACCGGTGACGACCGGCGGCGCACGCACGACATGAACACCGCCAACTGGGTTCCCGACGAATTCCTGCGCCGCGTCGAGGCCGACGAGCAGTGGACGCTGTTCTCCCCGGACGAGGTGCCCGACCTGCACGACCTCTACGGCCGGGCCTTCGCCGAGCGCTACCGGGCCTGCGAGGCCGCGGCCGAACGCGGCGAGCTCCGGGTGCACAAGCGGGTTCGGGCCGTCGAGCTGTGGCGGCGGATGCTGACCATGCTCTTCGAGACCGGGCACCCCTGGATCACCTTCAAGGACCCGTGCAACCTGCGCTCCCCGCAGCAGCACGCCGGGGTGGTGCACTCGTCGAACCTGTGCACCGAGATCACGCTGAACACCAGCGCCGACGAGGTCGCGGTCTGCAACCTGGGGTCGATCAACCTCGCCCGGCACGTCACGGCCGACGGGCTGGACCGCGAGCACCTGGCCGCAACCACGCGGACGGCCGTGCGCATGCTCGACAACGTCATCGACATCAACTTCTACACCGTCGACGAAGCCCGGAACTCCAACCTGCGGCACCGCCCGGTGGGCCTCGGGCTGATGGGTCACTCCGACGCGCTGCTGCGGCAGGGCCTGGCGATGTCCTCGGCCGAGGCGGTGGAGTTCGCCGACCGGAGCACCGAGGAGATCTCCTACCACGCGATCGCCGCTTCCGCCCGCCTCGCCGAGGAACGCGGCCGCTACGAGTCCTTCGAGGGCTCGCTGTGGAGCCGGGGGATCCTGCCCATCGACTCGCTGGAGCTGCTCGCGCGCGACCGGGGCGACGACGAGTTCGACCGGTCCACCCGCCTGGACTGGGACGGGCTGCGGGAGCTGGTGCGCGCCAGCGGGATGCGCAACTCCAACGTGATGGCGATCGCGCCGACCGCGACCATCGCGAACATCTGCGGCGTCGGGCAGTCCGTCGAGCCGATCTACCGCAACCTCTACGTGAAGTCGAACATGTCCGGCGAGTTCACCGCGATCAACCCGCACCTGGTCTCCGACCTCAAGCGCGCGGGCCTGTGGGACGAGGCGATGGTCGCCGACCTGAAGCTGCACGACGGCTCGCTCGGCCCCGTCGACCGCGTGCCCGCCGAGCTCAAGACCCGCTACGCCACCGCCTTCGAGGTCGAACCGCGCTGGCTGGTCGAAGCCGCGGCGCGCAGGCAGAAGTGGATCGACCAAGCCCAGTCGCTGAACCTCTACCTGGCCAGGCCCAGCGGCCGCGAGCTCGACCAGCTCTACCGGCTCGCCTGGCGCAAGGGCCTCAAGACCACCTACTACCTGCGCTCGTCGAGCGCCACGCACGTGGAGAAGAGCACGCTGCGCGGCACCGACGGCCGGCTCAACGCCGTGCCCGCGTCCTGCTCCACCACCGAGACCGATTGCGAGTCCTGCCAATGACCTCGGAACCGATGACCACGACCGGACTGGGCACCATCGACCGCGGCGGCGAGCGCGTCGACGTCGCCGACAAGGCGATGATCAACGCGCGCGCGGACGTCAACCAGCTGCTGCCGCTGAAGTACGGCTGGGCCTGGGAGAAGTACCTCAACGGCTGCAGCAACCACTGGATGCCCACCGAGGTGTCGATGCAGGCCGACATCGCGCTGTGGAAGTCCCGCGACGGGCTCACCGACGACGAGCGCACCATGCTCGAGCGCAACCTGGGGTTCTTCGCCACCGCCGAGTCGCTGGTGGCCAACAACATCGTGCTGGCCGTCTACCGGCACCTGACCAACCCCGAGTGCAGGCAGTACCTGCTGCGGCAGGCCTTCGAAGAAGCCGTGCACACGCACACCTTCCAGTACATCTGCGAGAGCCTGGGGCTCGACGAGGGCGAGCTGTTCAACGCCTACCGGGAGGTCCCGTCGATCGCGGACAAGGACGCGTGGGCGCTGCGCTACACCCAGAACCTGGAGAACCCCGAGTTCGCCACCGGGACCCCGGAGGCCGACCAGGCGTTCCTGCGCGATCTCATCGCCTTCTACGTGATCTTCGAGGGCATGTGGTTCTACACCGGCTTCGCGCAGATCCTCTCGCTGGGCAGGCGCAACAAGATGGTCGGCATCGCCGAGCAGTACCAGTACATCCTGCGCGACGAGTCGATCCACCTGAACTTCGGCATCGACTGCATCAACCAGATCAAGCTGGAGAACCCGCACCTGTGGAGCGAGGAGTTCCAGCAGGAGGCCCGCACCATGCTTCGCGAGGCCTGCGAGCTGGAGGCGGCCTACGGCAGGGACACCCTGCCGCGCGGGATGCTCGGGCTCAGCGCCGAGTCGTGCGAGCAGTACATGCGGTTCATCACCAACCGCCGCTGCGCCCAGCTCGGCCTGGAGCCGGTGTTCGAGCCGACCGACAACCCGTTCCCGTGGATGTCGGAGGCGATGGATCTGAAGAAGGAGAAGAACTTCTTCGAAACCCGCGTCACCGAGTACCAGTCCGGCGCCGCTCTCACCTGGGACTGATCCCGCGACCGGGGTGCGGGCGCGCGGCCCGCACCCCGGTCGGGCGCTCCCGCGGGGAGCGGCGGCGTCAGTCGGAGCCGTGGGCCGCGGCCTCCCGGAGCCGGTGGGCCGCCGCCACCAGGTTGGCCAGGGCGGCCTCGGTCTCCGGGTAGTCGCGGGTCTTGAGACCGCAGTCCGGGTTCACCCACAAGCGCTCGGCCGGCACCGCTGCCAGCGCCGCCCGCAGCAGGTCGGCGACCTCGTCGGCGCCTGGCACGCGCGGCGAGTGGATGTCGTAGACGCCCGGCCCGACACCCCGCGCGTAGCCGACCGCGTTGAGGTCGTCGAGCACCTCCATCCGCGACCGGGCGGCCTCGATGCTGGTGACGTCCGCGTCGAGGGCCACGATCGCGTCGATGACGTCGCCGAACTCGGAGTAGCACAGGTGCGTGTGGATCTGCGTGCCGTCGGAGACGCCCGAGGTCGCCAGCCGGAAGGACGCCACCGCCCACTCCAGGTAGGCGGGCCGGTCGGCCGCGCGCAGCGGCAGCAGCTCGCGCAGCGCCGGCTCGTCGACCTGCACCGCGCGGATGCCCGACGCCTCCAGATCGCGCACTTCGTCGCGGATGGCCAGCGCCACCTGCCGGGCGGTCTCGTCGACCGGCTGATCATCGCGGACGAACGACCAGGACAGCATCGTCACCGGCCCGGTGAGCATGCCCTTGAGCGGCTTGTCGGTCAGCCGCTGGGCGTACCTGGCCCACTCGACGGTCATCGGCTCCGGCCGGTGCACGTCGCCGTGCAGCACCGGCGGCCGCACGCAGCGCGAACCGTAGGACTGCACCCAGCCGTGGTCGGTCGTGGCGAACCCGGCCAGCTGCTCGGCGAAGAACTGGACCATGTCGCTGCGCTCGGGTTCGCCGTGCACCAGCACGTCCAGCCCGAGCTTCTCCTGCAGGCGCACCACGCGCTCGATCTCCTCGCGCATCCGCTGCCGGTACTCGTCCGGCTCGATGCGCCCGGCGCGCAGCGCGGCGCGCGCCTTGCGCACGTCGGTGGTCTGCGGGAATGACCCGATCGTGGTGGTCGGCAGCGGCGGCAGCCGCAACGACCGCTGCTGGGCGGCGGACCGCTGCCGGTAGTCGCCGCGCCGCGCGTGCTCCGGGCGCAACGACGCCACCCGCGCCCGCACCCGCTGGTCCCGGCTCGCACCCGTCCGCGAGGCCACCGCCGACCGCGCGCGATCGAGCTCGGCGCGCACGCCCTCCCGGCCCTCGCGCAGCGCGCGGCCGAGCAGCACGACCTCGCCGACCTTCTGCCGCGCGAACGCCAACCACTCCCGCACCTGGGGATCCAGGTCGGTTTCCGCGTCGACGTCGTAGGGCACGTGCAGCAGCGAGCACGAGGTGCCCACGGCGACCTCCCCGGCCATGCCGAGCAGGGTGGCCGCGGTGGTCAGCGCGCGGTCCAGATCGGTGCGCCACACGTTGCGACCGTCGACCAGCCCCGCGACGAGGGTCTTGTCCCGCATCCCGCGCAACCCGGGCAACCGGTCCAGCGCACCCGGGCCGGCGACGAGGTCCACGGCGATCGCCTCGACCGGCGAGTCGGCCAGCACCGGCAGCGCCTCACCCAGCTCGCCGAAGTAACCCGCGACCAGCAGCTCCGGCCGGTCAGCGCGATCGCCGAGCCGGCGGTAGGCGTTGCGCAGCACCTCCAGCTCCTCGGCCGTGCGGTCGACGGCCAGAGCTGGCTCGTCCAGCTGGACCCATTCGGCCCCGGCCTCGCGCAGCTCGGCGAGCAGCCGCGCGTAGGCGTCGAGCAGCTCGGGCAGCTTGTCCAGCGGCCGGAAGGACTCCGGCGCGCCCTCGGCCGACTTGGCGAGCAGCAGGAAGGTCAACGGCCCGACGAGCACCGGCCGGGTCTCAACTCCGAGCTTGCGGGCTTCCCGGAAGTCGTCGACCGGCGTGCGGTCGGCGAGCTCGAACCGGGTGTCCGGGCCGATCTCGGGAACCAGGTAGTGGTAGTTGGTGTCGAACCACTTCGTCATCTCCAGCGGCGGCGCGCTGGCCGTGCCGCGGGCCATGGCGAAGTAGGTGTCCAGCGCGCTCAGGCCCAGCTCGGCGTGCCGGGGCGGCACGGCGCCGAAGGTGAAGGCCGCGTCGAGCACCTGGTCGTAGAACGAGAAGGTGTTCCCCGGGATCGAGTCGAGCCCGGCCGCGGCGAGATCGCGCCAGGTGCCCGCGCGCAGCCGGCGCGCCACCGACCGCAGCTCGCTCTCGTCGCAGCGACCCGCCCAGTAGTTCTCCAGCGCCCGCTTGAGCTCCCGGTTCGGGCCGATCCGGGGAAATCCGAGCACGGTGGATCCGATGAATGTCAACGCTCTCTCCTCGCGAGCTAGACGTCCACCGAGGCTTCGCGAGGGCGCGGACCAGCGACGACCACGGCCGCTGGAACGTCCGCCAGGTCCTCCCGCGAGACCTCGGACCACGCGCACCGGCGGTGCGCGTACCGGTGGCAGGTCTTCGGACTCGCGGGCGCGCCCGGCCGGAGCCGGGATTCCTACCGGCCGTCGCTTCCCGGACCTGCGTCCAGTGCTGATGACGGCTTTCGTTCCCACTCACCGCTGCGGGGCAGTCCTGGACTCGCACCAGGTTCCCTCTTGCCTCACCGCCCGCAGCGCGTGCGAGCGGTGAACCACCGGCAACGTCAGGCTAACCCGGGAGGACTCGGCCGAACAGCCCCGAGCACCGGCGATCTCGATCACGTGATGTGCGGGTTGGACCCGATGCTGAACGGAGTGCCGAACGGGTCGCGCGCGTTGGCCAGCCGCCCGTACTCCATGTCGAAGGCGTCGTCCGCGCTCCCACCGGCCTCGCGGATGCGGGCGACCGCGGCATCGGCGTCGGTGACGGCGAACAGCACGCCCCACTCCGACTTCTCCGCCGACGGGTCGCCGAGGATTCCACCGATCTCGTGACCGTCCGGGCGCCGCAGGAAGGTGAAGTCGGCACCCTCGAGCTGCGAATCACCGTCCAGGGTGAAGCCGAAGACCTCGGAGTAGAAGTCCCGAGCCGGGCCCGGCTGCGGGGTGACCAGGTCGTTGCGCAGCAGGCTGTTGGGCTCGTTGACGATCTGCGAGCCGATGTGCTGGCCCGCCTGCCAGAGCGAGAAGTGCCCGCCGGTGGGGTCGCGGAGCACGGCCATCTTCCCGTGCTCCATCACCTGCATGGGTTCCTGCAGCAGCTCGGCCCCGGCGGCCTTGGCCCGGTTCGCGGTGGCCTCGCAGTCGTCCACCGCGAAGTAGAGGTTCCACCAGTAGGCGACCGGATCGGCGTCGACGTTCTGCATCAGCGCGGCGACCGGCTTGTCGCGCAGCAAGCACATCGTGTAGTGGCCGGTGTCGGCGTCGCCCCTGGTGAACTCCCAGCCGAACACCGCGCCGTAGAAGCCGGTCGCCCGGTCCAGGTCCGGAATCCCCAGGTCGATCCAGGTCGGCGTGCCCTCGGGTTGTGCCTCGTTCAGCTCCGGCATGACGTTCCCCCTTCGTCGCTTCCAGCAGCGACGGTAGACACACCCACCGACGAGCGCGCGGGGGATCAGTCCTCGAGGCGACTGCGCTCGCGCGCCCTCGCGGCGGCGGCCGAGGTCTTGGGCAGCTCGATGACCCCGGTGTCCGCGGTGTGCTCCGGCCTGCTCGAGCCCGCCTCGGCGGCGGGTTCGGGCTCCACCGGCTGCGGCTCGGGTTCCGGCGCGGCTTCGGCGGGCGCGGGCCGCTGGACCGGCTCGGCGGGCTGGGCGAAGAACGCGGACCCGGCCAGCGCACCGGTCCAGGTGTCGGGCTCGCGGATCTCGTTGACGCCGGTGACGATCATGCCGGGTGCGACGTCCTTGGTGACGGTGGCCCCGGCGCAGACGTAGCTGCCGCGGCCGATGGTGACCCCGCCGACGACCTTCGCGCCCCAACCGACGAACACGCGGTCCTCAAGCACCGGGGCGGCGTCCTGCTCCAGCGGCGCGCCCGGGTCGAGCCTGCGGTGCACCAGGTCGCCGTAGACCTGGCAGCCATCGCCGATCCGGCTGCGCGCGGCGATGGTGGCGGCGCTGATGGCGCAGCCGTCGCCGATCACGGCGTTGGCGCCGACCGAAGCGCGGTGGGTGAGCACCACGCGGTCGCCGACGCTGGCGCCGTCCTCGATCCAGCAGTAGGCGTCCAGCGTGCAGTCGGCGCCCAGCTGCGACTCCTCGCCGATCAGGCTGAAGTGCGCGATCTCGCAGCGCTCGCCGACCGCGGCGGGCCGGTCGAGCCGGTCCCACGAGCGACCCGGCCGGAACGGTTCGCCGACCCGGGCCGTGGAGGCGACCCACGCCGACTCGGCGATGTGCACGCGCTCTGTCCGCAAAGCTGCTCCCTCGTCACGACCCGGCGACCGATCGCGCCAAGTCTAGGAAGCCGCTCGGCGAAGTCGATCAACGCCCCCGAGCTCGTCAGCACCGCCCCGACCATGAGCCGGTCGGAAGAGCGTTCCCCCGGTGATGCGGGCATCCGAGGCGCCTCCTCGGCGCTGCTCGGGCATGCGACGCGCCGATGTCCCAGACATCAGGAGGTGCCCGGGTTCCGCCGCTGGCACGCCGAGCGGAGCGTTTCCGCGCAGCTCCTAGGTCGCCGGGTGCCACTCGTGCAGGCGGGTCGCGGGGTTCTGCAGATCCGGCGTCCCGGTGGCGTGGTTGATCACCGGCACCCGCATCAACAGCCCGAAGTTCGCCGCCTCGCCGAACCGCCCGGTCACGTACTCGTGGTTGCGCGCGCGGATCTTCGGATCGGTCAGCGACCGCACGGCGCCGAACCCGCCGCGGGTGAACACCCCGCTGCAGATGGTCAAGGTGCGCCGGATGTTGTTCGGGTTCGGGATCCGGACGAGCATCCCGACGTCCTCGATCAGCAGCCCGTGGCGGAACACCGGCTTGAGCCGCCGCGGCGGCTCCCCGGCGAGTTCGAAGACCTCCCCGTCCGGCACCGAGTCGTCACCGACCTGGCGCACCGGCCACTCCGCGGTCAACGCCCCCACCCACGGGTTGATCAGACCGCTGCCCAGGAACACCAGATGCGCGCGCAGGTCGTCGTCCGCCAGCTTGCGGGCCAGCTGGATGCCCACGTCCGAGCCCGGGTTCAGCGCGCGCACGTGGCCGAACAGCTCCACGGCGGCGTCCAGGTCCGAGTGCGCGGTCAGGCCGACGTAGTTGAGCTGCTCCACCGAGGCCGCGGGCGACATCGACTCGGCCGACAGCTCCCCCGTCACGATGCGCACCGGTCCCTCGTCGCGGAACCGCCAGAAGTCCAGCGCCCCCGAACCCGCTGGCACCGGGTCCTTCCCGGCCGCGCGCAGCCGCTCCAGCTCGCGCTTGAGCCGGTTGCGCTCGGAGCGCTGCTCGGCCGACAGCGAATCGAGCTCGGGCAGCCGGGCGTCGGCGTCCGCGGCGAAGTAGGTGGCGTAGTCGGCGAGCCTGCGCATCGTCGGGATCTTCACCCCGCCCTCCCAGGAGGAGATGCTCGAAACCGCCACCCCGAGCGCCCTTCCGAGCTCGCTCTGGGTCAACCGCCGCTCCTCGCGCAGCTCGCGCAGCCGCGAACCGAGCTCCGCGGTCCCGCCGAGCGCTTCCGGTCGCGCCATCTCGCCGCTCCTTCAACCGCACCGGTCGAATTTCACCGAATTTCACCCTACCAGTGAAGACCAGCGCGCTCGGGTGATTTTCCACCGCGCCGCAACGCTTCTCGGCCGAGCGGCGTTGACCTTCCCAAAACGCAGTCGTAATCTGGTCGCTCCGCATTTTTCGCGGACCGGGCGAAAGCTTCAACGGTGAAGTGAAATTTCGCCGCGTGCCGAGGAATTTCGCCATCTCGGTTCACGCCCTCGCGAGGCCGGCAGACCGTCGGCCGACGTGCGAGCGCCCCCGGTCCTCGTCTGGCCACGACCCGGGGGCGCTGCGCAATCCCGAACCCCCGCAATCCGGGGATCAATTCCGAAAAAGGGAGACTCGCCTTGGTAAGCATACCTTCGGCGGTGCTGCTCGCAAGCGACCCACAGGTCGCCGCCGCACCCCTCTCCGCTGTTCTGCAAGGAATGCTGCTCGGCGTCCTGGTCGCGCTGTTCGCGGCCGCTGCGGTGCTGAGCCGCGCGGTCGCCGGGCTGGTGCAGTTCGCCAGGTCCGTGCTCGGTCCCCCGCTGACCGTGTTCACCGCGCTGATCGTGCTGGCCGCCGTGCTCCTGCTCGGCAACGCGGTCGGCACCTGACCTGCCCGCCCAGGCGGACCTGGCCACCAGGTCCGCCCCGCCGCGGGCGAGCGCCCTCCCGCTGGGCGGGAGGAACCGCCCAGGCGGTCGGATCACGTTTTCAACACCTGTTCGCGATTCGCCCGCCGTACCGTTGCACCTGCACACCCACTCGGTTAGCTTCCGGCCATGGGTGCCGACATCAGCTCCGAATTCCGCTCGATCCCCGACCTGCTGCGTCATCGAGTCCAGCGATCGGGCTCGGCCGAGGCCTTCCGCTTCCCCGTCGACGAGGAGTGGCGGAGCCTGACGTGGGATCAGACCTGGGACCGGGCCCGCGCGATCGCCCTGGGACTGCACTCGCTCGGCGTGGAATCCGAGCAGCGGTGCGGAATCCTGGCCAGCACGCGGATCGACTGGATCCTGGCCGACATGGGAATCCTGTGCGCGGGCGCGGCGACCACCACGATCTACCCGACCACCACCGCGGAGGGCTGCGCCCACATCGTCGGCGACTCCGGTTCGGTCGTGGTCTTCGCCGAGGACGACGAGCAGGTCGACAAGCTGCGCTCGGTGCGCGAGCAGGTCCCCGAGCTGCGCAAGGTCATCACCTTCGACGGCACCGCCGACGGGGACTGGGTGATCACCCTCGACGAGCTGGAGCGCCGCGGCCGCGAGCTGGCCGACTCCGAACCCGACCTGTTCGACCGGATCATCGGGGCGGTCGAGCCCGAGCACCTGGCCACGCTGATCTACACCTCGGGGACCACCGGCAACCCCAAGGGCGTCCGGCTGGTGCACGCCAACTGGCTCTACGAGGCCGAGGCGATCCACGCGGCCGGCGAGCTCTCCGCCGACGACGTGCAGTACCTGTGGCTGCCGCTGTCGCACGTGTTCGGCAAGGTGCTGCAGGTCGCGCAGCTGCGCGAGGGATTCCTGACCGCGGTCGACGGGCGCGTCGAGAAGATCGTGGACAACCTCGCCGCGGTGCGCCCGACGTTCGTGGCCGGTGCGCCGCGGATCTTCGAGAAGGTCTACAACAAGGTCGTGCTGCAGGCCAAGGAGGGCGGCGCGGCCAAGTACCGCATCTTCCGGTGGGCCTGCGACGTCGGCCTGCGCGTCTCCCGGATGCAGCGCGCGGGCGAGCGGCCGGGCGCGCTGCTCAAGGCCCAGCACGCGCTGGCCGACCGGCTGGTGTTCGCCAAGCTGCGGGAGAAGTTCGGCGGCCGGTTGCGCTACTTCATCTCCGGCAGCGCCGCGTTGGCACCCGACATCGCGGAGTTCTTCCACGCCGCCGGCATCCTCATCGCGGAGGGCTACGGGCTCACCGAGACCAGCGCGGCCAGCTTCGTCAACCGGCACGACGACTACCGGCTGGGCTGGGTCGGGAAGCCGTTCCCGGGCACCGAGGTCCGCATCGCCGAGGACGGCGAGGTGCTGCTGCGCGGCGGCGGGGTGATGCGCGGTTACCACAACCGGCCGGAGGAGACCGCCGAGGTGATCGACGCCGACGGCTGGTTCCACACCGGTGACATCGGCGAGCTCGACGGCGAGTTCCTTCGCATCACCGACCGGAAGAAGGACCTGATCAAGACCTCCGGCGGCAAGTACGTCGCGCCGCAGTCGGTGGAGGGCAAGCTCAAGGCGCTGTGCCCGTACGTGAGCAACGTGGTGGTCTTCGGCAACGACCGGCCCTACTGCACGGCGCTGGTCACCCTCGACGAGGAGACGATCGTGCCGTGGGCGCGGGAGAACGGCCTCGGCGAGCTCGGCTACGCGCAGCTGGCCGCGCACCCGAAGGTCGAGGAGCTGATCGATTCGGCGGTCGAGGAGCTCAACGCCGGGCTGCCGCGGCACGAGACGATCAAGCGCTGGACGGCCCTGACCCGCGAGCTGACCGTGGAGGACGGCGAGGTCACGCCGAGCATGAAGATCAAGCGCAAGGCCGTGGCGCAGAACCACGATCAGGCCGTGGCCGCGATGTACCCGGACACCGTCGAGTCGCTGTAGCGGTCGTGCCGGGAACCGGTCCGGTTCCCGGCACCGCCGTCAGAACCCGACGCGGTCCTTGCCCTTGAGCTGGAGGATCTGCCGCGCCTCGTCGGGGGTGGCGATCTCGAGGTTGAGCGCTTCGAGCACGGTGCGGATGCGGGTGACCTGGTCGGCGTTGGTCTTGGCCAGCTCGCCGGGGCCGATCCACAGCGAGTCCTCCAGGCCGACGCGCACGTGCGAGCCCTGCGCGGCACCGATGGTCGCCAGCGGGATCTGGTTGCGCCCGGCGCCGAGGATGGACCACTCGTAGTCCGCGCCGAGCAGCCGGTTGGCGGTGCGGCGCATGTGCATCAGGTCCTCGGGGTCGGCGCCGATGCCGCCGAGCAGCCCGAACACCGACTGCACGAACATCGGGCCGCGCACCAGTCCCCTGCCCAGGAAGTGCGCGAGGTTGCTCAGGTGCGCGATGTCGTAGCACTCGAACTCGAATCGGGTGTCGTTGTCCGCGCCGATGCCCAGGATCGTCTCGATGTCGGCGAAGGTGTTCTTGAACACCAGGTCCCGGCTGTTCTCCAGGGCCTCGCGCTCCCAGTCGTGCTGGAACTCGGTGAAGCGCTCCAGCATCGGGTAGAGCCCGAAGTTCATCGAACCCATGTTCAGCGAGGCCAGCTCGGGCTGGAAGACCTCGGCGGGCTTCATCCGCTCCCGCACGCTCATGTGCGGCGAGCCGCCGGTGGTGATGTTGATGACCGCGTCGGTGTGGTCCTTGAGCCCGGACAGGATCGACGCGAAGTGGTCCGGGTTCTGCGAGGGGCGCCCGTCGCGCGGATCCCTGGCGTGCAGGTGCACCACCGCGGCCCCGGCCTCGGCCGCCCCGAGCGCGGCCTCGGTGATCTCCTCCGGGGAGACCGGCAGGTGCTCGGACATCGACGGCGTGTGGATGGCGCCGGTGACGGCGCAGGTGATGACGACCTTGCGAGCCACGCTGGGACCCCTCCTAGTAGAGCTTCTCGGTGTTGCCGTCGACGGCCATCACCTGACCGCTGACGTTGCGCGAGCGCGGGCCCGCGAGGAAGGCGGCCATCTCGGCGATGTCGTCGGCCTGGACCATCCGCCGCATCGAGGACTGGTCCTCGTAGAGCGCGGTGATCTCCTCGACCGGGCGCTGCAGCATGCGCGCCTTGGCCTCGATGACCGACCGGATGCGCGGACCGTCGACCGCGCCGGGGCAGATCGCGTTGGCCCGGATGCCCTCCGGGCCGAGCTCGATGGCCAGGGTCTTGGTGAACCCGACGACCGCCCACTTCGACGACGAGTAGGCGCTGCGCCCGGCCATGCCCAGCCGCCCGGCCGCCGAGGACAGGTTGATGATCGAGGGCTCGGCACCGGCGCGCAGCAGCCGCAGCCCGTGCTTGACGCAGTAGAACTGGCTGTGCGTGTTGACCGCGAAGGTCCTGGCCCACTCGGCGCTGTCGATCTCGTCGACCGGTCCGGTCGGCCCGGCGATGCCCGCGTTGTTCACCAGCACGTCCAGCGCGCCGAGCTCGCCCCCGACGGCCGAGACCAGCGAGCGCACCGCGTCCTCGTCGGCGGCGTCGGAGACCCGCGCGAGCAACCCGGCCGAGTCGGCCTCGGCCACCGCCGCCTCGTCGACGTCGGTGACCACCACCCGCGCCCCGAGCTCCTGGAACCGATCCGCGATCGCCCGTCCGATGCCCCGAGCACCGGCGGTCACCAGCGCCCGTCTGCCCGCGAGCTCCATGTCGAACTCCTTCCGCCACCCGCAACGTAGAGCCCCGAACGCCGCTCCCCAAGCCGAGACTCGCCCGCAGCCGAGCTCCGCCGGGCCGGAGGTTCGAGGTTGACCGCATGGTGGGACGAAGTCCAGAGAATCCGCGGTGGCGCTTTCACCGGGCCGGGCGACGGGAACACCATCGGTACGTGCCGAGGCGTGGGGCATGGCCTCGGCCGGCCGCGGAGGACCGTCGTGGAATCAGCCGATCTGAGGAGGCGGCTGCTGCGCCTGTGGCGCGGGGCCGTGCGCACCTGGGACGTGTGCGTGGAAGCCGAGGAGCGCAGGCAGTTGCAGCTGCGCCCCTGGGAGGAGTCGTACCTGCACTGGTCGTGGCGGGATGGCCGCTGGGTCCTGCACGGCCAGTACCCGCCGCCCGACGGCGTCTGGCGCTACGGCTCGACCCGGTGGGGCTGGTGCCAGCACGCCGACGACGAGTAGCGCGCCCGCTGCGCCATCGGGTGGATTCGCCTTGTCGGGACCGGTTCGGCGCAGCAGACTGCCCGATCATGGCCAGAACAACGCGTTTCGCCGTTCTCTCGCTTCTGCCCGCCTTGGCCGCCGTCGTCGGCCTCGTGCTCCCCGCTTCCGCCGCGCGGGACATCGATCCCCGCCCCAGCAACGCCGAGCTGACCCGCCAGCTGTTCGACCTGCAGCTGCGCAGCCGCGGCGCCGTGCGGGTGAGCCCGATCGGCGAGTCCAACCGGGGACGGCCGGTGTGGAGCGCGCGGGTCGGGCACGGCCCGCTGCGGGTCCTCTACGTCACCCAGCAGCACGGCGACGAGCCGCTGAGCACGCCCGCCGCCGTGGAGTTCCTGCGCGACGTGGGCGTGGGCAACACCCCCGAGCAGCGCGAGCTGCGCGAGCGGCTGACCGTGGACGTCGTGGTGCGCGCCAACCCGGACGGGCACGAGCAGAACTGGCGCTACAACTACGACCCGGAGGCGAATCCGGAGTACGGCGAGGCCGGCAAGGGCTACGACATCAACCGCTACCACGACCCGGCGCTCGCCCCGGAGGACAACCCGGCGACCGAAGCGGGCCTGATCCAGCGGCACCACGCGGATTTCCGGCCGGAGATCACCGTCGACTACCACATGCAGGGCCGCTACGTCGGCGAGGACGGCCGGGAGATCACCGCCTCGCTGATGTGGCCGACGATCTCCGGTGTGGCGCAGGAGGACCTCGACCTGGCCAAGCAGACCGCGGTCGCCGCGCAGCGCGCGATGGACGAAGGCGGTGCGAACGTCTCGCAGTACCCCGGCGGGGACTACCAGGGCATCGCGCGCAACGCCTACGGCCTGCGCGGTTCGGGCAGCGTGCTCGTCGAGCTCAGCGACATCCCCGGTCAGGAGCAGTTCCAGATCCGGTCGGCGCTGACGGCGATGCACGCGATCGCCCGGACCGCGGCCGACGGCTCGCTGCAGGAGATCGACCCGGCCGAGGCCGAGGCGATCCCGCCCCGCGGTGAGCCCATCACCGGCTGATCCGCCTCGGGCGAGGCGTTCCCGGGCGAACCGCGCTCGGGAACGCCCGGCCTCAGCGAGCGGCCCGCAGCGGCGGCCGCACGGCGCCTCCCAGGGGCGCGTCGCGGTCGGGCAGGAACGCCGCGATGGCCAGGGCGACGAGCGCGGCGGTGCAGGCGATGCCCATGATCACCTGGAATCCCCCGTGCGAGGGCACGGCCCGGCCCGCGAAGGAGATGGTCAGCTGGGCCAGCACCGCCCCGGAGACCGCGCTGGAGGTCGAGGTCCCGACCGAGCGCATCAGCGTGTTGAGGCTGTTGGCCGCGGCGGTTTCCGAGCGCGGCACGGCGGACATGATCAGCGCGGGCATCGCGCCGTAGGACAGCCCGATCCCGGCGCCGATGACGCAGGAGACCAGCACCAGCTGCCAGATCGCCGAGAGCAGCACGACCCCGAGGCCGTACCCGGCGGCCACCACGACCGCGCCGACCATCAGGGTCACCTTGGGCCCCCTGGTCTTCGAGATCCGCGCCGAGACCGGCGACATCGCCATCATCACCAACCCGGACGGCGCCATCACCAGGCCGACGACCAGCAGCGACCTCCCCAGGCCGTAGCCGGTGGCGGTGGGCAGCTGCAGCACCTGCGGGAACACCAGCGACTGGGCGAACATGGCGAACCCGAACATCACCGAGGCGATGTTGGTCAGCAGCACCTGCCGGCGCACCGTGGTGCGCAGGTCCACCAGCGGGTGCTCGACGCGCAGCTCCCAGCGGGCCCACGCACCGAGCACCACCACCGCGATGATCACCAGGCCCAGCGTGGTCGCGCTGCCCCAGCCCCAATCGGCGCCCTTGGAGACCACCAGCAGCAGGCTCAGCAGCCCGATCGACAACCCGACCGCGCCGACGGGGTCGAAGCGCCCGCCGGAGCGCACCGCCGATTCCGGTACGAGCACCAGCACCAGCAGCGTGGTCAGCGCCCCCATCCCGGCCGATGCCCAGAACAGCACGTGCCAGTCGGTGCGCTCGGCCAGGAACGCCGCGGCGGGCAGGCCGAGCGCGCCGCCGACGCCCAGCGAGGCGCTCATCAGCGCGGTGGCCCCGGGCAGCCGCTCGGCGGGGACCTCGTCGCGCATGATGCTGATGCCCAATGCGATCACCCCGGCGGCCAGGCCCTGCAGCACGCGACCGACCACCAGCAGCGGGAGCGCGCCGCTCAGCGCGCAGACCGCCGAGCCAGCCACCAGCGAACCGGTGCAGATCAGCAGCATCCGCCGCTTGCCGAACATGTCGCCGAGCCGCCCCATCACCGGCGTGGCCACCGCACCGGCCAGCAGCGTGGCGGTGACCGCCCACGCGGTGTCCGACGCGGAGGCGCCGAGCGCCCTCGGCAGCATCGGCACCAGCGGGATCACCACGGTCTGGGTCAACGAGACGGTGATGCCCGCGAAGGCCAGCACCACCACGACGAGGCTCGCCGACCGCACCGGTTGCTCGGCCGCGTCGGGTGTTGCGCTCACGGGACCTCCTCGAACGAGCAGTTGCCGCGCGCAACTTTAAATCACCTGACTGATAGCTGGCGCTCCGGGAGTCCCGAGCCGTCACTCTCGTTACTCCGTCTAATGGTTTAACGTCCGGCGGGTGACCTCCGCCCCGACCACCCGGACCCGCCTCCCGAACCGCTGGCTGATGCTCGCGGTCTCGATGTTCGCGCAGCTGGCCGCGACGGTGTTCATCAACTCCGCGCCCGCGCTGATCCCGAACCTGCACTTCGAGCGCGGTCTCCCGCTCTCCCAGGCCGGGCTGATCGCCGCCGCTCCCCTGGCGGGCACGCTCTGCACGCTGATCATCTGGGGCGCGATCGTCGATCGGGTCGGCGAGCGGCGATCGCTGATCATCGGGCTGAGCATGCTCGCGCTGAGCGCCGCGGCCGCCGCGACCTCCGGCTCGCTGGTGCTGCTGGCGGTCTTCCTGCTCCTCGGCGGAGCGGCCGGGGCCAGCACCAACTCCGCCAGCGGGCGCGTGGTCTCGGGCTGGTTCCCGCCGGAGCGACGCGGAATCGCGATGGGCATCCGGCAGGCCGCGCAGCCGCTGGGCGTCGGCGCGACCGCCGTGCTCGTGCCCAACCTGGTCGAGGCGCGCGGGCTGCTGATCACGCTGTTGACCGTGGCCGGCATCTGCGCGGTGGCCACCGCGCTGGTGGCAGCGCTGATCGTGGACCCACCACGACCGCCCCGGGTCGAGGCGCGGCGGGACGGCCGCTCCGCCAACCCCTACCGGGGCGACCGGCGGCTGGTGCGCATCCACGGCGTGTCGATCGCGCTGACCGTGCCGCAGCAGACCGCCTGGACCTACATGCTCGTGTGGCTGATCGCCGAGCAGCACTGGAGCACCGCGGCGGCCAGCGGGCTGGTCGGAGGTTCGCAGGTGTGCAGCGCGCTGGCGCGGGTGGGCGCGGGCGCGTGGTCGGACCGGATCGGCAGCAGGCTGCGCCCCATCCGCTGCATCGCCTTCGGCTCGGCCGCGGCGATGGGCGGGCTCGCGCTGCTGGCCGGCACTCCGCTGGCGGTGACGCTCATGGTCGTGGCCTCGATCGTGGCCGTGGCGCACAACGGCCTCGCCTTCACCGCGGTCGCCGAGATCGCCGGGCCGCACTGGAGCGGTCGCGCCATGGGCACCCAGAACACCGGCCAGTTCATCACCGCCACCTCGGTGCCCCCGCTGATGGGCGCCCTGATCGCGGCCGCGGGATACCCGGCCGCCTTCGCCCTCGCGGGCGCCTTCGCGCTGCTCGCGGCCCCCATCGTTCCGATCCCCCGGCACCGCGCCGAGCCGGACGGCAGCTCCGCCTAGCACCACGCGGCGTCCCGCTCGGCCCGGTGAGCGCGTTCCCCTCGCAGCGGGTGAACAACCGGGCGAGACCGGAGCCCTCGTCCGGGAACCGATCCCAGCACCGCGGATCGGCGCCGGTCCGCGGCGCTGAGGCCCGGCGCCGCTGGGACCAGCCGTCCTAGCCTCGCCCAGCGCCCAAGGTCCGCATCGCGACGGCGCCGATGAACGGCCCAGGGGCCAGCAGCAGGAAGGCGAACTGCCAACCCACGCCCGCGGCCACCACCGGAACCAGCTGGATGCTCAGCACGGTCAGCCCGAAGCCGATCGCGGTCTGCGCGGTCAGCGCGGTGCCGATGTAGCGGCTGTCGGCGACCTCGCTCAGCGCGGTGGAGAACACCCCCGAATCGGCGATGACCGAGGCGCCCCAGATCACGCAGAAGGCGATCAGCAGCGCGGGTCCGGCGTCGAAGGCCAGCGGCGAGAGCGCGCAGCACGCACCGCTGATCACCAGGGCGGTCACCGCGGCGGGCGAGCGGCCGTAGCGATCGGCGCCCCAGCCGCCGAGCAGGCAGCCGATGGCACCGGCGATGCCGATGGTGGTGAACACGACGATCCCGGTCGAAGCGGGCAGCCGCTCGCCCGCCGGGGTGGCCAGCAGGAACGTCGGGATCCAGGTCCACAGCGCGTAGAGCTCCCACATGTGCCCGAAGTAGCCGAGGTTGGCCAGCCGAGGCCCGCGCTCGGCGAACATGGTCAGCGCGTAGCGGGCGTTGCGCGCCGGTGCGCCCGCCGCCAGGTGCGGGCCGGGGCGCACCAGGGAGAGGGCGACCAGCGCGCCGAGCAGCCCGATGCAGGCCGCGGTGACCAGGACCTCCCTCCACGGCAGCGAGCCCAGCCCGCCGATGAGGTGCGGCAGCGTGGAGCCCAGCGTCAGCGCGGCGATCAGCACGCCCATGGCCAAGCCCCGGCCGCGGCTCTCCGACCAGGAGGCCATCAGCTTCATGCCCACCGGGTAGACCCCGGCCAGGCACACACCGGTGAGGAAGCGCAGCGGGATCGCGGCGGCCATGCCGTCGACGAACCCGGCCAGCAGCAGCGTCCACCCGGCGGCCAGCGCGGCGCTGGCCGCCAGCAGCAGGTGCGGCCGGATCCGGTCGGCGAGGTTGAGCGCGGCCGAGGTGATCGCCCCGGTGACGAACCCGAGCTGCACCGAGCCGGTCAGCCACACCGCCGCGGCGGAGCTGATCCCCCACTCCTCGCGGAGCGTGGGCACCACCGCGGACACCGAGAACCACACCGCCAGACCGAACACCTGCACCAGGGCGATCGCCGCCCGCTGAACCTGAGATCGCACCCGCCCAGTCTCCCCGACCCCTCCACCCGAAATCACTCCCAACCCACTCCCCGAATCACCTCCCAATCCGTCCCCCGAATCACCTCCCAATCGGGGTGGGGAATCCGAGGATTTTCCGGGTGGGTGGTGGGCGGGTTCGCACGGGGTGGGTGCGTTGACCTCGGGTGGGTGGGGTGGTTTCGTCAGGTCCGACAGCTTCACGGGAGGTTTGCGTTGGACAAGGACGTCATCGTTGCCGCGCTCGGCGACGAGTGGGACGCGATCGCGCGACTGCTGGAGTCGCTCTCCGAGCTGGAGTGGGAGCGCGACACGCCGCTGCCCGGGTGGCGGGTGCGCGACGTGGTCGCCCACCTGATCGGCACCGAGCTGCTGCTCGACGGCCAGGACGTGCCCGAGACCAGCACCGACGTGCACGCGCTGCCGCACGTGCGCAACGAGATCGGCGCGCGCAACGAGAAGTTCGTCGAGCACTTCCGGGCGCAGCGGATCGACGAGGTGCTGGCGCGCTTCCGCGAGATCACCGCCAAGCGGCTGGCCGCGCTGCGCGCGATGTCCCAGGAGGACTTCGACGCCCCGTCCTGGACCCCGGCCGGCGAGGCCACCTACACGCGCTTCATGCGCATCCGCGCCTTCGACAACTGGATGCACGAGCAGGACGTCCGCGACGCCGTGGGGCTGCCGGGGACCGAGAGCGGACCCGCCGCGGCGCTGTCGGTCGACGAGATCTCGGCGGCGCTGGGCTACCTGGTCGGCAAGAAGAGCGGCGCGCCCGACGGCAGCTCGGTGACCTTCGACCTCGGCGGCGAGCGCACCCTGCACGTCGCGGTGAACGGACGCGCGTCGCTGGTCGAGCGGCTGCCCGGCGAGCCCACCGTGCGAATCCGCCTGCCGCTGGGGGTTTTCACCCGGCTGGCCGGCGGCCGGGTCGATCCCGCGGCGGTGCGGTCCTCGGTCGAGCTCGACGGCGACGCCGAGCTCGGCGAGCGAGTCGTGAACAACCTGGCCTTCACGATCTAGGCGCTGCTCGAGAACCCGACCGGAGCTCGGCGTCCGCGGGTCCCGCCACCCGCACCGCCGAGCAGAGCGGCCCTCCGAACCGCTCTCGGGCAGCCGACCGCGCTAGTCCAGGTGGAAGACCTCTTCGATGGGCCGCATCGCTTCGTCCGGAGCGGCGCCGGGTTCGACGAAGAGGTCTCCCATCTCCGCC
This sequence comes from Saccharopolyspora griseoalba, assembly GCF_042665275.1. Taxonomy (NCBI): domain Bacteria; kingdom Bacillati; phylum Actinomycetota; class Actinomycetes; order Pseudonocardiales; family Pseudonocardiaceae; genus Saccharopolyspora; species Saccharopolyspora griseoalba. The sequence goes on along the minus strand of NZ_JBHTCJ010000007.1, from coordinate 170,121 downwards.
TGCCAGCGCGCGTTGACCTCCTTCTCCGCCATCGCCGCGCGGCAGGCGTCGAAGTCCTCGCACTCGAGGTAGCCCACGAGCGTGCCATCGGGCCGCAGGAACAGCGAGTAGTTGCGCCAGCCCGCGTCCTGCAGCGCTCGGCGCATCTCCGGCCAGACATCGGCGTGCCTGGCCTTGTACTCCTCGATCCGGTCGGGCTTCACGTGCAGGATGAAGCAGATTCGCCGCATCTCTCGCCTCACTTCGCGGTCTCGGCCCGCCCCGGTCGCGTTCGGGCCTTCCGGCTGCTCGCGCTGGGCGCAGTTCGGTTCGACGTGTTGAAACGTTTAACGCCGCGAGCACGGTAGGCAGCATCGGCAACACCGTCAAGGGCCGGAAGGATTGACTGGCGACTCATCGACGCCCTACGCTTCGCAGCAACGGTTTAAACGTTTCAAACGTGCACCTGGAGCAACGATGCCCGATCGCAAGACCGTCAAGGACGCCCTGCGCGAGCAGTGGATCGAGACCCCCTCCTGGGCCTACGGCAACTCGGGAACCCGGTTCAAGACCTTCCTGCAGGACGGAATTCCGCGCGACCCCTTCGAGAAGCTCGACGACGCCGCGCAGGTGCACGCCCACACCGGCGTCGCGCCCAGCGTCGCGCTGCACATCCCGTGGGACCGCGTCGAGGACTACGGCGAGCTCGACCAGCACGCCCGATCGCTGGGACTGCGCATCGGGGCGATCAACCCGAACACCTTCCAGGAGCCCGAGTACAAGCTCGGCAGCATCTGCAACCCCGACCCGGCGGTGCGCGAGAAGGCCATCGGGCACCTGCTGGAGTGCGTCGACATCATGGACGCCACCGGCTCGGACATCCTGAGCCTGTGGTTCGCCGACGGGCTGAACTACCCCGGGCAGGACTCGCTGGCCGAGCGCCAGCAGCGGCTCTCCGAGGCGCTGCGCCGCGCCTACGACCGCCTCGGCGCCGATCAGCGGATGCTGCTGGAGTACAAGTTCTTCGAGCCCGCCTTCTACGCCACCGACGTGCCGGACTGGGGCACCTCCTACGCGCACTGCGTCGACCTGGGCGAGAAGGCGCAGGTGCTGGTCGACACCGGCCACCACGCGCCGGGAACCAACATCGAGTTCATCGTGGCGTTCCTGTTCGCGCGCGGGAAGCTCGGCGGGTTCCACTTCAACAGCCGCTTCTACGCCGACGACGACCTGATGGTGGGCGCGGCCGACCCCTTCCAGCTGTTCCGGATCATGCACGAGATCGTCTCGGCCGGCGCGCTGGACGCCTCGGCGAACATCGCGTTCATGCTCGACCAGTGCCACAACCTGGAGCCGAAGATCCCGGCGCTGATCCGCTCGGTGCTCAACGTCCAGGAGGCCACCGCCAAGGCGCTGCTGGTCGACTCGGAAGCGCTGGCCGCCGCCCAGCGCGAGGGCGACGTGCTCACCGCCAACGCGGTGCTGATGGACGCCTACAACACCGACGTGCGGCCGCTGCTGGCCGAGCTGCGCGAGGACATGGGCATCGACCCCGACCCGATCGCGGCCTACCACCGCTCCGGCTACGCCGAGAAGATCATCGAGGCCCGCAAGGACGGAACCCCGGCCGGCTGGGGCTGATCCGGCATCCGACGCACGACCGACGACCACCTCGTGATGGAGAGGACTGACATGACGCACGCCGAGGTCGAGGCGCTGTTGGCGCGTTCGCACGAACTGGGTGCCGACCCGCGGAACACCAACTACGCCGGGGGGAACGCCTCGGCCAAGGCCGACGAGACCGACCCGGTCACCGGCTCGCCGGTCCCGCTGATGTGGGTGAAGGGTTCCGGCGGGGACCTGGGCACGCTCACCGAGGACGGGCTGGCGGTGCTGCGCATCGACCGGCTGCGCTCGCTGGTCGACGTCTACCCCGGCGTCGACTGCGAGGACGAGATGGTCGCCGCGTTCGACTACTGCCTGCACGGCAAGGGCGGCGCGGCACCGTCGATCGACACCGCGATGCACGGCCTGGTCGACGCCGCGCACATCGACCACCTGCACCCGGACGCCGGCATCGCGCTGGCCACCGCCGCCGATGGCGAGAAGCTCACCGAGGAGTGCTTCGGCGACCAGGTGGCCTGGGTGCCGTGGCGGCGTCCCGGGTTCCAGCTCGGGCTGGACATCGCGGCGATCAAGGAGCGCAACCCGCAGGCCATCGGGGTGATCCTCGGCGGGCACGGCATCACCGCCTGGGGCGCGACCAGCGAGGAGTGCCAGGCCAACTCGCTGCACATCATCCGCACCGCCGAGGAGTTCCTCGCCGAGCGCGGCGCGGCCGAGCCCTTCGGCCCGGTCGTCGAGGGCTTCCAGCCGCTGCCCGAGCAGCGGCGGCGCGACCGGGCCGCCGAGCTGGCACCGGTGATCCGCGGTTTGGCCTCCACCGACCGCCCCCAGGTCGGGCACTTCGACGACGCCCCGGAGGTGCTGGAGTTCCTCTCCCGCAGCGAGCACCCGCGGCTGGCCGCGCTGGGCACCTCCTGCCCGGACCACTTCCTGCGCACCAAGGTGCGGCCGCTGGTGCTGGACCTGCCGCCCGACGCCGCGCTCGACGAGGTGGTGGCGCGGCTCAACGAGCTGCACGAGTCCTACCGCGCCGACTACCGGGCCTACTACGAGCGCTACGCCACCGCCGACTCCCCGGCGATGCGCGGCGCGGACCCGGCGATCGTGCTGGTGCCCGGCATCGGCATGTTCTCCTTCGGCAAGGACAAGCAGACCGCGCGGGTGGCCGCCGAGTTCTACCGCAACGCCATCAACGTGATGCGCGGCGCGGAAGCCGTGTCGACCTACCAGCCCATCGACGAGTCGGAGAAGTTCCGCATCGAGTACTGGGCGCTGGAGGAGGCCAAGCTGCAGCGGATGCCCGAGCCGAAGCCGCTGGCCACCCGGGTGGCGCTGGTGACCGGTGCCGCCTCGGGCATCGGCAAGGCCACCGCGAAGCGGCTCTCGGCCGAGGGGGCGTGCGTGGTGCTCGCCGACCTCGACGCCGACAACGCCCAGGAGCTGGCCGACGAGCTCGGCGGTCCGGACAAGGCGGTGGCCGCGCAGGTCGACGTCACCGACGAGGAGCAGGTCGCCGCGGCGATGCGCACCGCCGCGCTGGCCTTCGGCGGCGTGGACCTGGTGGTCAACAACGCGGGCCTGTCGATCTCCAAGCCGCTGCTGGAGACCAGCGTGCGGGACTGGGACCTGCAGCACGACGTGATGGCGCGCGGGTCGTTCCTGATCTCGCGCGAAGCCGCCCGGGTGATGATCGCCCAGCGCATGGGCGGTGACGTCGTCTACATCGCCAGCAAGAACTCGGTGTTCGCAGGTCCGAACAACGTCGCCTACGGCGCCACCAAGGCCGACCAGGCGCACCAGGTGCGGCTGCTGGCCGCCGAGCTCGGCGAGCACGGCATCCGGGTCAACGGCGTCAACCCCGACGGCGTGGTGCGCGGCTCCGGGATCTTCGCCGGTGGATGGGGCGCCCAGCGGGCGAAGGTCTACGGCGTGGAGGAGGAGAAGCTCGGCGAGTTCTACGCCCAGCGCACCCTGCTCAAGCGCGAGGTGCTGCCCGAGCACGTGGCCAACGCGGTCTTCGCGCTCTGCGGCGGGGATCTGACCCACACCACGGGCCTGCACGTGCCGGTCGACGCCGGCGTGGCCGCGGCGTTCCTGCGCTGAGGAGGCCGGAGATGTCGTTTGCCGCGGTGGACCTCGGCGCGTCCAGCGGGCGCGTGGTGCTCGGGCACATCGCCGACGGGCGGCTGCGGACCGAGGAGGTCCACCGCTTCGACAACGGCCCGGTCCGGCTGCCGGACGGGTTGCACTGGGACGCGGTCGGGTTGTTCCGGGAGGTCCTGACCGGGCTGCGGCTGGCCGCGCCGCGCGCGCCGGTGTCGATCGGGATCGACTCCTGGGCGGTGGACTACGGCCTGCTCGACGCGGCCGGCGGGCTGCTGGGCGAGCCGTTCTGCTACCGGGACTCGCGCACCGACGAGGTGTCCCGGGAGGTCGTCGGCTCGCTCGGCGCGGACCAGCTGTTCGAGCGAAACGGCCTGCAGTTCCTGCCGTTCAACACGATCTTCCAGCTCGCCGCGGCGGCCCGGGGCGCGCAGCTGGCCGCGGCCGAGTCGTTGCTGCTGGTGCCGGACCTGATGGGCTACTGGTTGACCGGGCGTCGGGGCGCGGAGCTGACCAACGCCTCCACGACCGGTCTGCTGGACGCGCGCACCCACGAGTGGTGCCCCGAGCTGGCGCGGGCGGTCGGGGTGGATCCGGGGCTGCTGCCCGCGCTGCGCAGGCCCGGTGAGGAGGTCGGGCCGCTGCTGCCGCACGTGGCCGAGGACACCGGGTTGTCCGGCGCCTCGGTGGTGGCGGTGGGTTCGCACGACACCGCCTCGGCGGTGGTCGGCGTGCCCGCGCAGCGGCCGAACTTCGCCTACGTGTGCACCGGCACGTGGTCGCTGGCCGGGTTGGAGCTCCCCGGGCCCGTGCTCGGCGAGCCCGCGCGGCGCGCGAACTTCACCAACGAGCTCGGCGTGGACGGCACGGTCCGGTTCCTGCGCAACATCATGGGGCTGTGGCTGCTGCAGGAAAGCCTGCGCACCTGGGGGCTTTCCACCGCGGAGCTGCCGGGACTGCTGGCCGAGGCCGCCGCGGCGCAGCCGCTGGTCTCGCTGGTCGACGCCGAGGACACCCGATTCCTGCCGCCCGGGGACATGCCGGGGCGCATCGCCGAGGCGTGCCGGGAGACCGGCCAACCGGTGCCGGAAACCCGCGGCGCGGTGGTGCGCTGCGTCCTGGAGAGCCTCGCGCTGGCGCACCGCAGGGCGATCCGGCAGGCCGCCGAGCTCTCCGGGCAGGACGTCGAGGTCGTGCACCTGGTCGGCGGCGGTGCCCGCAACGAGCTGCTCTGCCAGCTCACCGCCGATGCCCTGGGCGTCCCGGTGGTGGCGGGCCCCGTGGAGGCCACCGCTCTGGGCAACCTCCTGGTCCAGGCGCGGGCGGCGGGCCAGCTCTCCGACCTCGACCACGCGCGCCGGGTCGTGGCCGATTCCCACGACCTCGCGCACTACTCCCCCTCCGGCGACCGAACGCCGTGGGACGAGGCGGAACGCCGGTTGCACCGGTGAGATCGCGCGGTTCGGCCCGAGCCGGTGCTCGGGCCGAACCGGCGTCCAACCGAGCCCGGCCGCCGAGCTCGCCGGACCGGGGCTCGGCTGCTCCAGGTGTGCGACCGGAGCTGGCACCGCTGCGGACTCGAACGCACGGCGCCGCGCGAGTGGCGGGCATCCAGGCGCTCGGGGAGCTACCAGCACCGCTCAGCGATGCAGCGCCTGAGCAGTTCTAGGCTGGTGGCGTGACCTGGGACCCGAACGCTCCCGGTGTGCTGCGGCTGCCCTCCGGGCGAGCGGTGCGCGGCCGCGGCCTGCGCCGCCCGCCGCCGCCCGGCCCGCCACCGGCGTTCGCGCTGCACCTGCTGGGCCGGAAACCTCCGCCGGTGGACTGGGAAAGCCGCTGGGTGCGTTGGCCGGACTTCCGACTGCCCGCTGATCGAGCCGCGGCCGCCGCGGCCCTCCGGGAAGCCTTCGAGCGCGCCGAGACCGAGCGCGTCGAGATCGCCTGCCGGGGAGGGCTCGGGCGCACCGGAACGGCGCTGGCCTGCCTAGCGGTGCTCGACGGGCTCGACGCCGACGAGGCGGTGCGCTTCGTGCGCGAGCGGTACCACCACCGCGCCGTCGAAACGCCCTGGCAGCGCCGATACGTCCGCGCCTTCGGGGACCGCTGGGGGCGGTAGCGGAAGCGCGGCGCCGGCTCCGTCGCCGCAACACCGCGTCATCCGCGCGCACCCGGTGCGGGCTCCGCGTCCGATCGGCCGCCGAAGGCCCGCACGAGACCGCGCAGCCTGGCCTCGCCCTCGGCCAGCGCGGGGTCGTCTCCGCGCGCGGTGAGGATGCTCAGCAGCCCGGCGTGATCCGCGGCGACCGCGGCGAGCGCTTCGGCCACGCGCGCGCTCGCCTCGCCGTCGGGGGACTCGGCCACCGCGTCCAACCGCGCCTCCACCGCCATCCGGTAGCGGCGCTGGACATCGCGCAGGAACTGCTCGACGTCGCCGTACTCGGCCTCTATCGCGGCTTTGCGCTGCGACAACGCCTCGGGGCCGCCGCGCAGGCATTCGGCCGCGACCTCGTGGACCAACCGGTATCGCGCACGGGTGCGCTGCCATCCTGACACGCGACATCACCTACTCCGCGATGGTCACATACTCCGTGTATGTGGCTAGACTCAGCGTATGTCCAGTGTCAAGTCGCGCCGCGAGATGTACGCCGACGCCACCAGGGCGGCGATCCTGCAGGCCGCCACGGAGCTGTTCGCCGAGCGCGGTTACCGGGGCGCGTCCCTGGAGGACGTCGCAGCGCAGGCGAACGTGACCCGCGGGGCCGTCTACCACCACTTCAGCGGCAAGCAGGCCCTCTTCGAGGAGGTGGTCGAGACCGTCGAGGAGGAGGCCATGCAGGAGGTCCTGGCCGCCGCCGACGCCTCGGACCCCTGGGACGCCGGCCTGCAGGCCGTGGCCGCCTACCTGGACAAGTGCTGCGAACCGCAGTACGGCAGGCTGGTCTGGATCGAGGGCCCGGCCGCGCTGGGCTGGCAGAAGTGGCGCGAGTGCGAGGAGAAGTACGCCTACGACGTCACCCAGCGCTTCATCGCCCGGCTCGTCGAGGCCGGGTACCTCTCCGCGGAGAGCTCGCTGCGCACGACCAGCCAGTTCGTCTTCTGGATGCTCGGCGGCGCGGGACTGCGGCTGGCCGAGACGCCGGAGGAGGACAAGCCGCGGCTGCGCGACGAGTGGGCGGCGCTGATGCTCGAAGCGCTGTCGGCGCTGCGGGTGGACTAGCGCTGCACCGCGAAACCGCGCCGCCCCCACGCGCGCTCGGCGAAGCGCGGACGGAGGGCCCGGCGCGTACCGCCGGACGGCGCAGCGGAGGTCGAAATCCGCTTCGTCGAACGGCGCAACCCGCTCCGATGTCGTCCTCGCGACGACCGGACCTCAACGCCGGTTCTCCGGTGCGTCACCCGGCATCCATAGGGTCGACGGGCATTTCTCCCGAATCGCCCGCACATCGCCGCCGCGGCGGGGACGCGCGGGCACTGCCGAGAGGTGGAGCATGTCCGACAACCCCATCAAGCCCTCCCGCCGCCAGGTGCTGCTGGCCGGCACCGCCGCCATCGGCGCCGCGGCCGTCGGCGGCACGGGCCTGGCCCAGGCCGCCGGAGCCGGTCGCGGCGTCATCCGGGCTCCCTTCCAGCTGGGCGTGGCTTCGGGTGACCCGCTGCCCGACGGCGTGGTGCTGTGGACCCGATTAGCCCCCGAGCCGCTGACCGAGGACGGGTTCGGCGGGATGCCCGACCGCATCGTGCCGGTGCAGTGGCAGGTCGCCACCGACGAGAAGTTCACCGACGTGGTCGCCGAGGGCACCGAGCAGACCACCCGCGAGTCCGCGGCACTCGGTGCACGTCGAGGTCTCCGGACTGCGCCCCGGCGCGGACTACTTCTACCGGTTCCGGGTCGACGGCGAGATCAGCCCGGCCGGGCGCACCCGGACCGCGCCCGCCCCCGGATCGCGACTGGACCGCTTCGCCTTCGCGTTCGCCAGCTGCCAGCACTACGCCTCCGGGCACTACACCGCCTACCAGCACATGGCCGAGGAGGACCTCGATCTGGTCGCGTTCTTGGGCGACTACATCTACGAGAGCGGCGCTTCCGGTTCGATCGGGCGGGCGCACGTGCCGGCGCGCGAGATCACCGACCTCGCCGACTACCGCACCCGGCTCGGCCAGTACAAGTCCGACGAGCACCTGCAGGCCGCGCACGCGGCGTTCCCGTGGGCCGTGGTCTTCGACGACCACGAGGTGGAGAACAACTGGGCGGGCGACATCTCGCAGCCCGACACCGAGCCCGACCAGGACCCCGAGGTCTTCCGGCGGCGCCGCGCCCAGGCCTTCCAGGCCTACTGGGAGCACATGCCGCTGCGCCGCGCGCAGCGCCCGGACGGGCCGGACATCCGCATCCACCGACGGCTGACCTTCGGCGATCTGGTCGACGTGCACCTGCTCGACACCCGCCAGTACCGGGACGACCAGGAGGTCCCGTCCGAGGAGGTCCAGAACCCCGACCGCACGATGCTCGGCGCCGGGCAGCGCGACTGGTTGCTGGGCAACCTCGCAGGCACCACGGCGCGCTGGAACGTGCTGGCCCAGCAGGTGTTCTTCAGCAAGCGCGACTTCGCCGCCGGCGACGCGGAATCGGTCAGCAACGACGCCTGGGACAACTACCCGGCGGAGCGCGACCTGGTGCGCGATCGGCTCGGGTCGGTGTCGAACCCCGTGGTGGTCACCGGGGACGTGCACGCCAACTACGCCGCGGAGATCAAGGCCGACTTCGACCGCCCGGACTCCGAGACCGTCGGCGTCGAGCTGGTCGGCACCTCGATCGCCTCCGGCGGCGACGGACGCGAGCAGAACCCGAACGACTCGATCCAGCTCGAGGAGAACCCGCACATCAAGTTCATCAACCGGCAGCGGGGCTACGTCCGCAACACCATCACCCCGAGCGAGTGGACCGCCGACTACCGGGTGCTGGAGTACGTCACCGAACCCGGCTCGCCCATCAGCACCCGCAAGACCTACACCGTCGCCGAGGGCAAACCCGGCCTCACCGACTGACCAACCCCGAATCACCTCCCAATCCGCACCCCGAATCACCTCCCAATCGGGGTGGTGAATCCGAGGGTTTTCGGGGTGCGGAGCGGGATGGGTGATCGGTGGGTTCGGTCGTGGTCGACGGTCTTCGTCCGTGGCCGCACGCCGGTAGGCGCGGTCGTTGTCGGCAGGCGCGGTCGTGGTGGGTTCTTCGGTCGATTGCGGGTGGGTCAGCTGATGGCGTTCTCCGCTTGCTTGCGGAACTCCTGGGCCGCTCGCTCCGGCGACATCCGGTCGAACAGGACCGCTTCGTTGATCTGCACCAGGATGTCCTGGACCTCCGGGGAGCCCGGCGGCGGCAGCTTCGGCGGCGGGGCCAGCTGCGGGGTGATCTCGTCGAGGAACTTCCTGGCCTGCTGATCGGCGGGCGAGAGCTGCGGGACGACGTGCTCGCGCACCTCGGTGTTGATCGGCAGGCCCCGGTCGCTGAGCTGGATCTCGGCCGGACGCGGGTTGTTCACCATCCAGTCGATGAACTTCGCCGCTTCCTCCGGGTGCTCGGTCTTCGACGAGGCGGTCCAGAACATGCTCGGCTTGAGGTACATCCCCGGCCGCTCCGACTCGCCCGGGAACCGCAGGAGCTGGAGCTCCCGGCCGGACAGCTCGGCCACGGTCGGCAGCTGGTTGGTCCACCACAGGCCCATCCCGCCGGTGCGGGTCGCCGCCAGCGACTGGTCGACGTTGCCCGACTGCACCTCGATGCTGCGCGAGGGCGGCGGTTCGGCGCCGCTGTCCCTGGCGTCGACGATCATCTGGAACCAGTCGCGCAGGGTCTCGTCCGAGACCCCGAGCTTGCCCTCCGCGCCGTAGAGCGATTCGCCGCGCTGGCGGGCGAAGACCTGGATGCCGGCGTCGACGAAGCCGATGTCCTGCAGCCCGTAGGTCCCCTCGGGGGTGTTGCGGGAGATCTGCGCGGCGGTGTCGATGAACTGCTGCCAGGTCCAGCTGCTGTCGTCGGGCATCGGGACACCGGCCTGCTCGAAGATGGCCGGATCGGCGACCACCGAGTAGGCGTTGATGCCGGTGGGGATCGCGTAGGTCTTGCCCTCGACCTCGCCGGTGCCGAGCACCGACTCGTCCAGCGCGGCCGGATCGAGGACGTCGGGCATGTACTCGTCGAGCTCCAGCAGCGCGCCCCGCTCGGCGTACTCGCGCAGGTAATCGGCGTCGTGCTGGACGATGTCGGGCATGTCGCCGGCCGCGGTGTTGGTGGCCAGCCGGTCCCAGTAGTCGTTCCAGCCGGTGAACTCCGGCTGGATGTCGATGTTCGGGTGGGCCTTCTCGAACTCGGCGATGATCTCCTGCGTCATCCGGTGGCGGGTGTCGCTGCCCCACCACAGGACGCGCAGCGAGACCTTCCCGCCGTCGTCGCCGGAAGCACCGCAGCCGGTGGCCAGCAGCACGAGCGCGGTGGCCAGCGCTCCGACCTTGCGCAACGGCCTTCTTCGGGAGGGTGGTGCGGAATTCGACTCGGGCGTGACGGGCAACGAACTCACCTCGTTGTGATGTCGTTGGGACCAGGCGAAAGCGCGTCGAGCTGATGTTGCGGTAAGCGCTTTCTAGCTGTCCGAAACGCCGAGTGTCAAGCAGTCCGTCCAGCTCGCGGAGCACGATCGAAATCACCCGCGCGGACCGCGCGGAGCCGTTTTGATCATACGTATTCAGACCCGCGCTCCCGATTCAGAACTCGCGAAATCCGCTGCGGTACCATTCGTATGCAGCCGGCGAAGGAGGAAGCGTTGATCACCAGTCGGGACGTCGCGCGGCTCGCCGGGGTTTCGCAGCCGACCGTTTCCCGGGCGCTGCGGGGCGATCAGCGCGTTTCGGAGGATACCCGGCAGAAGGTGCGCCGCGCGGCCGAAGCGCTCAACTACGTGCCCAGCGAGACCGGGCGGAGCCTGTCCACCCGGATGACCAAGCGCATCGGCGTGGTCGTCACCGACCTCACCAACCCGTTCTACCCGCACCTCATCGGCCCGGTGCACGACGAGCTGGAGGCCCACGGCTACCGGATGATGCTGTTCACCGAGCGCGACGAGACCGCGGTGACCAGCCAGCGCCTGCTGGACCGCTCGATCGACGGCGTCGTGCTGGCCACCGCCACCGTGAACTCCCGGCTGCCGGAGGAGCTGCGCAGCCGGGAGCTCCCGTTCGTGTTCCTCAACCGCGAAGGCGGCGGCCAGTCCGGTGACGCCGCGGTGGTCGACAACGAGCTCGGCGGGCGCCTGGTCGCCCAGGAGCTGGCGCGGCTCGGGCACCGCGAGGTCGCCTGCATCGGCGGGCCGCCGGAGACCACCACCGGGCGCGACCGGGAGATGGGCTTCCGGCTGGGGCTGTCCGAGGCCGGGATCGCGCTTCCGGAGAGCTCGGTGCGGCGCGGCCCGTTCGACTTCGACACCGGGCACCGCCTGCTCGAAGAGGTGCTGGAATCCCGCCCCACAGCCGTGTTCTGCGGCAACGACGTGATCGCCATCGGGGCGCTCAACGCCGCGCTGCGCCTCGGCGCGCGGATCCCCGAGGACCTGACGCTGGTCGGGTTCGACGACATCCCGATGGCCTCCTGGGCGGCGTTCGACCTCACCACCGTGCACTACGACCTGTCCGCCCTGGCCCAGGCCGCGGCCCGGCTCCTGGTCGAGCGCATCGAGTCCGACGAGGAGTCGGGCCCGCGCCGGACCCGCTTCGAGCCCGAGCTCGTCCTGCGCAGCACGCACGGACCTCCGCCGCGCTGAACCTCCCGAACGTCCCCGCGCGAGGTGCGCGCGGGGACGTCGAATTCGGGAGGTGCCCGGCTATCCGGCGAGCGAGCGCAGGGTCCCCATCAGGACGTGCGTCAGGTTGTAGAGCACCATCCCCGGCGGGGCCTTCTCGGCTTGCTCGACCGAACCGACGATGGTCATCATCGGGTGCCCGCCCCGCTCGGCGGCGCGCACCGCGCCGTCGATCTGCGCGGCCACCTCCGGATCGCCCGGACCGCTGCGCCCCATCGCAACCGACAGGTCCGCGGGTCCGATCAGCGCGCTGTCCACACCGGGCACCGCGAGGATCTCCCCCGCCGCCGCGCACGCCCGCGGGGTCTCCAGCATGGGGATCACCATCGTGGTGCGGCGCGCCGCGTCGAGGTGCTCGTCGATGCCGCGGCCGAAGCGACCCGCGCGGCTGTAGGTGGCGAAACCGCGCTCGCCCAGCGGCGGGTAGTGCGCGGCGGCGACGACCTCGCGGGCCCGCTCGGCGGTGTCGACGTGCGGCACGATCACCCCCTGCGCGCCGAGGTCGAGCACCCGCAGGATCAGCGCCGGCTCGCGCTCGCCGACCCGCACCAGCACCGGGATGCCGCAGGCGTCGGCGGCCTGGAGGTGCTGCTGCAGCGCGATCAGGTCCGCGGGGCCGTGCTCGCAGTCCAGGACCGCGTAGTCCAGCCCGGCCACCGCGGCCATCTCCAGCAGCGTCTCCGAGGGCATCCGCAGCAGCCCGCCGAGAAGCCGCTCCCCGGAGCGCAGTCGTTCCTTGAGGGTCATCGCGCCACCATCCCCGCCGAGAGGTCGATGTCGGCCCCGCAAAGCCCGGACATGCCCAGCATCCGCACCAGGGCCTCGCCGACCTCCTGCTCGGTGACCATCCGCCCGAGCAGGGCCTTGGACACGAACGCCCGCTCGGCTTCGGCCTCGGTGATGCCCGAGCGCTCGGCCTCCAGCCGGAAGTTGCGATCCATGCGCGGCCCGGCCACCGGGCCGGGGGACAGCGAGTTCACCGCGACGCCGAGCGGTCCGACCTCCCCGGCCAGGGTGGTGGTCAGGCCGATGACGGCCATCTTCGAGGCGGTGTAGGGCGTGCGGTTGAGCAGCGGGCGCTTGCCGGACACCGAGGCCACGTTGACCACGTCGCCGAAGCCGCGCTCGGTCATCCCGGGCAGGAACTCGCGGCACACCAGGTAGACCCCGCGCACGTTGGTGTCGAAGACCTCGTCCCACTCCGCGGGATCGACCTCCACCAGCGGCCGCACCGGCCCGGCGATCCCGGCGTTGTTGACCAGGATCGACACCTCCTCGCCGACCAGCTCCCCGGCGAGCGCGCGCACCGAGCCGGGATCGGCGACGTCGCAGACCGCGGCGCGGCCCGGCCCGGGCAGGTCGGCGACCGTCTCCTCGACCTTGTCCTTCGTCCGTCCGGCGACCACGACCCTGGCCCCGGCGGCGGACAACGACCGGGACATCGCGCGCCCCAGGCCGTTGCCGCCGCCGGTCACCAGGGCCGTGCGGCCGGTGAGCTCTCCGCTCATGCTCCTCCTCCAGAAGTCGCTCGCGCGGGCAGGTTCCCGCGCAGCAGCGCGCCGACCACGGCCGGGCGCTCGACGGGCAGCAGGTGGCCGGCCCCGGCGAGCACGTGCGGCTCGCCGCCACCGGCGGACCTGGCGATGTCGCGGTGGAACTCCGGCGGGCACAGCGCGTCCCGGTCCCCGCAGAGCACCTGCACCGGCGCGGGCAGCGCGGCGATCGCGTCGAAGGCCCCGACGCGGGTCGCCTGCGCGGCCAGCTGCGCGCGGAAGACCTCCGGGCCGATCCGGTCGGCCATCGCCAGGAATCGCTCGCGCCGCGCCCGCGGGGGCGACGGGTCGGCGAACATCGCGGGCAGGATCCGCTCGGCGACGACTTCGGCGAACTGCCCGGCCCGAGTCCGCTCCGCCAGCTCGGTCCACCCGGCCAGCTGCTCCGGGCGCGGCGGGCCCGCGTTGGTCGACAGGGCGTGCAGCGAGCGCAACCGCTGCGGGGCCCGGCGCGCCACCTCGAACCCGACGATGGCGCCCAGGCTCAGCCCGATCAGGCTGAACTCGCCGTCCACCGAGGACAGCACCTGCTCGGCCATGCCGCCGACGCTGTCGGCGGTGATCGCGGCGTGCACCACCGGGCCCGGCAGCCCCTCGACCAGATCCGACCACAGGTCGGCATCGCAGAGCATGCCGGGAACCAGCACGATCACCTGCCCACCGGCCGCGGGATCAGGTGGTGCGGGGCGAGGTAGCCGTTGTGGTCGACGCCGACGCCCGCGTCCGCGGCGGCCTTGGTGACCTCGTCGTCCCATTCCAGGCGCACCCGCCCATCGCCGCTGTTGATCACCAGCAGGTTCGCGGTGTCCCCGGAGACGTTGCGGACGCTGCGCCAGGCGTTGCGCGGGATCGAGACCATGTCGTCCGGGCCGAGCCGCACCGAGGCCTCGTCGTGCCGGTTGACGGTGACCTCCCACTCGCCGTCCTTGACCATGAGCACCTGGGTCTCGGCGTGCCGGTGGGCGAGCATGCCCTCGCCGGGGTCGGCGCGCAGCCAGGCGATGTTGTGCCCGTGCGGGTTGTAGATCCGCGGCTCCTGCATCCGGTCCTCGGTCATGCCGAAGCCGATGACCAGCGCGAGCTCGGCGCGCCCGCCGGGCAGGACGGCCCCGAGCAAGCCCCGGTCGGACCACTCCAGGTCCTCGGGCTTGGCGATGCGGCGGCGCATCTTCTCCACCGGGAAGGCCGGCAGCGCCTCGACGTCCTCCTGCGCCATGGGGCGCTTGAGCTCGACGTCCTCCGGCGGCTCGTCGCCGGCGACGGTGTCGACCAGCCGGTTGTCCTCGGTGAGGAACAGCCCGTGCCCCCCGGCCTCGCGCAGCACGCTCGGGCCCCAGATGATGCCGCCGGTGTCGTCGTGGCCGAGGCAGGTGAACAACCAGCCGTCGTCCGGGCCGATGTTGGTGAAGCCGCGGAAGATCCAGGTCGGGATCGAGGCGATGTCGCCCTCCCGGAGCACCAGCTCGCCCTCCTGCCCGTCGGCTCCCCAGCGCAGCAGGAACTCCCCGCGGAAGCACAGGAACACCTCGGCGGTGTAGTGGAGGTGCAGGTTGTTGGTGATGCCGTTGGGCATCGCGGCGGCGCCGATGTTGTAGCCGTGCGCTTCGCGCAGGTTGACGACCTGGTTGGCGCTCTGGGTCACGCCCGGCCCGATCATGGAGTAGTTCTCCTTGCGATCGGAACCGGGCGTGCGGCAGTCGATGAACGCCTGGTTGCACGACACGAAATCGCCGCGCCGGATCGTTCGGCGCTCCAGCTCCTCGCGGGTCACCTGGACCGAGGACATCCGCACTCCCTCAAGTCGTGAATACGTATGTAACGATAGAAACGCCTGCGGTCGAACGCTGTCAAGAGTTCGGAGCAACCGCTTTCGCGTTCCGCCGGCGGATGCCTAGGCTGCGCCCGTGACGCTCAACCAACTGCGCGCGTTCGCGCTGGCGCACCGGCTCGGCACCTTCACCGCCGTGGCCGCCGAGCTGGACATGGCCCAGCCCTCGGTCTCCGAGCTGGTCCGGCGGCTCGAGGAGGAGCTGGGCACCGAGCTGTTCGTGCGCGGCAGCCGGAAGCTGTCCCTCTCGGCCGCGGGGCAGGAGCTGCTCCCGCACGCCGAGCAGGCGCTGGCGGCCGCCGACCACGGCACCGCCGCGGTGCGCGCGCTGAACTCGCTGCGCGGCGGGACCGCCACCTTCGGACTGCTGCGCAACGCCGACTACTACCTGCTCTCGGACCTGGTGCGGCAGTTCCACGAGCGCTACCCCGACGTGCGGGTGCGCCTGGTGGGGCAGAACTCGGCCGAGACCGCAGCGGCGGTGCGCGAGGGCGACCTGGAGGCCGGGCTGGTCGTGCTGCCCATCGACGACGAGGGACTGGCGGTGTCCCCGCTGATCCAGGACGAGGTGCGCTACGTCAGCGCCGACCCGCGGCGCACTCGCGAGCCGGTCACGGTCGAGGACCTCACCACCGCGCCGCTGATCCTCTACGACGCGCGCTACGGGTGGAGCGATCCCACCCGCAGGCAGCTGTCCGAGCGGGCCCAGCTGGCGGGGGTGAGCCTCGACGCGCGGATCGAGGTCGAGCACGTCGAATCGGCGCTGCGCTTGGCCGCGGACGGCATCGGCGACACCATCGCCAGCCGAGCGGTCGTGCGCAGCCCGCGCTTCCCGCAGGAGCTGACCACCGCGCCGTTCGCCGCCCCGCTGCACGACACGATCGCGCTGATCCGCCGCCGGGACCGGCCGCTGTCCCCGGCGACCACCGAGCTCGTCCGTCTCGCCGAGAACGCCCTCCTCACCACCGGGCGCGGGAGCGCCGAACCGCTCGTCTCGTCGGAAGTCCCGGAGCGCGGGGCACTCCGGGACTTCCGGTGAACGGAGGAATCGGCACGCGCCGGGTGGCGCTGGAGCGTCAGTCCTGCGGCGGCAGGCCGGTGGCGAGGTCGACCCGGTTGGTCTCGGTCATCCACCTGGTGACGACCACCAGCGAGATCAGCGCCGCGGTGGCCAGGAACGCCCAGACCGCGTAGATCGTGCCGGTGGTGCTCACCAGCAGCGTGGACACGAACGGCGTGATGCCGGCGAACACCGCGAACGAGCAGTTGTAGGCCACGCCGCCCGCGCTGAACCGGGTCCGAGTCGCGAACATCTCCGAGACGCAGACCGTCACGATGCCGGTCACGAAGAACTCCGGGATCACGTAGATCAGCTGCGCGATCACCGCCCCGGTGAAGGTGCCCCACTGCGCCACCGCGAAGGCCACCGGCACCAGCACGATCGCCGAGGCGTAGCCGGTGATCAGCATCGGACGCCGCCCGATGCGGTCGGAGAGCGCACCGGCCAGCGGCAGCAGCGGGATGATCGCCGCGACCGAGATCGCGTTGGACCCGAGCGCTTCGGCGCGGGAGAGCCCGACGTTCGAGCTGAGGTACTCCGGCAAGTAGGTGACCCAGGTGTAGGACAGGATCGCCAGGGTGATCGACGCACCGCAGAACACGAGCATCGAGCGCCACTGCGACTTGAACGCCTCGGTCAGCGGCGCCTTGACGACCTCCGAGCCCTCGTTGGTGGCCCGCTGGAACTCCGGGGTCTCCCCGACCCGGGTGCGCACCCACAGGCCGACCAGGGACAGCGGCAGCGCGAGCAGGAACGGGATGCGCCAGCCGTAGCTCTGCAGCGCGGCCGGCTCGAACAGCGTGGCGGTCAGCGCGGAAATGCCCGCGCCGCCCAGGATCCCGAAGAACACGCTCATCGACACGAACGAGGTCCGGTAGGCGCGGCGCCGCGGCTCCGCCCACTCCACCACGAAGGCGATCGCGCCGACGTACTCCCCGCCGGAGATCAGGCTCTGCGTGCAGCGCAGCAACAGCAGCAGGATCGGCGCGAGCAGCCCGACCTGCTGGTAGGTGGGCAGCAGCCCGATCAGCGCGGTGCCCACGCCCATCATCAGGATCGTCCAGAGCAGGACCGTGCGGCGGCCCCACCGGTCGCCCCAGCGCCCCAGGATCATCCCGCCGAGCGGTCGGATGATGGTGCCGATCGCCAGGATCGCGTAGGTGGACAGCACGGCCACGACCGGATCCTGCGAGGGGAAGAACACCGGCGCCATCACCGGCGCCAGGTATCCGTAGATGCCGAAGTCGAACTGCTCGACGAAGTTGCCGATCACGCCCGCCGTGACGGCTCTGCGCATCGGTGTCTGCGGTGGCGCCTGCTCTCTGGACGCCGCGGCTGTGCTGGTCAAGGGCTGCTCCGAAGTCCGGGCGGACGCGGTGGTCCGCGATGCGCTGCTGGAGGGATTACCGGGCGAGTCCGGCGGACCGGCCGCGCACCGCGTCGGCGTCGCCGGGGAACCGCATCGCTTCCAGGGCCCGCGGGGTGCCGGGCCGATGCGGCAAGAGAGTTGCAGCGGGCCGAACCGGGTGTCAACCCCGCTCTGCATACGGATGAAATCACGATTCGGGTGGATCGTGCTCGACCACCTCGTTCCGTGCATACGCATGAGCGATTCGGCCGGGATAGCGTTTCCCTGTGCTTCGCACAAGGATGTGCACCCTTGTCCTTGTGCTCGCGACCGGCTTAGCTTCCGGTCATGCGATTCACCCCGCGGTTGCTCGGCACGTTGTCCGGGCGCTACACCCACCTCAAACCACCCGGCTCGGACGCCCCCGCCGCGCAGCAGGATCCGCGCGTGGTCGAACGGGTCTCGGAGATGCTGGGCGAGATCGAGCGCGACGGGTACGACGCCGTGCTGCGCTTCGCCCGCGAGCTCGACGGATGGCAGGAACGCGACGTCGAGCTCAGCACCGCGGACATCCGCGCCGCCGGCGATGCCCTCACCCCCGAGCACCGGGCGGCGCTGGAGCTCGGCGCCGAGCGCACCCGCCAGTTCGCCGAGCTGCAGCGCGCCGGGCTGCAGGACGCCGAGATCGAGCTCGCCGCCGGGCTGACCACCGGATATCGCTACGTTCCCGTGCAGCGGGTGGGCGCCTACCTGCCCGCCGGGAAGTTCCCGCTGACCGCGGGCGCGTTCATGACCGTCGGGGTCGCCAAGGCCGCCGGCGTGGACACCGCGGTCGCCTGCCTGCCGCCCGGCAGGAGCGGCCCGGACCCCGCGGTGCTGTACTCGGCCCACCTGTCCGGAGTCGACCGGGTCTTCGTGCTCGGCGGCGTGCAGGCGCTGGCCGGGATGGCCTTCGGGCTGCTCGGCGAGGATCCGGTGGACATGATCGTCGGCGCGGGCAACGCCTACGTCGCCGAGGCCAAGCGCCAGCTGTTCGGCCGCGTGGCCATCGACCTGCTGGCCGGCCCCTCGGAGGTCGCGGTGCTGGCCGACGAGACCGCCGACGCCGAACTGGTGGCCGCCGACCTGCTCGGCCAGGCCGAGCACGGGGTCAACTCCCCCGCCGCGCTGGTCACCACCTCCCGGGAGCTCGGCGAGGCGGTCGTCGCGCAGGTCGACGCGCAGCTGGCGAACCTCAAGACCAACGACATCGCCGGCCCGGCCTGGCGCGACTTCGGCAGCGTCACCTGGGCCCAGGACGCGGAGACCGCGATCGCGCTGATGGACGACCTCGCGCCCGAGCACCTCGAGGTGATCACCGCCGACGACGAGCACTACCACTCGGCGCTGCGCAACTACGGTTCGATCTTCCTCGGCCGGTGGAGCACGGTGGCCTACTCGGACAAGGGCATGGCGGGCACCAACCACGTGCTGCCCACCGCGGGCGGGGCCCGGCACAGCGCGGGACTGTCGGTCTCGCGCTTCCTCAAACCGCTGACCTACCAGCGGGTCTCCGAGCAGGCCACGCCGCTGCTGGCCGAAGCCGTGGAGACCATCTCCGACTACGAAGGCATGGCGGCCCACGAGGCCACCGCGACCCTGCGACTGCGACGCCACGGAGGAGCACGTTGAACGAGATCTCCACCCAGCCCGCCGGTTCCCCGGGCGGAACGATGACCTCCGGCAAGCGGACCATGCCGCAGGACTTCTCGATCGCGGTGCGCCCCGGTGCGGGCGCGACGCTGGCCGGGGCGCGTTACGGCGGCGAGCGCAGGCAGTCGATGGAGGGGTTCGAGGACGCCTACACCGACATCGTCGACTACATCGTCCGGATCACCCACCGCATCTGGGAGGACCAGGACGTCGGCTACATCTACGACACCTACGCGCAGGGCTGCCGGCTCTACGACGACAGCGGCGTCAAGTTCGGCGTGGAACGGCTGGTCGACGGCACGATGCAGAGCATCAACGCGCTGCCGGACTGCAGGCACTACGCCGACGACGTGATCTGGGCCGGCACCGACGCCGAAGGCTTCGCCACCTCGCACCGCGCGATCAACATCGGCCACCACACCGGCCCGTGGCGCTGGGGCCCGCCCACCGGGCGCAAGCTGGAGACCTGGGTGATCGCCAACTGCGTGGTCTGGCAGAACGAGATCTACGAGGAGTGGGTCCTCTACAACACCGCGGCCAAGCTGCAGCAGCTCGGCATCGACGTCGCCGAGGCCGCGCGCACCTACGCGCGCGAGGGCGGCGTGACCCCGATCGGCGAGCGGCCGTCCTCCGAGGCGTTGCGCCTCGCCGGCGGGCGCAAGCCGATCTCCCTCCCGGAACCGGACAACGCGGACGGTTTCGACGTCGAGGGCACGGTGCGGGCGCTGTTCCACAACACCTACAACCGGCGCGACCTGAGCACCATCGACCGGATCTACGCCGAGAACGTCCGCTGGCACGGCACGACCAACCGCACCGGCTACGGGCGCTCGGACGTGCGCGCGATGGCCCGCGGCCTGCTGGCCACCTTCCCGGACCTGGGCGTGCAGGTCGACGAGGTGTACTGGATGGGCAACGACGCCGAGGGCTACAGCATCTCGGCTCGCTGGTCGGGCATCGGCACCCATCGCGGGCACGGGCTCTACGGCAAGCCCACCGGCAAGCGCGCGCACCTCTGGGGCATCTCGCAGCTCTACGTCGTCGACGGCCGGATCGTCGAGGAGTGGTCGTTGTTCAACGAGTTCGACGTCATCGCCCAGCTGGTCAGCGAGGACAACCCGCCGGACCTGGCCTGACCGGACTCGCGCGAGGAGGCCGGCCGCACGGCTCGCGGCGGGCCTCCTCGCTCAGCGGAAGATCGCGCGCCTCACCGCTTCCGGGCCATCGCGGCCCAGTAGTACGCGCTCGTCGGATCCGGACGAGCGCTGGGGCGCAGCTCGACGGCGCCGGACTCGGGCTCCTCCGGGCGCCAGGCCATCACCGGGGTGATGCCCGGCTCGACCAGGTCCATGCCGGCGAACAGGCGTCCCAGCTCCTCGCGGCTGCGCGGCTGGAACGCGATGCCGGAGCGCTCGGCAGCGGCGACCACGCCGGCCACCGCCTCCGGATCGAAGTCCGCGGTCGGATGGGTCAGCGTCAGGTAGCTGCCGGAGGGCACCGCGTCCATCACCGCGGACAGCACCCGGCGGACCTCGGACTCCTCGCGGAAGTACATCAGCACCGCGACCAGCATGACCGCCACCGGCTGGGAGAGGTCCAGCGTCTCGGGCACCGCCGGGTCGGACAGGATCGACTCCGGGTCGTGCAGGTCGGCGAAGACGAACTTGGTGGCCCCCTCGGGCGTGCTGGTCATCAGCGCGCGGGCGTGCGCGAGCACGATCGGGTCGTTGTCCACGTAGACCACCCGCGCCGCAGGATCGACCTGCTGCGCGACCTCGTGCACGTTGCCGCTGGTGGGGATGCCGGTGCCGATGTCCAGGAACTGCCGGACCCCGGCTTCCTTGACCAGGTAGCGCACGGCGCGGCCGACGAAGGCGCGGTTGGCGCGGGCCATCGTGGCGACGGTGGGGATCTGCTCGGCGATCGCGTCCCCCAGCGCGCGATCGGCCTCGTAGTGGTCCTTGCCGCCCAGCCAGTAGTCGTAGACGCGCGCCTCGTGCGCGACGGTCGTGTCGATCTCGGCCGACAGCGGCCGGTTCTCGGGCATGCTGGTTCCTCCGCGGGCGGGGCGGGACTGCGGGTCAGTAGGAGTCGACGATCTCGCGCAGCAGGCGCGGGGTGCCCTCGGGCGTGACGGCCTGGACGCTGAGCTTGTCCATGACCGCCTGGTACTGGTCGAGGTCGTGGCGCTTGTCCAGGTAGAGAGCGCTGGTGAGCTGCTCCAGGTAGACGATGTCGGGGAGGTCCGACTCGGGGAAGCGGAGGATGGAGAACGGCCCGCCGGCGGCGGCGTGCCCGCCCGCGCTGTAGGGCAGGACCTGGACCGTGACGTTGGGGAGCTCGGCCACGCGGATGAGGTGCTCGATCTGCCCGCGCATCACCTGGTCTCCGCCGATCGGACGACGCAGCGCGCCCTCGTCGATCACCGCCCACAGCGTCGACGGCTCGGGGCGGGTGAGGATGTCCTGCCGCCGGGTGCGTAACGCGACCCGGCGGTCCACCTCGGGGGCGGACTCGTGCCCGTGCCCGAGGTTGATCACCGCGCGCGCGTAGTCCGGGGTCTGCAGCAGGCCCGGCACGAACTGCGCCTCGTAGGTGCGGATGATCGCCGCGGCCTGCTCCAGCCCCAGGTAGGTCTCGAACCAGGACGGCAGCAGGTCCCCGTACTGGTGCCACCAGCCCGGCTCGTTGGCCTGCCGGGCCAGCGCCAGGAACTGCTCCCTCTCCTGCGGGTCCTGGACCCCGTAGTAGGTCAGCAGATCGCTGATGTCGCGTTCGCGGAAGCTGACCCTGCCGAGCTCGAGCCTGCTGATCTTGGCGTGGGAACCGCGGATGGCATCACCGGCGGCCTCCCGGCTGATGCCGCGGCTCTCGCGGAGCCGCCGCAGCTGCCCGCCCAGCGCGATGCGCAGGACCGTCGGACCGGCTGCCGGCCCGCCGGCCTTGCCCGCGCGCTTGCCCCCGGCTTGGTCGCCGGGTCTCTCCGGGTCAATGCTCATCATCGTCGGTACCCCTGTCAGGAGCAGGCGGCTTCCTCCTGCCGACACGCCGTTCAGCAGATTAGATCATCGAAGTCTCCCGCTTTAACCCCTTCGAGAAAAGCGGCGATCTCCTCCCGGGTGTAGACGAGCACCGGCCCTTCCAGGAAGCGGGAGTTGCGCACCGCGATCGAACCGCGGTCCAGCCTGGCCAGCTCGACGCAGTTCCCGCTGGGGTTGCTGCGTTCGCTCTTGCGCCAGCGCAGGTCCACCCTGCCCGTTGCCTCACCCGCGGTGGTCTCCGGCATCGACGCCTCCATCATTCGAGCGAAATCGCGTCCGCACTTGCAAGCGTTCTTGCAAACGTTCTTGCATCTGTACATCTGTTTCGGGACAGTAGCAGCAGCGGTCGGGCCGACGACCACGAACCGTTGCGTGATCGAACGGTCGCGGCGGCCCCGGCAACGGGAGGAGGCCTGGGGGATGAACGGCTTACCGCGGCGAGGACCGATGAGCCGCGCCGGTGCTCACCCGACCACACCCTCGCGCTCACACGAATGGAGCAATGAACGGTGAGCGGGCTGGTCACGGCCGCAGCAGTGGCCACTTCGGCGATCCTCGCGGTAGCTCTGGTCATCACCCGGCTCGGCGCGCAGCGCAAGACGCGCGATCTGCAGCGCCGTTTGGCCGAGGCCGAAAGAGCGGCCCACACCGACCCGCTGACCGGAATGTCCAATCGGGCCGGTCTCTACAAGGCCCTGGAGCAGCAGCGCGAGTCCGCGCGCCCGGGCGACCACATCGCGGTGATCCTGCTCGACCTGGACGGGCTCAAGCAGACCAACGACATGTACGGCCACGACTTCGGCGACAGCGTGATCGTCGAGGCCGCGCAGCGCATCGAGCGGGTGGCCGGGCACGCGGCCTGCACCGCGCGGCTGGGCGGCGACGAGTTCGTCGTGCTCATGCACGCCGAGAGCAGCAACGCCAAGGCGATCCGCGACGCCGAGGTGCTCGCCGAGCGGATGTGCGCGCGGATAGCGCGCTCCGAGCTGGTCTCCGGGATGCCGATCCGGTGCACCGCGAGCGCCGGCGTGGCCGCGATGCCCGCCCACCGGATGCACCAGCTGCTCACCGCCGCGGACAAGGCGATGTACCGGGCGAAGTCGACGCGGTCGAGCACCTACCGCCACCGTCCGGTGGACGACACGACCGAGCGCATCCCGCACCGGCGCCACCCGCTGGTGGCCATCGAGGGCGGTTCCAACGCCGAGGCCACCAGCGGCCTGGCCTGAAATCGGGCGCGTCGGCGCGCGATCCCAGGCCAGCGCGTGGCGATGGGCCTCAGGCGGCGCCGACCAGCCGGCGCGCCTCCGCGTTGCATGTGGCGCAGGTGGTCCACAGCCAGGCGACTTCGCCGACCTCGGCGGAGACCTCCTGAGCGCACAGCGTGTTGACGGTCAGACCCGCCGGATACCCCCCGGACGGCCGAGGGTCGGCGCTGGCGTGACGCTCCCCTTGGGCGGGAACCCAATGGAACGGATGCATCCGCAGTCTCCTCTCTCGGTACGTGCTCGGCGCGTCAGCGCGAACCCCGCGGCATCGCCCCGACGGGCTGCCACGGCGCCGCGTCCTAACCAGGAATATTCTTGGAGCACTCCCCCGGCGACACCGACCGGAAGGCCGTGCGCGCCATCCCCCTGCCCGGACGCAGGCTAAACACTACCCGCATCGCGCAAGGAGTAACACGCGGAAACCGGCGTGGTAAGCCGCCTTCCAGCGCGGAAGGACGGGCGCGACCTCGGAATTCCCTCGATCGAATGGCACCCCTTAGCACCGCGCCCCCTCCTCGATATCCTGCGATTAATCGTAGAGTACGAGACGATCCGAGTCGAGACGTTCGGAAGGGAAGCACCGGGATGTCCCACCAGGTTTCACCATCGCAGCAGGTCTTCGGCACGACGGGCTGGCGACGCGCTTCGTTATGTGGCCCGAACGGGGGAAACTGCGTCGAGGTGAACGCGAGCCTCCCCGGCTTGGTCGGGGTCCGCGACAGCAAGCGGCTCACGGGCGACGTGGTGCTCCGGTTCAACTCGAACAGCTGGTCGCGCTTCCTGCAGGAGGCGCGCTCCGGGATCTTCGACCGCGAGTAGGTTTCCGCAGCGCACCAACCACAATGGAATAATCATCGGCACCGGATCACCGGGAAACGCGGGCCGCTGGCAGCGCTCACCCCGCCGGGTGCATTACAGTGTTGTTCTTGACAGCAGCGTTTGCGCCCGTCGAACGCACCAGGGACAAGGCGAAGGAACGAGCGGAGATCCGGTGCCGAGCACGGTTACCTCGCGACGCAGGCAACTCGGGAACGAGATCCGTCGCGCGCGGATGGCCGCGAAGCTGACCCAGCAGGAGGTCGCGGAACTGCTCGGGTGCAGCCAGGGCAAGATCAACAAGATCGAGTCGGGCACCGTCGCGGTCAAGGACGCCGAGCTGCAGACGATGCTGGAGGCGTTCAACGCGGGCAAGGCCGAGACCGAGCTGATGAAGGAGCTGCGGCGGTCCAGCACCGCCGCGCGCGGCCAGTGGTCCGGCTACCGCTCCGCGGTGCCGCAGTGGTTCCGCACCTTCACCGACCTCGAACCGGCGGCCACCGAGATCCTCAGCTGGCACGGCGAGCGCATTCCCGGCCCGCTGCAGTCGGAGCACTACATGCTCACCCAGTTCTCCGAGGACCGGGTGACCGACGTGACCGCGCTGGTGCGAAACCGGCTGGACCGCAAGCAGGTCTTCGACCTCCCGCGTCCGCCCTACTACCGGTTCGTGATCAGCGAGGCGGCGTTCAACCGGATGCCCGGCGGGCAGAACCCCTCGGTGGCGCTGGACCAGGTCGAGCACCTGCTGGACCTGCAGCAGCGGTACAACAAGGTCTACCTGCACGTGCTGCCCTTCGGGGTCCGGCTGCCCTACCTGCCCAACGACTTCACGATGATGAAGTTCAACGACGGCACCAGGGACTTCGTGTTCATCGAGCACGTCGCCGGCGGGCTCTACCTCGACGACGAGGACGACTTCAACGTCTTCAACGACGCGTGGGACCGCATCCGCGGCGCAGCGCTGGAGCAGCACGACACCGCGGACTTCCTGCGCGAACTGGCCGAGAAGCGCCGCAAGGAGATCAACTTCTAGCCCGCTTCCCGCTTATTACCCCGGCGGCTCGGAATACCACCACAGGGCGGCCACGCGCGGAGATCGGAAGAATGCAACCCGCTTCGGTCACCAAGTTTCCCGTCTCGAGGGCGGATCGCGATGAGCGCTGGGCCGCGGTCGGCCGCAAGTCCTGATCCGCGCCCGAGCCGTCAGGCGTCGGCCAGCCGCCGCTCCACCAGCTCGGCCAGCCGCGCCGCCTCGCCCATCCCCGGCCGCAGCACCAGCTCCGGGACCTCCGGGGGCTCGTAGGGGGCGTCGACACCGGTGAGCCCGGCGAGCTCGCCCGCCCGCGCCCGCGCGTACATCCCCTTCGGATCGCGGGATTCGCACACCTCCAGCGGGGTGTCCACGAAGACCTCGAAGAAGGGCAACCCGGCCGCCCGGTGCACCTCCCGGACCCGCTCGCGATCGGCGCGGTACGGGCTGATCAGCGAGACGACGGCCACCACACCGGCATCGGCGAACAGCCTGGCCACCTCGCCGACCCGCCGGACGTTCTCGGCCCGGTCCGCGGCGCCGAACCCCAGGTCGGAGTTGAGGCCGTGCCGCAGGACATCGCCGTCGAGCCGGTAGGCGGGACGGCCGGCGAGCACCAGCCTGCGTTCGAGCGCGGCCGCCACGCTCGACTTCCCGGATCCGGACAGCCCGGTGAACCACACCGTGAGCCCGCGGCTCCCCCGGCTCCGCCGGGATACCGCGCTCGCGTGCCATTCCAGGTGCGGCAACACGGCCAGCCCCGCCTTTCCTAGAACGCGTTTCAGAAAAAAGTAGAACAAGTTATTGCGCTTGGTCAAGGCGCGCGGAAAGCTGGGGAAGGCGGCCGAGAGACGCGAGGAGGCGCCGTGGACCTGATCGCGCTGGAGGAGATCAAGAGACTCAAGCACCGCTACCTGCGAGCGGTGGACCTCAAGCTGTGGCACGAGCTGGCCGACACCCTGACCGACGACGCCGTGGCCGACTACGGCACCGAGGCCGCCGGCGGGCCGCTGGAGCTCGAAGGGCGCGAGGCGATCCTGGCGTTCATGCGGGACAACCTCGGACCCGGCATCATCACCACGCATTCCGCCGGCCAGCCGGAGATCGACATCGACGGCGACGCGGCCACCGGGACCTGGAGCTTCCAGGACACCGTCATCGCCACCGAGTTCAGCACCATCATCCAGGGCGCCGCCTTCTACGAGGACGCCTACCGCCGCGAGGACGACGGCCGGTGGCGGATCTCCCGCACCGGCTACGTCCGCACCTACGAGTTCCTCCACACCTTCGACTCGCTGCCGGGCTTCACGCTGACCGCCAACCGCTGGGCCAAGAACCTGTAACACGTTCTAGGAGAACTCCCATGCTGACGCAGCCGTTCGCGGACGCGGTCCGGGAAGCCGAGGAGATCATCACCGCCGCGCCGCACGTCCGCGACGAGCAGGACCTCGTCGAGGGCTACGACTACCTCGCGGGCAGCATCCAGGCCTCGCTGATGCTGGCCCGGGCCTACGAGCGGGACTTCCCCCGATTCGTGCAGTCCACCGGCCCGTCCACCAAGATGGGCCTGGACAACCCGGACGCCGTGTACTTCCACTCCTACATCCGCGACGACGCCGAGTACGTGGTGACCGGGCGCCGCGGCAGCACGGCGGATCTGAGCTTCCAGGTGCTCGACGGCGACTACTCCCCCGTCGACGTGCCCGACAGCCTGGCCGCCTTCGACGACCGCGAGCTCGACATCGACGCCGAGGGCAACTTCGAGGTGCGCTTCGGTCCTGGGCCGCCAGGTCCGGGCTACTTCGCGCTCGCGCCCGGTTCGGCGATGCTCGTGGTGCGCGAGGTCTACAGCGACTGGAGCTCCGAGCGCCGCGGCGCGATCCGAATCCACCGCGCCGACACCGCCGGCGACGCACCACCGCCGCGCACCGCGGACCTGATGACCAAGCGCTACCGGGTCGCGGGGAAGATCCTGCTGTCCCGGCTGCGCACCTTCCTGGCCTTCCCGGAGTGGTACTACCTCCACCTGCCGGTGAACACGATGACCGAGCCGCGCAGCACCCCCGGCGGGTTGAGCACCCAGTTCTCCTCGGCCGGGCACTACGAGCTGGCCGACGATCAGGCGCTGATCATCACGGTTCCCGCCTCCGACGCGCCGTACCAGGGATTCCAGCTGGGCAGCCCGTGGTACATCTCCACCGACTACATCAACCACCAGACCAGCCTCACCGCCGACCAGGCGCGCATCGACCCGGACGGCCAGATCCGGCTGGTGCTGTGCCAGCGCGATCCGGGCCTGGCCAACTGGGTGGAGCTCACCGGGCACCGCCGCGGTTACATGCAGATCCGCTGGCAGCGCCTCTCCCGCGAGCTCACCTCCGCCGACGGTCCGCAGGTCGAGCTGGTGAGGTTCGACGAGCTGCCGCATCGCCTGCCGCACCACGAGAGCGCGCAAATCGCGCGCGAGCAGTGGCGGGAGCGGATCGCCGCGCGGCAGGCGGCCATCGGCGACCGGATGGTGGGGTGAGCGCGATGCTGCTGCCGGACGCGGTCGTCGTGATATCCGGCGTCGGCGCGGGACTGGGACGTTCCCTCGCGCTGCGCAGCGCTGCCGCCGGCGCCCACGTGGTGCTGGCCGCGCGCACCGAGCAGCGGCTGACCGAGGTCGCGGCCGAAGTCGCCGAGCTCGGCCGGGAGGCGCTGGTGCTGCCCACCGACATCGGCGACGAGACCGCCTGCCGCGAGCTGGTTTCCCGCGCGCTGGAGACCTTCGGGCGCGTCGACGGCCTGGTGAACAACGCCTTCGCGCTGCCACCGCTGGCCGACCTGGCCGAGACCGATCTCGACGCGCTCCGCGCGGCGCTGGACACCACCGTGCTGGGCACGCTGCGGCTCACCCGGCTCCTGACCCCCGCGCTCGTCGACTCCGGCGGGGCGGCGGTGATGGTCAACTCGGCGGTGCTGCGGCACTCCCGACGCCCGTACGGCCCCTACAAGATGACCAAATCCGCCCTGCTCTCGATGACTCGGAGCCTGTCCGCCGAGCTCGGCCCGCGGGGCGTGCGGGTCAACACCGTCGCCCCCGGGTACATCTGGGCGGACTCGCTGAAGTGGTACCTGGGACACCTCGCCGAGCAGCGCGGGGTGACCCGCGACCAGGTCTACGCCGAGACCGCCGGAACCACCGACCTGCGCAAGCTCCCGGAGCCCGACGAGATCGCCGACGCGGCGGTCTTCCTGCTCTCGCCGATGGCCCGCGCGATCACCGGGCAGTGCCTGGACGTCAACGCCGGCGAGTTCCACCACTGAGCGGAGGCGCTGTGAACGACGAACGCGACGACGTGGGCACGGTCGAGGACCTGCACGAGTCGGCCACCAGGGTCACCGGGCTGGCGGACTTCGGCGGGGACGAGCACGTCGAGGCGCTCGGCGTGCTGCTGGACTCCTACCGGCGCGAGGCGGGCCTGACTCCGCGGGGCAACAAGATCAAGCGCGCCTTCCTGCGCGGCGCCCTGACCGCCCGGCTGCTCGGCGAGCAGGCCTTCGCACGGCATCCCGAGCACGCCGAGGTTCCCGTCGAGCGACCGATCTTCGTGACCGGTCTGCCGCGCACCGGGACCACCGCGCTGCACCGGCTGCTCACCGCAGATCCCGCGCACCAGGGGCTGGAGGTCTGGCTGGCCGAGGTCCCGCAGCCGCGCCCGCCGCGCGAGACCTGGGCCGAGGACCCGGTCTTCCAGGCCATCCAGCGCTCCTACGCCCAGCAGCAGGTCGAGCGCCCGGAGTTCATGGGCTTGCACTACATGTCCGCCGAGCAGGTCGAGGAGTGCTGGCAGCTGCTGCGGCAGTCGATCCGGTCGGTCTCCTACGAGTGCCTCGCGCACGTCCCGAGCTACTCCGCCTGGCTGGCCGGGCAGGACTGGACGCCGGCCTACCGCAGGCACAAGCGCAACCTGCAGCTCATCGGGCTGCCGGACGCCGGACGCCGGTGGGTGCTGAAGAACCCGAGCCACCTGTTCGCCCTCGACGCGCTGCTCGCGGTCTACCCGGACGCGATCGTGATCCAGACCCACCGCGACCCGGCGGTCGCCATGGCGTCCATGTGCAGCCTGGCGGACAAGGCGACCGAGGGTTGGTCGACGACCTTCCGGGGCAGCACGATCGGCCGCGACCAGCTGGAGCTGTGGGCGCGCGGGCTCGAGTCGTTCACCACCGCGCGACGACGCCACCCGGCGGCGCAGTTCTACGACGTGCACTACGACGACTTCGTGACCGACCCGGTCGGTACCGCCGAGCGCATCTACCGGCGCTTCTCGCTGCCGCTGGACGACGCGGCCCGCGCGGCGATGCACGAGCTGCACGCCAGCAGCACCACCGGCATCGCCAAGCCCCGGCACAGCTACCACCTGGCCGATTTCGGCCTCACCGCCGGAGAAGTGGCCGAGCGCTTCGCGGCCACCGGTTGACCCGGGGTTCGCGGCGGCGTCCGGTGAACTACCGTGCGCGGGTGCCCGTCTTACGATCGCACCCGGCCCGGCCGCGCTGAACCGACCTCCGCACCGCTGTCGAGCGCACGCGGCCGCGTGACGACCTCGGCGATCGGCACCGGAGCGGGTCGCGAAGCCGGACGCCCCGGAGACGGGCAGCACGCGAACGACCGCACCACCGGGAGGCCGATGATGTCCTACGGCGATTACCAGCTCGAGATCTACCTCAACGGGCTGAGCGGGGTCGTGCCCGACCTGCCGATGGAGTTCGGGGAGCTGGAACGCCGCGCGGAGCGGGCGCTGCCGCCCTCGGTGTGGTCCTACGTGCACGGCGGAGCCGGTTCCGAGCGCACCCAGCGCGCCAACGTCGCCGCCTTCGACAGGTGGGGCCTGCTGCCCCGCATGTTCCGCGGGACCACGGAGCGCGACCTGTCGGTCGAGCTGTTCGGCACGACCTCGCCCTCGCCGGTGTTCATGGCCCCGATCGGGGTGCTGGGAATCTGCGCGCAGGACGGGCGGGGCGACCTCGCCACCGCCCGCGCCGCGGCGCGCAGCGGGGTGCCGATGATCGCCTCGACGCTGTCCAACGATCCGCTGGAGGACGTGGCGGGCGAGTTCGGCGAGACCCCCGGCTTCTTCCAGCTCTACACCCCGACCGACCGCGACCTGGCCGAGAGCCTGGTGCACCGCGCCGAACGGGCCGGTTATCGCGGGATCGTGGTCACCCTGGACACCTGGATCCCGGGCTGGCGGCCGCGCGATCTGGCGACCTCGAACTTCCCGCAGCTGCGCGGGCACTGCCTGCGCAACTACACCAGCGACCCGGTGTTCCGGGCGAGCCTGGACAAGTCCCCGGAGGAAGACCTCAACGCCGTGGTGCTGCGCTGGGTCCAGATCTTCGGGAACTCGCTGACCTGGGACGACCTTCCGTGGTTGCGCTCGCTGACGGACCTGCCGCTGATCGTGAAGGGGATCTGCCACCCCGACGACGCGCGACGCGCGCGGGACATGGGCGTCGACGGCATCTACTGCTCCAACCACGGCGGGCGCCAGGCCGACGGCGGGATGCCCGCGCTGGACATGCTGCCCGAGGTCGTCGAGGCCTCCGGGGAGCTGCCGGTGCTGTTCGACTCCGGGGTGCGCGGCGGCGCCGACGTGGTCAAGGCGCTGGCGCTGGGCGCCACCGCTGTCGGCATCGGCCGCCCCTACGCCTACGGCTTGGCGCTCGGCGGCACCGAGGGCGTGGTGCACGTCCTGCGCAGCGTCCTGGCCGAAGCGGATCTGCTGATGGCCGTGGACGGTTACGCCAGTCCCGCCGAACTCACCCGCGACGCGTTGCGACCGGTGCGCTGAAACGAGGCGGACGCGATTTCCGCGGGAATTCGACGGCGCCTCCGGAGTCGAATTCCCGCGGAAATCACAACTCCGCGGAACTCGGCGACCGCGCTCCTCGGGAACTGCTGCACCGCAACGAGATTTGCGGACTGCTAACGTCCAGTAGTACCACCCACCGGTGCTTGTCGACGCAATTTCACCGCGCTTCGATTCTCGTTGACCGGCAGGGCCTTTCACACTTATGATCACATTCGCAGCGGTGCTCCCCCTCAATTCCCCCTGCACCGCTGCTGCGCGAGCGTCGACATACCCCCTAGTCGCCTCGCGGTCGGCTGGGCGGGATCGCGCGATTCCCCCCTCTGCGAGTTCCCGCCCAGCCCCGAAATCGCACCGCGCAACCGGAATTCGCCGATCCGCTTCCCGTTCCGCGCGTTCCGGAGGAGATCCATACGGAAATCACGTCGTGGAACATGCTGGATCTCCGTGTTATCCGCGATGTATTCTCCGGCAAGATCCAGCGCACGAGACCTTCGGGTGGCCTGATGAACTCCGGACAATTAGCCGCGAACCCGGCGCGACGATTGCGAGCGGGTTGATGCAGGCGAACCGCCGCCAGGGAAGCCTTGGCGATGAAGTCGAACGGATGCTGCGCGAGTACGAGGAGGCGCTGGCCGAGACCGACCTGCTGGGCAGGCACTCGAGCCCCGCCGACGAGCCGGAGGCGCTGCAGCAGCTGCGGGCTCGGCTGATCGAGCAGGCCGAAGCGCTGCCCGCCGAACAGCTGCCCCGACCCCGCTGCGGGCACTGCGAGGGCCACCGCGAGGTGGCGGCCAAGCAGGTGCACCGGGACGAGGCCGCGCACCCGCAGCTGACCATCGCGCGCAGGTTGTGCCCGAACTGCTGGGGAACGGGCCTGATGCTGCGACACACCCAGGAACCGCCCGAGCTCTCGGGCTGATGGACCCCCGCGAGGCGGGGGACGGGGGGTAGTTGAGTGCCCGCCCGGCAGGCGCGCCGGGCGGGCACTTCCCCGGCGTCTACGCCCGCAGCTCCCCCACGCCCAGGAACCCGTCCCGCGCACCGGGCTTCGCGCTGACCAGGTCGAACCGCAACCGATCGGTGACCACCGGGTCGAACCGGAATCGGCTGGGCCCGTCGGCCACCGGTTCCCCCTCCAGCACGGGCACCCCCACGAAGGACGACCCGTCCCCGTAGCTCACCTCGACCCGCGCGGGAAGGCCGTGCGCATTCCGACGGATGACCACCAAGACCCAACGGGATGCTTCGCACGCGAACACGGGGTGTCAATCGCAGCGGTTCGCGAGCGAACCGCGCCTGCGGCTCGCGGACGACCCGCTAGTCCTCGTCGACGAGACCCAGGCGCAGGTGCTCGCTGTGGTAGACGGCCTCGTCGAGCAACTGGGCCACGTGGTTGTCGTAGAGGCTGTAGACGATGCTGCGCCCGGAGCGGGAGCCGGTGACCAGGCCCAGGTTGCGCAGCAGCCGCAGCTGGTGGGACACCGCCGACTGCTCCATGCCCACCGCCTCGGCCAGCTCGGTGACCGGCCGCGGCCCCTGCCGCAGCTCGGCGAGGATGAGCAGCCTGCTCGGCGTGGCCAGGGCCTGCAGCGTGTTGGCCACGCGCGCGGCCGAGTCCGCGTCGAGACTGCTCACCTGCCGGTCCCGGCCCTGCACCCCGTGTCCCATGCGTCGCATTCTAATCCCTTGTTTGCATGAACACCTCTTCACGTGTTCTCCTGTCCGTGCTCGGCCCGACATCCCTGCGGAGGTTCTTCCCGTGGTCACGTCCACTGCCTCGCCCAGCCGCCTGACGCCCGAGGCGGCACCTGGGCGAACGCGGCTGTTCGCGCTGCCCGAGATGCGCTGGGCGGCCGCCGCGCTGGCGCTGTTCCTGGCCGGGCTGGCCCTGCAGCTGCTCGGCGCGCCCGCTTGGACCTGGTGGACGGTCTACCTCGCCTGCTACGTCACCGGCGGCTGGGAGCCGGCGCTGGCCGGGCTGCGCGCGCTGCGGGAGAAGACGCTGGACGTGGACCTGCTGATGGTGCTGGCCGCGATCGGCGCGGCCGGCATCGGCGAGATCACCGACGGCGCGCTGCTGATCGTCATCTTCGCCACCTCGGGCGCGCTGGAGGCGTTGGCCACCGCCCGCACCGAGGACTCCGTGCGCGGCCTGCTGGACCTGGCCCCGGTGACCGCCTCGGTCATCGACCCCGACGGCCGGGAGCGCGTGGTCGCCGCCTCGGCGCTGGAGGTCGGCGACGAGGTGCGGGTGCGACCGGGAGAACGAGTGGCCGCCGACGGCGTGGTCCTCGCCGGGACCAGCGACGTCGACCAGGCCACCATCACCGGCGAGTCGATCCCGGTGGACAAGTCCGAGGGCGACGAGGTCTTCGCGGGAACGCTCAACGGCGTCGGCTCGCTGCGGGTCCGGGTCGCGCGGCGGGCCGAGGACTCGGTCGTGGCGCGGATCGCCTCGCTGGTCGAGCAGGCCGGGCAGACCAAGGCGCGCACCCAGCTGTTCATCGAGAAGGTCGAGCAGCGGTACTCGGTGGGCATGGTCGCCTGCACGGTGCTGCTGTTCGCGATCCCGCTGCTGTGGGGCGCCGACCTGCGCGAGTCGCTGCTGCGCGCGATGACCTTCATGATCGTGGCCTCGCCGTGCGCGGTGGTGCTGGCCACGATGCCGCCGCTGCTGGCCGCCATCGCCAACGCCGGCCGGCGCGGCGTGCTGGTCAAGTCGGCGGTGGTGATGGAGCAGCTGGGCGCGGTCGACCAGGTCGCCTTCGACAAGACCGGCACGCTCACCAGGGGAACTCCCGAGCTGGCAGAGGTGCGCCCGCTGTCGGGCTACACCGAGCAGCGGCTGCTGCAGCTGGCCGCCTCGGCCGAGCACCCCAGCGAACACCCGCTGGCGCGCGCGGTGGTGCGCGCCGCGCAGGAGCGCGGCCTCGGGCTGTCGACGGCCGAGGACTTCTCCGCCCTGCCGGGGCGGGGCGTGTCGGCGACGGTCGACGGAGTCCGGGTGGAGCTGGGCGCACCCGCCTCGCTGGTGGGCGACACCTCGTGGCTGCCGGACGCCAAGCACGGGCACACCCCCGTCGCGGTCCTCGTCGACGGCAGGCCCATCGGGCTGCTGGGCATCACCGACCGGCCGCGCCCCGAGGCCGCCGGCGCGGTGGCCGACACCGGGGCGCTGACCGGCAACCAGCCGATCCTGCTCACCGGCGACAACCACTCCAGCGCGCGGCAGCTGGCCGAGCACGTGGGCATCGACGACGTGCGCGCCGGGCTCCTGCCGGACCAGAAGCTCGACGCGGTGCAGGAACTGCGCGACCGGGGCAGGAGCGTGGCCGCGGTCGGGGACGGCATCAACGACGCGCCCGCACTGGCCGCGGCCGACGTGGGCGTCGGCATGGGCGCGTCTGGCGCGGACCTCACCCTGCGAACCGCCGATGCCGTCGTCGTGCGCGACGACCTGCGCACCATCCCGGACGTGCTGGCCCTGGCGCAGCGCGCCCGTCGGGTGATGATGGCCAACCTGGTCATCGCGGGGACCTTCATCGCGGTCCTGGTCTGCTGGGACCTCTTCGGCCACCTCCCCCTGCCCCTGGGCGTGGCGGGCCACGAGGGGTCGACGATCCTCGTCGCCCTCAACGGACTCCGCCTCCTGCGCACCCGGAAGAGCGGCTGACGCGTCAGCGGGTCAGCACGACGACCGAGCGGGGCGGGAGATCGGCGGCCGCCGGGCGGATCTCGAGGCGGTCGTCCTCCAGGGCGTGCGGAGCCCACCTGCCGGGCGGGAGCTCGACGCGCTGCGGCTCCGGGTGCGGGTTGAGCGCGACGAGGATCCCCCGGCGAGCCGGGTCGAGGTCCTCGCCCGCGGTGTCGTCGAGGTGCGCCAGGACCACGCCCGCCGGGGATCGCGGGAAGGAGAGCTTGCGCTGGACCCTCCCGGCGTCGCCCAGGGTGAACAGCGGTGAGGACTGGCGGATCCGGAGCAGCCGCAGGGTCCGGTCGGAGGTCGTGCGCATGTCCCGCGCGGCGGGCCGGTGCGCGGGGTCGGCCAGCAGCGGTCCGGCCAGGGGCCAGGTGGCGCCGTTGTCCGGCTCCGGCGGCAGCCCGCGCGCGAAACCGCTGTCGCGCAGGGTGACGTCGTAGGTGTTGAACCAGTCGCCGGAGTCGTAGCTGTTGCCGTCCAAGGACTTCGAGCGCAGGAACTCGCTGCCCGCCAGCGCGAACGGCTGGCCCTGGCCGAGCAGGGCCGGGGCCATCGCCAGCACCTGCATCCGCACCCGCTGGTCCATCGGCGTGTCCGGCGGGAGCTTGTGCATCAGGGCGTCGAACAGCGCGGTGTTGTCGTGCGCGTCGACGTACCCCACGGCCTCGGCCGGGGTCGCGGCGTACCCGGCCGGGGTGCCGTTGTAGTCGACCTCGCGACCGGCCACCACGTCGCCGCTGGCCGAGCGGAACCGGAAGTCGGCCAGGTTCCCGGCCATCCCGAGCCGGACCAGGTCGGTGTAGTCGTCCAGCCGCGCGGCCCGCTCCGCCTCGTCGCCGTTGCCCGGAGCCCCGTTGGGGTCGCCTGCCAGGCCGCTGGCGAATCCCTGGGTCCGCGGGTCCTCGTCGAGCACCGAGCCGCCCCGCACCGCGTCGCGCATCCGGTCGTTGAACGTGCCCACGCCGGTCCCCGCCATGTTGGCCTGGGTGGCCTGCTCGAAGCGCGCGTCGTCGGCGACCTCGCCGAAGTTCCAGCCCTCGCCGTAGATGCGGATCTTCTCGCCGTCCACGCCGTCGCGCTGCGGGGTGAGCCGGTCGAGGGCGCGGCGCACGGCCAGGACGTTGGCCTTCGGGTGGTGCCCCATGAGGTCGAACCGGAACCCGTCGACCTTGTAGGTGCGCGCCCAGTGCACCACCGAGTCCACCACGAGATCGCCCATCATCGCGTGTTCCGGAGCGGTGTTGGCGCAGCAGGTCGATCGCGCGATCGAACCGTCTTCGAGCAGCCGGTGGTAGTAGCCGGGAACGATCTTGTCCAGCACCGAGTTCGGCCCGGCCCCCGCGGCCGCGGTGTGGTTGTAGACCACGTCGACGACCACTCGGTTCCCGTTGTCGTGCAGCGCCTGCACCATTCGCCGGTACTGCCGGGTGCGCGCCGCCCCGCTCTGCGCGTCCGGGGTCGCGTAGGAGCCCTCCGGGGCGTCGAAGTGCAGCGGGTCGTAGCCCCAGTTGAACGCGTCGGAGCCCGCGGTCTCGGCCACGCACTCCTGCTGGCGCCGGGAGTCCGGCGGCAGCGCGGCCAGGTCGCAGGGCGGGGTGCGCTGGTCCTCGCGGCGCTCCGGAATAGTGGCGATGTCGAACGTCGGGAGCAGGTGCACCGCGTCCATCCCGGCTTCGGCGAGGCGGCGCAGGTGGCGCATGCCCGCGGAGTCGGGGTGGGTGAACGCCCGGTAGGTGCCGCGATCCCCGGACGGCACCGCGGGGTCGTCCCGGGAGAAGTCGCGGACGTGCAGCTCGGTGATCCCGTGCTCGGTCGGATCGCCGCCCAGTCCCCGCGCGACCTCCCGCCGCCAGCCCGCGGGCGTGGCCTCGGGAGCAGAGAGGTCGGCCAGCTGCGAATGCGTCGAGTCGACCGTCAGCGCCACCGAGCGCGGATCGGTGACCACCGCGGTCTCGACGCGTCCGGTGTCCGGGCGGTAGACGGTCACCTCGTACTGGTAGTACCGCCCCGCCCACTGCGGGGTTCCGGTGATCGACCAGGAGCCCGAGGCCGCGTCGCGGGACATCTCCAGCACCCGCGCCGGCCGCGCGTCCGGCGCCGGCACGCCGTCGAACAACCGCAGCCGCACCGATTTCGCCGTCGGCGCCCACAACCGCAACGAGGGCACGCCACCGGTGAAGCTCGGCCCGTAGGGCAGCTCGGTCGCGGCCTGCGCGTACCGGTCGTCGAGCACCCCGGCCAGCTGCACCGGCGTTCCCGGCCCGCCGACCGGAGCGGCGACGACCTTCCCGCGCAGCGCGGAGTCCAGCGGTCCGTCCCCGACCCGGAACACCGGTTCGCCCGCCAGGTGCGGGAAGCGCTCCGCCAGCCCGGGCGGCAAGCCGTCCGGATCCGGCGTCAGCGCGAGAGCTCCGCCCTCGTAGCGGATCTCGTAGCTCTCCGCCGCGGGGGCCGACCACACGAGGTGCTCGCGATCCACCCAGATCGCTCGGGCGGGCTCCTCCTGCTGCGCGGCTGCGGGCACCGGTGGGGCCCCGATCAGCGCGGAGGCGAGCAGGGCCACGAGCGGGAAGCGGAGCCGTCGGAGGGGAAGCACCATCGCAACCTCGCAAATTTTTGCAATCCGGGCAGGCCAGATGATCGGTGATCACTCTGCAGCGCCCGAACGGTCGGGTCAACACCGTCGATCGATTGCAACTTTTTGCGAGATCGCCCGCGCTCCGGGAGGGCGGTTCCCGGACGGGCCGCTACTGCACCGCCCAGTACCCGAAGGACTGGTAGTTCGGATAGGGCCCGCCGTAGTCCTGCAGGGCGCCCAGCCGGATGCTCAGCTCCGAGCTCGTGACCAGCTCGGCGGGGATCTCGATGGTGGTCTCCGACCAGCCCTTGGGATCCGGCTCCAGGTAGTGCGTTCCCACCTCCGAACCGTCGGCGTGCACGCGCACCATGCGGGCCTGGGTGTACATGCCCGGCTTCGGGTTGGACGAGTCGGTGCGGGCGATCAGCCGGACCGGCTTGCCCGGCTCCAAGCCGTGCAGCACGAACTCCTCGTCGCCGAACACGTGCCGGGCGCTGTCGACGATCTGGCGTCCGCCCTCGGTCACCGTGCGCACCGAGGTCATCGGCTGGAAGGCCGCCTGCGCCGGGTCCACGTCGTGATCGTGCGCGGCCTCGGAGTCCATCGACCCGACGTCGACGTGGTCGCGGATCCGGCCGCGCACCGGGATCGTCGGCCGGTCCCCGGTGTCGATCAGGCTCCAGTCGGCCTCGTAGACCGTCATCGCGGGCAGCGCCAGCACGGGAACGCCGTAGATCTGCGCGTCGGCCAGCTCCTCCAGCTGCACGCCGCCCGGCATCCGGTCGTAGATGGCGATGTACTGCGGCCGCTCGTCGGCGGGCATCTTCCGCAGCTCCTCGTAGAGCGCGCCCATCCCGTTGAGCGCGGGCTCGGCCAGCCCGTTGGTGGTCAACCCGACCAGATCCACCGTCGGGTGATCACCGAGGTAGGCGGCCGCGCCGACGTCGTGCACGCCCACCCGCGCGTCCGGCGGCAGCGCGCCCTTCATCCAGTTCGCCAGGGCCACGACGCGCTGCCGGATGCCTGCGGAGTCCTGCACCGTGTGGTGCACCCACTGCGGCACCGACAGCACCGTGAACAGGGCGGTGATCGCCAGCAGCGCCACCGGGGCGCGGTCGCCGATCCGCACCCGCTTGCCCAGGTCGACCACCCCGACGACCGCGACCAGCAGGAACAGCGGCAGGAACGGCTGCAGGTAGCGGACCTCCTGCCACAGCGCCGTGCCCAGCGTGGAGATCGCCGCCAGGGCCAGCACCGTGCCGGTCCCGACGGTCCATCCGACCCAGCGGCGCGGACCGCCGTCGCGCACCAGCACGACCACGCCGACCGCGGCCAGCAGCAGCGCCCCGGGGAAGGCGAAGTCCTGGCGCTCGATGCCGGCCAGGATCTGCAGGAACGCCGCGAAGTTGTCCGAGACCTTGCCCGCCAGCTCGCTGATGGTCAGGTGCGGCATGTTCAGGTGCGACTTGGCCTGCGAGCCGTTCGGCGAGGCGCTGCCGGTGGCGAGCTTATAGAACAGCAGCTGAGCCCCGACGACCGCGAACGGCAGCGCGCTCCAGACCGTCATGCCGATGCGCCCGGGCAGCGTCCGCCCCCGGCGGCGCCACACCGCGCAGGACATCAGCACCGGGACCGCCACGAGGAACACCAGCGCTTCGATCCGGGTCAGCGCGGCCAGCGCGACCAGCACCGGGGTGAACCGGAACCGGCCGTGCACCGCCTCCCGGACCAGCACCAGCAGCGTCGCGACCAGCAGCAGCGAGGTCACCGACACCTCCATGCCGCTGGAGGCTCCCCACAGCAGCGGGCCGCTGAAGGCGGTGAGCACACCGGCCCACACGCCCACCACCGGACCGGCCAGGCGACGACCGAGCACCACGACCCCGGCCGAGGTCAGCGCGTGGCAGATCACGCCGAGCACCACCGCGGCGGGCAGCAGCAGCGAACCGTGGAACCCGACGAGGTGCAGCAGCCCGAGCAGCAGCGCGTAGAGCAGGCTGCTGGCCCCGGTGCTGATCGGGTCGCCCTCGTTGTACTGCAGGAACTCGCCGCGCCCGATCTGCGCGCCGTACTGCATGTGGATGTAGGCGTCGTCCAGCGGCGGGATGTAGCGCCCGTGGTTGTAGTGGACGTCCAGCAGCACGAAGCACAGCCCGGCCAGGAACGCACCCGCCCCGACCAGCCACACCGGCAGCCGACGCCTGCGCGGTTTCGCGGGTTCGGAGACCTCCATCAGCTCGTCGTCGAGGCGCGCCTCGGCGACGTCGTTCGTCACAGTCACCCAGCGGGTCCTTTCCCTGCGCCGGACGCGCGCGGGCGCGCCGCGTCCGGCTGGCTCGTTCCGGCGGGCGGTTCGACCGCCGCTGCCGCGAGAGATCTTCGTCGGCTTCCGGCCCCCGCGCCGGGCGACGAATCCGACCCTCATCCCATCGAGGGCCGATCAACTATATATCCGAGCCGAATTGGGCGTTTTGCCCCCTCGTCGGTCGCGGATCGACAACGTCCTGGTCACGGCCGCTGCACGGCCCAGAAGCCGAAGGACTTGTAGTCCGGGTACGGCCCGACGAACTCCTGGGTGGCCGCCAGCCGCACGGTCAGCTCGAAGCCGGTGACCGCCTCGGCAGGGATCTCGATCACCGACTCGGCCCAGCCCGCCGGATCGGGCTCCAGGCGGTGCTTGCCGATCTCCTGCTCGCCCGCGAACACCCGGACCTGCCGCATGCCGGTGTAGCGGCCCGGGACCGGGTCGCGGGAGTCGTGCCGGGCGATCAGTCGCACCGGCTCGCCCGGGGTCAGGTGGTGCAGGGTGAACTCCTGCTCGCCCCACACGTGCCGCGCGCTGTCGACCAGCCTGCGGCCGTCGACCGGCACGGTGCGCAGCTCGGTCATCGGCTGGAAGTCCGAGCGGGCCGGGCGGACGACGTGCTCGTGGGCCCGCTCGGAGGCCATCGATCCGATGTCGACGTGGTCGCGGATCCGCCCCTGCACCGGGATCGAGGGCCGGTCGCCGCTGCCGAGCAGGCTCCAGTCGCAGCGCCACACGGTCATCAGCGGCGTGGTCAGCACCGGCTCGGCGTAGATCGAACCGTCGGCGAGCGCGGCCAGGTCGACGCCGTTGGGCATCGAGTTGTAGGCGGCGATGTAGTCCGGCCGCTGGTCCGGCGGCATCTCGCGCAGCGCCTCGTAGAGGCTGCCCATGCCGTTGATCGCGGGTTCGGCCAGTCCGTTGGTGGTCAGCCCGACCAGGTCGACGGTCTCGTGCCCGCCGAGGTAGGCCGCCGCGCCGACGTCGTGCACGCCCAGGCGGGCATCCGGCGGCAGGTGCCCCTTGGCCCAGGTGGCGATCTTGACCAGGCGCTCCCGGATGCTCGCCGAGTCCTGGACGGCCACGTGCGCCCACATCGGCAGGGCGACCGCGGTGAACAGCGCGGCGACCACGAGCAGCCCGGTCACCGCGCGGGCCGGCAGCCGCAGCCATCCGGCCGCCGCACCCGCGCCCAGCACCACGGTCAGCAGGAACAGCGGAAGGAACGGGTGCAGGTAGCGGCCCTGCTGCCACAGCGCGGTGGCCATCGTGGAGATCGCGCCCAGCGCGAGCACGGTGCCCACCCCGATGACCAGCCCGGCGTCGCGGTGCGCGCCGGCCCGGCCGACCAGGGCGACCACGCCGATACCGGCCAGCAGCAGCGCTCCGGGGAAGACGAAGTCCTGGCGGGAGATGCCGGTGAGGATGTCCAGCAGCGCCGCGAAGTTGTCCGCCGTGGCGCCGGCGAACCCGTCGAGGTTGGAGTTCGGCGCGCTCAGGTGCGACTTGGCCTGCGAGCCGTTCGGCGAGGCGCTGCCGGTGGCGAGCTTGTAGAACAGCAGCTGCGCACCGACCACCAGGAACGGCAGCAGGCTCCACGCCGCGAGCCCGATCCGGGCGAGCCGCTCGCCGGGGCGCCGCCAGCCGCGCCAGATCATCAGCGGTGGCAGCAGCAGGAAGAACGCCAGGGCTTCCAGGCGGCACAGCGCGGCCAGCGTCATCAGCACCGGCGTGAGCGCGAAGACGCCGCGCTCGGTTTCGCGCAGGTACACCAGCAGCGTCGTGGCCAGCAGCAACGAGGCGAGCGAGACCTCCATGCCGGTGGTGGAGGACCACAGCAGCGGGCCGCTGAGCGCCACCAGCGCACCCGCCCAGGCGCCGGCGGCCGGACCGGACAGGCGGCGGCCGAGCCGGACGACCAGGACAGCGGTCAGCGCGTGGCAGATCACCCCCAGCAGCACCGCGGCGGGCAGCAGCAGGCCGCCCTGCGCTCCGAGGAAGTGCATCGCGCCGAGCGCGACGATGTAGAGCAGGCTGCTGGCCCCGGTGCTGATCGGATCGCCGTCGTGGAAGCGCAGGAACTCGCCCCGACCCAGCTGGGCGCCGTACTGCAGGTGGATGTAGGCGTCGTCCAGCGGCGTGATCAACCGCCCGCCGTTGTAGTGCGCGTTGATCAGCGCGAAGCAGGCGCCGCCGAGCAGCGCGGCCGCGGCGACCAGCCACGCGACGACGTCGGTGCGCCGCCGCGGCCCCTCCGGTTCGCGGTCGGACTCGGCCGCGGTCATTTCCAGTTCGACAGCCACCGCATCGTCCTTTCCGAGAGATCCCCAGGTCGGGCCGCGCGGCCCGATCCGCACACGCGCGCGGCGCCGCTCGTTGACCCGCGCGCGAACTTCGGCGGAATCGGTCGTACTGCCCGCGGATGACGATAGGGATCGTCGAACTCGTGGACCTCTCAGATGACACCCATGGGGGACGGCCGAGAGGCGCGGCGAGCGCGCGGGCGCGGCTCGCGACCGCCTTCGGGGATGCGGTGCGGCAGCTGTTCCCAGGTGCGCGACTCAGGATCCGCTGCCCGCACCCCCCGCGCACGGCTCCTGGTCCGGGAACTCCGCGTCGACCGCCGCGACCAGCGCGTTCGTCCACTCGTCGAGGATCCGGATCCCCTCCTCGGCGGTGGCCCCGCAGGGGTCGCCGAGCACCCCGGTCGGGCTCGCGGCGGCGACGCCGCCCGCTCGCAGCTCGTCGATGAGCTCGGGCAGCGGAGCGGTGTTGCCCGCCGCCGCCCGGTCGGGCTGCACCGCATCCGGCCGCAGCGCCAGCATCACGGCGGTTTCGGTGCGGCCAGCGTGGCTGTCGTCCGGCGGGCCGCTCGGCGACCAGGCGAGCACCTGGCGGCTCTCCGCCCGCAGGGTGCGCACGGCCTTCCGCACCGGGACGGCGTTGCCGCCGTGGCAGGACACCAGCACCGCGCCGGCGAAGGCGTCGGCCGACCGGCCCAGCTCGGTGAGCAGCAGCTCCACCGCCCGCTGCCCGATCGACAACGTCCCCGGGAACCCCGCGTGCTCACCGCTGGAGCCGTAGGTCACCGGCGGGGCGACCACGACCTCGCGATGCCCCGCGAGCCGGTCGCACAGCGCGACCGCGATGTCGGTGTCCACCGTGCACGGCAGGTGCGGTCCGTGCTGCTCGGTGGCACCGACCGGCACCGCCAGCAGGCGCGGGCGGCGCAGCTGCGGCCAGGCGAGCTCGGCGAGGTTCACTCCCGCTCCCCCACCGGAACGCTGCTGCGCCCGCCGAGATCGGTGAGCACCGGCAGCAGCGCCGCGCGATCGCCCTCGCGCAGCGCACCGCGCAGCACGCCGCAGCCGTAGGCGAGGTCGTCGGCGATGGCGGCCAGCGCGTAGCGCAGCGGGTCCAGCGGCGGGCGCGTCCGCCGCCAGTCGAGCAGGTGCCGCGCGGCGACCAGGGCCAGCGCCCGGCGTCCGCGCCGGGTGGCCAGCAGCGGCGGGACCACCAGCGGCGCCCAAGCCCGCCCCGCGGTCTCCAGCAGCAGCCCCGCGGCGCCCAGGTTGCCGCGCACCGCCAGCTTCAGCGAGGCGCTCACCGGGGCGCCGACGCGGTCGAGCTTGCGGGCCAGCAGCACCGCCGCCGCGCCGGTGACCAGCGCGGCGAGCCGGGTGCGGCCGAGCACGACCAGGATCCAGGTCAGCAAGCTCCACAACGACATCCGCACCGGCGCGACGCGCTCCCCGTGCCTGCTGCCCAGCGGTCCGGCCGAGCTGCCGTAGCCGAAGCGCTGCCGCAGCAGCGCGGGCCAGCTGCCGCGAGGCCGGTGCTCGACGACGGCCGCGGGTTCGTAGCGGGCCTGGTGGTTCTCGACGAGCCGCCAGATCAGGTCGACGTCCTCGCCGAAGCGCATGCTCTCGTCGAAACCGCCGAGCTCGTCCAGGGTTTCGGCGCGCACCACCAGCGCGGCGGTGGGCACGTAGCTGATCCGCGCGCCCGGCCGCACCGGTCCGGGCTGGATCCCCAGGTCCAGCGGCGACCTGGCGCTCTCGTAGCGGGCGAGCGCCGAATCGCCCGCCACGCTGCGGATCCGCGGGGCCGCTGCGGCCACCTCGGGGTCGGCGAAGTGCTCCAGCAGCGGCTCGAGCCAACCCGGTTGCGGGGCGGTGTCGGCGTCGAGGAAGGCCACCAGCGGAGTCGTCACCGCGCGCCAGCCGGTGTTGCGCGCCGCTCCCGGACCGCGCTTGACGTCGTGCCGAACGGCCCCGGGGATGGGCTCCGACGAACCGTCGTCGACCAGCACCACCCGCAGGCCCTCCAGCGCCGCCAGCAGCGCGGTGGGCCGCGCGCCGTGCACGGGGATCACCGCGGTCACGTCCTCGGGCCCGAAGGGCGCGCGGTCGTGACGGGGGTGCATCACCCCGGCGCGCACCAGCCTGCGCGCCAGCGAGCGCCCGGTGGTCACCGGCTCGCCGCCGATCCACCGGTCGACGAGCTCGCTCCCCTTCGGGCTCAACCGCAGGACGCGGAACGGCGAACCGCCCGCGAGCGTGCGGCCGCCGTCCCAGCGCTGCAGCCCCGGGTCCGCTTCCAGGTGCGTGATCACGCGGTGAACCCCCCGTCGGCGTGCACCACGGTTCCGGTCACCGCCGAGGAGCGCTCGTGGCACAGCCAGCACACCGCGGCGGCGACCTCCTCGGGCTCGAGGATGCGGTCGAGCAGCTGGTGCGGGCCGAACTGGTCCACGTCGTCGAGGTCGTAGAGCCCGGCCGTGGCGGTGAGCATGTCGGTGCGGGTCGATCCCGGGGACACCGCGGTCGCGTTGACCCCGGTGCCCCGCAGGTCGTTGGCCAGCCCCCTGATCAGGCCGACCACCGCGTGCTTGGCG
This sequence comes from Saccharopolyspora griseoalba, assembly GCF_042665275.1. Classification (NCBI taxonomy): domain Bacteria; kingdom Bacillati; phylum Actinomycetota; class Actinomycetes; order Pseudonocardiales; family Pseudonocardiaceae; genus Saccharopolyspora; species Saccharopolyspora griseoalba. The sequence continues at coordinate 125,580 of NZ_JBHTCJ010000007.1, read as the reverse complement.
GCGTTGTACCCGGCCAGGTGGTAGAGCCCGGTGTGCCCGGCCGCGGAGGCCAGCGCGACGAACCGCCCGCTGCGCGGCTCGGGGCGGCGCAGCATCGCCGGGACCGCGGCCCGCGCCAGGTTGACCACGCCGCGGACCCCGGCGTCGAACAGCGCGTCCAGCTCGGCATCGGTGGTCTCCCACAGCGGTCGCCCGCCCGCCATCACCGCGGCCGCGGCGACCGCGGCGTCCACTCCCCCGAACTCGCGCTCGGCGACCTCGACGGCGGCCCGCAGCTCGTCCTGCTCGCGCACGTCGGCGACCACGTCGCGCACCGCTCCGGGCCACGCGGCGGCGAGTTCGCGCAGCTGCTCGCGGGTGCCCAGCGGGTAGTCGAGCGCCGGGTCGTCGGCGCAGACGTCGACCGCGACCACCTTCCAGTCGTCCTCGGCGAGCGTCCGCACCACCTGGGCGCCGACGCCGCGGGCGGCCCCGGTGACCACCGCGACCCTGCTCATCGCACCGCCTCCACTCCTCATCGGGGCTCCGCCCGGTAGCCGCGGGTCTGCAGGAATGCCAGCAGCTCGTCGGCGGCCTCGCTCGCCGAGAGCGGGCCGACGACCCTCGGGGGCGTCCGCTCGGTGAGCGCTCCGGTGAGCTCCAGCACTCGATCGTGCGGCCGCGTCCCGGACGGCGCGGGCAGCGCGCGCGGACGCGGGCGCCGCGGCCGGGCGGAGACGACGGCCTCCGAGCCTCCCCCGGCGCGGTGCTCGACGACCGGGATCACGGCCTCGCGCGCGGCCAGCACCGCGGGCAGGCTCGCGCGGCGGAGCCGCAAGCCGCCCTCGACCGAGACCACGGCCGGCCAGCGCACCCGCAGCACCTCCCGGGAGCCGCCGTCCAGGCGACGGTGCGCGAGCAGCGAGCTGCCGTCGGCTTCCAGCCGCACCGACCCGAGGGCCTGCTCCGCGCCGAGCGCGGCGGCCAGGAAACCGGGCGTGCTGCCGGTGCCGCCGTCGGCGGAGCGGTCACCGCACAGCACCAGGTCGGGAGTCCCCGGCAGCGCGGACAGCAGCGCCCGCGCGGTTTCGGAGCCGTTGCGGGCCACCGCGTCCGCCGCCAGCGGCGGGTCGTGGTCGACCCGGACGGCCCGGTCGGCGCCGGCGGCCAGCGCCTCGCGCAGGCGCTGCTCGGCCTCCGGCGGTCCCGCGGTGACCACCAGGACCTGGCCGTCGAAGTGCTCGCCGAGGCGAAGCGCGTGCTCCAGCGCGGCGTGCTCGGCCGGACTCGGCCCCCGGTGCCCGTCGGACAGCCGCGCCGTCAGCGGGTCGACCTCGACCCGGTGGTGCGAGTGGCTCAGCGCCACCACGATCTGCGGTCCCATCTCAGCCCTTCCGGAACACCACGCCGTGCCCGCCGTCGGGATAGCTCCAGGAGATCGCCCCGGCGGAGTTGCACACCTGGTAGCAGGTGCCGCACTCGAAGCACTGCTCGTAGTTGAACAGGATGCCGCCGTCCCCGGTGGGCACGAACAGCTTGGCCGGGCAGGCCGGCACGCAGGCCTTGGTGGTGCACGACCGGCAGACCTCGGTGTCCACCGTGATGTGGGCTCGTTCGCCCACGTCGAAGTCCACAGTGGCCATGCGGTCGTCGAAGGCGATGTCGCGGTAGGTCATCCGAACTCCTCAGCCGAAGGTGCGCAGTCCCGCCCAAGCGTCCGCGGCCAGTTGCCGCAGCTTGACCCCGTGGCGGGCGGCGGTGTCGCGGAAGAGCTTGCGCAGACCGGGTTTCGGTGCCGGGTTGCCGACGGTGAACACGTCCTGCGCGAAGTCGCACAGCAGCCCCGGGTACAGCCGCTGCACCCGATCGGAGAGCACCAGGTGCGGGGCCCGCTGCAGGTTCTCGTGGTCGGTGAGCACGAAGTCGCTCTCCAGCCTGCCGCGGTAGCTCTCCGGGTCCCCCTCGGCCGCGGCGCGCCCGGCGGCCAGTCCCGATCCGATGGCGAAGTTGACCCCCTCCAGCCAGATCCCGGCGGCCAGGCACATGCTCGCCGCGTCCCCGGCGATGAGCAGTCCGGGCGCCGACAGCGGCGGCATGCTCCGGTACCCGCCCTCCGGGATGAGGTGCGCGGAGTACTCCTTGAGCTCGGCGCCCCGCAGGTAGGGAGCGATCGCGGGGTGCGCCTTGAGCCCGGCGAGCACCTCCTCGGGCCGCCGGCCGGACTCGGTCAGGCCGTTGAGCGAGAGGACCACGCCGACGCTGACGGTCTCCCGGTTGGTGTAGAGGAAACCGCCGCCGGGGATTCCCCCGGTGCAGCCGAGGATCTCGAAGTCCGCGCCGTGCAGCCCGGTGAGCCCGAAGCGCTCCTCGACCGCCGCGCGGGGCAGCGCGAGGGTCTCCTTGACGCCCAAGGTCTGGTTGCCGGGGTCGGTGGGCGGCAGCAGCCCGGCCTGCTTGGCGAGGAAGGAGTTCACCCCGTCGCAGGCGATGACCAGGTCGGCGCGGATCTCGCCGTCGGGCCGGTCGGTGCGCACCCCGACCACCCGGCCGCCCTCCTGGACGAGCTCGGTGGCCACCGTGGAGGTCACCAGCTTCGCCCCGGCCGCGACCGCCTTGCCCGCCAGCCAGGAGTCGAAGTCGGCGCGGTAGGTGGTCATCCCGTTGTAGGGCGCCGATCCCCAGTCCTCGGTGCGGAAGTCGACCGTCAGCGCCTGGGTGCCGGTGAGCACCATCGTGCTGCGGCGGGTGATCCAGCGCTGCACCGGGACCTCGTTCCACCACTCGGGCAGCACGTCGTCGAGCACCCGGGCGTAGACCACGCCGCCGTAGACGTTCTTCGAACCCGGGAACGGGCCGCGTTCCAGCAGGACCACGTCGCGGCCCGCGCGGGCCAGTTCCAGCGCGGCGGCCGAGCCGGCGGGACCGGCTCCGACCACCACGACATCGGTGCGTTCAGCCATCTCGGCTCCCCAGCAGCCGGCGCGCCAGCTCGTCGAGTACCGCGGGCGCGTCGGCGACGATCCCGAGGTCGGCCATCGCGGTCATCGGGCAGGACGGGTCGGTGTTGATGCTGACCACGTGCTCGGGCCTGCCGAGGCCCCCGGTGTGCTGGGTGGCCCCGGAGATGCCGAACGCGACGTACAACCGGGGGTCGACCACCGCCCCGGTGGTCCCGATCTGCCGCTCGTGCCCGACCCAGCCGGCATCGCTGACCACCCGGGTCGCTCCGGCCGAAGCCCCGAGCGCGGCGGCGACCTCGCCGAGGTCGCGCATCACCGCGGCACCGTCGGCCCCGTCGGGCACCAGCCCCGCACCACCGCCGAAGATCCGCTCGGCCTCCTCGAGCTCGACGCTCTCCGCCCCGCCTTCGACGACCTCCACGACCTCCGCGTCCCGAACCACCGCGGAAAACCCTCGGATTCCCACCCCCGATTGGGAGGTGATTCCGGGGGCGGATTGGGAGGTGATTCGGGGGTCGGGGGTGAGGTCCGTCGGGGTTGGGGGTTCGGTGGGGTGGTCCACCCCGCGTTGGCCCGGGAGGAGGGTGACCACGGAGGGGCCGGTGAGGCGGACCCGGACCTCCAGGGCGTCGTCGAGCCGGACGAGGTCGGCCTCGGCGGTGTCGCAGCGCGTCGCGCCCGCGCGCAGGTCCCGGCCCGTGGCGAAGGCCAGCCGGGGAGCCAGGTCCCGGCCGTCCGGCGAGGACGGGAGCAGGACCACGCGAACCGCGTCCAGCAGCGGGGCCAGGGCGGCGGCCAGCGCGGCCGGCGCGACCGGCGATTCCAGCGTCCAGCTGCGGGTGGCGGCGGTCAGCTGCCCGGCCGCCGCGGCCGTGCCGGTCCCGCACAGCAGCACCGCGCCGCCGGCTTCGGCCACCGCCTCGTCGGCACCGCGCGGCAGCGCCCGCTCGCGGACGACGACCACCGCCAGCATCTCGGGAAGTTCGCTCACAGTTCCACCGCCACTCGGTGCCCCTCCACGACCGCGGCGTGCGCGCGGCGCGGGGTGAGGCAGTCGCCGACCCGGTGCACCGGGAACGGCGCGCCGGCCAGCTCGTGCCACAGCTCCTCGACCGGGCCCTGGTGCACCGAGCACACCACCCAGTCGAAGCGCTCCTCGCTGCTCTCCCCCGTGGTGTGCTTGAGGATCTGCACCGACACCCCGTCCTCCACCGGGCTCGCCCCCATGATCACCTCGTCGGTGCGCTGCCCGACCCCCTTGGCGTGCGCGCGGATGTTGAACGTCTCCATGTCCAGCGTCACCCCGAGGTCCTGGCACACGACCATGCCCGGCGTGCTGATCTCCACCGCGCAGCCGCGGTCGGCGAGCAGCTCGGCGATCGAGGAGGCCTGGTGGAAGCCGAGCTCGTCGGCCACCAGCACCCTCCCGCCGGGCGCGGCGCGACCGGCCAGCACGTCGCGGACGTCGACCACCCGCTCCTGCTCCCCGGCCCACCACGGCGGTTGCGGACGCGCCCCGGTGGCCAGCACGACCACGTCCGGTCGCTCCTCGCGCAGCAGCCGCGCGGTCGCCTCGGTCCCGGTCTTGAGGTCGACGCCGTACCGCTCGCACTCGGCGCGCAGGTTGCGCACCACGTCGAGGAACTCCGCGCGGCTCGGCACGCTCGCGGCCTGCGCGACCTGGCCACCGGTTCCGGCCTCCCGCTCGAAGAGCGTCACGTGGTGCCCGCGCTCGGCAGCGGTGGCCGCGGCCTGCAGCCCGCCGGGGCCGCCGCCGACCACCAGCACCCGCTTGCGCGACTTCGGCGCGGGCAGCGGCACGGATTCCTTGCCGGTGCGCGGGTTCTCGATGCAGCCCAGCCAGCGGTTGAGCCCCATCCGGCCGACGCACTCCTGGTTGCAGGACAGGCAGGTGCGGATGTCGGTGCCGTGCCCGGAGCGGGCCTTGGCCGCGAAGTCGGCGTCGGCGATCTGCCCGCGCACCACGCCCACCAGGTCGCAGTGCCCCTCCTCCAGCGCCCGCTCGGCCTGCAGCGGGTCCTTGATGCGGCCGACGCCGACCACCGGCAGGTCCACCGCGCGGCGGATGGCGTTGGAGATGAACAGCGCGTAGCCCGGCGGGATCGCCATCGAGGCCTCGATCATGTACAGCGTGGAGGTGGCCACGCCGATCGAGGTGTTGATGTAGTCGACCTCGCCGGTGGCCTCCACCATGCGCGCGACCTCGACCGCCTCGTCGATGGTGGTGCCGCCCTCGATGAGCTCGTCGCCGCAGATCCGCACGCCCAGCGCCCGGTCCGGCCCGATCGCCGCGCGCACCGCCGCGATGATCTCCAGCAGGACGCGGGCCCGGTTGCGCAGCGAACCGCCGTAGTCGTCGGTGCGCAGGTTGGTCGCCGGGGACAGGAACCCGCGCACGATCGAGGAGTGCGAGCACTGCAGCTCCACCCCGTCGAAACCGCCTTCGGCGCAGTGCCCGGCGACGGTGCCGTAACCGGCGACGACCTCGGCGATCTCGCGGGCGTCGATGGCCTTGGGCACCTCGCGGAACATCGGGTCGGGCACCGGCGAGGGCGCCCACACCGGCAGCCGGGAGTACATCGAGGACGCCTGACCGCCGTTGTGGTTGAGCTGGGCGAAGATCGGCACGCCGTGCGCGTGCACCGCCTCGGTGATCCGCCGGTAGCCGTCGACCGCGCTCGGGTGGAAGCCGTGGATGAGCTTCTCGTAGGGCCAGTCGGTCGGGTGGGTGGAGTGCTCCTCGGTGATCACCAGGCCGGCGCCGCCCGCCGCGCGCGCCGCGTAGTAGGCGGCGTGCTGCTCGGTGGGGTGCCCGTCGCGGGCGTAGTTGGTCAGGTGCGCGGAGAACACGATCCGGTTCCGCGCGGTCACCGGGCCGATGCGCAACGGGGAGAACAGGTAGCGGGTCATCGCGGCACTCCGATCTGCGCCGAAATCCGCTGCGCCACGCGGCGTCCCTCCAGAACGGCTTCGTGGATCGTGCGCGGCGCGACGGCGTCGCCCGCGCGCGGCGGCCCGGGCAGGCCCGCGTCGGGCAGCCGGTGCCCGCAGTGCACGACCGTCCCCGCGGGCACCTCGCGGCGCTCGGCGGTGAAGACGTCCTCGACGACCACGTGCGCGTCGTGCACCTCGCGCAGCAGCGAGCGCTTGTGCAGCGCCACGCCCGCCCGCTGCAGCCGAGCGTTGGCGTCGGCCAGGTCCCCGGTGATGGCCAGCTGGGTGCCCACCACCTGGTCCTGGGTGACGATCGCGGTCGGCAGGCCGCGCCCGGCCAGCAGTTCGGCGACGCCGGCGCCGACCGCGTCGCCGATCGGGTCGAACACCACCACCGGACCGTACGGTTCGGCACCGGCGAGCAGTTCGGTGACGTCCAGGACGGTGCCGCCGAGGATCCGGTAGCTGCGCGGGCCGGGCACCGAACCGGTCGCCACCACGGCCTCGCGCCCGGCCAGCTCCGCTTCGCCGACCTCGGAGCCCAGCCGGATGCGCACGCCGAGCCGCCGCAGCTCGGCGGCCTGCCAGTCGACGAACTCGCGGAGCCCGCCGCGCCCGCCGACCTCGGCGGCCAGCACCGCCGCGCCGCCCAGCCGGTCGGCCCGCTCGGCGAGCTCCACGGGACGTCCGGCCAGCGCGAGCACCCGGGCGGCCTCCATCCCGGCCGGGCCGCCGCCGACCACCAGCACCGGCTCCCCGGGCGTGGAACCGCCGAGCAGCGGGGCCTCCTCGGTCTCGTGCCCGGCAACCGGGTTGGTCGTGCAGCTGATCAGCGGGTTGCGGTTGTCGCGCACCCGGCACTTCTGGTTGCACAGCACGCACGGCCGGATCCGGTCCGCCTCGCCGCGCCGCAGCAGCGCGACCAGCTCGGGCTCGGCGATCTGGGCGCGGGTCATCTCCACCAGGTCGGCCACGCCCTCGTCGAGCGCGCGCTGCGCCTGCCCCGGATCGACCACGCTGCCCTGCAGCACCACCGGCACCCGGCCGGCCACGGCCTCCCGCACGCCCCGGCACAGCTCGGTGTTGAAGCCCGGCTCGGTGTGCAGGTCGGGATGGGTCGCCGAGGCCCCCATGGCCGACCCGCGCACCACCACCAGGTAGTCGATGTGCTCCAGCGCGGCCTCGACGAGCTCCGGAGCCGCCTCCGGGACGATCCCGGCCCACGGGGCCAGCTCGTCGCAGGACAGCCGCAGCCCCACCACGCCGGTGCCCACCGCCTCGCGCACCGCGGCCAGCACCTCGCGCAGCAGCAGCGCGCGGTCGGCCCCGTAGGCGTCGTCGCGGTTGTTGGTCAGCCCGGACAGGAACTGCCGCAGCAGCGCGTGCTGCCCTGCCTGCACCTCGACTCCGTGCAGGCCGCTCCGCACCGCCAGCTCGGCGGCGGTGGCGAAACCGGCCACCAGCGCCGAGATCTGCGGGCTCTCCACGGCCATCGGCAGCTCCCGCGAGGCCACGTCGGGCACCCGCGAGGGCGCCCACAGCGCTTGCTGCGAGAACGCCGAGGAGCCCTGCGAGCCCGCGTGCCCGAGCCCGGCGAGCACCACCGTGCCGTGCGGGCGGCAGGCCTCGGCGACCGCGGCCCAGCCGGGGCCGCAGTCGCCGGCCAGCGGTGCGCGCTCGTAGGGCCGGTCCGACTCGTGCGCGCTCGCGGTCTCGGTGACCAGCACGCCGGTCCCACCCGCCGCGCGCGCGGCGTAGTAGGCGACGTGCCGGTCCGAGATGTCCCGGTCCCGCGCGAGGTTGGTCTCGTGCGGGCCGAACAGGACCCGCGAGGGCGCGTGCGCCGAGCCGAGCCGGACGCCCCCGGTGAGGTTCACGATCCGGCCACCAGGGGACTGGAGTCGCAGGGCTTGGCGGGCACGGTCGGCATGCCCAGCCCGACCGCGCGCTTCTGCGAACCGCGCGAGTGGTCCTGGGTCGCCTTCGGCAGCGTCTCCTTGTCCACGATGGACAGGGCGGTCTGCCCGTGGCCCTTCACGCACTCCGGGTCTGGGCCGTCCAGGGGCAGTCCGGTGAAGAACTTCGCCGCCATGCAGCCGCCCTGGCAGGCGTCGAAGGCCGAGCAGGACGCGCACGCCCCGGCCGACTGCGGCTCGCGCAGCTCGGTGAACAGCTCCGACTCGCGCCACACGCGCGCGAAACCGCCCTCCTCGCGCACGTTGCCGCCCTTGAACACGTCGTGGATCGCGAACGGGCAGGCGTAGACGTCGCCGACCGGGTCGATCAGGCACACCACGCGCCCCGCGCCGCACAGGTTCAGCCCGGGCAGCGGCGTGGAGCCCATGGCGTTGAGGTGGAAGAACGAGTCCCCGGTGAGCACCTGGTCACCGTGGGCCACCAGCCAGTCGTAGATCTGGCGCTGCTGGGCGTCGGTGGGGTGCAGCTCGTCCCACACGTCGGCCCCGCGTCCGGAAGGCCGCAACCGGGTGATGCGCAGCTGCGCGCCGTAGTGGTCGGCGATGGCCTTGAAGTCGTCGAGCTGGTCGACGTTCTGGCTGGTCATCACCACCGAGATCTTGAAGTCGCGCATGCCGGCGGCCGAGAGGTTGGCCAGCGCGGTCAGCGCCATGTCGTAGGAGCCGGGACCCCGCACCGCGTCGTTGACCTCGCGGGTGGCGCCGTCCAGCGAGATCTGGACGTCGACGTAGTCGGTGGCGGCCAGCCTGCGGGCGCGCTCCTCGTCGATGCGAAAACCGTTGGTGGAGAACTTCACGCCGACCTGGTGGTCGATGGCGTAGTCGAGCAGTTCCCAGAAGTCGGGCCGCACGGTGGGTTCACCGCCGCCGACGTTGACGTAGAAGACCTGCATCCGCTGCAGCTCGTCGATGACCGCCTTCATCTCGGCGGTGGACAGCTCGTCCGGGTCGCGGCGCCCGGACGAGGACAGGCAGTGCTCGCAGGCGAGGTTGCAGGCGTAGGTCCACTCCCAGGTCAGGCAGATGGGCGCGTCCAGACCGCCCTTGAACTGCTCCACCAGCGAGGGAACTGGCGCTGTGGTGGTCATTTCGGCTCCACTTCCCGGTCCACTTGACGTCGTTGTCGGGTTGGGACGAATGGGCGCTGCTCAGGGATGCGGCGGAGCCGCTGCCTCAGGTGCGGGGGCGCGGCACGCACCGCCGCCGAGGTCCCGCCGTCGAGCTGAGCACTTCCCGCACAGCTCCTAGCCCGCCTTCGGAAGGATCATCTCGGAGGCGGCCAAGGAGGCCAGAGCGTTGCGGAACTGCGGGCGGCGCTGCTCGGGGAAACCGCTGAGGGCCTCCTCCACGCTGGGGTGCTCGCCCAGCTCGCGCACGAGTTCCACCAGTTCGGGCACTTTCAGGAACGACAGCTTCCGGTTGCCGAAGTGGTAGGCGAGCGCCCCGAAGGGCTCGGGGCGCAGCGCCACTTGCGGGTTGAGCCGGTAGCCGACGCTCGGGTCGAACTCCACCGGTGCGGACACGGTCAGTAGACCCCGCACATCCCGTCGATGGAGACCTCCTCGACCAGGAGCTCCTCCTCGACGGCCGGCTCGGTCGCGGTGCTCAGTTCGTTCTGTTCGTCAGCCATGCGATGCTCCTCACAGGTTCGAGCTACCATCGACACGGTATTTGCACCGAGTGCATTTTTAAAGACGTGGAGCGAAACTCGTTGCGATCTGACACATCCGGAGGAACCCCGCGCGCGGGGCGACGCAAGGTCACCACCGCCGCCGAGCTGGAGGAGACGGCCTTCGAACTGTTCGACGCGCAGGGCTTCGAGCACACCACGATCGCCGACATCACCGCTGCCGCGGGCATCGCGCGGCGGACGTTCTTCCACTACTTCCCGTCTAAGAACGACATCCCGTGGGGAGATTTCGACGCGGGGCTGGACCGGATGCGCGCGGAGTTCCGCTCGCTACCGCGCGACGTGCCGCTGCTGGAGGCGGTGCGGCACTGCGTGGTCGAGTTCAACCGGGTTCCGGTCGAGCAGCAGCAGGCGCACCGCAGGAGGATGCGGCTGATCCTGGGAGTTCCCGCGCTGCAGGCGCATTCGACGCTGCGCTTCCAGTCCTGGCGCGAGGTCGTCGCGGAGTTCGTCGCCGATCGCCTCGGCGTGGCGCAGGATTCGCTGACGCCGCAGACCATCGCGCACGCGACGCTGGGCGTGGCGGTGGCGGCCTACCACCAGTGGCTCGCGCACCCCGATTCGGAGCTGTCGGAGCTGCTGGACACGGCGATGCGCGAGCTGGCGGCTCACGCATCGCCGTCCACCGGTCAGTAGTCCTCGTCGCCGTAGACGATCATGCCGCGGAGGTTCTTGCCGTCGCGCATGTCCTGGTAGCCCTGGTTGATGTCCTCCAGCTTGTAGGTCTTGGTGACCAGCTCGTCGAGCTTGAGCACCCCGTGCCGGTAGAGCTCCAGCAGCCGCGGGATCGTGGTCCGCGGGCTGACGCCGCCGAAGATGGCGCCCTGCAGGCGCTTCTGCAGCAGGGTGAGCTCGAAGAGCGCGACCTTGGCGTCGATCTGCTGGGCATCGCCCATGCCGGTGACGACCGTCTGCCCGCCCTTGGCGGTCAGCGACAGCGCGGGCTGGATGTGCTCGCCGGTGGTGTCGCCGATGGTGACGATGACCGGATCGGCCATCTGCCCCCAGGTCAGCTCGGCGATGGCCTCCTGCGCCTCCTCCATCGAGGCGAAGGCGTGCGTGGCGCCGAGCTCCACGGCCTTGTCCCGCTTGAACTGCACCGGGTCGATGGCCACCACGTGGCGCGCGCCGGCGGCCGCGGCGCCCTGCACCGCGTTGATCCCCACGCCGCCGATGCCGACGACCACGGCGGTCGAGCCGGCCCGGACCGCGCCGATCTCGGTGGCCGAGCCCCAGCCGGTCGACACGCCGCAGCCCAGCAGCGCCGCCTTGTCCAGCGGGATGTCGTCCTCGATCTTGATCACCGAGGCCTGGTTGACCGTCACGTGCGGCGCGAAGGTGCCCAGCAGGCACATCGGCGCGACCGGGTTCCCGTTGTGCGTGACCCGGTAGCTGCCGTCCGAGATGGACTGCCCGGTCAGCAGGTTCGCACCCGCGTCGCAGAGGTTCTGCTGGCCGCGCGCGCACGCCCGGCAGGTGCCGCAGCCCGGGATGAACGCCAGCACCACGTGGTCGCCCTCGTCGATCCCGGCGACCCCGGGTCCGACCTTGGTGACCACGCCGGCGCCCTCGTGCCCGCCGAGCGCCGGGTAGGTCGCGATCGGCGTCGCACCCGTGCGCAGGTGCTCGTCGGAGTGACACAGCCCGGAGGCCGCGAGTCGCACTTGGACTTCCCCGGCGATCGGATCGCCGAGCTCGACTTCCTCGATCTCCCAGTCCTTGCCGGGTCCGTGCAGGATGGCGGCCTTCGTCTTCATGTCCACTCCTCGCTGAATGGGGAAGAACGCATCGCCGAACGAGCATGAGAACTCGGTCACACCGAAGTCAAGAAAACAACACAGCCGGAGGACGGGCGCCGGCCGCGCTCCCCTACTCGGGATGCCCCGCTGCGTCCCGGACGATGAGCAGCGGGCAGGGCGCGTGGTGGATGAGCTTGTGGCTGGTCGAGCCCAGGTGGGCCCCGGCCACACCACCCCGGCCGCGCGCTCCGACGACCACCAGCTGGGCGTCCCGGGCCTGGTCGAGCAGCCGGTTCACCGGCGATCCGCGCAGCACGACCCGTTCGACCGGCACGTCCGGGTAGCGCTCCGGGGCACCGGCCAGCGCCTCGGCGACGAAGCGCCGCTCGGCCGCGGCGAGCGCCTCCTCCGGGACCTTGCCGCGCAGCCACTTCAGGTCCAGGCCCGCGAGCTCCCAGCTGTGCACCGCTCGCAGCGGAACGCCCAGGTCGGCCGCGATGCCGAAGGCTCGTTCGAGCACCGGGGCCGCCGACTCGGGATCGTCGATCCCGGCCACCACCGGACCGGAGGTCGGGAACCGCGGCGGGTCCCCGACGTCGGGAACCACGACCACCGAGCACCGGGCGTGGGTGGCGGCCTTGACCGCGACCGCCCCGGCCAGCAGACCGGCGAACCCGCCGAAGCCTCGGTCGCCGACCACCAGCAGATCGGCCGTCTCGGACTCCTCGATGAGCACTCTTTCGGGCGATCCCGGCCGGTCGGCGGTGGTGACCTTGGCGGAGAACTCGCCGGCGGCGGCCGCGGCCTCGTCCAACCACTCCCGCACCGGCTCGCGCACCTCGCCGGAGCGCTCGTGCCCCCTGGCGAACACGCCCTGCGCGGTCTGGTCCGCGTAGACCACGCGCAGCGCGGTTCCCATCCGGGCGGCTTCCCGCCCGGCCCAGGCCGCCGCGTTGCGCGCCACCGCCGACCCGTCGATGCCCACCACGACACCACTCATCACGACCCCTCCCGGCGCTGTTGCCCCCAGGGTGGTCGACGCGCGGGCCCCGCGCAGGGGCGGTCGGAGCTATTCGGGCAACCGCCCCACCAGCAGCAGCTCGGCGTTGCGGTCGCCCGGCTCCCCCACCCGCGAGACGTCGGTGTTCGGGTCGTTGAACGAGAGCTCCCGGTACAGCGCGGCCAGCGCGGCCGGCGAGCGATCGTCGTAGTCCGCCCGGTAGGGGCTGTCCGCCTCGATCAAGGTGGTCAGCAGGGACAACGTCCCGTCCCGGTTGTCGGCGATCTCGACGACCCTGGCCAGCTGCGGGAAGTCCACGTGCGAGGCGGTGTTGATCTCCCAGAACGCGCAGGCGGGGTCCTCGGCGGGCCGCGGGGTGATGGCGTTGCGGTGCGAGTGGCCGTTGACCCAGGCCAGCACGTTCGGGAAGCGGTTGAGCAGCCGCACCACGCTGGCCCCGTCCACCCGCGGCTCGCCGGGTTCCCGGAAGTCGGGCATCAGCGCGGTCATGGTCTCGCTGGTGTGGTGGCTGAACACCACGAACAGCTCGTCGCTGACCGGCTTGCGCTGCTCGCGCCCCAGCAGGTCGTAGTGCCGGGAGCTGCTGCGGGTGAGCACCTCCTCCAGCCAGCGGTACTGCCGCAGGCTCAGCGACCCCTCGGCGAAACCGGCGGTGTTGGTGCTGTCCAGCGCGATGCCGGTGACGCCGGGCGCGATCCGGAAGGTGTAGTGCGGCGCCGGGTCCGCCGCGTCGAAGCCGTGCCCGACCGGCCCCGGGCCGGCGTTGGCGGGATCGAGGTGGGCCTGCACGAACTGCTCGGTGGTGAACGGGTGGCGGCGCTCGTCGGGGGTCACGGTCCGCACGATCCCGCCGTCGCGCAGCATCGAGGCGGAGACCTCGCGCCGCCCGTCGAGCATCGCGGCGATCTCCGCGGATTCGCGCTCGTCGCGGCCCATGATCTTGCGGTCCCCGGTGTACCAGTCGGCCACCCGCGGGATCATCTCGTCGGCGACGGTGCCCATGACGCTGTTGTCGTGGTTGCCGATCACCGCGTACCAGGGCACCGCCAGCCCGGGGCTGTCCACCGGGCCCAGCGCGTCGGCGAAGAACCCGTCGAGCACCGGGAACCCGCGCTCGCGGAAGCGGTCGGCCACGCCGCCCTCGGGGTGCCAGTACAGCGGGTCGCCGGAGTCCTGCACGCCTTCGTACCCGTCGGCGGCACCGGTGTTCTGCCGGAACCGCCCGCCGTTGAGCACCGCGAAGTACCAGTCGAGCTCGGCGAGCTCGTGGTTGTCGGTGCTGTCGCCGGTGGTGATCGCGAAGTCCATCGGCCGTCCGGTCACCGGCGCGGTGCGCAGCGCGTTGACCCGCCGCACCAGGTGCGCGGCGGCCCGCGCGCCCAGGGTCTCCTGCGGCCGGAACGCCCCGCCCGCCAGCGGGTGCACGTACTCGAAGCGCGCCGGGCTCTGCGCGTCGGTCAGGTGCAGGTCGGTGAACTGGGTGAACGCCGCGACCGCGGTGCGCCGGTCCAGGCGCCCGCCCCCTGCCGCGGCGAGGTCGGTGCGCACCACCTGCGGCCATCCCGGCCCCGCGACCAACCGCCGGTAGCCCTCGCCGGCGACCGGCCGTGCCGCGACCTCCAGGGTCGTTCCCGCGCCGTCGACGTGCGCCGCTCGCGCCCAGGCCGGACCGGGCAACCCGCCGATCGCCGCCCCGGTCAGTCCCGCGGCCGCCAGGAAGCCGCGCCTGCTGATCCCCGCCATGTCCCGGCCCCCGAATCCTGATCTCTCTCGACTGATCAGAAAATCTTTCATGTTCCTCGGGTGCGGGACACCCCGATTCGGGTGACTACGGAGCGAACAGCCGGAGAACCCGGTGAGCGTCAGCGGTTCGGCCGGGAACCGCGCTCCCGTTCGGGGTGCGGATCCCGGCCGAACTGCGCTGCGCGGGCCGGTCAGGCGTCGGTGAGGTCGAGGGCCGCCCGGATGATCGCGTCGGCGTCGAGGCCGTGGTGCCGGTAGACGTCCTCCAGCGAACCGGACTGGCCGAAGGAGCTCACCCCCAGGTGCGCGGCGCGCACCCCGTTGATCCCGGCCAGGAACGCCAGCGCGTGCGGGTGGCCGTCCAGGACGGTCACCATCGGCCGCGCCCGGTGCGCCGGGAAGACCTGGTCGAGCACCCCGGCCTCGCCCCCGGCTCCCTGCCGCGCGCGCACCGCGCGGAACAGCAGGTCCGGGCTGGTCACGCACACCACGTCGGCCCCGATCCCCTGCTCCTGCAGGCGATCCGCGGCCGCCAGCGCCTCGGGCACCACCGCGCCCATCGCCGCCAGCGTCACCTGCGGGTCGTCGTGCCTGCGCAGCGGGTAGGCGCCGCCGACTACCTGCTTGCGGCGGCGCTCCCGGGCGGCCGGGTCGGCGGGCACCGCGGCCGACGACTGGTCGACCGGCCGGGTGGACAGCCGCAGGTAGGCCGAGGACCCGTCCGGCTTGCCGAGCTGGGACATCGACTCCAGCAGGCACCACTCGGCGTCCTGGGCGAAGGCCGGCTCGTAGCTGGTCACGCCGGGCTGCTCCAGCCCGATCGAGGGGGTGTGCACCGACTGGTGCGCGCCGCCCTCCGGCGCCAGGCTCACGCCCGAGGGCGTGCCGACCAGGATCGACTGGCCACCGCCGTAGACCCCGAACGACCAGGGCTCCAGCGCGCGCCCGAGGAAGCAGTCGTAGACCACCCCGATCGGCAGCAGCGGCTGGCCCCAGCGGCTCCAGGTCGAGCCCAGCTCGCCGAGCAGGCCGACCAGGTTGGTCTCGGCGATGCCCAGCTCGATGTGCTGGCCCGCGGGACGCTCCTTCCAGTGCAGGATCGTCTCGCGATCGTCGGCGAACCAGTCCGGCCGCTCGGTCGGCGACCACACGCCGACCTTGTTCAGCCAGCCGCCGAGGTTGGTCGTCGAGCTCACGTCCGGGCACAGCGTCACGACGCGCTCGGCGGCCTCCGGAGCGGATCGGGTCAGGTCCAGCAGCGTTCGGCCCAGCGCGGCCTGGGTGGTCGTCGTCCCGGTGGGCGTGCGACCGATGTCGACCGGCAGCCGCGGCGGCTTCACCCGCGCGCGCTCGCGCCTGCGCAGCCTCGACGCCGCGTCCTGGCAGCGCCGCGCGGCCTCGCTGCCGGGGGTGAGCTTCCGCCACGGGTCCTGCAGGTCGGCGCCGACCTGCGCGGCCAGCTGCCGCATCTGGTCGGCCTCCAGCAGCGAACCGTGGTTCTGCGGGTGGCCTTCGGTGGCCAGCCCGCGGCCCTTGATGGTGTAGGCGAAGATGACCGTGGGGCGGGTGTCGTCGATGGCCCGGAACGCCCCGTCGAGCGCTCCCAGGTCGTGGCCGCCGAGGTTGCGGATCGCCGCCACCAGCGTCTCGTCGTCCAGTTCGGACACCAGTCGCTCGATCGCGGCGTCCCCGCCGGGAATTCGCTCGCGCAGCTCGCCCGCGCCGCAGCGCAGCAGCCGCTGGTACTCCGGATTGGGCATCGAGTCGATGCGCTCGCGCAGCTCCGGGCCGCCGGGGCGGGCGAACAGCTCTTCGAGCAGGTTCCCGTACTTGAGGGTGAGCACCTGCCACCCGGCCGACTCGAACATGCCCTGCAGCCGGTTCGCGGCGATGCCCGGGACCACGCGGTCCAGCGACTGCCGGTTGAGGTCGACGATCCACACGACCTCTCCGAGATCGGCGACCGTCGGGTCCAGGATCGCCTCCCAGCAGGCGCCTTCGTCGAGCTCGGCGTCGCCCAGCAGCGAGTACTGGCGCCCGGTGCCCGCGCCGCCGCCGTGGGTGTCGACGTAGCGGCGGGCGATCGCGCCCCAGATCGGGGCGGTGGCGCCGATGCCCACCGAACCGGTGGAGTAGTCGGCCGGGTCGGGGTCCTTGGTCCGGCTCGGGTAGCTCTGCACCCCGCCGAACTCGCGCAGCGTGGTCAGGTGCTTCTCGTCGAGCCTTCCCAGCAGGTAGTTGATCGCGTGCAGCACCGGGGACGCGTGCGGCTTGACCGAGACCCGGTCGGCGGCGGTGAGGTGCTCGAAGTACAGCGCGGTCATGATCGTCACCAGCGAGGCGCAGGACGCCTGGTGCCCGCCGACCTTGAGCCCCGAGTTGTTCGGCCGCACCCGGTTGGCGTGGTCGATCATCGCGGTCGACAGCCACAGCACCCGCTGCTCGACCTCGCGCAGGTCCGCTCGTTCCGTGCGCGCAGGCACCACGCTCGTCATCACGCCTCCTCGCGTTGCCACATTGCGCCCAGAAGAACACCAAGCGCACAATCACTGCACAAGTACCGGGTGCGAATTTGCGCAATCTGCGCACCAGGGGTGGCGGAGCTCGGCGCGGAGGTGAACAGATTGCCCAGTGCCCAGGAGTTCGACGAGACCGACGTGCGGCTGCTGCTGGCGCTGCGCGAGGACCCGAGGGCGACGGTGGTGGCGCTGGCCGAGAAGGTCGGCATGTCGCGCAACACGGTGCAGGCCAGGCTGGCCAAGCTGGAGCCGCAGCTGGGTTCGTTCGAACGCCGCATCGACGCGGCCAGCCTCGGCTACCCGCTCTCGGCGTTCATCACCGTGCAGGTCACCCAGCAGATGCTCGACGCCCTGGCCGAATCGCTGGCCGAGATCCCGGAGGTCGTGGAGGTCTTCGGCCTCACCGGGGAATCGGACCTGCTGGTGCGCGTCGTCGCGGTCGACGCCGACGACCTCTACCGGATCGCCGGCCAGATCCTCAACACGCCGGGCGTCGAGCGCACGCACTTCTCGCTGTCCATGCACACCCTGGTCCCCTACCGCCTGACTCCCCTGCTGCACCGCGCCACCACCGGGACCTGACGCAGCTCTGCACCGTCACACCAGCTCCGCGCGGACGCCGAGCAGGCGGATCGGGCGGTCCAGCGGGAAGCGGTCCAGGGCGCGCTGCGCGGCCCGCTCGATCGGCGCGGCCTCGCGCGTGGGCTCGGGCAGGGCCACGCCGTGGGTGTGCGTGCCGAAGCGGGAGTCGCGGACCTTGACCACCACCCGGCGCGCCAGCGTCTCGTCGGCCGCGAGGTCCTCGGCGACCTGGTGGGACAACCGGGTGATCTCCGCGCGGACCGGCTCGACCTCGCGCAGGTCGCGCTGGAAGGTGACCTCCCGGCCGTGCGAGCGGGCGCGGAACGGCTCGTCGGTGACCGGGCTGGAGTCGTAGCCGTGCGCCAGCGCCACCAGCCACGGCCCGATGTTCTTGCCGAACTCCCCCGCCAGCTCGTCCATCGGGGTGCGGGCCAGGTCGGCGACCGTCGCGATCCCGCGCGCGGCCAGCTTCCCCGCGGTCTTGCCGCCCACGCCCCACAGCGCGTCGGTGGGCCGCTCGGACATCACCTCCACCCAGTTGCCCACGTCCAGCCGGAACACCCCGGCCGGCTTGGCCATGCCGGAGGCGAGCTTGGCGCGCAGCTTGTTGTCCCCGATTCCCACCGAGCACTGCAGCGCGGTGCGCTCGCGCACGTGCTCGCGGACCACGCGCGCGGTCTCGTGCGCGTCCTCGGTGTCGACCAGCATGAACGCCTCGTCCCAGCCCGCGACTTCGAGGATCCCGCCGAGCTCGCCCAGCGCGCCCATCACCTCCGCCGAGGCGGCCAGGTAGGTGTCCCGATCGGACGGCAGGAACACCGCCTCCGGGCACCGCGAGGCGGCCGTGCGCAGCGGCGTTCCCGACTTCACCCCGCGCTCGCGCGCCTCGTACGAGGCGCCCGCCACCACCCCGCGCTCGTTCGGATCACCGCTGCCGCCCACCAGGACGGGTCGTCCGCGCAGCTCGGGGTGGCGCAGCAGCTCGACGGCGACGATGAACTGATCCAGGTCGACGTGCAGCACCACCCGTTCCACGCCGCTCAGCATCGTCGGAAACGCCCGCGCGCGCCAGGATCCGCGCCCGGCGCGGCCGGGATGCTGCAAACTCGACGGATGAGCAAGCGCAGCGCCGGGATCCTGCTGTACCGCCCCGGCCCGCAGGTGCTGGTGGTGCACCCGGGCGGGCCGTTCTTCCGCAAGAAGGACGCCGGGGCCTGGTCGATCCCCAAGGGCGAGTACGAGCCCGACGAGGACCCGCGAGCCGCGGCGCTGCGCGAGTTCGCCGAGGAGACCGGCACGCGCCCGCCGGACGCGAACCTGATCGAGCTCGGCGAGGTCAAGCAGCGCAACGGCAAGCTGGTCACCGCCTGGGCCGCCGAGGGCGAGTTCGACGTCGACGCGCTGCGCAGCAACCACTTCGAGATCGAGTGGCCGCCCCGATCCGGCCGCAGGCAGGCCTTCCCGGAGGTCGACCGGGCGCTGTGGTGCGACCCGGAGACCGCCCGCGAGAAGCTCAACCCCGCCCAGGTCGCCTTCGTCGACCGCCTGCTGGAGCGCCTGGGCTGACGCTCAGCCCGCCAGGAACTCGGCGAGCAGAGCGGCGACCCGGGCCGGGTTGTCCTCCTGCACGAGGTGACCGGCGTCGGGAACCCATTCGAGCCGCGCGTGCGGGATGCGCCGGGCCAGATCGCGGCCGCGCTCGGCGGGCAACCAGCCGTCCTGCTCGCCCCAGGCGATGAGGACGGGGTGGTCCAGTTCGGCGTAGCGGTCCTCGACCTCGCGCGTGTAGCGCTCGTCGGCCTGGGCGATCTGCCGGTAGAAGGCCGGTTGGCCCTCCTCGCCCAGCCAGGGCTCGGTCAGCGCGTCGAGCACGTCGGCGCGCAGCTCGCGGTGCGCGGCGGTGGCGATGTAGCGCCGGACCAGGGCCTCGTGCAGGTGCGCGGGCAGCGCGGCGAAGACCTCGGACTCGCGGTTGACCAGGCGGAAGAAATCGGATCCCCACGGCCGGACGCTGACCGCGTCGAGCAGCGCGAGGCTGCGGTAGCCGACCCCGTCGAGCAGCGCGCTGCGCAGCGCCACCGCGCCGCCGAAGTCGTGGGCGACCACGCGCGGCCGCTCCAGGCCCCAGTGCCGCAGCAGCCCGGTGAACACCTCCTGCTGCGCGGCGAGCGACACGTCCTGACCGGCGCGCTTCTCCGAGCGGCCGTAACCGGGCATGTCCCAGAAGTGCACCCGGTAGCGGGCCGCGAGCGCGGTGGCCACGTCGCGCCAGACGTAGGAGGAGAAGGGCGTGCCGTGCAGCAGCACGACCGGGTCTCCCTCCCCGAGGTGTCCCCAGCGGACCGCGCCGTGCGCGGACTCGTAGGTCTCGGCCAGTTCCCACCGCATCGCGGTCTCCCTCCCGCCCAGCACCCGCACCGGGCTGCGCACCGCGGACCATATCCCGCGGAGCGCCCCGAGTTCCCGGTGATTTCGGTTGCCGAGCGCGCGATGCTGCTCGCTCGCTGCGGTGCCCGGTGCTGCACGTGATCGAGGAGCACGCCCGGCACGGCGCCGACCTGCTGCGCGAGGCCATCGACGGCGCCGTCGGCGAATAGCGCGAGGCCCCGGTTCCGGGCGGAACCGGGGCCTCGGCGCGGTGATCAGGAGTCCAGCGCGGTCTCCCTGGTCTCCCTGCTGGCCAGCAGCGCGATCAGGGTGATCGCCGCGGCCACCGAGAGGTAGACCCCGACCCAGCCCAGGCCGTAGGAGTCGGCCAGCCAGGTGGCGATGAAGGGCGCGAGCGAGGCGCCCAGCAGGCTCGCCACGTTGTAGGACACCGAGGCGCCGGTGTAGCGCACCGCGGCCGGGAACAGCTCCGGCAGCAGCGCGCCCATCGGGCCGAAGGTGAAGCCCATCAGAGCCAGCCCGGTGATCAGGAACAGCACCGTGGCCACCGTCGAGTGGGTGCCGAACCACGGCCCCATCAGCAGGCCGAAGACCATGATCACGCCGGTGGTGATCGCCAGCGGGACGCGGCGGCCGAAGCGGTCGGCCAGCAGGCCCGCGATCGGGATCGTCAGGGCGAAGAACACGACGCCGACCATCAGCATCTGCAGGAACGCGGTGCGCGAGTAGCCCAGGCCGCCCTCCGCGGTGCCGTAGGCCATAGAGAACACCGTCATCAGGTAGAAGAGCACGTAGGTGGCCAGCATGATGAAGGTGCCCAGCACCAGCGCCTTGAAGTCGGTCCGGAAGACCTGCACGAAGGGCACCTTGGCCCGCTCGTTGCGCTCCAGCACCTTGGTGAACGCCGGCGTCTCGCTCAGGCTCAGCCGCACCCACAGCCCCACGACCACCAGCGCCGCCGAGACCAGGAACGGGATGCGCCAGCCCCAGGACAGGAACGCGCCGTCCTCCATGACCCCGGCCAGCACCAGGAACAGGCCGTTGGCGAAGAAGAACCCGATCGGCGCGCCCAGCTGCGGGAACGTGCCGAACAGCGCGCGCTTGCGGCGCGGGGCGTTCTCGGTGGCCAGCAGCGCGGCGCCGCCCCACTCGCCGCCCAGGCCCAGGCCCTGGCCGAACCGGCACAGCGCCAGCAGCAGCGGCGCGATGACGCCGATCTGCTGGTAGCCGGGCAGCAGGCCGATGATCACCGTCGAGATGCCCATGGTCAGCAGCGAGGCGACCAGCGTCGCCTTGCGCCCGATGCGGTCGCCGAAGTGGCCGAACAGCGCGGAGCCGACCGGGCGGGCGACGAACGCGATGCCGAAGGTCGCCAACGACTGCAGCGTCGCGGCCATGCCGTCGCCCTCGGGGAAGAACAGGTGCGGGAACACCAGCACCGCGGCGGTGGCGTAGACGTAGAAGTCGTAGAACTCGATGGAGGTGCCTACGAGGCTGGCGAGCACGACCTGCCGAGTCGAGTTCCTTGGTGCTTGCTCGGATCCCCGCGCATCCGCTGCCGGGGCGTGGCCGACGGCCATGGCGCCGAACCTCCTCATTCACACGATTGGACGGATCCGGACTTTACTCGCCTCGACCACGTGACGAGACACCCCTCCCGCATAGTGGGCACACGACCTCCAGCGCGATCCACCGCACCCCGCGCTACCAGCACATCTCGCCACGACGACCCGCCCCGCCCACGCACTGAGACGGCACGCCCCGCCGCCCGGGACGCCCGTTTTTTCATCAGAAGTCCCGGCGCGCGGCCGCGGGACTTGTGATGAGAGAAGGGGACGAACGCGAGCGGGGCGGGACCCGTTGCCGGATCCCGCCCCGCTCGTGCTCGCGTCGAACTACACGACCGCCTCGTCGGGGTCGTCCGGAGCGTCGGCCCCGCGCTCCGCGAGCGAGCCGAAGGCCGCGGGCGGCTCCTGCCAGAAGCTCGCCTCCGGCCCCAGCTGGATCGCCTCCCACACCCGCTCCGGCGTCAGCGGCATGTCCACGTGGCGGACGCCCAGATGCTTGAGCGCGTCGACCACGGCGTTCTGCACCGCAGGCGTCGAACCGATGGTCGCCGACTCGCCGATCCCCTTGGCGCCCAGCGGGTTGTGCGGTGTCGGGGTCTCGGTGTTGTGCACCTCGAAGAACGGGAACTCCGCCGCCGAGGGGATCGCGTAGTCGGCCAGCGTCCCGGTCTCCGGGTTGCCGTCGGCGTCGAAGGTGACCTCCTCCCACAGCGCCTGGGCGATCCCCTGCGCCGCGCCGCCGTGCTGCTGCCCGCGCACCAGCAGCGGGTTGAGGATCCGGCCGCAGTCGTCGACCGCGACGTGCCGCAGCGGGGTCACCTTGCCGGTCTCGGCGTCCACCTCGACCACCGAGACGTGCGCGCCGAACGGGAAGGTCGCCCCGCCGGGGGCGAAGTCCACGCTGGCCGCCAGCCGCTGCCCCTCGGCACCGGCGAGCTCGGCCAGCTCGGCCCAGGACACCGACGCGCTCGGCACCCCGGCCACGCCCAGCTCGCCGGCCTCGGTGAGCTCGATGTCGTCGACGCCGGCCTCCAGCCGGTCGGCGGCGAGCTCCTTGGCCCGCTGCAGCACCTCGGCCCCGGCATCGCGCACCGCGCTGCCGCCGATCTGCAGCGAGCGGGAACCGCCGGTCCCCTCGCCGCGCGGCACCTCGGCGGTGTCGGACTGGATGAACTCGACCTTCTCCACCGGGATGCCGAGGGTGTCGGCCACGATCATGGAGAACGCGGTCGCGTGCCCCTGGCCGTGCGCGGAGGTGCCCACCCTGATGCGCGCGCCGTCGCCGTGCACCTCGACCTCGGCGTAATCACCGGAGCCGCCGCCGGTGATCTCCACGTAGGCGCTCACCCCGATGCCCAGCAGCGCGGTCTCGCCCGCCTCGATGCGACGGGCCTGCTCGGCCCGCAGCTCCTGGTAGCCGGCCAGCCGCACGGCCTCGTCCAGCGGCAGCCGGTAGTC
The DNA here is from genome assembly GCF_042665275.1 of Saccharopolyspora griseoalba. Lineage (NCBI taxonomy): Bacteria > Bacillati > Actinomycetota > Actinomycetes > Pseudonocardiales > Pseudonocardiaceae > Saccharopolyspora > Saccharopolyspora griseoalba. The sequence continues at coordinate 103,002 of NZ_JBHTCJ010000007.1, read as the reverse complement.
GCCGCTGTCGTAGTTCGCGCCGACCTGCGTGGTCATCGGGAGCTTCTCCGGCGCGAGGAAGTTCTTGCGCCGCAGCTCGACCGGGTCCACGTCCAGCTCGGCGGCGGCCAGGTCGATCATCCGCTCGAGCATCGCGGCCGCTTCCGGCCGCCCGGCACCGCGGAAGGCGCCCACCGGCGTCGTGTTGGTCATGACCATCGCGCCGTCGTAGCTGATCTGCGGGATGTCGTAGACGCCCTGCGACATCATCCGGGTCGGCCCGAGCACCAGCGATCCGCCGAACCAGGCGTAGGCGCCGCCGTCGCCGATGTTGCGGCAGCGCAGGCCGACGATGCTGCCGTCGCGGCGCAGCCCCAGCTCGACGTACTGCACCTGGGCGCGGCCGTGCGGCATGCTCTGCATGTTCTCCGAGCGGCCCTCGATCCAGCGCACCGGCCGCCGGTGCCGCAGCGCCAGCGCCACGGCGACCGCGTGCTCCGGGATCGCCCCCGCCTTGCCGCCGAAGGCGCCGCCGACGTGCGGGGAGCTCACCCGAACCCGCTCGGCGTCGAAGCCGAAGGCCGCCGCCAGCCCGCTGCGCACGCCGTGCGGCATCTGGGTCGACACGTGCACGGTGATGTCGTGGTCCTGATCGGGGCCGCCGGGCTCGACCGCCACCGCGTTGCCCTCCAGCGGCACCACCGCCACGCGCTGGTTCTCGATGCGCGCCCGCGCGACGACCTCGGCGCCGTCGAGCACCGAGGCGCCCCGGGGATCGCGGTAGCCGCTGGCGATGTTGCCGCCGAGCTCGGGGAACTGCGGCTCGGAACCGGGGTCCATGGCCCGCTCCATGTCCACGACCGCGGGCAGCTCGTCGTACTCGACGTCGACCAGCTCGATCGCGTCGGCGACCGCGACGGGATCCTCCCCCACCACGACCGCGACCGGCTCCCCGACGAAGCGCACCCGGTCGACGGCCAGCGGTGGCCGCACCACCCGCTCGTCGACCTGGATGAACGGCGGCGGCGCCGGCACCTCCAGCTCGGCGGCCGAGTAGGCGCCGACGATGCCGGGTGCGGCGGCCGCCGCACCGGTGTCCACCGAGACGATCTTGGCGTGCGCCAGTGGTGAGCGCACGAAACCGACGTGCAGCATGCCGTCGAGCCGGAGGTTGCCGATGTAGGTACCCCGCCCGCGCAGCAGATCCGGGTCTTCGACCCGTTGGACTTCAGTCCCCAGCAATGAACCCGCCATGCGTGAAACCCTATCCGTAGTGGGCGACCTCGGCGGCCGCGAATGCCGCCGCGTCGCGAACTCAACTCGGCCCCGGAGGGCGAAATTCCCCGCGCTAGGGAAATTGACCCGACCGGTTCGGGACCGTCCCCCGAAGAGGCCGTTGACCCGCCTCGTCCGAGGGCGTACCTTGCGCCGCCGCCGAGCGCGGAAGCCCGCCTCCCCGTTCGGGTTTCGACTCGCTAATATCACCCGCTCGGACGACTACCCGGGGCCGGATCTTTGCTAGCCGGAGCCGTTGACCACCCCTGTTCGCGTGGGTAGCTTTTCACAACCATAAGCGGAATTTCACATTCGTGAAAAAGCACAATCCGCGCAAAGGAGCGCGTCATGAGCAGCAGCGTCGCGGACACCACCACCGATCCGTACGTCCTCACCCCAGACGGAATCAAAGAACCGCCCACCGGCTGGAAGGGCAGCCTGAAATACCTCGGACCGGGGCTGATCGTCAGCGCCTCGATCGTCGGCTCCGGGGAGCTCATCGCCACCACCGCGCTGGGCGCGAAGGTCGGGTTCGTGCTGCTGTGGATGGTCGTGCTCTCCACGGCCGTCAAGGTCGCCGTCCAGGCCGAACTGGCGCGCTGGACCATCCTGACCGGCAAGCCCGCGCTGACCGGGTTCAACGAAGTACCGCCGAAGTTCGGCCGGATCGGCTGGATCAACGTGCTGTGGATCATCATGGCGCTGTCGAAGTTCCTGCAGATCGGCGGGATCGTCGGCGGTACCGCGACCGCGCTCAGCACGCTGATCCCGGTCGGCGGCGATCCGATGAGCACCACCTCGCTGGCGGTGTGGACCGCGATCGTGGTCGTGGGCAGCATCGCGATGCTGTACTCCAGCCGCTACAGCCTCATCGAGCGCGGCGCGTTCGCGCTCGTCGCGGTGTTCTCCGTGGCCACCATCTGCATCGCGTTCGGCCTGCCGTTCACCCCGTTCGCGTACGACGGCACCGACGTGCTCAGCGGGCTGACCTTCGCCATCCCCGCGGGCGCGATCGGCGCGGCGCTGGCCATGTTCGGCATCACCGGCGTCGGGGCCGACGAGATCACCTTCTACACCTACTGGTGCGTGGAGAAGGGCTACGCGCGCTGGGTCGGCCCCAACGACGGCAGCGACGAGTGGAAGCGGCGGGCGCGCGGCTGGATCCGGGTGATGTACAAGGACGTGTTCCTCTCCTGGGTGATCTACACGGTCGGCACGCTGGCCTTCTTCATCATGGGCGCGTCGGTGCTCAACCCGCAGGGCATGGTGCTCGAGGGCAACGAGATGATCGCGGTGCTGTCCCGGATGTACACCGACGTGATCGGCGAGTGGGCCGCCGTCGCCTTCCTGGTCGGCGCGGTCGCGGTCCTCGGATCGACGCTGTGGGCCTCGATCCCGAGCTGGTCGCGGATGTACACCAACGTGCTGGCCACCCTCGGCGTGCTGGACTGGACCGACGGCGTCGCGCGGCGGAAGTGGATCCGCGGGTTCACCGTGGCTCTGCCGGCGCTGTGGGGCCTGGCCTACCTGTCGATCTCCTCGCCGGTGGTGATGGTGCAGATCGGCGGCGTGGTGACCGGCATCTTCCTGCCCGCGGTCGTGGTGGCGACCTGGTACCTGCGCAACACCCAGGTCGATCCGGAGCTGCGCGGCGGCAACTGGTTCAACACCGTCCTGACCATCAGCAGCGTGGCCATCACGCTGCTTGGCATCTACAGCCTCTTCGAGGTCTTCACCGGCTCCGGCGGCTGACCCCACCGCTCGCGCGGGAGATCGCCGCACATCGGCGCTCTCCCGCGCGAGCGGCAATTCGCCGGACGGCGCACCGAGAATCGAGACGTGACCGAGACCCGGGCCATCGTCGAAACCCCGATCGGCGGACCGACCCCGACGCGATCCTGCGCTACTACTACGCCGAACTCGCCTCCCGCTACTACCGCAGACCGGCGACCGGCGCCGACATCGCCGCCGCGCGCGCCGAGGAGCCCGACGACGGCCTGGAACCACCGCGCGGCTCCTTCCTCGCCCTGCACCGGGACTCCGTCCCGTGCGGATGCGTGGGCGTTCGCGCCCCGGAGCCCGGCATCGCCGAGCTCAAGCGCCTCTACGTCCGGCCGGAGGCCCGCGGGCTGGGCGCGGGCGGACGCCTGGTGGTCGCCGCCCAGTCGCGCGCCCGCGAGCTCGGCTACCGCGCGATCCGCCTGGACACCCGGCACGACCTCGTGGAAGCCCGAGGGCTCTACGCCAAGCGCGGCTCCGCCGAGATCCCCGCCTACAACCGCGGCACCTACGCCGAGTACTGGTTCGAGAAGCCCTCCGCTGAGGTGACCGCCCGTGCGCAGGTCTGCGCGCTGCGCGCGCGGGGTTGAACCGGGGGCGGTCAGCGGTCAGGGTTGAGGTGTCAGCGCGAACCTTGGAGGGGATCCGACCGTGGGCCAGGCCTTCGATTCCATCACCGTCGCCGATCTGCGCGCGCGGGGCAGTCTCAAGTGGACGCTGCACGGCGACGCGCTGGGCGCGTGGGTGGCCGAGGCCGACTTCGGCACCGCCCCACCGGTTCTCGAGGCGCTGCACGCAGGGGTGGACTCGTCGAACTTCGGCTACCTGCCGCCGAAGCTGGCCGAGGACATGGCGCTGGCCTGCGCGGAGTTCCAGCACCGCAACCACGGCTGGCAGGTGCCGCCGGAGCGCGTCCACCCGATGGGAGACGTGCTGGAGGTCTGCAAGCTGGCGATCGAGCACTTCAGCGCGCCCGGCAGCAAGGTGATCCTGCCGACCCCGGCCTACATGCCGTTCCTGGACGTGCCGGGGCAGGTCGGCCGCGAGCTGATCGCGGTGCCGATGACGCGCGCCGAGGGCAGGCCCGCCTTCGACCTCGACGCGCTGGACGCGGCCTTCGAAGCGGGCGGCGGCCTGCTCGTCCTGTGCAACCCGTACAACCCGCTCGGCCGGGTGTTCACCGCCGAGGAGCTGCGCGCGGTCGGGGAGGTCGTGGACCGGCACGGCGGCCGGGTGTTCTCCGACGAGATCCACGCCCCGCTGGTGCACCCCGGCCACGAGCACGTTCCCTACGCCTCGCTGTCGGAGACGACCGCGGGGCACACCATCACCGCCACCTCGGCGTCGAAGGCCTGGAACCTCCCGGGGCTCAAGTGCGCGCAGCTGATCGTCTCCAACGACGCCGACGCGGACCGGATCGCCGCGCTCGGACCTCAGGTCTCGCACGGCGCGGCCAATCTCGGCGTGCTGGCCAACACCGCGGCCTACCGCCACGGCGAGCCGTGGCTGGCCGAGGTGCTCGACTACCTCGACGGCAACCGCTGGGCGCTGGCCGACATGCTGAACGAGCACCTGCCGGGCGTGGGCTACACCCCGCCGGAGGGCACCTACCTCGCCTGGCTCGACTTCCGCGAGCTGGGCATCGGGGACCACCCCGGGGAGTTCTTCCACGAGCACGCCGGGGTGGTGCTAGTCGACGGTCCGGCCTGCGGCGCCGAGGGCGCGGGGCACGCCCGGCTGAACTTCGCCACGCCCCGGCCGATCCTGGAGCAGGCCGTCCAGGCCATGGCCAAGGCGGTGCGGGCCCGGCCGAGCTGACCAGCGCACCGGATTCTTCGCCCGCAGGTCGTCGACTGGTCACCGCGCTCTTACCGGAGCTGGAAGTGCGGCGCTCACGATGTTCGCGTGCACGACGCGATCACGGCCGGGCGCCCCGGCCCGCGACCAGTACGCAGCCTGGCGGTCCTCGGCGATTCGGTCGCCGCGGGCATGGGTGATCCGATCGCCGGCAGGCGGTGGCGCGGGTTCGCGCCGCTGCTGGCCGAGGCGGCGGGAGCCGCCCGCTTCACGAACCTGGCCACCAGCGGTGCCCGGGTGGCCGACCTGCGGCGCCACCAGCTGCCCGCCGCGCTGCGCGCCGAACCGGACGCCGCGGTGGTGATGGTGGGCATGAACGACACGATGCGCTCGGACTTCGACCCGCGCTCGCTGTGGTGGCAGCTCAACCACGCGGTGCGCGCGCTGGTCGACTCCGGCGCGGCGGTGGTGACCATCCGCTACCACGACCACGCGCGGGTGTTCCCCCTGCCGGGGCCGCTGCGGAGGTTGCTGCACCGGCGGATCGAGGCGCTCAACCGGGTCCTCACCGAGGTCGCCGAGGACCACGGCGCGGCGATCGTGGACCTGCACCACCTGCCCGACGCCTACCACCCGTCGGCCTGGAGCGTGGATCGCCTGCACCCCTCCGAGCTCGGACACCGGCTGCTGGCCAGGGCCTTCGCGGGCGGCCTCGCCGAACTCGGCCTGCTGGTCCCGGGCGAGGTGTCGCTGACCTGCTCCGGCGGCGTTCCCACCACCCGCTGGGACCACCTGCGCTGGTGCGGTCGAACTGGTGGCGCGCCTGACCCGGTCGGACGCCTCCGAGCGACCTGGGCGATGCTGGCCCGCCGGGTGGATCGGCTCTGCCGCGACTACCCGGTGCGCGATGCCGCCGAACTGCTCGCCGAGTCCCGGTGGTGGTTGGACCGCACGCTGGCGATGACCGACAAGCGTCTCTCGCTCGCCCGGCGCCGCGAGATCCTCGTGCGGTCCGGGTGGCTTGCCGCGCTGGTGTCGTGCCTGACCTACGACGAGGGCAACGCGGCGGGCGCGGAGAACTGGCGCGAGGCGACCGCTCAGCTGGGTCGCGAAGCCGGGCACGCCGAGCTCGTCGGCTGGTCGTCCGAGATCGCCGCGTGGATGGCGCTCACGCCCGGTCGCCCCACGGACGCGGCGGAGCTCGCCGCGTCCGGTGAGCAGATCAGCGGCACGTCGTGCGTCAGCGTTCAGCTGACGGCGCAGCGTTCGCGTGCCTAGGCCCTGCTCGGCGACCGGAGCGGCGCTGAACGCGCGATGGAACGCGGCCGTCGCATCCTGGAACGCTTGCCCGCGCCCGGCAATCCCGACCACCACTTCGTCATCGATCCGGCCAAGGCGGACTTCTGCGCCGTGGACGTCTACCGGACGCTGGACGTGCGCGACGCCGCCACCGAATTCGCCCACCGGGTGCTGGACTGCTGCGCGCTTTCCGACGGTGCGGCGCGCGCACCGATGCGGCGCAACGAGGCGAAGCTGACCTCGGGCGCGATCGCCGCGCGCAACGGCGATCTCGACGAAGCCGTGGGACGTGGTCTGGGCGCGCTCAGCGACTCGCGCAAGTGCCTGCCATCGCTGCTCGCCGCGGCGGCCGATCTCGACGCCGAGCTCCGCGAGCACCCCCGCGATCCGGTCCTCGCCCCGTGGTTCGAGGCGGTCAGCGCCCTGCGCGGGCCGGTGGCGCTCGGCAGCTAGGGCCCGCCGTTCCGGCGGTTGGTGCGGCGGGTCGGGGTTGCGGTGGTGGGGTCTTCGGGCCAGGGGTGCTTGGGGTAGCGGCCGCGGAGCTCGGCGCGGACCTGCGGATAGCCGGTGCGCCAGAAGGATTCGAGGTCGCCGGTGACCGCGGCCGGGCGTCCTGCCGGGGACAGCAGGTGCAGGACCACCGGCACCCGGCCGTCGGCGATGCGGGGTGCGCGGGTCCAGCCGAAGACCTCCTGGAGCTTGACCGGCAGCGCGGGTTCCTCGCCGCTGTAGTCGAGGCGGATCTTCGAGCCGGAGGGCACTTCGAGGCGGTCGGGCGCGAGTTCGTCGAAGCGGGCCGCCGCCGACCACGGCATGAGCCTGCGCAACAGCTGGCCCGCGTCCAGGCGCAGGTCGGCGCGCGTGCGCGCCCGGGAGAGCTCGGGTTCGAGCCAGTGCTCGGCGGCCTCGATCAGGGATTCGTCGTCGGTGGCCGGCCAGTCCTGGCCGAGCGCGCGGTGCAGGAAGCCGATGCGCTGGCGCAGCCGCCGCGCGTCGTCGTCCCAGTCCAGCAGCGCGAGTCCCGTGGTGCGCAGACCGTCGAGCAGCGCCGCGCGGACGCGCGCCGGGTCGGGATCGGCCAGCGGCCTGCTGGCCAGCTCGACGGCGCCGAGCCGTTCGGTGCGCGCGGCGCGCACGTCACCGCCGTCCCACGCGATCTCGTCGGTCTGGGACAGCAGCGCGGGCGCGGCGCGGCGGGCGAGTTCCTCGTCGGCGGGCGCGGCCAGCCGCACGGTCCCGGTGGAGCGCCCCGGGCTGCGGTCGGCGATGGCCACGGCGAGCCACTCGCTGCCGCGCAGCGGCGAACCCGCGGGCAGCTCCACCGCGGTTCCCGAGGCCATCAGGTAGGTCGTCGAGTCGGCGTGGCGGCGCCGGGCGAGCCGCTCCGGCTGCGCCAGAGCCGCCACCAGCGCCTCGTCCCCGCTGCCCGGGGTGTCCGGGACCGCGGTGCGCAGCCGCTCGACCTCGGCGCGCCAGCGCCTGTTGCCCGCGCGGCGCAGCTGGGCGAGCGCGGCGGACAGATCGGTCTCGCCGGAGGCGGTGTCGTCGTCCAGCAGCGCGACGACCTCGGCGGCGGTCCGGGAACCGGCCAGCTGCGCGCCGTCGAGCAGCGCGCGGGCCAAGCGCGGGTGCAGGCCGAGCCCGGCCATACGGCGGCCGCGCTCGGTCACCGAACCCGACCCGTCGAGGGCGCCGAGACCGCGCAGCACCTCGCGCCCGGCGGCCAGCGCACCGCCCGGCGGGGCGTCCCACCAGGACAGCGCCGAGCCGTCCGGGGTTCCCCAGCAGGCGAGTTCGAGGGCCAGCCTGGTGAGCTCGGCGGTGCGGATCTCCGGCTCGGGGTAGGCGGGCAGGGTGGCGTGCTCGTGCTCGGGCCAGCACCGGTAGACCGCACCCGGTCCCTGCCGTCCGGCTCGCCCGGCGCGCTGCTCGGCCACCGCGCGCGAGACCCGCACCGTCGCCAGGCCGGCGAGGCCGCGCCGGGTGTCGACCCGGGAGACCCGGGACAGCCCCGAGTCCACCACGGCGCGCACGCCGGGCACGGTCAAGCTGGACTCGGCGACCGCGGTGGCCAGCACGACGCGGCGCCGCGCGCCCGGCCGCAGCGCGGCGTCCTGCTCGCCGTGCGCCAGCCTGCCGTGCAGCGGAAGCACGTCCACATCGGACAGATCGGACAGCCGCTCGGAAACGCGCCGGATCTCCCCCGCTCCGGGCAGGAAGACCAGCACGTCACCGTCCTGTTCGGACAGCGCGGCGCGGGTGGCGCGAGCGGCGGTGTCCTCGACGCGTTCGCCGCGCAGCGGCGGCAGGTGCTCGGTGCGCACCGGGTGCGTGCGCGCCTCGGCGTGCAGCACCGGGGCGTCGTCGAGCAGCCCCGACACGCGTTCGGCGGCCACGGTCGCCGAGGTCGCCAGCACCTTCAGGTCCGGCCGCAGCCCACCGCGCGCGTCCAGCAGCAGCGCGAGCAGCAGGTCGGCGTCCAGGTGCCGCTCGTGGCACTCGTCGAGCACCACCACGTCCACCCCGGCCAGCTCCGGATCGGACTGCAACCGGCGCACCAGCAGCCCCGAGGTGACCACCTCGATCACCGTGCCCCGGCCGCGCCTGCGCTCGCCGCGCACCGAGTAGCCGACGCGCCCGCCGACCTCCTCCCCCAGCAGCTCGGCCATCCGGGCCGCGGCGGCCCTGGTGGCCAGCCGCCGCGGTTCCGCGACCACCACGCGCAGGCCGGCCTCGGCCAGCGCCAGCGGAACCAGAGTCGTCTTGCCCGTGCCCGGCGGGGCGACCAGCACCGCTGAGCCGCGTTCGATCAGCTGGGACACCACATCGCCGAGCACCGGCCGGATCGGCAGGTCGGGCAACTCGGGCGAGCGGTCAGACGAGGTCGTCATCCGCGGGATCGTGCTGGTAGATCGTCTGGCCGCGCAGCACCGTGCGCAGGCAGCGCGGCATCGGAGCGCCCGGCGAGAGGTCGGGCAGCGCGGGCACGCCCGCGCGCGGATCGGTCGACCAGCGCTGCACCCGCGAATCCGGCGCGGCCACCACGAGCTCCCCGGTCTCCCACACCGCGTAGGTCGCGGGAGCGCCGGGAACCAGGCTGCCGGTCACGCCGTCGTCGACGCCCGCGGCGCGCCAACCGCCGCGGGTGTGCGCGGTGAACGCCGCGCGCGGCGAGATGCCGAAGCCGTCGGTGCGGTGGTTGACCGCGGCCTGCACCGAGCGCCACGGGTCCACCGGCGTCACCGGCGCGTCCGAACCGAGCGCGAGCAGCACCCCGTTGGCCGCCAGCGCCGAGAACGGGTTGAGCCGGCCGCCGCGCGGCAGTCCGAGGCGCCGCGCGTACATGTCGCCGGTGCCGCCCCAGGTGGAGTCGAAGCGGGGCTGCACCGAGGCGGCCACGCCGTAGGAGCCGAGCTCGGCGGCCTGCGCCTCGTCGATCATCTCCAGGTGCTCCAGGCGGTGGCGCACCGCGGCCAGCGCGGGCACGCCGACGATCTCGGCGGCCTTGCGGAACCCGGCGCAGACCTCGGCGACCCCGGCGTCGCCGATCACGTGGAAACCCGCCTGCAGGCCCGCGCGGGTGCAGGTCACCAGGTGCTCGGCCACCGCATCGGCGTCGAGGTAGAGCACCCCGGACGTGCTCGGGTCGTCGGCGTAGGGCTCGCCGAGCGCCGCGGTGCGGGAACCGACCGCGCCGTCGACGAACAGGTCCCCGGCCAGCCCGCGGGCGCCGAGCTCCTCGGCCCGCTCGACCGCGCCCAACTCGCCCCAGTACCCCACGACCTCGGGCACCCCGCCCTGCTGCGAGAGCGCCAGCAGCTCGGCGAGGTCCTCGGCCCCGGAGATGTCCGGGCCCGCGCACTCGTGCACGCTGGCCACCCCTCGCGAGGCGGCCTGCTGCAGGAACGCCAGCTGCGCCTCCTTGCGCTGGCCGGAGCCCAGCGACTCGCGGGCGGCGCGGCGCGCGTGGTGGTGGGCCACCCGGGTCAGCGGGCCGTCGTCGCTCCAGCCCTCCGCGCCGCGGGCCAGCGGCGCCCGGTCGACCAGCGCGGTCGACACCAGCGCGGAGTGCACGTCGATGCGCGAGAGGTATACCGGGGCTCCCGCGGCGGCGGTGTCGATCTCCTCGCGCGTCGGGGGCCTGCGCTCGGGCCACCAGGTCTCGTCCCAGCCGTGGCCCCACACCAGCGCGCCCGGGTACTCGGCCACGTGATCGCGCAGCGCGTGCAGGAACTCGGTCAGCGATGCGCAGCCGGTCAGATCCAGCCCGCGCAGCAGCAGTCCGGTGGAAGTCGCGTGGACGTGGGCGTCGACGAAGGCCGGCGCGACGAACGCGCCGTCGAGGTCGACGACCTTGGCATCGGGGTGCAGCGCACGGCCGACCTCGTCGGCGCCGACCCACGAGACGACGCCGTCGGTGACGGCCATCGCGGTGGCGGCGGCGTCGGCGGGCGAGTGGATTCGGCCGCCGAGCAACAACGTGGTCTCGGGCATGTCCTTCGTGCTTTCCGCGTTCCGGGGTTTCAACTGCGCAGCCTCGCTCCCGGACGGTTCGCGGTGCATGAGCCCGCGATCGAACACGAGCCCCCGACCCGCCCCGGCAACGATCGTTCAAGCGAGCTTACCCGCCGCCGGCCGCGGGCTGACGTGACGTCGGCCGGATCAGTGGCGCGGCGGCTCGTCGAGGCGCTCGGCCTGCACCGATCGCGGCGGCAGGATGGTGGGCCCGACCCCCGGAGCTGGCGGGTCCTCGTCGACGGTAACGACCTCGCCGTCGATGAAGTCGCCGGGCCTTCCCGCCTGCCCGCGCATCCGCTGCTGGTGCAGCCACAGGTCGTCCTGCATCCGCTCCGAGCGCCGCTCGGCGGCCGCGATCATGCGCTTGCGCACCACCGCCCGCACCGGCGGCAGCAACAGCAGCAGGCCCGCGAGGCCGCTGATGAACCCGGGCACGACGATCAGCACGCCGGCCGCGGCCAGCAGCATCCCGTCGGAGATCTCCTTGTCGGCGGGCCTGCGCATCCGCGCGGCCTCGGTGAACTCGCGCAAGGTGCGGCGGCCTTCCCTGCGCAGCAACCACACGCCCAGCGCCGCGGCGGCCAGCAGCAGGCCGATGGTGGGCAGCGCACCGATCGCGTTGCCCAGCGCGGCCAGCACCGAGATCTCGGCCACCCCGGCGATCAGCAGGATCAACAGGACCCGCACGCACAACACCCCTCGAGTAGCAGTCACCCGTTCAACGAACGGGGTGGCGAAAATTCTCCCAGAAGGGGCGAGTGGTACGTCCGGTCACATCCACCCCTGCCGTGCGGGGCGATCGGCGCGCGGTTCGTAGACTCCAGGTGATGCGGGCGCGCAAATCGAGATCACTCCTCGTCCTGGTCGCCGCCGTCCTGCTGGGGCTGGCGGTGCTGACCAGCGATCTCTACCTGCCCGGCCTCCCCCAGCGGCCCGCCGAGCTGCCCGCCGCCGTGGTCACCGTCGGCGACTCCACCCTCTCCGGCGAAGGCGGGGGCAACTACGAACGCGGCACCAACGGCGAGAACGGCAACTGGTGCCACCGCTCCCCCGCCGCGCCGGTCAACCAGCTGCACCTGCCGCCCACGGTGACCCGCATCAACCTGGCCTGCTCGGGCGCCGGGTCCGCCGACCTGCAGATCGTCCCCGGCCCGGAGCGGTCGCAGGCCGAGCAGCTGGGCGAGCTGGCCCGCCGCTACCGGATCACCGACGTCGTGGTGGCCGTGGGCGCCAACGACGACCCGGACTTCATCGACACGGTCAACCGGTGCGTGGAGGCCTGGGTGCGGCGCGCGGAGGAGGGCTGCTCGGCGCAGCTGCGCGAGTCCTGGCCTCAGCACGTCGCGCAGATGCGGCCGAAGGTGCTGGCCGCGCTCGGCGACATCCGCCGGGTGCTCGACGAGGCCGGCTACACCCCGGCGAGCTACTCGCTGATCCTGCAGTCCTACGCCTCGCCGGTGGGCCCGGGGATCCGGCCGGAGCTGCACGGGCTGTCCGGTTGCCCGTTCCAGACCACCGACATGGCCTGGATCCGCGACACCGGGGTGCCGCAACTGTCGGCGGGCCTGCAGGCGGCCGCGCGCGAGGCCGGGGCGCGGTTCCTGGACCTCTCCCGGGCCGGGCGCGGGCACGAGGCCTGCACCGGCGACCCCCGGACGGCCGAGGGCGAGTGGTTCACCCGCCTGACCGTCGACTGGGAGAGCCTGCAGGACGACCGCCGCGCCCCGCACGCGATGCAGGAGTCGTTCCACCCCAACGCCGCCGGGCACGCCCAGATCGCCAGCTGCCTCGGCGAGTTCATGGCCACCGAGGACCGCCGCGCGGCCTGCCTCCCCGACGAGCGCGGCGACCTGCACGCCGTACCGGCCAGCGAGACGCGCTAACCGCGACGCACCGCCACGCGAAACCTTCCTAGATCGCCGGCGGGCGGTTCTCGAACGGCGTGGACAGCACGACGGTGGTGCGGGTGGAGACCTTGGCCGCCTCGCGGATCTGGCGCAGCAGCTCCTCCAGGCCCAGCGGGGATTCCACCCGCACCTGCAGGATGTAGGACTCGTCGCCGGCCACCGAGTAGCAGGACTCGATCTGCGGCAGGTGTTCCAGGCGCTGCGGGTAGTCGTCCGGGGCCGCCGGGTCGATCGGGGTCAGCGAGATGAACGCGGTCAGCGGCAACCCGATCTGGTCGCCGTCGACCTTGGCGGTGTAGCCCTGCAGGGCTCCCCGCTGTTCGAGCCGCCGCACCCGCTGGTGCACGGCCGACACGCTCAGCCCGACTCGTTCGGCGAGGTCGGTGAAGCTGCACCGGCCGTCCCACGCGAGCTCGCGCAGGATCGCCCGGTCGGTGGCCTCCAACGCGGCCGTTGCGCTCGTCCTGTCGTTCACGCGGGTAGCACCACCAGCTCGTGCGGTTGGTTGTTCACGCTCTCGACTCCGTCCGCGGTGACGATGACGATGTCCTCGATGCGGGCGCCCCACGTGCCCTGCTGGTAGATGCCGGGCTCGACGCTGAAGGCCATGCCCTCCTCCAGCGGCAGCTCGTTGCCGCCCACGATGTAGGGCTCCTCGTGCACGTCCAGGCCGATGCCGTGCCCGGTGCGGTGCACGAAGTTCTCGCCGAACCCGGCCGCGGCGATCGGCTCGCGGGCGGCGGCGTCGATGGACTCCGCGGTCGCCCCCGGGCGCACGGCACGCACGGCGGCGCGCTGCGCGGCCTGCAGCACCGCGTAGGTCTCGCGCACCTCGTCGCCGGGATCGCCGACGGCGTAGGTGCGGGTGCAGTCGGAGTTGTACCCGCTGCTGATCGGACCGCCGATGTCGACGACCACGACGTCACCGCGCTGGATGACCCGGTCGGAGACCGAGTGGTGCGGGCTGGCGCCGTTGGGCCCGGAGCCGACGATGACGAAGGCGGCCTCGGTGTGCCCCTCGGCCAGGATCGCCCCGGTGATGTCGGCCCCGACCTCGGCTTCGGTGCGACCGGGCTTGAGGAACTCGGCCATCCGCGCGTGCACGCGGTCGATGGCGGCACCGGCCTCGCGAAGCCCGGCGATCTCGGCGGCGTCCTTGCGCATCCGCAGCTCGCGCAGCACCGGGGAGGCCAGCACCTGCTCGGCACCGGGCAGCGCGCCGCGCAGCGGCAGGGTGTGCAGCGCGGGCATCGCGTCGGCCACCGCGATCCGCGCGGGCGAACCGAGCAGGTCGGCGACCATGCCGTGCGAGTCCTGCCCGTCGACCCAGGTCACCACCTCGATGCCGAGTTCGGCCAGCGGGACGTCGGCGTAGCCGGGGGCTTCGAGCTTGGGCACCACCAGCGCGGGCTTGCCGGTCGCGGGCAGCACCAGGCAGCTCAGCCGCTCGTGCGACTCCCCGCCGACTCCCAGCAGGTACTGCAGGTCGGATCCGGGGGTGATCAGCAGCGCGTCCAGATCGGAGGCGGCTGCGGTCTCCGCAGCGCGGGTCAGGCGGGCTGCGAGGACGGCGGGATCCTGCTTCAACGAGACAGTGGCCATGGTCCAAGCCTAATCCCGGGCCGCGCGCCCGCCGCCCGCGCGGTCCGGCGCGGCGAGATCGAAGACCGCCACCCAGGCGGCACCGGCCGAAGGCGTTCCGGCCTCGATCCGCGTGCGGTTCGAGGCCGGAACGCGGCGCGCGGAGCTCAGGCCGGGGTGGCGTCCAGGTCCTGCTCCAGCATGGCGGCCAGCTCGTCGAGCGCGGTCTCGTCGGCGCAGCTGAGCTCGACCTCCTCGCCGTGGTGCGCGCCCAGGCCCATCAGGCCCAGCACGCTGGCGGCGTCGACCGGTTCGCCGGCCTGCCCGTCGACGACCTTGGCGATGGTGACCTTCTCGGTCTGCGCCGCGGCGGCCTTGGCGAACAGGGCGGCGGGGCGGGCGTGCAGGCCGACCGAGGCGGCGATGCGGACGCGGCGTTCCATGCGATTTCCTCTCGGGTTCGTGGGGACTGGGTGGTTCTCAGGCGGCGACCGCGGTCTCGGCCGGCGCGGCGGCGGGCTGCGCGGCGGCGCGGCCGAACTGCTTGGCCAGCAGCACCGCCGCCGCCGACACCAGCGTGCCGATCACGATCGCCGCGAGGTACGGCAGCGGGTTGCCCACCAGCGGGGTCACGAAGATGCCTCCGTGCGGGGCGCGCAGGGTCGCGCCGAAGGTCATCGACAGCGCACCGGTGGTGGCCGCGCCGATGACGGCCGACGGGATGACCCGCAGCGGATCGGCCGCGGCGAACGGGATCGCGCCCTCGGTGATGAACGAGGCGCCCAGCAACCACGCGGTGCGCCCGTTGGCGCGCTCGGCCGGGGTGAACAGCTTGCCGCGCACCGCCGAGGCCAGGGCCAGCGCCAGCGGCGGGACCATGCCCGCGGCCATCACCGCGGCCATGATCTCCAGCGAGGTCGTGCCGCCGATGCTCAGGCCGCCCACCGCGAAGGTGTAGGCGACCTTGTTGATCGGCCCGCCCATGTCGAAGGCGATCATCGCGCCCAGCAGGGCGCCCAGCAGCGCCGCGTTCGCCCCGGACAGCCCGGTGAGCCAGTCGGTGAGCCCGGACATGGCCAGCGCGATCGGCTTGCCGACGACCACGAACATCAGCACGCCGACCACCAGCGTGCCCACCAGCGGCAGCACCACGACCGGCATGATCCCGGCGATGCCGCGCGGCACCTTGACGGTCTTGAGCGCGGCGATGACCGCACCGGCCAGCAGACCGGCCACCAGCCCGCCGAGGAACCCCGCTCCGACGGTGGTCGCGATGGCACCGCCGACGAAACCCGGTGCGATGGCGGGCCGGTCGGCGATGGCGAAGGCGATGAACCCGGCCAGCACCGGCACCAGGAACTCGAAGGCCGCCGAGCCGATCTGGTTGGCCAGCGCGGCCCAGGAGGTCAGGCTGGCGGCGTCGAAGTGGTCGGTGACCGGTGGCGCGTCGGTGATCTGGTAACCGCCGAGGGCGAAGCTCAGCGCGATCAGCAGACCGCCTGCGGCCACGAACGGGATCATGTAGCTCACGCCGGTCATCAGCCACTGCCGCAGCCTGCTGCCGAACCCGGCTCCGGGGACGACCTTGCTGTCCAGCGCCGATTCGGCCTCCTCGGCCGGGGCGGCGCCGGGTTCGGGCGCGGGCTCGCCGGCGGCCTCGGCGGCCCGCCCGAGCAGCCCGGGAGCGTCGTTGATGGCCTGCTTGACCGAGGCCTCCACGACCGGCTTGCCCGCGAAGCGCTCGCGGTCGCGCACCCCGACGTCGGCGGCGAAGATCACCGCGTCGGCGGCCCGGATGTCCTCGGCGGCCAGCGGGGTCGAGCCGGCCGAACCCTGGGTTTCGACCTGCAGCTCGTCCCCGTTGTCCTTGGCGGCCTGCTCCAGGGCCTCGGCGGCCATGTAGGTGTGCGCGATGCCGGTCGGGCAGGCGGTGACGGCGACGTACTTCACGGCGCGACCTCCTCGCTGACGTAGGCGGCCAGCGCGGCGCTGTCGGTGGTTTCCAGCAGCGTCCGCTTGAACTCCGCGCGCACCAGTCGCCGGGCGAGCGCGGCCAGCACCTTCATGTGCTCGTCCCCGCCGCCTTCCGGCGCGGCGATGAGGAAGATGAGCTTGGCGGGGCCGTCCTCGGCCCCGAAGTCGACGCCGGAGCGGCTGCGGCCGAAGGCCAGCGACGGCGCGGTCACCGCCGCCGAGCGGCAGTGCGGGATGCCGATGCCGCCTTCCAGGCCGGTGGGCATCTGCGCTTCGCGGGCCTCGACGTCGGCCAAGAAGGCCTCCAGGTCGGTGACCCGCCCCGCGTCGACCAGCCGCTGCGCGAGGTCGCGCACCACGGCTTCGCGGTCGGTGCCGGTCAGGTCCAGGTCGACGAGGTCCTGGGTGATCAGTTCGGTAGTCATGCAGCCACTCCGCTGAGGCTCACTGTTCTGTCCACTGCGTCCACCCGCACCGCTTGCGGGTGGACGTCGTCCGGGCCGGGCATGCGGCTTCCCGCCAGCCCGACCGCGGCCGTGCCGTAGGCGACCGCGCTGCGCAGCGCGACCTCCTCGGTTCCGCTCGCGCGCAGGAATCCGGCGAGCATCGCATCGCCCGCTCCGACCGTGCTGCGCACCTCGGTGGCGCGAGCGGTGGCGTACCGCGCGCCGTTCGCACCCACCAGCACCGCGCCCAGCCGTCCGAGGCTGACCAGCACGGCGCCCACGCCACCGGCGCGCAGCCGGTCGGCGACGTCGAGCACGTCGCCGAGATCGCGCAGCGGCCCGCCCGCGACCTCGGCCAGCTCGGCGAGGTTCGGCTTGACCAGGTCGGGCCCGGCCTGGCAGGCGAGCCCCAGCGGCGCGCCGGAGGTGTCGACGGCGACCCGGGTCCCCGCGGCCCGCGCCGCGGTCACGACGCGGGCGTGCAGGTCCTGCGGACATCCGTCGGGCAAGCTGCCGCAGGTCACCAGCCACTCGGCGCGCCCGGCCAGCTCGGCCACCGAGGTCTCCAGCGCGGCGACCTCGGCCGCGGTCAGCTGCGGGCCGGGCTCGTTGAACTTGCTGGTGGTGCCGTCGGACTCGACCACCGCGATGTTGCTGCGGGTGGGCGCGTGCACCGGCACCTCGACCACCGGCACCGCTTCGGGCGCGAGCAGCTCGGCCAGCCGCGCGCCCTCGGCGCCCCCGGAGGGAAGCACGGCCAGCGTGGGAACGCCGGCGGCGGCCAGCGCCCGCGCCACGTTCACGCCCTTGCCGCCGGGATCGAGGTGCACCCGCCGGGCGCGGTGCACCTCGCCGGGGTCGAGCCGGTCGACCTGCACCGTGCGGTCCAGGCTGGGGTTGGGCGTCACGGTCACGATCACGCCAGCACCACCTCCGCCTCGGTGCGCTTGATCTCGTCGACGGCGGCCTCGTCGAGGCCGCCGTCGGTGATCACCACGTCGATCTCGGCGAGCTCGGCGAACCGGCTGAACCGGTCGTCGCCGTACTTGCTGTGGTCGGCTAGCAGCACCCGCTTGCGGCTGGCCGCCACCATCGCGGCCTTCACCGCGGACTCGGCCGGGTCCGGCGTGGTGCACCCGCGCTCGACCGAGAAGCCGTTGGTGCCGAAGAACCCGACGTCGACGGTCAGCCCGCGCAGCACGTCCAGCGCCCAGGACTCCACGGTGGCCAGCGTCGTGCCGCGGATCCGGCCGCCGAGCAGGTGCACGTTGTAGTTGGTGCGGGTGGCCAGCTGGTTGGCCGCGGGCAGCGAGTTGGTCACCACGGTCAGCTCCCGGTCGGCGGGCAGCAGACCGGCCAGCCTGGCGGTCGTGGTGCCCGCGTCGAGCAGCACCGTGCCCCGGGCGGGGACCTGGTCGAACGCGGCCTTGGCGATGCGCTCCTTGTCCCCGGCGTTGGTCTGGTCGCGCAACGAGACGCCGGGCTCGAAGTCGAGCCGCTCCACCGGGATGGCACCGCCGTAGACGCGCCGCAGCAGCCCCTGCCGTTCCAGCGCGGCGAGATCGCGGCGGATCGTTTCGGGAGCCACCTCGAACTCGGCCGCCGCGGCGGTGACGTCGATGCGCCCGTCGCGTCGTGCCCGCTGCGCCAGCAGCTGCTGGCGCTCCGCCCCGTACATGCCCGTTTTCCTCCGATTGCTGTTTGGTGTTGCCTGATTCTGCCCTGTGTTGTCATATTGTCAAGGCTTCGTTGAGACGGGGGAAACCTCGGCACGGTTGGGAGAGGTGCATGTCCACGCTGCGGGGAGTCGGTGTCAGCCCGGGTCGGGCGGCGGGCCCGGTGTTGTTGGTTCCGGACCGGTTGCCCGAACCGGATCGCGGTCCGCGGCCCGCCGACCCGGAGGCCGAGGCGGCGCGCATCCGCCCGGCCGCCGAGGCCGTCGCCCGGCGCTTGCGCGACCGCGCCGGGGCGTCCGCCGGCGAGGCCGCGGCGCTGCTGGAGGTGACCGCGGCGATGGCCACCGACCCGGCGCTTCTGGACAAGGCCGAACGGGCCGTCGCCGAGCGGCTGCTGCCCGCACCGCGCGCGGTGTTCGAGGCAGCCGCCGAGTTCGCCGATGCGCTGGCCGCCGCGGGCGGCTACCTGGCCGAGCGGGTTCGCGACGTGCACGACGTGCGCGACCGCGTGGTCGCCGAGCTGACCGGCGCGGTCGCGCCCGGAGTGCCGGCCCCGGAGGGCCCGAGCGTCCTGCTGGCCCGCGACCTGGCCCCCGCCGACACCGCCGATCTCGACCCCGATCTGGTGCTGGCGCTGGTGACCGAGGAGGGCGGCCCGACCGGGCACACCGCGATCCTGGCCCGCGCGCTGGGCATCCCCGCGGTCGTCGCCGCCCGCGGCGTGCTCACCGGAACCGGTGGCGGAGCCCGGGTGGACGGCGCCTCCGGAACCGTCGAGCTCGTCGACGAGGCCGTCGCACCGCAGGCCGCCGAGCGCACCCACCGCCGGTGGCGCGGCGCCGGCGGCACCTCCGACGGGCACCCGGTGAAGCTGCTGGCCAACGTCGGTTCCGCGGCCGACGCGAAGTCGGCCCTGGAAGCCGGGGCGGCGGGTTCGGGGTTGTTCCGCACCGAGTTCTGCTTCCTGGACGCGGCGACCGAACCGTCCGAGGCCGCCCAGCGCGCGGCCTACGCCGAGGTGCTGCGCCCCTTCGCGGGCAAGCCGGTCGTGGTGCGCACGCTGGACGCCGGGGCGGACAAGCCGCTGCCGTTCCTGGAGAGCGCGGCCGAGCCCAACCCCGCGCTGGGGGTGCGCGGGCTGCGCATCGCCTTCGAGCACCCCGGGGTGCTGGACCGCCAGCTGGCCGCGATCGTCTCGGCCGCCGCCGAGACCGGAGCGGAGGTCTCGGTGATGGCACCGATGGTGGCCACGCCGGACGAAGCGGCGTGGTTCGCCGAGCGGGCCCGCGCGGCCGGCGCGAGCCGCGCCGGGGTCATGGTCGAGACGCCCGCGGCGGCGCTGTGCGCCGAGGAGCTGCTGGCCGAGGTGGACTTCGCCAGCATCGGCACCAACGACCTGGCCCAGTACACCTGCGCCGCCGACCGGATGACCGGCGCGCTCGCCGCGCTCAACGACCCGTGGCAGCCGGCGCTGCTGCGGCTGATCGCCGCGCTGGGCCGGGCCGCGGGCGAGCTGGGCAAGCCGGTGGGCGTGTGCGGCGAGGCCGCCGCCGACCCCGCGCTGGCCGGGGTGCTGGTCGGGCTGGGGGTCAGCAGCCTGTCGATGACCGCGGCGGCGCTGCCCGCGGTCGGCGCGGCGCTGGCCGAGCACGCCCTGCCGGACTGGCAGCGCGCGGCCGAGGCCGCGATCGGCGCAGGTGGCGCCGCCGGGGCCCGCGAGCGCGCGAACGCCGCGTTGCGGGACTGACCGGGCAGGTCGGGCGCGAGCGCGCCTGCGGGCGTGACAAGCTGGGACGCGTGACTGGTCCGCTCATGCTCGTCGACTCGGCAGGGTTGTGGTTCCGCTCGTACTACGCGCTGCCGGATTCGCTGACCGCCCCCGATGGCACGCCGGTGAACTCGGTGCGCGGGTTCTGCGACATGCTCGCCCGGCTGATCTCCGAACGCCGCCCGTCGCGGCTGGTGGCGTGCTTGGACAACGACTGGCGCCCGGAGTTCCGCGTGCGGGCGCTGCCGTCGTACAAGACCCACCGGGTGGCCGAGGAGGACTCGGATGCCGAGGAGGTCCCGGATGCGCTCTCGCCGCAGATCCCGGTGATCCTGGAGGTCCTCGACGCGGCGGGCATCACCACCGCCGAGGCCGAGGGCTACGAGGCCGACGACGTCATCGGCGCGCTGGCCGACCGCGAGCGCACCGATCCGGTGGAGGTGGTCACCGGCGACCGCGACCTGTTCCAGCTGGTCCGCGCCGAGCCCCAGATCCGGGTGATCTACATCGGGGCCGGGCTGAACAAGGCGCAGGACTACGGACCGGCGGAGCTGGCCGAGAAGTACGCGCTGACCGTCGAGCGCGCGGGCGACGATTACGCCGACATGGCGATCCTGCGCGGCGACCCCTCGGACGGCCTGCCGGGCGTGGCCGGGATCGGCGAGAAGACCGCGGCGAAGCTGATCACGCAGTTCGGGTCGCTGGATGCGCTGCTGGCCGGCGCGACCTCCGGGGACAAGCGGGTGACGCCCCGGAACCGGGAGAAGCTGGCCGAGGCCGCGCAGTACCTCGCCGCCGCGCCCGCGGTGGTCCGCGTGGTGCGCGACGCCCCGGTCGTCGCCGACCGGGAGGGCGATGCCCTGCCGCGGGGCGCGGCGGACGTGGCCCGGCTGCGCGAACTGCAGTCGACCTGGGGCCTGGGCGCGAGCATCGACCGGCTCATCACCGCGCTGGAGGGCTGAGCCCTCGCAGCCGTTCCGCAGGGCCCGACTCGCCACCGGCGTGTCGGGCCCTGCGCTTCTCCGCTCCCCGCTGAGCGCCTCGACGTCCGGAGCGACCCCGTCCCGACACGCCGACGGCGAGTCGGGAAATCGATTGCGGGGCATGGGAGCTGCGGAGTCGAGGATCGACTACGGCCCGATTCGGTTCAGCGGCACCGGATTTCGAACACGTCCGCCATCAATCACTCCACCGAGCGATCGAAACTCTGTTTGATCGATGTCATGCTCGGTGCATGGCAACCGGATTCAGCACCGTCCCCAGTACGCTGTTCACCACGCTCCCGATCAGCACCCCCGAGCACGCCCGCCGGATCGCGAGCCGATCGCGCTCCGGAATCGCTCCACGAGCGCGAGCCCGAGCGCCGGATTCCCCGTGACGCGACCACTTTCACCGGCCGTCGGTGCGGTGGCGGCCGACCGGACCGAAGCGCCTCGACGCGGGCTCGCAGCTTGAAAACTCCAGAGTGGACATACGAGAACGCTAGGGATCGCGTCGAACCTCTTTCGGTGAGCCGGCGAGCAGCTCGCGCCGCCGGAGGTTCTCAGCGGCTTCGCGGCGAGCACGTCGTGACGCCGCGGATCGGCACGCACGAGGAACGACGCGCGAGCCCGGGAGGCCGCTGAGGTTCTCCCACCCGCACCGCCGATCAGGACGGCTTCGATGCGCACCCTAGAAGCCCGTGCCGCACCACGGGCTCCGCGCCGTGACGAACAGCGCGTCGGCCGCGGCCGCCGATGCCGGCGTGCGCTCCTCGACGAGGCCGGCGGCGGCGAGATCGGTGACGCGGCGGTCGCCGAGGTAGACCACCGCCAGAACCGCCACGTCGAGGCCGAGGTCCGGTGCCGCATCGGTGCTCTCGGCGCCCTGCGCGGTGATGCGGTACCGCCCCGCGTTGGCGGGCAGGAACGCGTCGCGGACCTCGATCACCACCGGGTCGCCCGGGCCGTAGCTGCGAGCGCGCAGAGCGGTCGGCACGTCGAGCAGCCGCAACCACAGGTCGTCCCCGACGTTGGTGGTGCGGCAGGCCCGCGAGTCGGCGAGCAACCACTCGATCGGTTCGTCGAGCGGGCGCTCGTGGCCGTTGATCGAGCCGACGAGGTCGACGCCGAACAGGAACCGCCACAGCTCGGCGGCTGCGGTCGCGTCGGCGGCCACGAGGTCGTAGACCTCGAGCGAATCAGCCGATTTCGCGGGCTCGTAGAGCACGTACCCGTCGTCCGCACCCGACTCGTCGGAGTGCACCGCGACGGTGGCGCCCTTGCCGGTCCGGTGCTGCTTGCGGGCCGGCCACCAGGCGTCCGGCCGGTCGATGAGCCCCGCCCGGTCGTCCCGGCAGGCCTGGTACAGCGCGCGCATTCGCTCGCCCGCCTGCTCGCGCGGCAGGATCCGGACCCGGCCGCCGCGCGGCGCGGTCTCGCGCAACCGGGCTCGGCCGCGGTCGATCTCGACCTCGCGGCACCGGGTGGCCGGGCCGTAGCCGAAGCGCTCGTAGATGACCGCCTCGCTGGCGTGCAGCATCGCGACGACCTCGCCGCGCGCCGCGGCGTCGTCGAGCTGCTCGCGCATCAGCGCGGTGAGCAGCCCCCGGCGGGTCCGGTCCGCGCGCACGCCGACCCCGGTCACGGCCGCCGCGGGTACCCGCCGCCCGCCGGGAACGGTCAGGTCGTTGGACATCGACATCACGGTGCCGACGAGCTCCCCGTCGACGTGGGCGCCGAGCACCCTTCCGGCCTCGTAGCGGTCCTTGGTCCCCGCCCAGCGCTCGTCGTCCATCGGGGCGACCAGGAGCGTCTGCAGGAACAGGTCGCTCGCGGCCCGGTACTCGGATTCGGTCAGCACTCGCACATCGGGATCGCTCACGCGCCCGATCGTGCCGGGCGCACCCGCGGGTGCGCGACCGGTTTTCCGGTCGCGCACCGGATCACTTCGGGTGGCCGACCTCGTAGACCCCTTCGGCGTTCTTGACCGTGATCGTGACGGTCTTGTCCTGGCCGTCGACCCGGACCTGGCACTGGAAGCTGTTGCCGGGCTCGACCTCCTGGCCGTCCGGGCAGGTCACCCCGGAAACGCCCGGGATGCCGTAGGAGTCCTTGAGCGTCTGCTCGACGCCCTTCTGCACGCTGCCGGCGTCGAACACCGAGCTCACGAACCACCCGGGCGTGATGAAACCGAGCACGCACACCACGGCGATCACGAGCAGCCCGCCGAGACCGCCGAGCACCCACGGCAGCGCCTTGCGCTTCTTGCGCGGTGGCTCCGGCTGGAAGCCGAAGCCACCCGGCGAGGGGTAGAACGGCTGCGGCTGGCCGTAACCGTACTGCTGCTGCGGTTGCGGCGGGGCCTGCGGCGGCTGCTGGGGTTGTGCCTGCGGTGCGGGCTGCTGCGGCGGCGGGGCCTGCGGCGGCTGCTGCGGGGCGTACCCGCCCGACGGCGGGTACCCCGGCGGCATCCCACCAGGTTGCATCCCGGGCCCCTGCGGCTGCTGCCCCCACTGGGGGTAACCCCCTTGCGGGCCGTAGGGGGACGACATTGGCACCTCCGGAAGAGCTCTCGGGCGTGAGCCGACGGTCAACGATCCAACCACAGCGGGACGCGGGCGTGGACAGCCCCGGACCGTCACACGCCCCCGGCAGCCACCACGCCGCGGCGGATCGCGGTGACCGCCTTGGCCGCGGCCGCGCCCACCGGCTCAGCGGTGCCCACCACGTCGCGGATCTGGTCCAGCAGGTCCACGACCTGCCTGCACCAGCGCACGAAGTCCCCGGCGGAGAGCTCGTGCCCGCTGTCCTCGGCGGTGGTCAGCACCTTCTCGAGGGACTCGCCGCGGGCCCAGCGGAACACCGGCCAGGCGAACCCGGCGTCGGGCTCGCGCGTGCGGCCCAGCTTGTGCCTGCGCTCGTCGTCCTCCAGCTCGGCCCACAGCCGCCAGGTCGCGTCCAGCGCCTCGGTGATCGAACCGGACGGCACCTGGGGCGCCAGCCCCTCCCGGCGCGACTCGTAGACCAGCGCGGACACCACGGCGGCGAGTTCGGGGGCGCCCAGATCGCGCCAGACACCCACCCGCAGGCACTCCGCCGCCAGCAGGTCGGACTCGCTGTAGAGCCGGGAGAGCCTGCGGCCGTGCTCGGTGACCTGCGCGGCCTGCGTGCCGGGTTCCTCCCCCGGCTTGCCCTCGGTGGGCGGCAGGTAGTCGCGTTCGGTCAGCAGCGCCACGATGCGGTCGAACGACCGGGCCAGCGAGTGCGTGGTGCTGCTGACCTTGCGACGCAGGCCCTCGTTCTCGACGCGCAACCGCTCGTAGCGCTCGGCCCAGCGCGCGTGCGCCTCCCGCTCGTCGCAGCCGTGGCAGGGGTGGGCCTTCATCGCCCGGCGCAGCGTGGCCAGCTCCTCGTCGTCGGAGGGGTTCGACCGCCGCCTGCCGCGGTTGTCCGCGGAGCTCAGCCCGGTGTTGCGCAGCGACGAGGCCAGATCCCGGCGGGACTTCGGAGACCGGGTGTCGACGTGCTTGGGCAGCTTGAGCTTGCCCAGCGCCTCGACCGGCGAGGTGAAGTCGGCGACCGAGAGCCTGCCCGACCAGCGGTCCTCGGTGACCACCAGGGGCCGCGGCTCGCCCAGCGGTTCCAGACCCGGGTCGATCACCACGGCCAACCCCGCCCGGCGTCCCGCGGGCACGGCGATCACGTCGCCCTTGCGGAGCTTCTCCAAGGACTTGGCCGCCTCCGCGCGCCGGGATTGCCGGTTCTGCTTGGACAGCTCCTTCTCGCGCTGGTTGATGCGCTTGCGCAGCTCGAAGTACTCGCCGAAGTCGCCGAGGTGGCAGTGCATCGCCTCGGCGTAGCCCTCCAGGGCCTCGGTGTTGCGCTCCACCCGGCGCGCCGTGCCCACCACCGACCGGTCGGCCTGGAACTGCGCGAAGGACTGCTCCAGCAGGTCCCGGGCCGCGTCGCGGCCCACTCGCTGCACCAGGTTGACCGCCATGTTGTAGCCCGGGCGGAACGACGAGCGCAACGGGTAGGTGCGCGTGGAGGCGAGGCCGGCCACCTGCTTGGGGTCCATGCCCGGCTGCCACAGCACGACCGCGTGGCCCTCGACGTCGATGCCGCGTCGCCCGGCGCGGCCGGTGAGCTGCGTGTACTCGCCGGGGCTGAGGTCGACGTGCGACTCGCCGTTGAACTTCACCAGCCGCTCGAGCACCACGGTGCGAGCGGGCATGTTGATGCCCAGCGCGAGGGTCTCGGTGGCGAACACGGCCTTGACCAGGCCGCGCACGAACAGCTCCTCGACGGTCTCCTTGAACGCGGGCAGCAGACCCGCGTGGTGGGCGGCCACCCCGCGCTCCAGGGCCTCGCGCCACTCCCAGAAGCCGAGCACCGCCAGATCCGATTCGGGCAGGTTGGCGGTGCGCTCGTCGACGATCTCGCGGATCTGCTCGACGTCCGATTCGGAGGTCAGCCGCAGGCCCGCCCGCACGCACTGCGACACGGCCTGGTCGCAGCCGTTGCGGCTGAAGATGAACACGATCGCCGGCAGCAGTCCGGCCGAGTCCAGGCTGGTCAGCATCTCCAGCCGCGACGGCGGGTGGAACCGCGGTGGCCGCGGGCCCTTGCGCTTGTCCTGCGGGCCACCGCGGCGCCCGCGCTGCGGCAGGTGGGTGCGAGCCAGCTGCTGGGTGTGGCGCAGCAGATGACCGTTGATCTTGAGCTCGCGGTCGTCCGTCTCACCGCCGAACAGGTCGAACATCCGCGGTCCGACCTGCATGTGCTGCCAGAGCGGCACCGGGCGGTGCTCGTCGACCACCACGGTGGTGTCGCCGCGCACCTCCTGCAGCCACTCGCCGAACTCCTCGGCGTTGCTCACCGTCGCCGACAGGCTCGCGACCTGCACGTAGTCCGGCAGGTGCAGGATGACCTCCTCCCAGACCGCGCCGCGGAACCGGTCGGCGAGGTAGTGCACCTCGTCCATGACCACGTAGCCGAGCTGGTCCAGGCCTCGCGAGCCCGCGTAGAGCATGTTGCGCAGCACCTCGGTGGTCATCACGACCACCTGGGCGTCGCCGTTGATCGAGGTGTCGCCGGTGAGCAGGCCGACCGCCTCACTGCCGTGGCGCTCGCAGAGATCGGCGTACTTCTGGTTGGACAGCGCCTTGATCGGCGTGGTGTAGAAGCACCGGCGCCCCTCCGTCAGCGCCAGGTGCACGGCGAACTCGCCCACCACGGTCTTGCCCGCACCGGTCGGGGCGCACACCAGCACCCCTCGCCCGGTCTCCAGCGCCTGGCAGGCGGTCTGCTGGAAGGGGTCCAGTTCGAAGGACAGCCCCGCGATGAACTCGGCCAGTTTCGGATGAGCGCTCCGGCGGGAATGCGCCGCGTACGCGTCGGCCGGCGAGAGCTGGGTCGGGTTGGAACGGCTGGCAGCCACGTCCCCAGGTTTTCACATCGGGGCGACGCCTGTCTCAGCCGAGCCCGAGCCGCGAGTGCGATGCGCCACAACTCACACCGGGTCGATCACGTCCAGCGCCCCCGGCACGTTGCGCACGGTCAGCGGCAGCCGCGCCTGGGGCTCGCCGTCGGCGAAGGCCAGCCAGCCGTTGTCGCCGCCCAGCCGCACCGCGCTCGCCCGCAGCGTGGTGACCGCCGGGTGCGCCACGTGGCCCCCGCTGCGCACCGTGGGCAGGATGCGAAGCAGCTCGCGGCGCGACACCTCGCCCACGACGGTCACGTCGAAGAGCCCGTCGCCGGGATCGGCGCCCGGGCACACCGGGACCCCGCCGCCGTAGAAGGGCGTGTTGCCCAGGGCGACCAGCGTCGCGTTCAGGTCCAGCAGCTTGCCCTCGGTCTCCACCCGCAGCGGCTGCTGCCGCAGTCCGGCCAGCTCCAGCGCCGTCGCCAGGTCGTAGCGGCGCTGACCGCGCGGCCAGCGCATCCGGTTGGCGCGAGCGTTGGTCGCCGCGTCGAACCCGGCGCACAGCACGGTGGCGAACCAGCCGGTGCCCGCGACCTTGCCCAGATCGATGCGCCGCCGCGACTCGCAGCCGATCGCCTCGGCCATCGCCCTGGCCGCCGCGACCGGCTCGCGGGGGATGCCGAGCCCCCGGGCCAGGTCGTTGCCGGTTCCCGCGGGAAGGAGCGCCAGCGCGGTCTCGGACTCCGCGCAGGCCTGCACGGCCAGGTGCGCGACGCCGTCGCCGCCGACCACGGCCAGCACGTCGGCCTCGTCGGCCACCGCGCGTCGCACGGCCGCCTCGGTGCCCTCGGCGGAGGTGGCCATGACCGTCCGCACCTCGCAGACAGCGCGAAGGTGGTCGACGAGCTCGCCGACCACCTTCGCGGTCAGGCCTCCACCGGCCGCGGGATTGATCACCAGGACACAGCGCATGGCCACGCATCTAATCCCACCGGCACCCGGTTCCGCCAGGCCCTGTCGATCTTCAGTTCGGCTCGCGCAGCACCGGCCGGGGCCTACGTGACGTCGTCGTGCTTGATCGCCGAGGGCGTGGGGTCCAGCTCCGAGGGAGAGTCGTCGATCTTGGACGCCTCGTCCAGTCCCTCCTCGGTCAGGCCCTGCTCCTGGAGCTTCCTGGCCTTGCGCCGGTCGTGCCCGCGGCAGATCGCCATCGCGACCGCGAACAGCACGCTCAGCGCCGCGGCCAGGGCGAGCATCGAGAACGGGTCCTGCCCCGGGGTCGCCACGGCGGCGAACACGAACAGCGCGAACACCATGCCGCGCCACCAGCTGCGCAGCTTGTCGTAGGTGACTATCCCGGCGCGGTTGAGCATCACCAGCAGCAGCGGCAGCTCGAAGCTCACCCCGAAGATCACCAGCAGCAGCAGCACGAAGCTGATGTACTTGCCACCGCTGAGCGCGGTGAAGAAGGCCCCGCCGCCGAAGCCGGCCATGAACGTCAACGCCTCGGGCACCACGAAGTAGGCCATCACGGCGCCCGCGCAGAACAGGATCGTCGCGAAGAACACGAAGGTCCGGGCGAACTTGCGCTCGTTGGCGTGCAAGCCGGGGGTGATGAACGCCCACAGCTGGTAGAGCCACACCGGGCTGAACAGCAGCGCACCCACCGACAGGCCGACCTTCATGCGCAGCATGAAGATCTCGAACGGCTCGGTCTGCAGCAACTGGCAGCTGCCGTGCGGGCTCAATCGCTGCTCGGCCGGGAGCTGGCAGTAGGGCCGGAGCAGCACGTCCGACAATGTCGGCCAGCCGAACGGCGCGCTGGAGAACCAGATGAACCCGACGACGGCGCCGATGATCACGGCCGTCATCGCCACCCCGAGCCGGTAGCGCAGCTCGAAGAGGTGGTCGACGAGCGTCATGGTGCCGTCGGGGTTGTGCCTGCGACCCCAACGACGACGATCACCGCGGAACGGGTTCAGACGGCTGAGTGGACTTGCACCCACCTCGTTTTCCCCGTTCTCGGTCAGTTCTTCTGCTCGTTCTGCTGCTTGTCCTCGACCGTGGAAGCGGCCGGCGGCGGACCGGGCTCACCCGAGGTCAGCTCCGGCTTCTGCTCCTTCTCGGCCGTGGCCTGCTTGGCCTTCTCCTCGTCGGCCTTCATGCCGCGCGCCTCGGCCTTGAACACCCGGGCCGACTGGCCGAGCGAACGGGCCATCTGCGGCAACTTGGTGGCGCCGAACAGCAGCACCAGGACCAAGACGATCAGGACCAGTTCCCAGCCACCTGGCAAAGTTGGCATCCTTCCAACCTTTCGTGATGTCCCTGCTAGCGCAATGGTACGCGGGACAGGGTCCGGCAAATAGGCCGTCTTCTGCTTCTCGTCAGCTGCGGCGGCGCTGCGCGAACGCGACCTTCAGACCGGCGACCCGGGCCTTTACCAGGCCGCTCCGATCCCCGATCTCGCGCGCCACCTGCCGCTGCACGGCCCTGAACCGGCGAATGTCCAGGAACGACCGAACCAGCAGCCACACCAGCAGGATCAGACCCACGGCGAGCAGAACAAGAGTCCACACGTACGGCACGCGGCAACCGTAACCCGCTCAGGTGGACGGCAGGTGACGGGTCCGCGTCAGGGCGGCAGCGGCGCGTTGACGCACGTCACGCGCCAACCCCTCCGGGCTGAGCACCCTGACCTGCCCGCCGAGCCCCAGCAGCAGCCGCGCCATCCAGGCCTCGTCGGCGTAGCGCATCCGCACCCGCGCGCGTCCACCGTCCAGCTCAACGACTTCGTCGACCTGGTAGTACTCGGCGACCCAGCGCGCCTCGGGGTCCAGCTCCAGCTCGGCCACCAGCTGGCCGGGTGCGGGCTGGAACAGACCTGCGGAAACGTCGGTCGGCTCGGCCTCGGACGGCGGGCTGGCCGGTTCGTCGAGCAGCACCGCGTGGTCGATTCGGTCCAACCGGAACATCCGAACGCCACGCGCGCTTCGGCACCACGCCTCCAGGTAGCTGCGCCCATCGATGAGCAGCAGACGCATCGGATCGACCGTCCGCTCGCTGATCGCGTCCCGCGAGGCGGTGTAGTAACGGATCCGCAACGCTTGCCGCCCGGTCGCGGCGCGCTGCACCGCGTGCCGCACCTCGGGATCGGCCGCGTCCTGGCCGCCGAGCCCGACGACGACCCCGGCCGGGCGGGCGCGGCCGACGGCGTGCTCGACCTTGGCCAGGGCGCGCTGCACCGCGTCCGAGTCGGGCACGCCCGGCGTCTCGGCCAGCGCGCGCAGCGCGACCAGCAGCGACGTCGCTTCGGAGGCGGTCAGCCGCAGGGGCCTGCGCATGCCCGCGTCGTAGGTCACCGTGATCGAGTCGCTGCCGAAGGACAGGTCGATGAGGTCACCCGGCCCGTAGCCGGGCAGCCCGCACATCCACAGCAGTTCGAGGTCCTTGCGCAGCTGCTGCGGGGTCACGCCGAAATCGGCGGCGGCGTCGACGATCGGGATTCCCGGCCTGCTGAGCAGGTAGGGCACCAGCGCCAGCAGCCTGGGCAGTCGTTGCGTGGCGCTGGTCATCGACCCTCCCCCAGGGCGTCGAGGTGGATCTCGTGGACGGCCTTGCGCAGCGTGTCGGGCTGCAGCACGGCGGCGTCCGGTCCGTAGCCGGCGATCCAACTGGCGGAGTGCTCGGGGTGGATGTCGAGCTCGAGGACGTCGCCGGGCTCGCCGCCCAGCTCCAGGCCGTCGACGACCTTGCCGCGCCTGCGCAACCCCTGCGCGCGCCCCTCGGCGACCCACACCTGGGCCGAGGTCGGCGGCGGTGGCTCGCGCTGGTCGCCCGCGACCAGCCGCAGCAGGTCCACGTCCGGCGGGCGCTGCACGCGACCGGGCTCGCCCACGACCGCGACCTGCCCCCGCACGCGGGAGAGCCGGAAGCAGCGCGGGGCCTCGCGGTCGCGGTCGTGGCCCACGACGTACCAGCGACCGCGCCAGGACACCACGCCCCACGGCTCCACGGTGCGGTGCTTGACCTCGGAAGTCCCCGGCCTGCGGTAGTCGAACTCGACGACCCGCCCCTCCTGGACCGCCGCGTGCAGCGGGGCGAACGCGGGCTCGCTGGTGCGCACCTTGGGCTCGACGGCCCCGGCGGCGCGCTCGTCGACCTCCACGCCTGCGGCGCGCAGCTTGAGCAGGGCACCGCGGGCCGCCGAGGTGAACTCAGGGGAATCCCACAGCCGCACGGCCAGGGCCACCGCAGCGGCCTCGTCGGGCTCCAGGTCGATGTCGCCGAGCTCGTAGTCGCGGCGGGCGATGCGGTAGCCGTCGGCGGAGTCGAACGCCGAGTTCCGACCCGTCTCCAACGGGATCCCCAGGTCGCGCAGTTCGGCCTTGTCCCGCTCGAAGGTGCGGAAGAACGCCTCGTCCGAAGCGGCCTCGCCGTAACCGGCCACGATCCGCCGGATCCGCTCTGCGGTCAGATACTGCCGCGTCGACAGCAGGCAGAGCACCAAGTTCACCAAGCGTTCAGCACGCGCAGTGGCCACCAGGACACTCTAGCTCCGAAGCATTCGATCATGAGTTCGGGTGGCCGCCATTCCCCGAGGAACACCCATTCGAATGACGGTTGATTTCGATTGGCGCTGACGGCATCGGGCACGCGAAACCGATCGGGCAGTTGTTCGGCTCCCTAAGGTGGGGTGCATGCCCGATCAGGTATTGATGATCACCGGAGCCTCCCGCGGCATCGGCGCCGCGACCGCCCGGCGAGCCGCGGACCACGGTTACCAGGTGGCGCTGCTGGCGCGCTCCACCGACTCGCTGACCGACCTGGTGCACGAGCTGGGCGAGCACATCGCGATGGCGCTCCCCTGCGACGTGACCGACTACGACAGCCTCACCGACGCGGTGGCGAAGGTCGAGGAGCACTACGGGCGCCTGGACGCCGTGCTGGCCAACGCCGGCATGAACGTCCCGTCGTCGTTCCTCGGCACCGGGGGCGCCGAGCCGGACCAGTGGCGCGAGATGGTGCTGACCAACGTCTACGGCGCGGCCATCACCGCCCGCGCCGCCCTGCCCGCGCTGGTGCGCAGCACGGGGCACCTCGTGCTCACCGGCTCCAACGCCGGGCGGGGCATCCGGCCCGGCAACCTCTACTCGGCCACCAAGTGGGCGGTGACCGGGATGGCGCAGAACATCCGCGCCGAATGCGTGGGCACCGGCGTGCGGGTCACGCTCGTGCAGCCGGGCATGGTCGAGACCGACATGACCGCCAACCGGACCGACGTGCCCAAGCTGCACGCCGACGACATCGCCAACGGCGTCCTCTACGCGCTCGGCCAGCCGCCCTCGGTCGACGTCAACGAGCTCACCATCCGCCCCACCGGCCAGGCACCGCAGAGCTGACCGCTGCGGCCCGCGGGCCGCAGCGGAACCGGGCGGGGAGGCCCGCTCCGCCGAGCACCGGCGCAGCGGCCGGGGCTCCAGCGCGGCGAGGCACCCCCGCCACGGCGGTCACAGGGAGCTGATCAGGCGTTCCACCCGCTCGTCGATGGCCCGGAAGGGGTCCTTGCACAGCACGGTGCGCTGCGCCTGGTCGTTGAGCTTGAGGTGCACCCAGTCGACCGTGAAGTCCCGGCCCGCGGCCTGCGCGGCCGCGATGAAGTCGCCGCGCAGCTTGGCCCTGGTGCTCTGCGGCGGGGTGTCCTTCGCCGCCTCGATCTCGCCGTCCTCGGTGGCGCGGTCGACCATGTCCTTGCGCTGCAGCATGTCGAACAGGCCCCGGCCCCGCCGGATGTCGTGGTAGGCGAGGTCCAGCTGCGCGATGCGCGGGCTGGACAGCTCCAAACCGTGCTTGCTGCGGTAGCGCTCCAGCAGGCGGTACTTGATCGCCCAGTCCACCTCGCGGTCGATCTTGGAGTAGTCCTGCTGCTCGATCGCCTCCAGCGCCCTGCCCCACAGGTCCAGGATCCGGTCGGTCATCGGATCCGAGCCCCGGCGGGCCACGTGGTCGACCGCCCGCCCGTAGTACTCGCGCTGGATGTCCAGGGCCGAGGCCTCCCGGCCGCCCGCCAGCCGCACCGGGCGCCTGCCGGTCATGTCGTGGCTGATCTCCCGGATGGCGCGGATCGGGTTGTCCAGGCTGAAGTCGCGGAACTGCACGCCCTGCTCGACCATCTCCAGGACCAGGTTGGCAACGCCGACCTTGAGCAGCGTGGTCACCTCGGACATGTTCGAGTCGCCCACGATCACGTGCAGCCGCCGGTACCGCTCGGCGTCGGCGTGCGGCTCGTCGCGGGTGTTGATGATCGGCCTCGACCTCGTCGTGGCGCTGGAGACGCCCTCCCAGATGTGCTCGGCGCGCTGCGACAGGCAGTACACCGCCCCCCGCGGGGTCTGCAGCACCTTGCCCGCGCCGCAGATGAGCTGGCGGGTGACCAGGAACGGGAGCAGCACGTCCGCGATGCGGGAGAACTCGCCGGACCGGCCGACGAGGTAGTTCTCGTGGCAGCCGTAGGAGTTGCCCGCCGAGTCGGTGTTGTTCTTGAACAGGAAGATGTCCCCGCCGATGCCCTCGTCGGCGAGCCTGCGCTCGGCATCGATGAGCAGGTCCTCCAGGATCCGCTCACCCGCCTTGTCGTGGGTGACCAGCTGCGTGAGGTCGTCGCACTCGGCCGTGGCGTACTCGGGGTGCGAGCCCACGTCGAGGTAGAGGCGCGCCCCGTTGCGCAGGAAGACGTTCGACGACCTTCCCCACGACACGACCCGCCGGAACAGGTACCTGGCCACCTCGTCCGGGGACAACCTGCGCTGCCCGTGGAACGTGCAGGTGACCCCGAACTCGGTTTCGATGCCGAAGATCCGCCGCTGCATGCCTCCACACTAGGCGCTGTTCGGGGTTTTCGGCGGTCCGCCGTTCGGGCAGCGGTCGATTGATGTTCGAAGGATTTTGGTCGCAGCCCGTCACGATGATCGCCGCGGACACGTCGAGGCCCGGCTCCGCCGCGGAGCCGGGCCTCGACCGGTGGGAGCTACTCGCTCGTAGCGGAGCCGTCGCCCTTCTCGCCGTCCGAATCGGAGGAAGCCCCTCCGGATGCGGGCAGCAGCGACTTCAG
This sequence comes from Saccharopolyspora griseoalba, assembly GCF_042665275.1. Taxonomy (NCBI): domain Bacteria; kingdom Bacillati; phylum Actinomycetota; class Actinomycetes; order Pseudonocardiales; family Pseudonocardiaceae; genus Saccharopolyspora; species Saccharopolyspora griseoalba. The sequence goes on along the minus strand of NZ_JBHTCJ010000007.1, from coordinate 69,490 downwards.
CGCCGCGCCCTTGATCCGCCGGAACGTGCGGTGCTCGCGGGCCCGGTCGAGGACCGCGACCTCCAGCGCTTCGCTGGTGAGCTCGCGGTTGCCGTCCCCACCGGACTGCAGCGCCTTGACCGAGACCTGCACCGCGTCGCCCAGCTCCATCCCGTCGCTGAAGGAGTCCTTGAGCTTGCCGCTGATCGCCTCGGCCTGACCGCCCATCACCACGTACTTCGGTTCGTCCACGATGGACCCGTCGTAGGTCAGCCGGTACAGCTGGTCGGCCTCAGCGGTGTAGCCCACCTCGGCCACGCAGATCTCCACCTCGAAGGGCTTGATCTGCTCGGTGAAGATGGCACCCAGGTGCTGGGCGTAGGTGTTGGCCAGCGACCGGCCGGTCACGTCCCGGCGGTCGTAGGAGTAACCGCGCACGTCGGCGATGCGCACCCCGGCCACGCGCAGCGCCTCGAACTCGCTGTAGCGGCCGACCGCGGCGAACCCGATGCGGTCGTAGATCTCGGAGACCTTGTGCAGGGTCGGGGACGGGTTCTCGGCGACGAACAGCACCCCGCCGGCATATTTGAGCGCCACCACGCTGCGCCCCCGAGCGATGCCCTTGCGGGCCAGCTCGGAGCGCTCCCGCATCAGCTGCTCGGGGGAGGTGTAGAACGGCATCGTCACGTCTGTGCACTCCTGGTTCGAATCTGCTCGCTCGACGGGCTCTGCTCAGGCGTGGCTCAGCCGCCCGGGTTCTCCATCCGGCCGTTGACCACCTCGCCGGCGATCTCGGAGGTGCGCTCCTCCGGCATCCGCACGGCGCCCTCCGGCCCGGTGATGGTGATCAGCGACGGGTAGATGCGCCGGTACACGTCCGGCCCGCCGGTGGCGGAGTCGTCGTCGGCGGCGTCGTAGAGCGCCTCGAAGGCCGCGCGCGCAGCGGTCTCCAGGCCCGCGTCCGGGTCGAAGCGCTTCTTGAGCGCCGACTTGGCGAACTGCGAACCGGAGCCGACCGCGTGGTAGCCGCCGGCCTCGTCGTACTTGCCGCCCACCACGTCGTAGGACACGATGCGCCCGGCCCGCTCGGGGTCGTCGGCGTTCTCGTCGAAGCCGGCCAGCAGCGGCACCACGGCCAGGCCCTGCAGGGCCGCCGCCAGGTTGCCGCGCAGCATCGTGGCCAGCTTGTTCGCCTTGCCGTCCAGCGACAGCGAGACGCCCTCGAGCTTCTCGTAGTGCTCGAGCTCGACCGCGTAGAGCTTGACCAGCTCCTGCGCCACGCCTGCGGTGCCCGCGATGCCGACGGCCGAGTAGGCGTCGGTGACGAACAGCTTCTCCATGTCCCGCTGGGCGATGACGTTGCCCATGGTCGCCCGGCGGTCGCCGGCGATCAGCACCCCGCCGCGGAAGGTGACCGCGACGATGGTGGTTCCGTGCGGTGCCTCGACGGCGCCCTCGGGGGCCTTGCGCCCGTCGGGCAGCAGTTCGGGCGAGGTGGCGCGGAGGAAGTCGGTGAATGACGAGGACCCGGGGCTGAGGTAGGCGGCGGGCAGTGCCTGCCCCGGGAAGAGGGTCGAACTCGAATCCATCAGCGACATCGTCTCCCTAGGTCTGCGACTGGGTGCACTCTAATCATGATCAGCGCGCGCCGGTGGGCGCCGGGCCGAATCGCTCCGGCCCGACGCCTCGGAGCTGTTCGAGAACGCTGCGGAGCCGCTGCACCAGGTGCGGGGCTCGAGCGGCACCGCCGCGGGTTCCGCGCGGTTTCGCGGCGAGGACGCTCCCGACGCCGTGCATCAGGAGGGAACCCGCCGTCCGCGAAGCCGCTCAGGTCCCGCTACCGGCACCGTCGAGCGAAGCAACCCCCGAACCAACTCCGGCGCCTACTGCCCGCCCTTCTGCACGTAGGCGCGAACGAAGTCCTCGGCGTTCTCCTCCAGGACGTCGTCGATCTCGTCCAGGATGGCGTCGACGTCCTCGCCGAGCTTTTCGCGGCGTTCCTGACCGGCGGCCTCCGGCCCCTGCTCTTCCTCGCCGTCGTCACCGCCGCCGTGCCGCTGAACCTTGTCCTGAGACATCTCGCCTCCCGGTGGTTGTCCGAGGACGCTCCAACGAGCGAAGCGTCCTGCCTTGAACACTACCTATCCGACCACCCGTTCGCCCACGTCCAGCCGGGCGTCTTTTCGATCTCCCCATCGTCCTGACGTGCACGAAAGGTAACTTCGCAGCGGGAAACTCACCCCTTCGTCAGCGAATCGACGAGCTCCTCGGCGCTGTTCGAGGCCTCCAGCAACGCTCCGACGTGAGCCTTGGTGCCGCGTAGCGGTTCCAACGTCGGGATGCGCACCAGGGATTCCCGGCCCAGGTCGAAGATGACCGAGTCCCAGGAGGCCGCGGCGACCTCGGCCGGGTACCGCTCCAAGCAGCGGCCCCGGAAGTAGGCGCGGGTGTCCTCCGGCGGCGCGGCCACCGCCTCCTGAACCTCGTCCTCGCTGACCAGGCGCTTCATCGAGCCGCGGGTGACCAGCCGGTTGTACAGGCCCTTGTCCAGGCGCACGTCGGAGTACTGCAGGTCGATCATGTGCAGCCGCGGCGAGGCCCAGCCCAGGCCGTCGCGGCTGCGGTAGCTCTCCATCAGCTTGAGCTTGGCCGGCCAGTCCAGCCGGTCCGCGCAGTCCATCGGGTCACCGGCCAGCAGGTCCAGCACTTCGCCCCAGGTGTTGAGCACGTCGCGCGCGGCGCGCTCGGCGCCGTGGTCCTCGCAGAAGCGCTCCGCCCGCTCGTGGTAGGCGCGCTGCAGGTCCACACCGGTGAACTTGCGCCCGTCGGCGAGCTCGACGGTCTGCTTGAGCGTCGGGTCGTGGCTGAGCAGGTGCACCGCCTGCACCGGGTCGGCCAGCTTGAGGTCGTCGAAGCGCAGCCCGCGCTCGATCATGTCGAGCACCAGGGCCGTGGCGCCTAGCTTGAGGTAGGTGGAGGTCTCGGCGAGGTTGGCGTCGCCGATGATGACGTGCAGCCGCCGGTACTTGTCGGCATCGGCGTGCGGCTCGTCGCGGGTGTTGATGATGCCGCGCTTGAGGGTGGTCTCCAGCCCGACCTCGACCTCGATGTAGTCGGAGCGCTGGGACAGCTGGAAGCCCGGCTTCTCCCCCGCCTGCCCGATGCCGACCCGGCCGGATCCGCAGATCACCTGGCGCGAGGCGAAGAACGGGGTCAGTCCGCCGATCACCGAGGTGAACGGCGTGTCGCGGGACATCAGGTAGTTCTCGTGGGTGCCGTAGCTGGCGCCCTTGCCGTCGATGTTGTTCTTGTACAGCTGGATCGGCGCGGTGCCGGGCACGCTGGCCGCGCGCATCGCGGCCTCCTCCATCACGCGCTCCCCGGCCTTGTCCCAGATGACCGCGTCGCGCGGGTTGGTGACCTCCGGCGCGGAGTACTCCGGGTGCGCGTGGTCGACGTAGAGCCGGGCGCCGTTGGTGAGGATGACGTTGGCCGCCCCGAGGTCGTCACCGTCCGAGCCGTTGGACTGCTGCGCCGCCGTGCTCAGGTCGAAGCCGCGCGCGTCCCGCAGGGGCGACTCGACCTCGTAGTCCCAGCGCGCGCGCCGGGCGCGCGGGATCTCGGCAGCCGCCGCGTAGGCCAGCACGATGTGCGTGGAGGTCAGCACCGGGTTGGCGCTGGAGTCGCCGGGCACGACGATGCCGTACTCCACCTCGGTTCCCATGATCCGCCGCATACTTCGCAGCGTACGGGTTATTCGGGCGCAAGCAGAGTGCCGCGCGCCACAGGATCTTCGACGCACGGCTCGCGGCGCCCGATGCGGCGAGGTGACAGGATCGCCGCGTGGAGGAAGTGGTGGCCGTCTACGACGCGGCCGGGCATGTCGCGGGCGAGGCGCCCCGCTCGGTGATGCGCGCCGAGGGCCTGTGGCACGCGGCCTCGGCCGTCCTGGTGCTTTCGGGTGATGGTGCGCGCATCTACGTGCACCGCCGCGCCGACACCAAGGACGTCTACCCGGGCCTGCACGACTGCACCGCGGGCGGTGTGGTCGCCGCTGGCGAGGACCCCGGGGAGACCGCCAAGCGGGAGCTCGCCGAGGAGCTGGGGGTGACCTCCGAGCCGGTGTTCCTGTTCCGCGAGGTGTTCGCCCAGGACTCGGTTCGCTATCACGCTTTCGTGTACACCACTCGCTGGGACGGCCCGGTGCGCCACCAGCCCGAAGAGGTGGCGGCGGGCTGGTGGACGCCGGTCGCGGAGCTGCGCGAGCTCCTGGCAGACCCGCGCCGGCCCTTCGTGCCCGACGGCCGCCGCTTCGCCGAGCGCTGGCTCGCCGAGGGCTGAGCGGGGCGTCCCGCGCCCGGGACGCCACCCCGCCCGAGCGCTCAGTGCCAGGGCAGTTCGGCGCGTTCGCCCCAGTAGGTCGCCGCGTCGCGGGCCAGGGATTCCAGGGTCGCGAGGTCCTTGTCGCCGAGCTCGACCTGGCAGGCCCGCAGGTTGGAGTCGAGCTGCTCGACGCCGGCCACGCCGAGCAGCACCACGTCCGCCCAGGGCTGGCGCAGCGCGTGCGCCAGCGCGATGGCATCGGGACCCACGCCGTGCTCGGCGGCGATGGCGGCCAGCTCGGCGGGCGGATCGACCGCCAGGCGCCCGTTGGCCAGGGTTTCCTTGAGCAGGACCCGCCAGCCGCCGGTGTGCGCCTCGTTGAGCGCCCTGCCGACCGAGGGCTCGGAGGTGTTCCAGGTCGACTGCACCGCGCTGAAAAGCTGCCGCCCGCCCACCTCGAGCTCCCAGGCCTTCTCGATGGTGTCGGCCTGCGCCGCTCCGCTGGTGGAGAAGCCCAGCTGCACGCCCGCGTCGCGGATGCGCGCGAGCTCGTGCTGCAGCGCCATGTCGTCGAACAGCGGACTGGTCGTGGTCAGCGAGTGCACCTGGTAGAGGTTGATCCGCCTGCCCAGCAGCGTGCGGGTCTCGGCCCACTGGGAGCGCAGCCGCTCCAGGGAGTGCTCCTTGACCTCGTGCACCTCGGTCTCGATGCGCCACTCGGCGACGTAGGCGTAGCCCCACTTGCTGGAGACGGTGACGTCGTCGTGGCCGCGCTCGGCGAGCCAGTCGGCCAGGAACTGCTCGGCGCTGCCGTAGGAGCGGGCGGTGTCGACCCAGCGGATGCCGCGCTGGTGGGCGGCGTCGAGGACCTTGCGGGTCTGCTCGCGCATCGCCTGCGCGGTGCGCTGCTGCGGCAGCGCCTCGGCGCGCCCGATGTTGATGTACGCGGGCCTGCCGAGCGCGGCCAGCCCGACTCCGAGCCGCCCGATCGCCTGTTGCACGGGGATCATGCGGGCGAAGTTAGTCGCTCGACGGCCCCTCCGCACGGCTCGGGGCCGCCGACCCGAGCGGGTCGACGGCCCCGATTCCGGCGTGGTTACAGGTACTGACCGGTGTTGGTCGCCGTGTCGATGGCGCGACCGGACTCCTGGTTCTTGCCGCTGACCAGGGTGCGGATGTAGACGATCCGCTCGCCCTTCTTGCCGGAGATCCGTGCCCAGTCGTCCGGGTTGGTGGTGTTGGGCAGGTCCTCGTTCTCGGCGAACTCGTCGATGATGGCGTCCTGCAGGTGCTGCACCCGCAGGCCGGGCTGGCCGGTTTCCAGCACCGACTTGATCGCGGCCTTCTTCGCCCGGTCCACGATGTTCTGGATCATCGCGCCGGAGTTGAAGTCCTTGAAGTACAGGACCTCCTTGTCCCCGTTGGCGTAGGTGACCTCCAGGAACCGGTTCTCGTCGGTCTCGGCGTACATCCGTTCGACGGTGGTCTGGATCATCGCGTCCAGGCACGAGGCCGGGTCGCCGCCGAACTCCTTGAGGTCCTCCTCGTGCACCGGCAGCTCGGTGGTCAGGTACTTGGAGAAGATGTCCTTGGCCGACTCGGCGTCCGGACGCTCGATCTTGATCTTCACGTCCAGCCGGCCGGGCCGCAGGATCGCCGGGTCGATCATGTCCTCGCGGTTGGAGGCACCGATGACGATGACGTTCTCCAGGCCCTCGACACCGTCGATCTCGCTGAGCAGCTGCGGGACGATCGTGGTCTCCACATCGGAGGACACCCCGCTGCCGCGGGTGCGGAAGATCGAGTCCATCTCGTCGAAGAACACGATCACCGGCGTGCCCTCGGAGGCCTTCTCCCGAGCTCGCTGGAAGATCATCCGGATGTGCCGCTCGGTCTCGCCGACGAACTTGTTCAGCAGCTCGGGGCCCTTGATGTTGAGGAAGTAGGACTTGGCCTGGCCGTCCTCGTCACCTCGGGCCGCGGCCACCTTCTTGGCCAGCGAGTTGGCCACCGCCTTGGCGATGAGCGTCTTCCCGCAGCCGGGTGGACCGTAGAGCAGCACGCCCTTGGGCGGTGCCAGCTGGTACTGCACGTAGAGGTCGGAGTGCAGGAACGGCAGCTCGACGGCGTCGCGGATCTGCTCGATCTGACCGGCGAGACCGCCGATGTCGGTGTAGCCGACGTCGGGCACCTCCTCCAGCACGAGGTCCTCGACCTCGGCCTTGGGCACCACGTCGTAGGCGTACCCGACCTTGCTGTCGACCAGCAGCGAGTCGCCGGCCTTCAGCGGCGCGTCGGCCAGCTTGTCGGTCATCCACACCACGCGCTCCTCGTCGGTGTGTCCGACCACCAGCGCCCGCGGGGGCTCCCCGTCGACGCTGGTCAGCAGTTCCCGGAAGGTGCACACCTCACCGGTCTGCTCGAACGAGCCCGCCTCCACCACCGTCAGGGCCTCGTTGAGGCGCACCGACTGGCCCAGTCGGAGTTCCTCGATGCTCACGTTCGGCGACACGGCTACCCGCATCTTGCGACCGGACGTGAACACGTCGACCGTGCTGTCCTCGTAGGCCTTGAGGAACACGCCGTAGCCGCTCGGGGGCTGGGCGAGCCGGTCGACTTCTTCGCGCAGCGCCGTGAGCTGGCCCCGCGCTTCCTTCAGGGTCTCGGTGAGTTTGGCGTTCCGTTCGGTGAGCTGACTCACTCTCTCGGATGCCTCGGCCAGCCGCTTCTCCAGCAACCGAACCTGCTGAGGAGACTCGTTGAGCCTGCGGCGCAGCAACGCGACCTCGTCTTCCAGGAGACGGATCTGGCTGCGCAGTTCGGCGGAACCCGAACCGTTCTGCTCCCCGTCGCCCTCCTCGGGCCGGTTGCCGGGACGGTCGTGCTGCATGTCGGCACCCTCCTCCCGTGCTCGTACCACCACGGTACCGGCGATCACCGACGACGGCGGCGTCGCGAGTGGTCCGCCGGATCGCCCAGCGTGCCACAAAAATCGGCGTTTACCCATGAGCGGAACGAGGTTCGTCCCGGCGGGTCGCGCTCGACGCGGGCGCTCGCGGATACGTTGGGTTGGCGATCATGGTCCGTTCGATACGTCTCGCGACGGGCCGCGAGGCCGCCGAACGCCTCGACGACCACGGGTTTCTCCGTTCAGCCACGGGGGTCGGTCGCGCTGTGCGGGCATCCGAGTTAACCGCTCCGGCAACCGGGTGGCGTTCACCTGACCGGAAATCGAATCCCCTCCGAACTTCTCCCATCATTTGGAACAACTCCGCTGCGTCCGGCATTCCGGACAGGCCGCTCCCGCAGCGCCGCTGGTCGCAATCCGGATACTCCGCCCCCGCGGCGGGGGGTCCTCTGATCTACTTACGCGGCAAAACCGACTCGGCGACATCCACTCCGGGAGGAGTCCATGACCTATCCGCCGCAGCAACCCGGACCGGGCGGGTGGGAGCAGCAACCCGCGGGCAACGGCTTCCCGCCACCGCCCGGCCAGGGCAACCAGCAGCCCAACTGGTACGGCAACCAGCACGCGGGCATGCCCCAGCAGGGCCCCGAGCAGCCCGTCCAGGGCCAGCCCTTCCCGGGTCAGCCCCCGCAGGCCGGGCCGGCCGGACAGCCCGCCCAGCCCCCGCAGTGGGGCAACTGGATCCCGGAGGCCAACGGGTTCGCGGACGTGGAACCGGAGAAGCCGAAGTCCAAGACGCCGCTGCTGCTGGGGCTCGTCGGCGCCCTGCTGGTGCTGGCCGTCGGCGGCGGCGGGCTGTGGTGGTGGCTGAGCAGCAACGACCCGGGCGCGGCGCGGCCGGTCGCCCAGGAGGTCGTGGCCAAGGTCAACGCCGGCGACTTCAACGGCGTCGGACAGCTGTTCTGCGAGGCCAACCGCGGGCAGCTGGACCGGGCTCTGGAGCAGCTCGAGCAGTACAAGTTCGACGTGCGGCTGGGGGAGGTCACCGAGCAGGGCGACCGCGCTTCCGCACACCTGTCCGGCAGCTACCTGGCGGAGGGATCCGAGCAGCCGGTCGACCAGACGATGGGTCTGACCGTCGAGAACGGTGAGTGGAAGGTCTGCGCGCTCGACCAGTGAGCGCGCAACGGAAAACCAGGGGGATCGAGACGTGACGTACCCACCGCAGCCCGGGCAGGGCGGCTGGGACCAGCGAGGAGGATGGGGGCAGCAGACCGGCCAGCAGCCGGGGTCGCAGCCGTTCCCGCAGCAGGGGGTCCAGTACCCGGGACCGCAGCAGGGCGGTGGCTTCCCCGGTCAGCAACCGCAGGCCTACGCCGGGTACGGCTACCCGCCCCAGCAGGGGTTCGCGCAGCAGTACCCGGGCTACGGCCAGCCGCCGAAGAAGAAGTCGCCGCTGCCCTGGATCTTCGGCGGCCTGGGCGCGCTGCTGGTGATCGGCGTGGTCATCACGCTGGTGGTGGTGTTCACCGGCGGCCCGGGCGACCCGAAGCCGGTGGCGCAGCGGGCCGTGACGATGATGAACGAGAAGGACTTCGCCGGGCTGCAGAGCATCAGCTGCGAGCAGCAGTCGCAGCAGCTCCAGGAGGCCATCGACGTCATGCAGGGCAAGGGCGGCCAGGTCGAGCAGCTCAAGTCCCTCGGCCTCTCCGACTCCGACATCGAGAAGTTCATCGACGCGATGCGGTTCGACGTCCGGCTCGGCGAGGTGCGCACGACCGGTGCGGACAAGGCCACCGCGCAGATCACCGGCGAGATCAGCTTCGAGGGCAGCGGCACCATCGCGGGCCTGGACCTCAGCTCGGCCCCGAGCCAGGAGATCGACGAGCGCTTCAACCTCGTCGTCGAGGACGGTTCCTGGAAGCTCTGCTGAGGGCCGCCCGGCAGCCCCGGTGCGCGGGAGGCCTCGGACCTCCCGCGCACCGGGGCGATGCCGCGGAGGGCGCTCAGCCCTTGCCGGAGCGGCGCTGGGGCTTGGGCGGTGTCACGCCGTCGGCCAGGCGCCGGGTGACCATCAGGAACGCGGTGTGGGCCACCATGCGGTGCTCCGGGCGGACGGCCATGCCGACGACGTGCCAGGGGCGCAGCAGCGTCTCCCAGGCCTGCGGCTCGGTCCAGTTCTGCTGCTCGCGGATGGCCTCGGTGATCCGGGACAGCTGGGTCGTGGTGGCCACGTAGACCACCAGCACGCCACCGGGGCGCAGCTTCTCCTGGACCTTCTCCAGCACGTCCCACGGGGCCAGCATGTCCAGCACGATGCGGTCCACCGGCTCGCTGTCGTAGTCCACGACGTCGCCGAGGTTGAGCGAGTAGTTCTCCGGCACCTCGCCGAAGAAGCGCTGAACGTTGCGCTCGGCGTGCTCCAGGTGGTCCTCGCGCACCTCGTAGGAGGTCACGCTGCCCTCCGGGCCCACCGCGCGCAGCAGCGAGCAGCTCAGCGCACCGGAACCGGCTCCGGCCTCCAGCACCCGCATGCCTGGACCGATGTCGCCCCACATCAGGATCTGCGCGGCGTCCTTGGGGTAGATCACCTGCGCGCCGCGCGGCATGGACAGCACGTAGTCGGACAGCAGGGGGCGCAGCGCGAGGAACGAGGTCCCGCCCGCGCTGGTCACGATGGATCCCTCGGGATGGCCGATGAGGTCGTCGTGCGCGAGCCCACCGCGGTGGGTGTGGTACTCCCCTCCCGCCTGCAGCACGATCGTGTACTTGCGACCCTTGGGGTCGGTCAACTGCACCCGATCGCCGGGCTGGAACTCACCGCTGGCGGTGCTGCTCAACTGCTGCCTACTTTCTCCACGCTCACCTGGGCGTGCTCGACGCACGGCGAACCATCGTCGCAGATGGACGGCGGTCCCCCGCCGTCGGGCGCTGGCTGCTGCACCGCAACGGCGGAGCCGTGCCCTCCGCCGTTGAACCGGCACCCGTTGTTCAGGTGTGGCGCGCCGCTCCGCGGTTCGGCCTGAGATCGCGCGCCATGTGGCGCTCACGCGCGGCGGGAGCGCAGCGCGGCGCGCAGGTCCTCGCGGCGGAGCACTCCCGAAGGCCTGCCCTCCTCGTCGAGCACCAGGAACTGCCAGGCCAGCACCGACTGCACCCGCTCGATGATCGCCTCCGGCGACTCCTCGTCGAGCAGGACGGTGTCCGGGCCGACCGGCTCCGCGGCGCGCTCGGCGGGCTCGTTGGGCGCGCGGGTGGCCAGGCGCTCGGCCGCGGTCTGGTCCAGCAGGCCCACCGCGATGCCGTCGGCGCGCACCAGCACCACTCCCCGGCCCGCGGCGGCCACCAGCGCGTCGCCCACCGGGCTCTCGGCAGGCAGCTGCAGCACCGGTTTGACCAGGTCGGAGAGCTTCAGCCCGGTCGGCCACCGGCGGCGCTGCTCGGCCTGGTGCTCGGAGACGGCGCCGGCGATGACGAACCAGGCCATCAGCGCGCACACCCCGAGCCGCAGCCACTGGTCCTGCGCACCGCTGAACAGCCCGGCCAGCGCGTAGCCGAGCAGCGCGACCGCGACCACCCCGGCGCCGGCCACGCCCGCGGTGGTGCCCGCGACGCGCCGGCCGGTGATGCGCCACAGCAGGGCGCGCAGCATCCGCCCGCCGTCCAGGGGCAGCCCGGGCAGCAGGTTGAACAGGCCGACGGCCAGGTTGGCCACGCAGGTCTGGGCGATCAGCAGCCACAGCGCCCCCTCGGGCACCATGGCGAACCAGGCCACGCCGGTGATCAGCGCCAGCAGCAGCGAGACCGCGGGACCGGCGGCGGCGATCAACCCCTCCTGGCCGGGCTTGGGCGGCGTGCGCGAGATCTCCGAGAGCCCGCCGAGCAGGAACAGCCGCACCCGCCGCACCGGCAGCCCGAGCCGCAGCGCGACCAGGCAGTGCCCGAGCTCGTGCAGCAGCACCGAGGCGGCGAGCAGCACCGTGAACACCGCGGCCAGCAGCGCCGACTCCCACACCCCGGCTTCGGGCAGGATGCGCCCGACCAGCGGGGTGTAGAGCAGCACGATCAGCGCGGCGCCGAGCCACCAGGAGGTGGACAGCAGCACCGGCACCCCGGCGACGCGGCAGAGCAGCAGACCACCGTCGTTGATCTTGGGCCGGGGCGGGTTGGGGGCGGCGGACGGCATGCGCGAAGAGTAGTGCGTGGCGAGTAAGACGGCTGTAACCACGGGGCCGATCTCCTGTCGGCCCGCTCGTCTAGGCTCGGTGACCATGGCCGAGACCGCGCAGGAGCCCGCTGCCAGCACCGCCGAGGCCGCCCCCAGGCGGCGACCGGCGCTGTCGCCGTCGCGCGCCGGGGACTTCAAGCAGTGCCCGCTGCTCTACCGGTTCCGCGCGGTCGACCGGCTGCCGGAGACCCCGACCAGGGCCCAGGTGCGCGGCACGGTCGTGCACTCGGTGCTGGAGCGCCTCTACGCGCTGCCCGCGGCCGAGCGCGACCGGGAGCGGGCCCAGCAGATGCTGCGCCCCGCCTGGGAGGACCTGCTGGCCGGGCAGCCCGAGCTGGGCGAGCTCTTCGACGGGCCGGACGACGCGGAGCTGGACGAGTGGCTGCGCACCGCCAGCGGGCTGGTCGACGCCTACTTCGAGATGGAGGACCCGCAGCGGCTGGACCCGGAGTCCTGCGAGCTGCGGGTGGAGGCCGAACTGCCCTCGGGGGTGCTGCTGCGCGGGTTCATCGACCGGGTCGACGTCGCCCCGACCGGCGAGATCCGGCTGGTCGACTACAAGACCGGGTCGGCGCCGCGCGAGATCGGCGAGGCCAAGGCGATGTTCCAGATGAAGTTCTACGCGCTGGTGCTGTGGCGGTTGCGCGGCGAGATCCCCCGCCAGCTGTTGCTGATGTACCTGGCCAACCAGCAGAAGCTCGCCTACACCCCCGACGAGCAGGAGCTGCGCCGCTTCGAGCGCACCCTGGACGCGATCTGGCAGGCGATCCTGCGCGCGGGCAAGACCGGCGACTTCCGCCCGAACCCGTCGAAGCTGTGCGGCTGGTGCGACCACAAGGCGCTGTGCCCGTCCTTCGGCGGCACTCCCCCGCCCTACCCGGGCTGGCCCGAGGACCCGGCCACCAACGAGGAGTCCCTCCTCGACCGCACGGACTGAGCCCTTCTTCATCAGAAGTCCCCTGAGCGCGCCGCGTTCAGGGGACTTCTGATGAAGAAGGGCTCAGTCCTCGTACGGGTCGAAGTTGGACGCCGTTCCGTACTCGCCCGCCTGGGTCTGGTCGATGACCGCGAAGCGGGCCCCGGTCGGATCCCGCAGCACGGCCATGCGGCCCATGCTGGAGTCGTAGGGGTCGACCCGCACCCGCCCGCCGTTGGCGATGGCGCGGCGCACCATCTCGTCGGTTCCGATCTCGGCCTCGACCCCGAGGTAGAGCAGCCAGTGCGGCTTGGTCGTCTCGGTGATGAAATCGCGGATCATGCTCACCCGCGCCAGCACCGAGTCCTCGCCCAAGTACCAGACCGAGTAGTCCGAGCGGTGCTCGGTGCCGAACTGCTCGTGGGCGTAGCCGAAGAGCTCCTGGAAGAACACGTCGGCGGTCTGCGCCCTGATGGTCACCAGCTCGGCCCACATCAGCGTGCCGGGGAGGCCGACGTCGAACTCCCAGCTCTCCTCGGGTTCGAGCAGGCCGAACTCGGCGTCGGAGGGGCCGACCAGGACGGCCTTGCGGCCGACCTTGGGCACGTGGTTGACCGGGACGGTCATCGTCGCGCCGTGGCTCTCGGCCTCGGCCACGGCCTGGTTGCAGTCGGCGGTGGCCAGGTACAGCCGCCAGCACGACTCCTCGCCGGAGGCCGCGCGCAAGCTGGCCACCGGGAACCCCTCCCGCAGCGCGATCACGTGCTCACCGGAGACGGGATCGCTGTGCGTCTCGTAGCGCCAGTCGAACAGGTTGGCGTAGAACTCCTGGGCCTGCTCCAGGTTCGTCGTGATCAATTCGATCCAGCAGGGCATACCGGCGTAGAGCTGCCACTGCGGTGGTGTCTGCCCGGGAACCACTACGGCCATCGGCCCACCCCCAAAGGTAGTTCAAGATCGTCGAGCCCCAACATACTCGCCGGGTGTGACGACCCCGTGATGCGCCGGAAACGCACATCCACCCCAGCCAGCGTGGCGCGCGCGGACCGGGGTGGACATGGCATCGAGGCGTGTTCGCCCGAATAGAGCAGCGATCAGCCCGGGTCGTTCAGCCCGAGTCCGGCGGCAGCGGGCTGCTACAGGCGGCAGGCCCGGATGTCGGAGGACAGGATCGCCTTGGCGCCGACCGAGGCCAGCCGGTCCATGATCGCCGGGGCCTCCTTGCGGGAGACCATGGCGCGCACCGCGACCCAGCGCTCGTCGGCCAGCGGCGACATGGTCGGCGACTCCAGCCCCGGGGTCATCTTGGTGGCCTCGTCGAGCAGCTCGCGCGGGCAGTTGTAGTCCAGCATCACGTACTGCTGGGCGAACACCACGCCCTGCAGGCGCGCGATCAGCTGGGCCTTGGCCTGCTGCTGGTCGGAGCCGCGGCGCTCGATCACCACGGCCTCGGACTTGCAGATCGGGTCGCCGAAGGCCACCAGCCCGTGCTGGCGCAGCGTGCGGCCGGAACCGACCACGTCGGCGATCGCGTCGGCCACGCCGAGCTGGATGGAGATCTCCACCGCGCCGTCGAGCCGGATGACCTCGGCGGTCACCCCGTGCCGGGCGAGGTCGTCGCCGACCAGCCGCGGGTAGGAGGTGGCGATCCGCCTGCCCTGCAGGTCGGCGATCTTCCAGTCGCGCTCCCCGGTCGGGGCCGCGTAGCGGAAGGTCGAGCCGCCGAAGCCCATCGACAGCACCTCGTCGACCGGGGCGCCGGAGTCCAGCGCCAGGTCGCGGCCGGTCAGCCCCAGGTCGAGCTCGCCGGAGCCGACGTAGATCGAGATGTCCTTGGGCCGCAGGAAGAAGAACTCGACGTCGTTGGTGGTGTCCAGGACGGTCAGGTCCCGCTGCTCATGGCGCTGCCGGTACCCGGCTTCCGCGAGCATCTCGGATGCGGGACCGGCCAGCGTGCCCTTGTTGGGCACCGCGACACGCAGCATGGGAACCAGTTCTCCTTCTCGGTTTCACTCGTGGTGAGCGGGCTACAGGTAGCGGTAGACGTCCTCGGGGGACAGCCCTCGACCCAGCATGATGACCTGCAGCCGGTACAGCAGCTGCGAGATCTCCTCGGCGAGCTCCTCGTCGCCCTCGTGCTCGGCGGCCAGCCACACCTCACCGGCTTCTTCCAGGACCTTCTTGCCCTGGGCGTGCACCCCCGCGTCGAGCGCGGCCACCGTCGAGGAGCCCTCGGGGCGGGTCTTGGCGCGTTCCTGCAGCTCGGCGAACAACTCGTCGAAGGTCTTCACGGTCCTCGATCCTTCCATCCCGCCCCGGCGGTCTCGCAGCGGACCCGCCGCTAGTGCGGGCGGGATCACCCCTGGTTATCGGAATCCGGTGGTGGACTCCAGGAGCGCTCCGATCGTGTCCTTGAGCATCGACAGCGCCGCGCCGCGCGGGCTGGAGCGGCCACCGGAGAGGGTGATCTCCCCGGCCTCGCCGCAGTCGTAGCGCACCGCCTTGTCCGGTCCGCGCAGCTCGCCGAGCGGCCCGGTGGCCGGTTGCAGCCGCACCCGCACCACGCCGGGCTCGTCGCGCCGGGCATGCGCGACGTGGCGCTGCCGATCGGCGGACAGCGGTTCGGCGATGGGCTCGGCGACCACCCGGGTGCTCGCGGGGTCCCAGCCCCACAGCAGCGCGGCCAGCAGCCGGAACTTGGTGGCCGCGTCCGCGCCGGAGAGGTCGGCGCTCGGATCGGCCTCGGCGATGCCCCGGCGCTGCGCCTCGTCGATCGCCTCGGCGACCGCGACGCCCTCGGCGACGCGGTCGAGCACGAAGGTCGAGGTGCCGTTGACGCAGCCGGTGACCTCCTCGACGTCGAAGCCGCGCAGCACCGAGCGGGCCAGGTCCCCGGCCGGCATGGCGGCACCGGTGGCCCCGGAGATGCGCACCGCCGAGCGGGTGGCCGCGGCGGCCAGGTCCTCCCAGTGCGTCAGCAGGTGCGACTTGGTGGCGGTGACCAGGTGCGCGCCGCACCGCAGCGCCGTCAGGGCCTCCTCGGCGGCGCGCGGGTCGCCGTCGGAGGGGACCGCCTGGGCGAACACCTCGGCCCCGGTGCGCTCGACGAGCGCGGCCAGGTCGGTGAGCGGTTCCTCTACCTCACCGGTGCGCTGCCGGTCGCGGCCGCGCACCGCCACCACCCGCAGGTCCAGGCCGTACTCGGCGCGCCAGCGCGGGCCGCGCTCGGCGACCAGTTCGAGGTAGCTCCTGCCGACCGGCCCGCGACCGGCCAGCACGATCGGGACGGTCCTCACGCGGCGTCGGCGAACAGCTCGCCGAGGGCGGCGAGGTCGACCTCGGTCAGCGCTCCGTAGAGGGTCCGGTGCGGGCCCGCCTCCAGCGCCACCTCGCAGGGGATGGCGATCACCGCGCAGCCCGCGGCCTCGGCGGAGGCCACGCCGGTCGGCGAGTCCTCGACCGCCACGCAGTCGGCGGGGTCCACGCCCAGCAGGCGGGCGGCCTTGAGGTAGGGCTCGGGGTCGGGCTTGTTGCGCCCGTCGACCTCGTCGCCGCACACGGTGACGTCGAAGTTCTCCCGGCCGATGGTCTCCAGCGCGCGCTCGGTCAGCGAGCGGATCGTGGAGGTCACCAGCGCGGTGCGCAGGCCGAGGCGCTTGGCCTCGCGCAGCGCCTCGGCGGCGCCCGGCCGCCAGGGCAGGCCCTCGGCGAACAGCTCGGCCATCCGCCCGGCCACCCACTGCGCGGCGGCGGCCACCTCGGCGTCGCCGTCGGGAAGGCCGAGGTCGGTCAGCAGCAGCCCCATGCTGCGGTTCATGTTCGAGCCGACCATCTGCTCGCGGGTGGGTTCGGAGAGCGCGCCGCCGCGGTGGGCGGCGTAGTCGTCGAGGGCGATGGTCCAGAGCTTCTCGGAATCCACGAGCGTGCCGTCCATGTCGAACAGCACCGCAGCGGGCGTCTTGGGACCAGCGTCGCGGGGCACGCAGAACTCTCCGTTCCAACCGGGGCGGGGTGTCGGCACCAGTACACACGACCGATCACCCGAACCCCACCCAAAGTGTCCAACACCTCGCGCACCCCCTCCCGACGTCGAAAGCACCTGGGATTGGAGGGACGAAATTCCAGGCAATTCGAGGGGCGGAATTCGAGGGTTTTTGGAGGTTCACTCGATCAGATGACTTTGCGGTGTTGGAGGTAGCGGAACATCGCGATGCCGGGGAGGACCGGCAGCCAGTAGGTGAGGAAGCGGGAGAGCAGCACGGCGGTGATCGCCGCCGTGGCCGGGATGCCCATCGCGCCCAGGCCCGCGAGCAGCACCGCCTCCACCGCGCCGAGGCCGCCCGGGGAGGGGACCAGGTGGCCGAGGGTGTTGCCGATGATGAACACGATGGTCACCCCCGCCCAGGAGAAGTGCGGGTGGATCGCCGCCAGCGAGGCCGCCAGGCCCAGCCCGGAGACCACCAGGTAGCCCAGCGCGCCGCCGAAGAGCTGCAGAGCGCGCACCGGGTGGCGCAACGTCTCCAGCAGCTCCGCGCTGACCTCCAGCACCGGCGGCAGCAGCCGCCGCCTGCCCAGCGGCGAGATCAGCAGCCCCGCGGCCACGACCACCACCGCGACCGAAGCGATGAGCAGCGGCCACCCGGGCAGCGAGAGCCTGCTGAAGGTCCCGGTCAGCCCCACCGCGAACACCCCGACCAGCGCGACCAGGAAGGCGACCGCCCCGGTACCTGCTTGGTTGAGCAGCGTCACCCCCACCGCCAGCGGGCGGCGCAGCCCGAGGCGTTCGAGGTAGACGACGTTCAGCCCGAAGAAGCCCGCCCCGCCGGGCGTGGTGCGGCCGGTGAAGGCGGCCGCGACCTGCACCTGCAGGGTGCGCCAGAACGGGATCGGGGTGCGGCTGGAGCCCTGCACCGAGATCGACGACAGCAGCACCGCGAGGAACCCGGTGACCACCGCGACCGCCAGCCAGCCCCAGTGCGCGTGCCGCAGCGCGCCGACGACCGCCCGGGTGTCGGAGAGCTCGGGCAGCAGCAGGTAGACCGCCGCACCGATGAGCACCAGCCCGATCACGGTGGTCGGGCGCACCGGCGAGCGGAAGCCGGGGATGGGCAGACCGAGCCGGTCGGCGAGCGTCTCGCGCAGCTCGGCGAGGAAGTAGCGGTCGAGCTCGGCCTGCTTGCGGATGCGCCGGGGCAGCGCCAGCGGCACCACGTTGTTCAGCGCCGCGGCCAGCGCCTCCACCGGCAGCACCCGGATCGCGCTGGCCACCGCCCGCTGCACGCCCACGACCGAGGCCACCGACACCAGCGCCTCGGCGAGGTCCTGGGCGCAGCGCGCCTCGTCGGCGCCGGGGTGGCTGAAGGTGAACGACAGCAGCCACGGGCCGCCGCCCTCGTCGACCAGGATGTTCTTCGCCCGCAGGTCGTGGTGGGCGATGCGGGCCTCGGCCAGCTTGCCCACCTGTCGCCAGATGCCCTCCAGCAGCTCGTCGTCGACCTCCCCGGGCGCCAGCTCGGTGAGCCGCCGCCCGCTGACCTCCTGGACCACCAGCAGCGCCGGCGCGTACTGCACGTCGCAGGCCAGCACCACCGGCGGCGTGCGCACGCCGGCGCGCGCGGCCAGCAGCGCGGCGTAGGCCTCGTGCTCGACCTCGTGGTGAGGGCTGGACAGCCGCGGCTCGTCGCGCACGTCGAGAACCATGAGCACCCGCTTGATCTTGTACCAGGCGCCCGCGCGGCGGCTGAGTCGGCGCACCACCTTCGCGCGAAGCGTGGGCCCGTCCACGGTGTCCACGGCGAACTCGCGCGGCTGCAGCAGCCGGTGCCGCAGCGCGGTGATCGACACCGGGGCCAGCCCGGCCTGCTCCAGCTCGTCGAAGATGACCAGGTCGGACACCCGGCGCCCGGGCGCTCCCCACACCAGGTGCGAGAGCAGCCCCACGCCCCAGCCCAGCAGCACCCCGCCGACCGCGCCCAGCGGCAGGTGCATGCCCAGGTGCACCACGGCCACCGCGACCAGCAGGGTCAGCGCCCATCCCAGGTAGCGCGCGACCGACCCCAGGTAGGCGGTGGCGACCACGGACAGCACGGTCACCAGCGCGACCTCCTCGGACGGGAAGCCCCCGCCCAGCACCTGGTGCATCAGCTGCGCGATCAGCCAGGTCAGCGCTCCCGAGCCGCCGCACAGCAGCGCCACCCGGATCCAGCCGAAGTAGCCGGCCACCACCACGACGCCGACGATTCCCGCCCAGGAACCCAGCCAGGTCAGCGCCACCCACGCCGGATCGGCCGCCGGCGGGATCGCCGCGAGCTGCTGGGAGATGGCCAGCTCGACGGGGTTGGCCGGCACCAGCACCAGCAGCGCGCTCAGCGCCAGCAGCCCGCCGACCAGACCGAGCTTGCCCAGGTCGCGGGGGTGCCGTCCGATCGACAGCCGCAGCCGGGACCGCGGGGAGATACCGGATCCCGCATTGGGCACAGACCGGGTGTGATCCACTGGCATCCACTCCGCGCGGCTCGTTGCGCACAAGCCTCTGACCAACGCCGCGACCCGTCAAACCGAGCGCGCGACACGCCCGGGCGCGCCCGCGTCGGCCCGCGCACGAGGTCCGATGATCTTCACCGGCGGGACGTCTGGTGTTGACGTCGGCACGAGGTCGTAGGCTGACACGGTGACCGATCGCGACGAACACACCACCGAACAACCGCGCGCCGACCTGCCTCGGTTGACCGACCCGATCGTGGTCAGCGCGTTCGAGGGATGGAACGACGCCGGGGACGCCGCCAGCTCCGCGATCGAGCACCTGCAGCTCATCTGGGACGCGGAACCGCTCAGCGAGATCGATCCGGACCCGTACTACGACTTCCAGGTCACTCGTCCGACGGTCAAGCTCGTCGACGGCATCACGCGTCAGGTCACCTGGCCCACCACGCGCCTGTCGGTGTGCCGCCCGCCGGGAGTCGATCACGACGTCGTGCTGGTGCACGGGATAGAGCCGAACATGCGCTGGCGCTCGTTCAGCTCCGAGCTGGTCGACCAGCTCAACCGGATCGGGGCGACCACGGTGGTCACGCTGGGCGCCCTGCTGGCCGATGCCCCGCACACCCGCCCGGTGCCGGTCAGCGGCACCGCGTACGACGCCGAGGCGGCCGAGCGGTACGGCCTGGAGCGCACCCGCTACGAGGGCCCGACCGGCATCGTCGGCGTGTTCCAGGACGCCTGCGTGCAAGCGGGCATCCCGGCGATCTCGTTCTGGGCCGCCGTGCCGCACTACGTCTCCCAGCCGCCCTCGCCGAAGGCGACGCTGGCGCTGCTGCACCGGGTCGAGGAGGCACTGGACGTGGAGGTACCGCTGGGCAACCTGCCCGACCAGGCCGAGGAGTGGGAGCAGACGGTCAGCGAGATGGCCGAGGAGGACGAGGACGTCCGCAACTACGTGCGCGCGCTCGAGGAGCGCGGGGACGCCGAGGTCCGGCTGACCGAGGCCAGCGGCGACGCGATCGCCGCGGAGTTCGAGCGCTACCTGCGCAGGCGCGGCCCCGGCGGCAAGGGACCGCTGGGCCCCGGCCCCGGCTGAACCGAGCGGAGCAGGAGCCCCCGGCGCGATTCGCCGGGGGCTCCTGCGCTGCGGCGGGGCGCTACTGCGCGGCCTGCGCGCACTCCTTGAGGTAGGACTTCGCCGCCTCTTCGTCCAGGAACCAAGAGGTGAGGTCCTCGGGGTTGGCGAAACCGTCGGCGAAGCGCTCGCCGACCGCCGGGTAGCTCATGCCCGCGCCGAAGATCTCCAGCACGTGCGGAGGCGGCGGCTGCAGCGCCGCGTTGGTCCAGTTGGTCACGTGCTGGGCGAACTCCCAGTGCTGGTCGAAGGTCCGCTGCATCCAGCCGAAGTCGAAGGGCTCGTCGCCGCGCGCCAGGATGCTCTCCAGGTAGGTCTGCGCGGCGTGGCAGGCGACGTTGGCGCCCTGCCCGGTGACCGGGTCGTTGATCACCACGGCATCGCCCATGCCCAGCACCAGCCGCCCGGAGGGCAGCTGGCCGACCGGTTCGCGCACCGCCGGGGTGAGCTCGCCGGCCAGGGTGCCGCCGTCGTCGGTGAGCTGGGCATCGGCGAAGCGCTCGTGCTCCCACGGCGCGTGCTCGCGCAGCACGTCGAGCGTGCGCTGCCACTGGGTCCGCGGGTCCGGCCGATCGCCGAAGACGTCCAGCGGACCGCCGGGAACGCCCTCCAGCAGCAGGATTTCGCACTCGCCGCTGCAGGTGTACCCGGGGTAGCTGATGATCTCGCCGCGCCCGGCCAGCGCGTTGAAGCGCGCTGCCGCGGCGTCCGGCCCGTCGGTGCGCGCACCGCGCACGTAGGCCACCGACAGCGCGCGCTGCGGCTGCGCGTAGGGCGAGCGGCGCTGGTGGTGGTCGAAGAGCCCGCCGAGCTCGCCCTTGCCCGCCGCCACCACGACCAGGTCGTGGCCGTAGGCGAGATCGTCCAGTTCGGAGGGGTTCACGGCGCGGTGGTCTACCGCCCCGCCGCGCTCGACGAACAGCTCCAGCCAGGCGGCCATCTTCACGCGCTGGTCGACGGCCAGCGCGGGACCGGCCAGCGGTGCCTGCCAGTCGATGGCGCGGTCGCCGTCGGGTCCGGCCACCGACACCCGCAGCCCGGTGATGTGCGGCGCCCGGTCGTCCCACAGGGCCAGTCCGTGCCGCCGCTCGACGGCGAGCGCGCGGTAGTACATGGATTGGGTGGACATGACGCGGCCACCGCGCAATTCCTCCGGGGTGCGCGGCGCAACGAGCGTCACGTCGTAGTCCGCGGCCTGCAGCGTCAGCGCCAGCTGCAGGCCGGACTGCCCCGCTCCGACGATCAGAACCTTCCGCATGTGTCCCCCGACCACCTCTCGGCTGGGTGTGCAGCATGGAGTTGCTTCGTCGCTCAGCGTAGTTGCCGAGCTGATCAAAGCAGACCGGGTCGGAGAAGTCCACGCCTCGCGGAGGCGGTTCGACGCACCGGCTCGCGCGCCTGACTTGCCGATGTTCCCGGAGTTCCACCCGGGGGAGAAACGCGCGACCGGGATGCCGAAGTCGGCATCCCGGTCACCCGTTGTCGATCTCGGTGCGCGCTACAACTCCACGCCCAGCAGCGCGTCGACGGCCGTGCGGACCAACCCGGGAGCCGCCGCGTCCGAGCCGCCCGCGGTGAGCGCCTCGTCGGCCCAGGCGTCCACGGCCCGCAGCGCCGCGGCGGTGTCGAGGTCGTCGGCGAGCCGCTCGCGCAGCGCGTCCACGACCCCCTCGGCCGCCGGGCCCGCCTGCAGCGCGACGGCCTCGCGCCAGCGGGCCAGCCGGGCGGCGCCGCCGGTGAGCGCGTCGGCGGTCCAGGAGCGGTCCTGGCGGTAGTGCCCGTCGAGCAGCGCCAGGCGGATGGCCATCGGGTCGACCCGGTCGCCGCGCAGCCTGGAGACGAACACCAGGTTGCCCTTGGACTTCGACATCTTCTCGCCGTCGAGCCCGATCATCCCGGTGTGCACGTAGTGCTTGGCGAACGGGTGCTCGCCCGTCATCGCCTCGGCGTGCGCGGCGCTGAACTCGTGGTGCGGGAAGATCAGGTCCGAGCCGCCGCCCTGCAGGTCGAAGCCCACCCCGAGCTTGTTGTGCGCGATGACCGAGCACTCCAGGTGCCAACCGGGTCGCCCGCTGCCGAGCTCGGACTCCCAAGCGGGCTCGCCGGGGCGGGCCGCGCGCCACAGCAGCGCGTCCAGCGGGTGCTCCTTGCCGGGGCGCTCCGGGTCGCCGCCGCGCTCGGCGAAGAACTTGTTCATGGTCGCTTCGTCGTAGTTGGACTCGGCGCCGAAGCGGCCGGTGGCGTTGCGCCGGAAGTAGATGTCCGGGTACTCGTCGTCGACCCGGTAGGCGGCACCGGCGGCGAGCAGCTTGCCGACGGCCTCGACGATCTCCGGGATCGACTCGACGGCGCCGATGAAGTCGGCGGGCGGCACGACCCGCAAGGCCTCCATGTCCTCGCGGAACAGCGCGGTCTCGCGCATCGCGAGCACGATCCAGTCCTCGTTGTCCCGCTCGGCGCGCTCCAGCAGCGGGTCGTCGATGTCGGTGACGTTCTGCACGTAGTGGACCTGGTGACCGTTGTCCCGCCACACCCGGTTGACCAGATCGAAGGCGAGGTAGGTCGCGGCGTGGCCGAGGTGGGTGGCGTCGTACGGCGTGATGCCGCAGACGTACATCCGCGCGACCGAGCCGGGATCGGTGGGCTTGACCGCGCCAGCGGCGGTGTCGAACAGGCTCAGCGGACGCGGCGTACCGGGCACCTTGGGGACGGATACCGATGACCAGGGTTGCATGCTTTCGACCTTAGACGTCCACCCCGCGCACACGCCTCCACCTGGGGCATCGTGCGTATCACATGGTGGGACGGTCCGATACCGGATGCGAGCGGAGAATTCCCGCCGAGAAGCACCCGCGTTCCGTTAGCGATTTCCGCGCGACAATTCTACTCCACCCGAATCGACCGGTGGACAATCGGTGTCGTCGAGCCTAAGAATCGGATTGTCGGGAGAACGGGGAATCGGCGGACCGCGCCGCACGGCGAACGCCGAGCGCCTGGCCAGGTGCCACGCGATGATCCTGAACAGCCCGTCCGGGACTCACCGCGAGCAGCGCTGAGGAATCGAATCTTCGCTCGGCGGAGTGAAGCCGGCGATGCGATTCGCGCCCCGCGGAACGAGCGGCAGGAGGGACCGGAAGCAGACCGGAACAGCGCCGGATGCGGCGGATCGGATTCTCGTTCGCGCGCTCCGAGAACACCCACCCGGCGGGACTAGGTGGAGGCGGTCGGTGACGTCGGTACGAGTGGAGCGGCTCTACAAGATCTTCGGACCGCAGCCGACCGAGGCGATGCGGCGCCTCGACCGGGGCGAGGAGCCGGACGCGCGCAACACCGCCGCGGTCGTGGACGCCTCGTTCACCGTCGACGAGGGCGAGACCTTCGTGGTCATGGGGCTGTCCGGCTCCGGCAAGTCCACCCTGATCCGGATGCTCAACGGACTGCTCGCCCCCACCTCCGGCCAGGTGTTCGTGGGCGACACCGAGATCACCGGCATGTCCGGCCGGGAGCTGCGCGGCGTGCGGCAGCGGACCATGAGCATGGTCTTCCAGCACTTCGCGCTGTTCCCGCACCGCAGCGTGCTGGACAACGCCGGGTACGGGCTGCGGGTGTGCGGGATCGGCAAGGACGAGATCGCCTCCCGGGCCCGCGAGGCGCTGGGCATGGTCGGCCTGGAGGGCTGGGAGGACCGCTACCCCCAGCAGCTCTCCGGCGGGATGCGCCAGCGCGTCGGGCTGGCCAGAGCGCTGGCGGCGGGCACCGACGTGCTGCTGATGGACGAGGCCTTCAGCGCGCTGGACCCGCTGATCAAGCGCGAGATGCAGGACCAGCTGCTGGACCTCAACGCCCAGCTGAGCAAGACGATCATCTTCATCACCCACGACCTCAACGAAGCGATGCGCCTCGGCGACCGGATCGCGGTGATGCGCGGCGGGCGGATCGTGCAGATCGGCACCGCCGGGCAGATCCTGCGCGAGCCCGCCGACGACTACGTGGCCGAGTTCGTCCGGGACGTCGACCGCAGCCGGGTGCTCACCGCCGCGGCGCTGGCCGACCCGGCCGCCACCGCGGGCGACGGGACCGAGCCGGTTCCCGCGCACACGCCGGTGCGGGACCTGTTCGCGCTGTTCGGCAGCTCCGGGCGGCCGATCCCGGTGGTCGACCGCGGCCGGGTGCTCGGCGCGGTCACCCCCGAGGCGGTCTTCGCGGCGCTGAGCCACCGAACCGAGGAGGCAGCGGATGCCTGAGATCCTCGCCGCGCAGTTCGAGCTGCCGCGGGTTCCGGTCGGCGACGCCTTCGGCGCGGCGGTCGAATGGCTCAACAGCAACATCGGCCCGGTCTTCGACTTCGTGGAGACGGTGGTCACCGGCGCGGTGTCCGGGCTGACCACGGCGCTGACCTGGCTGCCGCAGCTGGTGATGGTGCTGGTGTTCACCGCGCTGGCGCTGTGGCTGCGCAGCTGGCGCTTCGCGCTGTTCACGCTGCTCGGGTTCGGGCTCATCGCCAGCATCGAGGAGTTCGCGCCCGCGATGGAGACGCTGGCGCTGGTGCTGGTCTCCAGCGTGCTGGCCGTGCTCATCGGGATCCCGATCGGCATCCTCGCGGCGCGCAGCCGCGCGGTCAGCCAGGTCGTCCGACCGGTGCTGGACCTGATGCAGACCCTCCCGGCGTTCGTCTACCTCGTCCCGGTGATCGTGTTCTTCAACATCGGCGTGGTCCCCGGCGTGGTGGCCACCGTGATCTTCGCGCTGCCGCCGGGCGTGCGGCTGACCGAGCTGGGCATCCGCCAGGTCGACAGCGAGGTGGTGGAGGCCGGTGAGGCCTTCGGCGCGCCGAGCGGGCAGATCCTCACCGGGATCCAGCTGCCGCTGGCCATGCCGTCGATCATGGCCGGCATCAACCAGGTGATCATGCTCTCGCTGTCCATGGTGGTCATCGCGGGCATGGTCGGTGCTCCCGGACTCGGCACCAACATCTACGAGGCGGTCACCCGCGTCCAGCTCGGGCAGGGGTTCGAAGCCGGGCTGTCGGTGGTGATCCTCGCGGTCTACCTGGACCGGATCACCGCCGTGCTCTCCGACCGCTCCCCCGTCGCCCGCGCCGAGCGCAAAGCCGCCAAGACCGGGTGAGACCCGGGTTCGTCGAAAGGCAGGTTCGCATCATGTTGGGCAGCAGACACCGAAGGCTGACCGCGCTGTTCGCGGTGCTGGCCGCGCTGGTCCTGGTAGCGGCCAGCTGCGGCGGGCGGGAGGCCGACACCGGCCAGGAGTCCAAGCAGATCAAGATCGGCTACATCGCCTGGGACGAGGACATCGCGGTCACCTACCTGTTCAAGCACCTGCTGGAGGACCGCGGCTACCAGGTGAACATCACCGAGCTGGAGGCCGGACCGATCTACGCCGGCCTCGCCCAGGGCAACCCGGACCTGTTCCTGGACGCCTGGCTGCCCGCCACGCACGCCGACTACTGGAAGCAGTACGGCTCGCAGCTCGAGGACCTGGGCGTCTGGTACGACCAGGGCACGCTGAACATCGCCGTGCCGAACTACCTGACCGACATCAACTCGATCGCCGATCTCAAGGGCAAGGGCAGCATGTTCGGCGGCAAGATCACCGGCATCGACCCCGGCGCGGGGCTGAGCCGAACCACCAAGGAGATGCTGCCCCAGTACGGCCTGGAGGGCGAGTACCAGCTGCAGACGTCCTCGACCACGGCCATGCTCGCCGCGCTGCAGAAGGCCACCGACGAGCAGCAGCCGATCGTGGTCACCCTGTGGCACCCGCACTGGGCCTACGCCCGCTACCCCATCAAGGACCTGCAGGACCCGCGGGGCGCGATGGGCGAGGCCGAGCAGCTGCACGCCGTCGGTCGCCAGGGCTTCAGCCAGGACTTCCCGGAGGTCACCGGGATGCTCAAGAGGTTCAAGCTGACCGACCAGCAGCTGGCCTCGCTGGAGAACGAGATCAACAACGCCGGGAAGGGACAGGAGCAGCAAGCCGCCAAGGAGTGGGCGGAGGCCAACCCGGAGGTCATCAACTCCTTCGCGGGCGGATGACCTCGGCGCGACGGCCGGGGACCACGTCCCGCCGGGCAGCGGCCTCCGGCCGGAGCGCTCAGCGCGAGCGCTTGGTGCGCAGGTAGTCGCCGACCACCGCCGCGCCGAGCCCGTCCGCGCTGGGCGCCAGGACCCGGCCGCCGCCGCGGCGGGCGACGACGTCCACGAAGGCCTCCAGCCGCGGGTCCTCGCCGAGCATGAACACGCTCAGCGTCGTGCCCAACCTGCGCAGCGCGTCCACTTCGGACAGAGTCACGCGCAGGGTGTGCTCGGTGGGCGGGTAGTCGAACACCGCTTCGCCGTCGGGTTCCAGGTGCGCGGTCGGCTCGCCGTCGGTGATCACCAGCACCACCGGCTGCGCGTCGGGGTGGCGGCGCAGGTGGCGGCCGGCCAGCAGCAGCGCGTGGTGCAGGTTGGTGCCCTGCTCCCACACCCCCTCCATGGCCGCGAGCTCACCCGCCTGCACGGTGCCCGCCTGGCGGCCGAAGGTGACCAGCTGCAGCGCGTCCGAGCGGAACCGGGTGGCCACCAGGTGGTGCAGCGCCAGCGCGGTGCGCTTCATCGGCACCCACCGGCCGTCCTGCACCATCGACCAGGACGTGTCCACGCACAGCACCACCGCCGCGCGCGAGCGCTGCTCGGTCTCGGCGACCTCCAGGTCGGAGATGTCCAGCATCGGCGAGCCCGCGCCCTCGGCGGCGCGGCGCAGCACCGAGTTGCGCACGGTGCGCGCCGCGTCCCACGGCTCGGCGTCGCCGTGGGCCCAGGGCCGGGTGGTGCCGGTGAGCTCACCGGCCGCGCCCGCGCGATCGGTGTCGCGCTCGCCGCGCCGGGACTTCAGCTGCGAGATCACCGAGCGCAGCGCGGTCTCGCCGAGCCTGCGCATGGCGCGCGGGCTCAGCCGAAGCGACCCGTCCGGGGCCCGCTGCAGCAGGCCCTGCCCGCGCAGCTCGCGCTCTATCTCGGAGAGCCGTCGCGCGTCGACCACGGCCTGCTCGCCCAGCTGGCGCTCCAGCGCCTCCAGGTCGATGTCCTCCAAGCTCGCGCCCGGGTAGGACTGGCCGAGCTGCTCGGCCAGCCGGTCCATCTCGCCGAGCTCGGCCATCGCGGCGGTGGCCTCGGCCATGCCCATCGGCTCCTCGCCGCGGAAGCGGGCCCGACCGGACCAGTCCTCGCCGGGGCGCAGCCCGCGCAGCTGCTGGTCGATGCGCTGCAGCGACCGGCCGATGCGCGGGTCGCCGAAGGCCTGCTGGGACAGCGCCATCAGCTCCTGGCGCTGCTGCTCGCTCATCGAGTTGAGCATCCGCTGCGCGGCGGCCGACCGGGCGGCCAGCGCGTCGACGAGCTCGTCGACGTCGCGCGGGTTCTCCGGGAAGAACTCGCCGTGCCGGGCCATGAACTCGTCGAACCGGTCCTGGACGTCGGCGTCGCCACGAGCGTGCGCGGCCAGCAGGTCCGACAGGTCGTCGAGCATCTCGCGCACCCGCTCGACGTCCTCGCCGGTCACCTCCTGCGCGGCCCGCTTCATGCCCTGGAAGCGCTGTTCGAGGACCTCCTCGCCGAGCCTGCGCTGGATCTCCTCGAAGGCCTCGCGGGCCTCCGGGGAGCGCCAGTCGTAGGAGGCGAGCTCGTCGACCTGGCCCGCCGCGTCCGGCGGCAGCGCGTCGAGCTGCAGCTCGCGGAAGCGGGCGTCCTCACCGGCGTCGGTGGCCAGGGCGAGCCGCTCCTGCTCCAGCGCGCGGTCCAGCAGCCGACGCACCTCGGAGAGGGTTCCGTCGAGCCGGTGGCGCCGCTGCAGCTCGCTGCGCCGCTGCCACAGCCTGCGGGTCAGCTCGTCCAGGCCCGCCGCGTCGCGGGTGCCGGTGCGCAGCAGCTCCTCCAGCGCCGAGCGCGGGGAGGCGCCCTCCATGACGTCGCGGCCGATCTGGTCGAGCGCCTCGCGCAGGTCGACCGGGGGCGCCAGCGGGTCGGGCCCGCCGCGCCACCTGCCGTAGCGGTAGCGGGAGCTCATCAGCTGTACACCGCGCGGTCGTCCTCGGCGTCCTTGCTCAGCTGCTTGGCCAGGTAGAGCGATTCCAGCGCGAGCTCGACGGCGCTGGCGATGCGGCCGGGCACGTCGGTGGCGCCGACGCCGACGCGCTCGGCGACCTGGTGCAGCACCGGCAGCTCGGGCAGCGCGGTGAGCACGTCGCGACCGCTGACCTGCTCGCCGGTGGCCACCGGGTGCCCGTCGACCACGGCCCGGCCGAGCTCGGAGAGATCCAGCCCGGCGAACAGGCCGCGGGCGGTGTCGGCCACCGAGCGGCGCAGCAGGTACTCCAGCAGCTCGTCCTCGCGCCCCTCCTCGCCGGCCTCGAACTCGATCTTGCCGCGCAGCACGCCCGGCACGGCTTCCAGGTCGACCGGTCGCGCCACCGGCGGGTCCTCGCCGGTGAGCGCCGCGCGGTGCAGCGCCGCCGCCGAGACCGTCTCGGCGGCGGCCACCGCGAACCGCGCCGACACGCCCGAGCTCTGGTCGACCGCGCCGGATTCGCGCAGGTGCCGCACGAACCGGGCGAGCACCTCCAGCAGGTGGTCGCCGATCTCGGCGGGCAAGTCGGCCTCCTGGCGCATCAGCGAGACCTCGTCGGCGAGCGCCAGCGGGTAGTGCGTGCGGATCTCGGCGCCGAAGCGGTCCTTGAGCGGGGTGATGATCCGGCCGCGGTTGGTGTAGTCCTCGGGGTTGGCGGTGGCCACAAGCAGCACGTCCAGCGGCAGCCGCAGGCTGTAGCCGCGGATCTGGATGTCGCGCTCCTCCATCACGTTGAGCAGCCCCACCTGGATCCGCTCGGCGAGGTCGGGCAGCTCGTTGATGGTCACGATGCCGCGGTGCGCGCGCGGCACGAGGCCGTAGTGGATGGTCTCGGGATCGCCCAGCGAGCGGCCCTCGGCCACCTTGACCGGGTCGACGTCGCCGACCAGGTCGCCGACCGAGGTGTCCGGGGTGGCCAGCTTCTCCGCGTAGCGCTCGCCGCGGTGGCGCCAGGTCACCGGCAGCTCGTCGCCGAGCTCGGCGGCGCGGCGCAGCGACGCCGGCGTGATCGGCTCCAGCGGGTGCTCGCCCAGCTCGGAGCCGTCGATGACCGGCGTCCACTCGTCGAGCAGCTCGCCCAGCGCGCGCAGCAGGCGGGTCTTGCCCTGCCCGCGCTCGCCGAGCAGCACCACGTCGTGCCCGGCGATCAGGGCGCGTTCGAGCTGGGGCAGCACGGTCCGGTCGAAGCCGACGATGCCGGGCCAGCGAGGCCGCCCGTCCCGCAGCGCGGCGAGCAGGTTCTCCCGCATCTCGGTCTTCACGCCGCGCGGCGCGTACCCGGCGGCGCGCAGCTCCCCGGCGGTGCGGGGCAGTCCTTCGGGGGCGGTCGGGATCTCCACCTCGACGACGCTACCCCCGCCCGAACGTGAACGCCGCCACTGCTCGAAGCATTTCGCGCAGTGGACGGGGAGGAGTAGAAAACGGTGTCAACCGCCCCGGTTCGACCGCCCGGACCGGGGCGCGACCGAGCATCGAGAGGAGACGGCCAGTGGCTCTGGAAATCGAGGTGGACCCCTCGGAGGTCGGGTTCGACGCGGCTAGGCTGCAGCGGATCGACCGGCACTTCGAGCAGTACGTCTCGAGCGGCAAGCTGCCCGGCTGGCTGGTGCTGGTCTCGCGCCGGGGCAAGATCGCCCACCTGTCCACCCGCGGCATGCGCGACGTGGCCAACGGCCTGCCGGTCGAGCGGGACACGGTGTTCCGGATCTACTCGATGACCAAGCCGATCACCTCGGTCGCGGCGATGCTGCTGGCCGAGGAGGGCGCCTTCGAGCTCACCGACCCGGTCAGCGACTTCATCCCGGCCTTCGCCGACCTGCGGGTCTACACCGGCGGCCCGGCCCGCGCGCCGCAGACCCGCCCGGCCACCGAGCCGATGCGCATCTGGCACCTGCTCACCCACACCTCGGGCCTGACCTACGCGTTCAACCACCTGCACCCGGTCGACGAGATGTACCGGGAGGCGGGCTTCGAGAACGGCATGGCGCCCGGGCTGGACCTGGCGAGCTGCTGCGACCAGTGGGCGGCGATGCCGCTGCTGTTCGACCCGGGCTCGCGGTGGAACTACTCGGTGGCCACCGACGTGCTGGGCCGCGTGGTGGAGGCCGCCTCCGGGCAGAGCCTGGACCGGTTCTTCCAGACCCGGATCTTCGACCCGCTGGGCATGACCGACACCGGGTTCTACCTGGACCGCTCCGACGAGCACCGGCTGGCCTCGCTCTACCTCGCCGACCGGCAGGGCAGGGCGCGCCTGCACCCGCGCCACGACCAGGCGCGCGAGGCGGCCTTCGAGCCGCCCAAGGCGCCCTCCGGCGGCGGCGGGCTGCTGTCGACCGCGCACGACTACCACCGGTTCACCCGGTTCCTGCTCAACCGCGGCGAGCTCGACGGGGTCCGGCTGCTGGGCAGCCGCACCGTCGACTACATGACCCGCAACCACCTGCCCGGCGGCGCCGACCTGGAGACCCTGGCGATGGGCGCGTTCTCCGAGGCCGCCAACGCGGGCAAGGGCTTCGGCCTGGGCTTCTCGGTCGTCGACGACCCCGCGGCGGCCAAGGTGATCAGCTCGCAGGGCGAGTACGCCTGGGGCGGGCTGGCCAGCACCGCGTTCTGGGTGGACCCGGCCGAGGAGATCGCGGTGCAGTTCATGACCCAGCTGATGCCGTCGAGCACCCACCCCATCCGGTCGCAGCTGCACCAGCTGGTCTACCAGGCCCTGGTGGACTGAGCGGGCGGTTCGGCTCCCGGTTCGGCGGAACCGGGAGCCAGTCGCCTGGTCTCCCCCACGGCCAGGTCCCAGAGGTCGTCGGGATCGTGGCCCGCTTCGCGCCAGGCCTTGCGGATCCGGGCCAGCGGCTCGGTGACCGGTTCCCTGGTGAGCACGAAGGTTCCCCAGTGCATGGTCGCGGTGCGCGCAGCGCCCAGGTCGGCGGCCGCGCGCACCGCCTCCTCCGGATCCATGTGCACCGGCTTCATGAACCAGCGCGGGTCGTAGGCGCCGATCGGCAGCATCGCCACGTCGATGCCCGGGTAGCGCCGCCCGATCTCGGCGAAGTGCGGTCCGTAGCCGGTGTCCCCGGCGAAGTACGCGCGGTGGTGCTCGCCGGTGATCACCCAGCTGCCCCACAGGCTGCGGCAGGTGTCGTGCGGGCCTCGGCGGCTCCAGTGCTGGGCCGGGACGAAGTCGAAGGTCAGCCCGGCCACCTCGACCGACTGCCACCAGTCCAGCTCGACGACCTCGGCGAACCCGCGCCGCCGGAACCAGCGGCCCAGCCCGGCGGGCACCAGCACCGGCGTGCCGCGCGGCAGCCGCTTGATCGTCGGGGCGTCGAGGTGGTCGTAGTGGTTGTGGCTGATCACCACCGCGTCCACCGGCGGCAGCTCCTCGAAGGCCACGCCCGGCGGGGTCAACCGCCGCGGCACACCGGGGATCCGCCCGGACCACACCGGGTCGGTCAGCACCGTCGCCCCGCCCGCGCGCAGCAGGTAGGTGGCGTGCCCGACCCAGGTAAGCGCCGTCTCGGCGGCGGTGACCGGTTCCAGACCGGTGCGCAGCACCGGGATGCGGTCGGCACCGGAGACGCGGGCGCGGAAACCGCCGGTCCACATCAGCCGCATCACGTCCCGGAAACCGGGCAGCGGCGCTTGCAGGCGGTCTTCGTAGGAGCGCCGGATCACCGGCGGTCGGTAGTCGGTTCGCACCCGTCCAGATTGCCCGGTCCGCGCGCACCCGCGCACGTGATCCGCATCGCGCCCCGGGGAACGGCCCGTCCGCGGCGGAGCGGGCTTCGCGTCGAGGCCGCTCGGCGTCGGCCACCAGCGCGGGCGAGCGGAGCAGTCCCTAGAACGCGGGCCAGGGAATGGCCGGCCAGTCGCCGGAAGGCGCCGGGAAGACCTTCGTGTCGAGCAGGCGGTCGATGCGGGTGCTGACCGCCTGGATCTCCTTGATCGTGAGGTGCTCGTCCAGCGCGGCGCCGAGCTCGCCCTCCATCAGGGCGCGCAGCTCGCCGAGCTCGTCCAGCACGTCGGCGGGCAGCGGCTCGCCGAGCCAGCCCCACAGCACGGTGCGCAGCTTGTCGTCGGCGTTCAGGCTGACCCCGTGGTCGACGCCCAGCACGCGCCCGTCCGGCGCGGGCAGCACGTGGCCGCCCTTGCGATCGGCGTTGTTGATCACGACGTCCAGCACCGCGAGCCGTTTGAGCTGCTCGTGGTCGGCGTGCGCGAGCACCACCGGATCGCCGTCCTCGTCCTGGGCGCGCAGCACCGCGCGCCAGCCCTCGCGCACGTCGTCCGGGTGCGCGATGTCGACCAGCTGGGACTCGTCGGCCTCGTCGACGTCCACCCACAGCTGCACCATCCCCGGTCCGAACGGGCCCTCGCGCAGCAGCGTCGGCGGGATCAGGTCCCAGCCGGTGGCCTCGGAGACCAGGAAGGAGGCGACCTCGCGACCGGCCAGCGTGCCGTCCGGGAAGTCCCACAGCGGCCGCTCCCCGCGCACCGGCTTGTAGACGCACTCGGCGGACACGCCGTCGAGCTCCACGGCGCACAGCAGCGTCGCGTTGGACGCCTCGACCAGCCGCCCCTGCACGTCCAGGGTGCCGTCGCGCAGCAGCTCACCGACCTGACCGCGGTCGAGCTCCCCCGCCACGGCGGTTAGACCTCTTCCGTGCGGCGGTAACCGTTCTGGCGCGGGCAGATGTGGCCCTCCGGGTCCAGCGGCTCGTTGCACAGCGGGCAGGGCTTGCGACCGGCGTTGATCACGCGCTCGGCGCGCTCGGCGAAGGCGCGGGCGTGCTGCGGGCTGAGGAACACCCGAAGCGCGTCGGGCCCCTCCTCGGTGTCGTCGAGCACGACCGACTCGTCGATCTCCTCCTCGGTGACGGCCAGGAGCTCGACGACGACGGCCTCGGTCTCGGCGTCCCAGCCCAGGCCCATGGTTCCGACGCGGAACTCCTCGTCGACCGGGACCGCGAGCGGGTCGGTGTCGACGAGGTCGTCGGGGGTCTGCTCGGGCAGATCGGTGTCGAAGCGGCGCTGCACCTCGTCCAGGAGCGCGCCGATCCGCTCGGCCAGCACCGAGACCTGCTGCTTTTCGAGTGCCACGCTGACCGTGCGGACGTCCTCGGACGCCTGCAGGTAGAAGGTGCGCTCGCCGGGCTCCCCGACCGTTCCGGCTACGAAGCGGTCAGGTTGACGGAAGACGTGGATGACACGAGCCATGACCCCTCCGACATTAGGGCACCGCGCACGCGCCGCGCGCGACTGGCCCCCGTTTCGTTCATCACCAGGCGCCCGCGCTGCGCTGGGCGCCGCTGGGGCAACGCCGCGACCGGGGCCGGACAGTCCTGATCGAGGTGTGATCCACCCGGAGTTCGCCGACGGCGAACTCCGGCGCGCTGAGCGGGCGGCCGATAGGCTCGCCGCAAGATCAGAGCCGGTGCTGATCACCGACGAGGAGGCGGCCCGATGAGCATGCGCGAACTACGCCGTCCGCCCAGGCTTCGCAGCGGCGACACCGTCGCGGTGGTGGCCCCGGCCGGACCCGTTCCCGCCGAGCTGCTGGAGGCCGGCGTCGCACGGCTGCGGGACTGGGGCCTGCGGGTTCGCCTGGGCAAGCACGTGCAGGAGAAGCACCCCTGGCTGGAGTACCTGGCGGGCGGCGATGCCGACCGGGCGGCCGACCTGCGCGACGCCTGGTGCGACCCGGAGGTCGCGGCGGTGTTCTGCGCCCGCGGCGGCTACGGCTGCATGCGCATGCTCGACCACCTGGACTTCGACCGGCTGGCGGCCGCGGGCGAGAAGGTGCTGGTCGGTTCCAGCGACGTCACCGCGCTGCACGAGGCCTTCGGGGCGCGGCTGGGCCTGGCCACGGTGTTCGGGCCGATGGTGGCCACCAAGGCGTTCGCGCACGACGAGCGAGCGGCCGAGCACCTGCGGCGCACCCTGTTCGAACCGGAGTCGGTGACGATCCTGACCCGCCCGGCCGCCGAGCCCCTG
This sequence comes from Saccharopolyspora griseoalba, assembly GCF_042665275.1. Classification (NCBI taxonomy): domain Bacteria; kingdom Bacillati; phylum Actinomycetota; class Actinomycetes; order Pseudonocardiales; family Pseudonocardiaceae; genus Saccharopolyspora; species Saccharopolyspora griseoalba. Next base: position 35,400 of record NZ_JBHTCJ010000007.1, on the reverse strand, counting down.
GTGCGGGGGCGCGGGCGCGGCGTGACCTACGGCGGCAACCTCAGCCTGCTCGCGGGCTCGCTGGGCTCGACCTCGGCCGCCCGGCCGCCGGAGCGCGGCATCGCGCTTCTGGAGGACATCACCGAGAAGCCCTACCTGCTGGACCGCTTCGTCACCCAGCTGCTGCGCGCGGGCTTCTTCGACGGCGTCGCCGGCATCGCCCTGGGTTCCTGGACCGACTGCGGACCGCTGGAGCAGGTCCGCACGGTCATGTGCGACCTCCTGGGCGGCCTGGGGGTGCCGATCCTGTGGGAGCTGGGCTTCGGGCACTGCGAGGCCCAGCGCACGGTGCCTCTCGGGGTCGCCGCCGAGCTCGACGCCGACGCCCACCGCCTGTCGATCCTGCAGCCCGCCCTCCGCTAGGGATTGCTGGGGAATTGCTTTGCTCGGCGGTGCGGGTGGCAGAACCTCCAGCGGCTCCGCGGCATTCCCAAACAGCCCCTAGCGCGCAGGTCGTGCGCGCCGTCTCCCCGGTCGGCCGGTTGATAGCTTCGAGCCATGCGCGTTCGACCCGTCTCCCCGGACGTCCTGACCGCCGAGATCGTCCAGCGCGTCGACGCGCTGGGCGGGCGCTGGGCGCGGGTGGCGATCGACGGCGCGCCCGCCGCGGGCACCGCCGAGCTCGCCGACCGGCTGGTGGACCCGCTGCGCGAGCGGGGCCGCGAGACCGCGCGGGTGCGCGCCACCGACTACCTGCGCCCCGCCTCGGTGCGCCTGGAGCACGGTCACCGCGATCCGGACTCCTACTACCTGTCCTGGTTCGACACCGCCGGTCTGTCCCGCGAGGTGCTCAAGCCCCTCGCCGAGGGCGGGACCGGCCGCGTGCTGCCCGCCTTGTGGGACGCCGAGGCCGACCGCTCCCCCAGGCTGGAGCGCGTCGCCCTGCCCGAGCGCGGGGCGGCCGTCGTGGACGGACCGCTGCTGCAGGGCGCGGGCCTGGACTTCGACCTCGTGGTCCACCTGTGGCTCCCCGACGCGGCCCTGCACCGCAAGACCCCCGACGAGCAGCGCTGGACCCTGCCCGCGTTCGAGCGCTACGCGGCGGAGGTCGACCCGCTGGCGCTGGCCGACCTGGTCGTCCGCGTCGACCACCCCGACCGCCCCGCGATCATCGAAAGCCTCCACGCCTGACCCGCCCCGGGGCGCCTTCCCCTTTGATGAGAATAGTCCCCCGCGAAGCGCTGGACTTTTCATCAAGAGGGAGAGCGCCTGGCGACGGGCGGGAAGGCACCCGGTGGCGTTCGGGTCAGGCTGCGCGGCGGGTGGTGGCCGGGACCGCGGCCAGGAGGGTCCTGGTGTAGTCGTGGCGGGGGTCGAGGAGGACCTGGTCGACCGGGCCCTGCTCGACGATCTCGCCGCGGAACATCACCGCCACCCGGTCGGCGATGTTCCAGGCCAGGCCGAGGTCGTGGGTGATGACCAGGGTGGCCAGGCCGCGCTCGACCCGCAGGCGCAGCAGCAGGGACAGGATCTCGCCGCGGACGGTCGCGTCCAGCGAGGCCACCGGTTCGTCGGCGACGAGCACCTCCGGTTCGAGCACCAGGGCGCCCGCGATGACCACCCGCTGCCGCTGGCCGCCGGAGAGCTCCTGGGGCAGCCGGCCGAGGTAGTCCTCGGCCGGGCGCAGCTCGGCGGCCTCCAGCGCCGCGGTCACCCGGCCTGGTTCGTCATCGGTGATGCCGTGGATGCGCAGGCCCTCGGCCACCGCCTCGTAGACGGTGTGCCGCGGGTTGAGCGCTCCGGTGGGGTCCTGCAGCACCAGCTGCACCTTCCGCCGGTAGTCGCGCAGGCCCGAACCGCTGGTGGGAAGCGGTGCTCCGGCGAAGCTCACCGACCCGCCGGTGGGCCGCTGCAGCCCGAGCGCGGTGCGGGCCAGCGTGGTCTTGCCGGAGCCGGACTGGCCGACCAGCGCGACGATCTCGTTCGCGCCCACCTCCAGGTCCACGTCCCGCACCGCGCGCACCGCACCGCCGCCGCGCCTGCGGAACTCCACCGACAGCCCGCGGGCCGCCAGCAGCGGCTCGCCGCCCGAATCCCCGCCGGTGAGGCGGAATTCCGGGTCGCCGACGGTCGGGAAGGCGTCGGCCAGCGCGCGGCTGTGCTCGTGCTGCGGCGCGCTCATCACCCGCTCGGTCGGACCGTGCTCGACCAGCTCGCCCCGGTACATCACCGCCAGCCGGGAGCAGCTCGCCGACAGCACCGAGAGGTCGTGGCTGATCATCACCAGCGCGATGCCGCGCTCGGCCACCAGCCGGTTGAGCAGCGCCAGGATCTGCGCCTGCACCACCACGTCCAGCGCCGTGGTGGGCTCGTCGGCGATGATCAGACGCGGCCGGCAGGCCAGCGCCATGGCGATCATGACCCGCTGCTTCTGCCCGCCGGAGAGCTCGTGCGGGTAGGCGCCCGCGCGGTCGGCGGGCAGCTCCACCTGCTCGAGCAGCTCGGCCACGCGCGCCTCGACGTCCTGATCGGCCGCGCCGTGCAGCTTCATCGGCTCCGCGATCTGGTGGCCGATGGTGCGCACCGGGTTCAGCGCGTGCATCGCGCCCTGGAAGACCACCGAGGCAGAGGCCCAGCGCACCGCCCGCAGCCTGCCGAACCGCATGCCGCGCACGTCCTCGCCGTCGAGCAGCACCTCGCCGTCGACGCGCGCGGTGCGCGGCAGCAGCCGCAGCACCGACATCGCCACCGTGGTCTTGCCGCAGCCGGATTCCCCGGCCAGGCCGAGGGTTTCGCCCTCGTCGAGGTTCAGGCTGACCCCGGACACGGCGGGTTCGGCGCCGGAGTAGGTCACCGAAACGTCGCGCAGTTGCAGGATCGGACTCACCTTCGCCCCCGCAGCCTCGGGTTGAACACGGTCTCCAGCGCCCGCCCGCACAGCGTGAACCCGAGCACCACCAGCACGATCCCGACACCGGGCGGCAGCAGGTACCACCAGGCACCGCTGGTGACCGCGCCGGTGTCCATCGCCGCCTTGAGCATCGCGCCCCAGGACACCCGCGAGGGATCGCCCAGTCCCAGGAACGACAGCGTGGACTCGGCGATGATCGAGCTGGCCACCGCCAGCGTGGTGTTGGCCAGCACCAGCGGCAGCACCGCGGGCAGCACGTGCTTGCCGATCACGTGGGCGTGCCCGGCGCCGAGCGCGCGGGCGCGCTCGATGTAGGGCCGGGCCTCGATGGTCAGCGTCTGCGCGCGCACCACCCGCGCGGTGTGCGGCCACGCCGTCACACCGATGGCCAGCACGATCGTCGACAGCCCGCGCGCGAGCACGGTCGACAGCGCGATCGCCAGCACCAGCGCGGGCAGCACCAGGAAGAAGTCGGTGATGCGCAGCAGGACCCGCGAGGTCCAGCCGCCGAAGTGCGCCGCGCACACCCCGACCAGGGTGCCGATGAGCACCGACAGCACCGCGGCCGACAGGCCCACCACCAGCGAGACCCGCGCACCCCACCAGGTCAGCAGCAGCACGCTGCGCCCGGACTCGTCGGTGCCCAGCGGGTGCTGCGCGCTGGGCGGCTGCAGCGGCTCCCCGCTGACCCGGGTGACGTCCAGCCCGGCCGAGTCGGTGAGAACCGGCGCCAGCAGCGCAAGCAGCACCGCAGCGACCAGGATGACCAGCCCGGCCAGTCCGGCGCGGTCGGCGCGGAACGTCCGCCACGCCTCCGCGAAGCGCGCCCGGCGGCGGGAGCGGACGGCCCGCACCGCGCCGGTCACGATTCCCGCACCCGCGGGTCGAGCACCCGGTAGAGCAGATCGGCCAGCACGTTCATCACCACCACGCTTCCGGCGAGCACCAGGAAAACGCCCTGCAGCAGCGGGGGGTCCGGCACCCGCAGGGCCTCGAAGGTCAGCAGCCCGATGCCGGGCCAGGAGTACACCGTCTCGACGGTGATCGCGCCGGCCACCACCAGGCCCAGCCGCAGGAAGATCAGCGTCACCGCGGGCAGCAGCGCGTTGGGCACCGCGTGCCTGCTGCGCACCAGGTCCTCGCGGAGGCCCTTGGCGCGCGCGGTGTTCAGGTAGCCCTCGCCCATCTCCTCCAGCAGCGAGGAGCGCATCACCATCAGGTACTCGGCGTAGATCACCGCGACCATCGTGATCGCGGGCAGCACCAGGTGGTGGGCCACGTCGAGCACGTGCGGCAGCACGCCGGGCGGCACGTCCGGCGAGGAGATGCCGCCGACCGGGAACAGCCCCGGGATCGGGCCGAATCCCACGCCCAGCGCCATCAGCAGGATCAGCCCGAGCCAGAAGGTGGGCACCGACCACAGCGTCAGCGCCGCCGAGGTCGCGATCTTGTCGAAGCCACCGCCGTGCTTCCAGGCCGCGCGCGATCCCATCCACAGCCCCAGGCCGATGGCCAGCACCGTGGCGGTTCCCGCCAGCAGCAGCGTCGGGCCGATGCGCTCGACGATCAGGTCGGCGACCGGGCGGCTGTAGGTGTAGGAGGTGCCGAGGTCGCCGTGCGCGAGCGCGCCCAGGTAGTCCAGGAACTGCTTCCACAGCGGCTGGTCGAGCCCGAGCCGCTCGCGCAGCGCGGCGATCTGCTGGTCGGTCATCGGCGCGCCGCGCGTCATGGTGCGCACCGGGTCGCCGGGCATCACCCGGAACAGGAAGAACCCCAGCACGGTGACCAGGAACAGGCTCACCAGCCCGCCGCCGATCTTGCCGCCGACGTAGCGGGCGAGCCTGCCGCGCTCGCCCGAGGCGGGCTCGTCGACGTCCACCGAGGTCAGCAGGTCGGCCAAGGGATCACTCCCGGTCCTCTGCGGTGGCGCGGCGCCGCGCGACCACCACCACGACCACCACGCCGACGAGCACGATCAGCCCGCCCAGCGCCCAGGCGACGGTCCGGTAGTCGGAGCCCCGGTCGCCCTCGACGGCCTCGCGGGTGGGCTCGGCGCCGTAGTAGCCCCAGAACCCCTGCTGCCCGGTGATCACGCCCTCGCGCGCGGGTTGGGTGGTGAAGCCGCTGTAGCGGTCGGAGCGGTAGGCCTCCAGCGAGTTCTGGTAGAACAGGATCAGCCCGGTCGCCTGCTCGTAGAACCGGGACTGCGCCTGCTTTACCAGGTCGATCCGCTCGGCCGGGTCGAACTCGGCCAGCTGCCGCGCGTAGAGCTCGTCGTAGCGCTGGTCGCACAGGAACGAGTCCGGCGTGCCGCCGCCGTCCGGGCTGGGCCGCGAGGCGCAGGTCTGCAGCCGCAGCACGTAGTCCGGATCGGGGTTGGCCGACCAGCCGCTGATGACCATGTCGAAGTCGCCGGTCTCGGTGCGGTCGTTGACCTGGTTGTCCGACACCGGCTGCAGGTTGACCCGGATGCCGAGGTCGGCGAGCCAGCGCTGGACGAACTGGCCGACCTGGTTGTCCATCGACTCGTCGCCGTGCAGCACGAAGTCGAAGTTCAGCGGCTCGCCGCCCGGGGTCCGGCGGGTGCCGTCCGGGCCGCGGCGGTAGCCGGCCTCGTCGAGCACCCGGTTGGCCAGCGCGGGGTCGAACCGGCGCGGCTGCGGCGGTTTCCAGTGGTAGTCGTCGAAGATCGGCGGCAGGTAGCCGCCGCCGATCTGGCCGTAGCCGCCGAGCACCCGGTCGACCAGCACCTCCCGGTCGATGGCGTGGTCGATGGCCCGGCGCACCCGCGTGTCGCGCAGCGCGGGGTGCCCGGTGCCGATCGGCTGGTTCCGGCTGTTGGCCGCTCCCGGGTTGAGGATCAGCTCGAAGAACCGGCGGCCCTGGCCCTTGACCTGCTCGACGTCCTGCTCGCCGGCCAGGGCGTCGAACTGCGCGGGGGTGAGCTTCTGGACCACGTCGATGTCGCCCTTGCGCAGCGCCTGCACGGCCGCGTCGCTGTTCTTGAACTGGATGAACTGCAGCCGGTCGATCTTCGGCGCACCGCGCCAGTAGTCCTCGTTGGCGGTGAGCGTGACGTCCTGCTCGGGCCGGTAACCGGTGATGGTGAACGGACCTCCGCCGACCACCGGCATCTCGTCGTTCGGGAAGTTGGCGACGTCGTCGACCCGGGACCACACGTGCTCGGGCACGATCGGCGCGTCGATGGCCAGCATCGTCGCCTGCGGGGTCTTGGTGCGGATGACCAGGGTCGAGTCGTCCGGCGCGGTCACCGATTCGAAGTTCTCCACGAAGTTGCCGTTGGCGGTGGCCGCGGCGGGATCGCGCATCATCCGGTCGTAGGTGTAGGCGGCGTCGCCCGCGGTGATCGGCTGCCCGTCCGACCAGCGCGCGCCCCGGCGGATGTGGAAGGTCCAGGTGAGCTTGTCCGGCGAGGACTCCCAGCTCTCGGCCAGCTCGGGAGTGACCGAGAAGTCCTGCGGGCTGTAGGTGGTCAGCGTCGGGTACACCGCGCGGAAGATGTCGGTGGCCGCCAGCGAGTAGCCCAGGAACGGGTTCAGCGAGTCGATCTGCTGCTGCAGCCCCACCCGCAGCGTGGCGCCCTGCGGCGCGCCGGAGTCCGATTGCGCGGTGGCCGGCAGCGGTGCGGAAGTTCCGGCGAGCAGCGCGACCAGGAGCACGACGAGACGTCCACGCACCTTGGGCCCCTTCCCCTCAGTCAGGTGAGTGAGAAGAACGAACCACTTTCAGCCACTGTTCGTCAATGCTTAACCACGCATTGTCGCGAGATCCAGCAGAACTCCGCGGCAGCCGCGGGGGCGATCGGGACCGGCGCGCTCGCCCCCGCGGACGCCGGCTCAGCCCGGGGTCGGCAGCGAGCGGCTGATGATCTCCTTCATGATCTCGGTGGTGCCCGCGTAGATCTGCTGCACGCGCATGTCGGTGAAGGCGCGGGCGATCGGGTACTCCTCCATGTAGCCGTACCCGCCGTGCAGCTGCAGGCACTGGTCGACGACCTTCATCGCGCGCTCAGAGCACCAGTACTTGGCCATCGCCGCGGTCTGCACGTCGAGCTCGCCGTTGACGTGCAGCTCGACGCACTCGTCGATGAACGAGCGGGCGACCCGCGCTTCGGTGGCGACCTCGGCGAGCTCGAACTTGGTGTTCTGGAACTTGAAGATGGGCCGCCCGAAGGCGTTCCGGGAGTGGACGTACTCCAAGGTCGCGTCGAGCGCGAACTCCATCGCGGCCACGCACCCCAGCGCGACGATCAGGCGCTCCTGCGGCAACTGCGCCATCAGCTGCAGGAAGCCGTCGCCCTCCTTCGCGCCGAGCAGGTTGGTCACCGGGACGCGGGCCTCGTCGAAGTAGAGCTCGCAGGTGTCCTGGCCCTTCATGCCGATCTTGTCGAGCACGCGGCCGCGCTGGAAGCCGGGTGCGTCGGTCGGCACGATCACCAGCGAGATGCCGGAGGCGGCCTCGTCCGGGTCGGTCTTGGCGGCCACCAGCACGACGTCGGCCTGCGCACCGTTGGTGATGAAGGTCTTGGCGCCGCTGACCGCGTACTCGTCGCCCTCGCGGATCGCCTTGGTGGCGATGCTCTGCAGGTCCGAGCCCGTGCCGGGCTCGGTCATCGCGATCGCGCCGACCGACTCACCGCTGGCGAGCTTCGGCAGCCACTCCTGCTTCTGCTCCTCGGTGCCGTAGGCGAGGATGTAGTGCGCCACGATGCCGCTGTGCAGGGAGGCGCCCCAGGAGCTGTCGCCGATGCGGGCCTGCTCCTCGATCATCACCGCCTCGTGCGCGAAGGTGCCACCACCGCCGCCGTACTCCTCGGGGATCGACAGGCAGAGCAGCCCGACCTCGCCCGCCTTGGTCCACAGCTCGCGGTCGACCTCCTTGTTGGCGATGAACCGCTCGATGTTGGGCTTGATCTCCTTCTCGACGAAGGTGCGCGCGAGTCCGCGGAGGTCGTCGAGGTCCTCGGTCATCCAGGGCGAGCGGCGAGAGGGCACAGCGGATCCTTCCATTTCGGAACTTCGTCGTTCTGGATACAGGTTGTAGCACGCCCCGTCTCCTGGGTACAAGCTGTATCAGCGAGTACCGTGTCCGCCGTGGTGAACGTGGCGAGGTGGGTCGATTCCACGGTCCGGCGCAGGTCGGCGAAGGAAGCGCTGGCGAGCGACGCGCGGCGGGCGCAGATCGTGCTCGCCGCGGTCGAGGCCGTCGACGAGATCGGCCCGCAGGTCGGGATGGCGCAGGTCGCCGACCGGGCCGGCCTGCCGCGCCCCAACGTCTACCGGCACTTCACCAGCAAGGAACAGCTCGACGCCGAGGTGACCCGGTTCGCCGCGACCGAGCTGATCCGCCGGGTGCGCCCGCACCTCTCCCGCGCGGGCACCCCGTTCGAGGTGGTGCGCGGGATCGTGGCCGCCAGCATCGCCTGGGCCGCCGAGCACCCGAACCTCTACCGGTTCATCGCCGCCCAGCAGCAGACCAAGGCGCTGCACCGCGCTCGGATGGGCCGCACCCGGTTCCTCGACGAGATCGTCGAGGCGATGCGCGCCTACCTGCGCACCGCCGAAGTCGCGGCCGAGCCCCCGGACGGCGTGCTCGCAGGCCTGATGGGCATGGTCGACGCCAGCATCGTCTGGTGGCTCGACCACCAGGACGAGACCGAGGACCAGCTCGCCGACCGGGTCGCCCGGCAGGTGGCCGCGGTGCTCATCGAGGTCCTCGCCCAGCTGGGCATCGAGATCCCCGACGACGAGGTCTTCCGCCCCTGACGACGACCCCAGTCCTCAGATGTCGCCCCACCGCGCGGGCTGCCAGGTGACCGCTTCGGGACGTTCACCGCTCTTGGTGAACTCGTCGAGCGCCGCGCGCAGCTCCCGGAACGGCAGCACCGCGTTGCGCGGGAACTTCAGCGTGCTTCCCGCGTCGAACGGCAGCGCCGGTGCGTCCGGCGCAGGCTCCGGGTTGCAGGTGTGCCATGAGGTCAGCTCGCCCTCGTCGTCCTCCTCGGTGAAGTTGAGGACGCCGACCTCGTCATCCGCGTCGGTGACGACGCGGAGCTGCACGTAGGGCCCCGGAGCTTCCGGATCGGCGTGCGGGCGGTCCCAGACGTACAGGTGGCAGGCGCCCGCCGAGCCGGGGCGCAGCACCTTGTCGACCAGCTCGGCCTTGTCGTCCTCGCTGGTGGCGTAGAAGCGCTCGCCACCGACGACGGCGGTGGTCACGGTGACCCCCAGCTCGGTGTTGCGCGCCCCGGTGGCCTCGGCCCGCAGGCCCTCCAGCCCCAGCCGCGCCTCGTTGAGCGCCTTCATCGCCGCGCCCTGGTGGAACACCAGGTCACCCCAGTACGGATGTCCGAGAACCTTGTTCAGGTCCTCGTAGATCGAACGGGTGTCCTCGATCAGCTTGTCGATGTTGTCGACGCCGACTTCGGCCAGTCGCGCGAAAATCACCGCAGGCGGTTCCAGCGGCGCGTGCGGGTCGGGCTCGTCCTGCGCTGGATTCGACATGCCTTCCCTGCATCCACTTCGATCGTGGGCGCCCCCCAGGACGCCCCACCCAGATCTAGTTCCGCAGGAAGGCTACCGCGCGTCATACCCCCGCCCCGCAGCGCATCCGACGTAGGTAGGAGGCGCTGCGGAGCTCGCGGGACGGACCCGGCGAGCACCGGTTCCCCTCGGCCGGGAACGCCCCTGCGCACCGCGGCGCGGGCCGCCCCGGCGCTCAGCTCGCCGAATCGCGCAGCACCTCCAGGCTCGACTCGCCCCGCGCGCGGGCGAGGGTCAATAACGCGCGGGACGTCGCCTCGGGGTCGCCGAAGCCCAGCTCGCCGACCAGGTCATCGGGCAGGCTCAGCGTCGCCAGCGCCACCCCGAGCATGCCCGCGTCGAGCAGCCCGGCCCCGCGCACGCTGATCCGCCTGCCCACCGCCGAGTGCAACCGCACCGCGGTGTCGACGTTGGCCCGGCTGATCTCGCCGAGCATCTTGCGGACCTCGGGATTGCGCACGCCCTCCAGGTGCAGCTCGAACAGCGCCAGGAACTGGGTCTGCGCGCTGCCGGACATGCGCCGCAGCATCGCGGCGTAGAGCGCCGTGACCTCCTCGGGGCGCAGGTCCTCCGGGATCTGGTCGCAGAGCTCCTCGAGCGCGGCGGTGTGCCGTTCGGCGAGGTAGTGCGCGATCGCTTCGAACAGCGCGCTGCGGTTCGGGTAGTAGTTCTTCGTGGTGCCCTCCGGGACCCGCGCCGCGCGATCGATCGCGCGGTGGGTCAGCCCGCGGCCACCCTCCTTCGCCAGCACCTCGATGGCGGCCTCGGCGAGCAACTCCCGACGGTTCCCTCGCTGCTGCGTCATGCATCCCCTCGATCTCGGTCCGCGTGATCAACACACTATCGCCACCACCACACCGGTGGTGCGATCGACCCGGGATGCGGGGGCGCCCTTTCGCGCGAAAGAACCCGCGCGCCGGCAGCGCGCGGGTGCTCCTCGCGAACGGCTAATAATCCTCGGCGATCTCGGCGATCCGGCGCAGCTGCGCCGCGCGCTCGGCGGCCAGCTGCTGCTCGGGTTCCACCGCCTCGTCGGCCATGCTCAGCAGCGACAGCGTCTCGCGCACCGCGCCCACCGGGGGTGCGCAGACCGCTTCGGCCAGGTCGTCGACCGCCGAGTCCAGCGACTCGGGCGAGACGACCCGGTTGACCAGTCCCAGCTCCAGGGCCTCGTCCGCCCAGACCTCGCGCCCGGTCAGGCAGATGTCGACCGCGCGCGAGTACCCCGCGGCGCGCACCAGCGGCAGCGTGCCGCCGAGGTCGGGCACCAGTCCCAGCCCGGTCTCGGCCATCCGGAACCGGGCGTCGGTCGCCGCCACGCGCAGGTCGCAGGCCAGCGCGAGCTGGAACCCGGCGCCGATCGCGTGCCCGTGCACGGCCGCGATGGTGACCCGTTCGGGCTCGCGCAACCAGTTGAAGCCCTGCTGGAAACCGGCGATGTCGGCATCGGCCTGTTCGGTGGGGCGCCGGGCCAGGTCCGCCAGGCCCGGCGCCCCATCCACATCGGCTAATCCGAACAACCGCCGGTCCAAACCGGCCGAGAAGGCTCGACCGGCACCGCGCAGCACGACGACCCGGATCTCCGCTCCCAGGGACCGGCCGATCTCCCGCAACGCCTGCCAGGTGTGCGGTGTCTGCGCGTTGAGTTGGTCCGGGCGGTCCAACGTGACCGTGGCGCGCCGCCCGTGGATCGTGAGCCCCACACCGCCCCGATCCAGCAGGTCGGCGTCCACTATCGACTCCGCCAAGCGGACCTCCAGGTGAGGCGGCCGGTGGCCGCCGGACTCACTTCTTCTTGGACCGGGTCGCGCCCCCGCGGCCGCGCAGCTGCACGCCTGATTCGCTCAGGACTCGGTGCACGAAGCCGTAGGACCGTCCGGTCGCTTCCGCGAGTGCGCGGATGCTAGCCCCCTTCTCGTACTTCTTACGCAAATCGCTGGCAAGCTTGTCGCGCGCACTTCCGGTGATGCGCGCGCCTTTCTTCAGCTCAGCCACGGTGTCCCCGCCTTCCCTCCGAGCAGGTCGGGCCTCGCGACCCCTGTCAGCGCAATGATCGAACAGGAAAGGCCCGAACGCCAGACGATCATCGAAAAAAGATCGGCCGAAGGTCGAGGTAGACGCCCGGCGATCACCGGAACGCACTAATCCATCCGCAGTAGTGACCACAGCGCGCGCACGGCGCGTTGGTCCAGCCGGACCATTACGGCACGCATGCCACCGCTCGGGTACGAGTGCGAGGAACCCCCGCCACGCAGCGCGGGCGGGCGAGGCCGGCCTCAGGCCAGCTGCACGAGCTCCAGGTACTCCTCGGACCAGTGGTCCTCGGTGCCGTCGGGGAGCAGGATGACCCGCTCCGGCTCCAGCGCCTCGACCGCGCCCGGGTCGTGGGTGACCAGCACGACCGCGCCGGTGAAGCTGCGCAGCGCGTCGAGGACCTGCTCGCGGCTGGCCGGGTCGAGGTTGTTGGTCGGCTCGTCCAGCAGCAGCACGTTGGCCTGGCTGGAGACCAGTCCGGCCAGCGCCAGCCGGGTCTTCTCACCACCGGAGAGCGTGCCCGCGGGCTGCTGCAGCTGCTCGCCCTGGAACAGGAAGGTGCCCAGCAGGTTGCGCAGCTGCTGCTCGGGGGTGTCGGGTGCCGCGCTGCGCACGTTCTCCCAGACCGTGGCGTCGTGGTCGAGCGTCTCGTGCTCCTGCGCGAAGTAGCCGATGCGCAGGCCGTACCCCGCTTCCACCGTCCCGGAGTCCGGCGTCTCCTGGCCGCCCAGCAACCGCAGCAGGGTGGTCTTGCCCGCGCCGTTGAGTCCGAGCACCACGACCTTGGAGCCGCGGTCGATGGCCAGGTCCACCCCGGTGAAGATCTCCAGCGAGCCGTAGGACTTGCTCAGCCCGTCGGCGGTCAGCGGTGTCTTGCCGCAGGTCGCGGGCTCCGGGAAGCGGATCTTGGCGACCTTGTCCTGGGCCTGCTCGCCCTCGGACTCGGCCAGCAGCTTCTCGGCGCGCTTGGCCATGTTCTGCGCGGCCACGGCCTTGGTCGCCTTGGCGCGCATCTTGTCGGCCTGCGCCATCAGCGTGGAGGCCTTCTTCTCGGCGTTGGCGCGCTCGCGGCGGCGCCGCTTCTCGTCGGCGGCGCGGGCGTCCTGGTAGCGGCCCCAGTCCATGTTGTAGACGTCGGCCTCGCCGCGGACGGCGTCGAGGAACCACACCTTGTTGACCACCGCGGCCAGCAGGTCCACGTCGTGGCTGATGACCACCAGGCCGCCGTCGTGGTTCTTCAGGAAGTCGCGCAGCCAGGCGATCGAGTCGGCGTCGAGGTGGTTGGTGGGCTCGTCGAGCAGCAGCGTGGTCGCCGAGCGACCGCCCGGGCCCGCCTCGGAGGCGGCGAACAGGATGCGGGCCAGCTCCACGCGGCGGCGCTGACCACCGGAGAGCGTGCGCAGCGGCTGGTTGAGGATCCGGTCGGGCAGGCCGAGGTTGCCGCAGATGCGCCCGGCCTCGCTCTCGGCCGCGTAGCCGCCGCGGGCGGCGAAGCGCTCCTCCAGGCGGCCGTAGCGGGCGATGGCCTTGTCCCGCGCCCGGTCGTCGACGAGCTCGGCCATCTCGGTCTGCGCCTTCTCCATGTCGCGCATGATCTGGTCGAGGCCGCGAGCCGAGAGCACCCGGTCCTTGGCCGCGATCGACAGGTCGCCCTCGCGCGGGTCCTGCGGCAGGTAGCCGAGCTCACCGCTGCGGGCGACCTCGCCGCCGTGCGGTTCGCCCTCGCCCGCCAGCACCCGCAGCGTGGTGGTCTTGCCCGCGCCGTTGCGGCCGACCAGGCCGATCCGGTCGCCGGGCTGGACGCGCAGGGTGGCGTCGTCGAGCAGGATGCGGGAGCCGGCGCGCAGCTCGAGGCCGGTGGCAGAGATCAAAGGAATGCTCCGGAAGTCAGGTGGCCAGGCATGGCAAGAACGCGCCCACCGGACGCCTGCCGGGTGGGCGTGGAGGGGCGCGGCTAGGGAACGCGCGGGGTAGCGCGGGGGAACCGCACCACGAATCGCTTGCTGACCACGCTCCGAGTCTACCGGCCGTTGTCGAGCGGTTTCGCGGTGCCGGGGTCGTAGATCGCGATCTCGACGGCGATGGCGCGCTGCGCGGCGTCGTCGAGCACGGCCCGCCGCGGCTCGGGGACGTCGAGCACCCGCGGCTCGGCGGCGTCCAGCAGCCCGGTCAGCCGGGAGTCCTCGCGCAGCGCTCGCAGCGCCTTCTTGTCACCGCCGAGGACGACGGCGTCGAGGTCGTCGGCCTCCGGCAGGAGGGTCTTGGCCACGGCGTCGGCCGCGGAGTCCAGCGAGCGCTGCGCCTGACCCTCGCGGCGGCGCGCGAAGCGCTGCTGGGACCAGCCGCCGGCCTTGTTGCGCCCGTGCACCAGGTGCCGGTCGGTGCTGGAGCGCTCGACCGCGCCGTCGCGGGCGATGCCGACGCTGTGCGCCCCCAACCGCACCAGCACCAGCCCGATCCGGCGGGAGGTCCGCAGGTGCTCGACCAGCGAGGCCACCGCGAGGCCCTCCCGCGTCCCGTGCGGCGGCGGGAGCTCGCCGAAGGGCACCGCGACCTCGGCCAGAGCGCCATCGGCGGCGAGCACCCGCACCTGCCGCGGGTTCAGCTCGGTGCGCTCGGCCCCGCCGTGGGACTCGGCGAAGCGCTCGAACCAGCCGCTCACCCGGCGCGGGGCGACCTCGACGGCCCGGCCACCTCCGGGCAACTGCCGCGCCTTGGCCACTGCTGTCCTCCCGGTGCTGCTGCGATCGACCTGCTCCGCGGGCGCGGGGCAGGTGCGCTTCTTCATCGAAAGTACGGGTCCGCTGCGGGCGCGCCCCCGCCGACGAGCGCCCCGGCTCCTCCTCCGCGGTCAGAGGACCAGGGCGGTGTAGGGCTGGGTGGTTCTGCCCGACAGCGAGTCCAGCAGGGAGATCGCCTGGTCGTCGGTGAGCGAGGCGACGAAGTCGATCACCGCGCGGCCGCGGGCCATCTTCTCCATGCTCGCCCCCGGCAGCAGGTCGAAGTGGTCGTTGCGCAGCTCCTCGAACTCGGCGGTGGCCAGCTCGTGGAGGTCGCGCAGCCGGTGCGGGGCGAGCTCGCTGGCGTCGACCAACCACTCGTCGAGGGCCGCGACCAGGTTGCTGATCAGCCGGTCCTGCCCGCGCTGCTGCAGGGCCATGTCCGGGCGCTGCAGCACGAAGCGGCGGTGCACGAACTTGAGCACCTGCACCTCGTGCCACTGCTCGCGGGCCAGCGCGACCTGCCCGGAGCGCGGTTCGACCTTCTCGCTGACCTGGATGCCCTCGACCAGCCGCCGCGTCCAGTCCACCGAGAAGCGCGAGACGGCCTGCTCGGCGCGCTTGGAGCGGTCGAAGGGCACCTCCAGCAGGTTGGCGACCAGGTCGGTGCGCACCTTCTTGACCGCGTCCAGGAACGCCTCGTCGGAGGCGATCCAGGCGTCCTTGTCGTGCAGGCGGCGGCGCAGCCGCTCCAGCGAGGCGCCCGGGCGGTCCGGGACCTCGTCGAGCGCGGCGAACTCCACGGCGTGCCCGAGCCACTCGGTGAGCTCGTGCGAGACCGTCGTGTACTGCAGGATGCCGACCCGGTGGAAGTCCTCCAGGTCGTGGATCGCGTAGGCGATGTCGTCGGCCGTGTCCATGATCGAGGCCTCGACGCTCTGCTGCCAGCCGGGCAGCAGGGCGTCGAACGGGGCGCGCGCGTCCCGCATGTCGTCGAGCTCGGTGCTGTAGCAGGAGAACTTCGCCGCCCCGATGCCCGGCGCGTCCTCCGGCTCGGAGGCGCCGCGGGGCAGCTCGGCGGCCCGCCGCGGCACCGGCGAGTGCCGGGTCCACGGGTACTTCAGCAGCGCAGCGCGCGTCGCCGCGGTCAGGTCCAGTCCCTCGGCGTCCAGCCCGCGCACGTCGATGCGGGTGACCACCCGGTAGGTCTGCGCGTTGCCCTCGAAGCCGTCGGGCAGCCCGAAGCGCTGCCGGGCGATGCGGTCGAGCACGCTCTCGCCGAGGTGCCCGAACGGCGGATGCCCGAGGTCGTGGCCGAGCGCGGCGGCCTCCACCACGTCGAGGTCGCAGCCGCCGAGGCGTTCCAGCTTGGCGCGGTCCTCCGGGTCGGCCAGCAGCCGCTCCGCGATGGAGCGGGCCACCTGCGCGACCTTGAGGCTGTGGGTGAGCCGGTTGTGCAGCAGCAGTCCCGAACCGGACGGGCTGACGACCTGGGTGACCCCGCCCAGTCGAGCGAAGAACGCCGACGCGGCGATCCGGTCCCGGTCCGCGCGGAACGGGCTGGTGGCGAGGTCGCCCGGCATCGACCGGCCGGTCTGATCGCTGCGACGTGCTGCTCGCTGCTGCATACCCGCCACGTTAATGCCTGCCGCTCCCCCGGCTCCCGCGCGCCCGCGCGCCGCGGGAGCGGCCGCCCGAGCTCCGGTTCCGGGACCGGACGTGATCTGATGAACGCGTGGCGGATGTCGTGGTGGTCGGCAGCGGTCCGGCGGGACGGGCCGCTGCCGCGGCCTGCAACGATGCCGGACTGGCCGTGACCCTGGTCGATCCGGCCCCGCAGCGCGGCTGGGCCAGCACCCTCGGCGCCTGGGTCGACGAGCTCCCGCCGGCGATCGCCGAGCGCTGCACGGCCGCGGTGATGGAGCGGGTCCGGCTGCGCGGCACCTCGGAGCGGACCTGGGCGCGCCCGTACGCGGTGCTGGACAACACCGCGCTGTGGAAGCACCTGTGGCGCGCCGGGATCACCGAGGTCAGCGGCCGGGCGGTGGCCGCCGAGCACGGCCCCACCGGGTCGACCGTGGTGCTCAAGGACGGCAGGCGGCTGGCCGCCGGTGCGGTCGTGGACGCCACCGGTGCGGCCCGCGCGCTCTCCGGCGGCAGGCCCGCGCACCCCTCGGCCCAGCAGACCGCCGTGGGCTGGGTCTTCGACGCGCGCTCCGCCGAGGCGCTCTGCGGCCCGGACGAGGGCGTGTTCATGGACTGGAGCCCGGCGCCGCGCACCTCGGGCGGCTGGCCGACGTTCCTCTACGCGGTGCACCTCGACGCCGACCGGGTGCTGCTGGAGGAGACCTCGCTGGCCCGGCGGCCCGCGCTGCCGATGGCGCTGCTGCGCCGCAGGCTCTCCGGGCGGCTGACCGCCGCCGGGATCGACGTGGAGCAGCGCCTCGACGAGGAGCGGGTGCGCTTCCCGGTCGACGACCCGCTGCCCCGCCCCGGCCGGGTGGTGCCCTTCGGCGCGACCGCCGGGTTCGTGCACCCGGCCAGCGGGTTCAGCGTGGCGCGCTCGCTGCACCGCGCGCCCTGGCTGGCCGCGGCGCTGGCGGGCGGGCTGCCCACCGGGCCCGCGGTGGCCGCGCGCGCGGCCTGGGCCGTGCTGTGGCCGCCGGAGGCGGTGACCACCCACGTGCTGCGCCAGCGCGCGCTGCGGGCCATGCTGGCGCTGCCGCCCTCGGCGGTGCCCGAGTTCTTCGAGGCGTTCTTCCGCACGCCCGAGGCCCAGCGCGCCGAGTTCCTCACCGGCGAGGGAACCCCGGCGGGCACGGCGCGGGCGATGACCGCGCTGTTCAGCCGGGTCGGCTGGCGGATCCGGCGCGGCCTGGTGCTCGGCGGGATGACCTTCGGGCACCCGCCTGCCAGGCACGGGCTGGGCGGCGAGGTCGAATAGCCGATCTTCGTTACGGATTCGCCGAATGGGACCGGCGGAATGTCGGCCGTTTTCGCCAGCGCGATCACGACGTAAATCACATCATCGATTTGCCGCGACGAATTCCCCGAACGTTCACACAGCGTGCAGCGGACGAGCCGATAGGCTCTGCCCAGCGCGCACTCAGCGTGATGGAACGGACTCCCTCTGGCGTGGCGAGGGCCACAAAACGGGCGGTCGACTGATGTTAGTCACTGGTCAAACACGCTAGGTTGGTCGGTGGGCAATGGCGACGCTCCACCGAGCCGGAGGAGCAGGAATGTCGGTGAACGGATCGTGAAAAGATCAATGGGGTCGCATGAGTCGAGCTAGGGGCGACTCCGTGCGCGCGCTGGTCGACGAAGTCCGCTTCGCGTTCCAGCCCTTGATCAACATCAAGACCGGAGCCATCGTGGCCGTCGAGGCGCTGGCCCGGCCGGCGAGCGCGCACGTCCAAGACCTCTTCCGCGAAGCTGCCAAGCGCCGCAGGCTCACCGAGCTCGACGTCGAGCTGGCCGCGCGGGCGCTGCGGGCGACCGCCGAGCACGAGTCGCTGCTGCCGCTGCACCTCAACATCTTCGGCGGCACCGTCGTGCACGACCGCGAACGGCTCGACCGGTTGCGCGAGACGCTGCACGAGGTGGGCCGCCGCGAGCAGGAGATCACCCTCGAGATCGGCACGCCGTTCGCCCGGCTGGACACCGACCAGCTGCTGGAGGGCATCGAGAAGATCCGCTCCGACGGCTTCCAGATCGCCCTGGACGGCGTCGGGCAGGGCGACGTGCCGCTGACGCTGATCGCCGACACCGGACCTGCCATGGTCAAGCTCGACCGCGCGATCGTGCAGGGCCTGCCCGACGAGCCCTCCCGGATGGCCGTGGTCGAGTCGGTGCGGCACCTGTGCGAGGCCACCGACAGCCAGCTGGTCGCCGAGGGCGTGGAGAACGACCGCCAGCTCACCGCGCTGCGCCGCAACGGCGTGCGCCTGGTGCAGGGCAACCTGCTGGCCCCGGCCAACCGGCGTCCGCCGCAGGCCATCACCGTGCCCGGGGTCGCCGCCGAGGTCACCGACCCGCAGGCGCCGTCGATCAACACCGTGGCCAGCGGCCCCCGGGTGACCGAGTTCCTCTCCCCCGCCACCGTGCTGTCCACCGACGCCACCGCGGACAAGGTGCGCGGCGTGCTCGCCGACCACCCCGAGGTCAGCGGCGTGGTGCTGGTCGACGAGCACAACCGGCCGCAGTGGACCATCGACCGCAACCGCTTCCTGCTCGCCGTCACCGGGCCCTACGGGCACGCGCTGCACGCCAAGCGCCCGGCCTCGCGGCTGGCCGACGAACCGCGCGTGGTCAACACCGCCACCACCGCGATGGAGGCGCTGGCCCTGGTCACCCGCTCCGACCAGTACCGGATGTACGACGACGCGATCGTGGTCGACGAGGCGGGCCGCTGCCTCGGCGCGGTGCGCGCCGGCGACCTCATCCGCGGGATGGCCGACATGAAGGTCGAGGAGGCCGCCGCGCTCAACCCGCTGACCCGCCTGCCGGGCAGCGACGCGATCGCCCGCGACGTCGCCCGCCGCACCGCGTCCGGCGAGATCTTCGCGGTGAGCTGGCTGGACATCGACGGGTTCAAGACGGTCAACGACACCGCCGGGTTCTCCGCCGGCGACGACCTCATCCGCGCCATCGGCCGCAGCCTCACCGACGCCGCCGCCTCGCTGAGCTCGGTGCAGGTCGGCCACGTCGGCGGCGACGACTTCCTGCTGGTGGCCGACCTCGACGACCTGGTCACGCTGGCCGAGACGATCCTCGCCCCGGACCGCAGCGCGGGCGGAGTGGACATCAGCCTGTCGCTGGCGACGCTGGTGTGCACCACGGCGACGGTCGCCGACTACGACGAGGCCTCGCGCAAGCTCGCGCCGCTGAAGAAGTTCGCCAAGTCGCTGACCGGTTCCAGCTGGGTGATGTCGCGCCCGGGATCCGAGCGCATCGAGGTGCTGCGCGGTCAGCAGCAGGACGCTCCCCCGGTGCCGCGCCCGAGCTACCCGAACCTGGCCCAGTCTCCCCCGCCCCCCGCCGACGGCTTCCCCACCCAGGACCCGGAGGGCATGCCCCGGCACTGAGCCGCGGGCGCCCCCTGCGCGCGAGAAGGCCCGCCGCGCGGTGCGCGACGGGCCTTCCAGGAGGAGTTCCTCGCCGGGTTCAGACCGTGAAGCCGAGGGCGCGCAGCTGCTCGCGGCCTTCCTCGGTGATCTTCTCCGGTCCCCACGGCGGCATCCAGACCCAGTTGATCCGGAAGTCGCTGACGATGCCGCCCGACGGCCCGCCGGTGAGGGCGGAGCGCGCCTGGTCCTCGATGACGTCGGTCAGCGGGCACGCCGGCGAGGTCAGGGTCATGTCCACGGTCGCGGAGTTGTCCTGCTCCACGCGGATGTCGTAGACCAGGCCGAGGTCCACGACGTTGATGCCCAGCTCCGGGTCGACGACGTCGCGCATGCCTTCCTCGACGTCCTCGACCTTGGCGAGCTCGGCGCTCGGCGCGGCCTGCTCGGGCAGCGCCTCGGCGGAGCGCTCCACGTCCTCGGCCACCTGCGTCTCGTCGCTCATGGTGCCTCCTAAGAAGTCCGTTCGTGGCGGTCGGCGGTACTCAGTTCTGCGGCACGGCCACCACGCGGGAGACCGCGTCCTTGAAGGCCATCCAGCCCAGCAGGGCGCACTTCACCCGCATCGGGTACTTCGCCACGCCGGCGAAGGCGATGCCGTCGGCGAGCACGTCCTCGTCGGGTTCCACCTTGCCCCGGCCGTGCATCAGCTCGCTGAACGCGGCCTCGGTCTCCATCGCCTCCTTCAGCGGCCGACCGACCACGAGGTCGGTCAGCACCGAAACGGCGGCCTGGCTGATCGAGCAGCCCTGCCCGGAGTAGGAGACGTCGGAGACGGTGGCGTTCTCATCGCTGCCGGTCAAGTGGACCCGCAGCGTCACCTCGTCGCCGCAGGTCGGGTTGACCTGGAAGGATTCCGCGTCGAACGGCTCCCGCAGCCCGTGGTTGTGCGGGTTGCGGTAGTGGTCCAGGATGATCTCCTGGTACATCTGTTCAAGCTGCATGAAGCAATCCTCGGCAGTCGAAGATCAATCCACGCCGAAGAAGCGCTGCGCCTCGCGCACCGCGTCCACCAACGCCTTGACCTCGTCCAGTTCGTTGTACAGGTAGAACGACGCGCGCACGGTCGCGGGAATTCCCATCCGGCGGTGCAGCGGCCACGCGCAGTGGTGCCCCACCCGGATCTCCACGCCCTGGTCGTCGAGCACCTGGCCGGCGTCGTGCGGGTGCACGCCGTCGATGACGAAGGACACCGCACCGCCCCGGTGGTCGGTGCTTGTGGGTCCGATGATCCGCACGCCCTCGACGGCGCCGAGCTCGCGCAGCGCGGTCTCGGTCAGCTGCCGCTCGTGCTCGGCGACCCGGTCCATGCCCAGCGCGTTGAGGTAGTCCACGGCGGCGCCCAGCCCGACGACCTGCGAGGTCATCGGCACGCCCGCCTCGAACCGCTGCGGCGGCGGGGCGAACGTGGAGCGCTCCATGTGCACCAGCTCGATCATCGAGCCACCGGTGATGAACGGAGGCATCGCCTCCAGCAGCTCGCGGCGGCCGCAGAGCACGCCGACGCCGGACGGTCCGAGCATCTTGTGCCCGGAGAACACCGCGAAGTCCACGCCCATGGCCCCGAAGTCCACCGGCGCGTGCGGCACCGACTGGCAGGCGTCGAGCACGGTCAGCGCGCCCACCGCCTTGGCCCGGGCCACGATCGCCTCGTGCGGGTTGACCGTGCCCAGCACGTTGGACTGGTGGGTGAAGGCCACGACCCTGGCCCGGTCGGTGATCACCGACTCGACGTCGGACAGGTCCAGCCTGCCCTCGTCGGTGACGCCGAACCAGCGCAGCGTGGCACCGGTGCGCTCGCAGAGCTGCTGCCACGGCACGAGGTTGGCGTGGTGCTCCATCTCGGTCACCACGACCTCGTCGCCGGGGCCGAGGCGGAAGCGCTCGGCCTCCGCCCCGGCCGTGGCCGAGTTGCTCATCGCGTAGGCGACGAGGTTCACGCCCTCGGTGGCGTTCTTGGTGAACACCACCTCGTCGAAACCGACGCCGACGAAGTTGGCGATGCGTTCTCGCGCACCTTCGTAGGCGTCCGTGGCCTCCTCGGCCATCTGGTGCGCGCCGCGGTGCACCGCGGCGTTGGAGGTCTCCAGGAAGGAACGCTCCGCGTCGAGCACCTGGCGCGGCCGCTGCGAGGTCGCCCCGGAGTCGAGGTAGACCAGGCGCTTGCCGTCGCGGATGGTGCGTCCCAGGATCGGGAAGTCCGCGCGGATCGTCGCCACGTCCAGTGGGGTGCTCGCACCAGTGGTGCGAGGAGGCTGTTCGGTCATGACTGGGCGGCCGCCTCCTTCTTGCCGGTGAAGCGCACGTAACCGCTGGCCTCGAGCTCGTCGGCGAGCTCGGCGCCGCCGGACTCGACGACCTTGCCGTCGGAGAACACGTGCACCCGGTCCGGGGTGATGTGCTTGAGGATCCGGGTGTAGTGCGTGATCAGCAGGACGCCCTTGTCACCCTTGGCCTTGAACTTGTTGACGCCGTCGGAGACGACGCGCAGCGCGTCGACGTCCAGACCGGAATCGGTCTCGTCGAGCACGGCGAACTTCGGGTCCAGCAGGTCCAGCTGCAGGATCTCGTGGCGCTTCTTCTCACCGCCGGAGAAGCCCTCGTTGACGCTGCGCTCGGAGAAGGTCGGGTCGATGTCCAGGTCGGACATCGCCTGCTTGACCTCCTTGACCCAGTGCCGGATCTGCGGGGCCTCGCCGCGGACCGCGGTGGCCGCGGTGCGCAGGAAGTTCGACATCGACACGCCCGGGACCTCGACGGGGTACTGCATCGCGAGGAACAGGCCCGCGCGGGCGCGCTCGTCGACGGTCATCTCGAGGACGTCCTCGCCGTCGAGCAGCACCGAACCCGAGTCGATCTGGTACTTCGGGTGACCGGCCAGCGCGTAGGCCAGGGTCGACTTGCCGGAGCCGTTGGGGCCCATGATGGCGTGGATCTGACCGGTGTCGATGGTCAGGTTGACGCCCTTGAGGATCGGCTTGGCGCCTTCCTCGGTGAGGACCGAGCCGTGCAGGTCCTTGATCTCCAGGGTGGCCATTTCTTCACATTCTCCTGGTGTGGTGGTACCGAAAGTTGGGAGTCAGCGGGGGTGCGGCAGTCACGCGCCCACGACGGCGAGCTCTTCCTCGATCTCGGCCTCGAGCCGCTCGCGGACCTCGGGCACGTCGATCTTCTGCAGCAGCTCCCCGAAGAAGCCCCGCACGACCAGGCGGCGGGCCTGGTCCTCCGGGATGCCCCGGGCCTGCAGGTAGAACAGCTGCTCGTCGTCGAACCGACCGGTGGCGCTGGCGTGGCCCGCGCCCTCGATCTCGCCGGTCTCGATCTCCAGGTTGGGCACCGAGTCGGCCCGCGCACCCTCGGTCAGCACCAGGTTGCGGTTGAGCTCGTAGGTGTCGGTGGCCTCGGCCGCGGCCTGGATCAGCACGTCGCCGATCCACACGGTGTGCGCCGAATCGCCCTGCAGCGCGCCCTTGTAGAGGACGTTGCTGCGGCAGTTGGACACGCTGTGGTCCACCAGCATCCGGTGCTCCAGGTGCTGGCCGGCGTCGGCGAAGTAGAGGCCGAGCAGCTCGGCGTCGCCGCCCTTGTCCGCGTAGTTGACCGTGGTGTTCACGCGCACCAGGTCACCGCCGAGGGTGACGGCGAAGTGGCGGAACACCGAGTCGCGGCCGAGGGTGGCGTGCTCCGAGCTGACCTGCGTGGCGTCGTCGGCCCAGTCGTGGATGGACACGACCTTGAGCTGCGCGCCGTCGGCGACGACGAACTCGACGTTGTCGCCGACCACGCCGGAGCCGCGGTAGTCGACGACGACCACGGCCTCGGCGAACTGCTCGGCGCGCACCTGCAGGTGGCCGTAGGTCACCTGGCCCTCGCCGGGGCCGTTCACCGTGACGGTGATCGGCCCCTCCGGCTTGGTCTCCTTGGGCACCGTCACGATCGTGGCCTCGGTGAACGAGCTCCAGGCCTGGGCGGCCACCCGGTCGGCCGGGATGCCGCCCTGGCCGATGCGCTCGTCGTCGCGGCCGACGGTCTCCACCCCCGCGTCACCGGCGACCTCGATCTTGAGGTTGCCGGTGGCGGTGGCGGTGCCGTCGTGCAGGCCCTTGAGCCGCTTGGTCGGGGTGAACCGCCAGTCCTCCTCGCGACCGCCGGGGACCTCGAAGGCCTCGACGTCGTAGGAGGTGAAGCGCTCCCCGCGGGAGGCCTGCGGCACGACGGGACCGCCGTGCGAGTGCTCGCCGAGGCCGTGCTGGGCGTCGGTCTTCGTGGTGCTCATCTTTAGCCGACGGCCCCTTCCATCTGCAGCTCGATCAGTCGGTTGAGTTCCAGCGCGTACTCCATCGGCAGCTCGCGCGCGATGGGCTCGACGAAGCCGCGAACGATCATGGCCATCGCCTCGTCCTCGGTCAGACCGCGCTGCATCAGGTAGAACAGCTGGTCATCGCTGACCTTGGAGACCGTGGCCTCGTGACCCATGGTCACGTCGTCGACGCGGATGTCGACGTACGGGTACGTGTCCGAGCGGCTGATCGTGTCGACCAGCAGCGCGTCGCACTTGACGTTCGACGAGGCGTGGTTGGCGCGCTTGGCGACCTTGACCAGACCGCGGTAGGAGGTGCGGCCACCGCCCCTGGCGATCGACTTCGACACGATCGTCGAGGAGGTGTGCGGCGCCATGTGCTCCATCTTGGCGCCCGCGTCCTGGTGCTGGCCCTCGCCCGCGAACGCCACCGACAGGACCTCGCCCTTGGCGTGCTCGCCCATCAGGAACACCGACGGGTACTTCATGGTCACCTTGGAGCCGAGGTTGCCGTCGACCCACTCCATGGTCGCGCCCTCTTCGGCCTTGGCCCGCTTGGTGACCAGGTTGTAGACGTTGTTCGACCAGTTCTGGATGGTCGTGTAGCGGCAGCGGCCGCCCTTCTTCACGACGATCTCCACCACGGCCGAGTGCAGCGAGTCCGAGGAGTAGATCGGGGCGGTGCAGCCCTCGACGTAGTGCACGTAGGCACCCTCGTCGACGATGATCAGGGTCCGCTCGAACTGGCCCATGTTCTCGGTGTTGATCCGGAAGTAGGCCTGCAGCGGGATGTCGACGTGCACGCCCGGCGGCACGTAGATGAAGGAGCCACCCGACCACACCGCGGTGTTCAGCGCGGAGAACTTGTTGTCACCGGCCGGGATGACCGAGCCGAAGTACTCCTTGAAGATCTCCGGGTGCTCGCGCAGCGCCGTGTCGGTGTCCAGGAACAGCACGCCCTGGGACTCCAGGTCCTCGCGGATCTGGTGGTAGACGACCTCGGACTCGTACTGCGCGGCGACACCCGCGACCAGCCGCTGCTTCTCCGCTTCCGGGATGCCCAGCTTGTCGTAGGTGTTCTTGATGTCCTCGGGCAGGTCGTCCCAGGTCTGGGCCTGCTCCTCGGTGGAGCGCACGAAGTACTTGATGTTGTCGAAGTCGATGCCCGACAGGTCCGCGCCCCAGTTCGGCATGGGCTTGCGGTCGAACAGGCCCAGCGCCTTGCGACGAGTCTCGAGCATCCACTCGGGCTCGTCCTTCTTGGCGGAGATCTCCTCGACGACGTGCTCGTCGAGGCCCCGCTTGGCGCTGGCACCGGCGACGTCCGGGTCGGCCCATCCGTACTCGTAGTTGCCCAGGGTCGCCAGGGTCTCTTCCTGGCTGAGCTGACCATCGGACGTGGTGGGTGTGCGCTGCTCGGCAGCGGCAGTCATACGGACTCCCCTCCATCAGGAATCGGGGCGGTGTCTGCCAGCCCTTCGGGACCGGGCCGGCAGAGGTCTATTCGGGGTCCGGACTCGCGTCCGGATCCGTCAACCGCGCGGTTGGTACGTGCGTGGTGCAGGCCGCATCACCGTTCGCGATGGTGGCCAGCCGCTGCACGTGGGTGCCGAGGACCTCGGCGAACGCCGCCGTCTCGGCTTCGCACAGCTGCGGGAAGTCCGCAGCCACGTGCGCCACCGGGCAGTGGTGCTGGCAGAGCTGCTCGCCGCTTCCGACGCTGCGCGCCGAGGCAGCGTAGCCCTCCCGGGTGAGCGCGTCGGCCAGGACCTCCGCGCGCTCGGCCGGGCTACCGGCGGAAGCCAGCGCCTGGCGGTGGGTGGCCACGAGATTGGCCATCCGCCGTTCGGCGAACTCGCGAACCGCCTGTTCCCCTTCGTGTTCGGCGATGAACCGCAGCGCCGCCACCGCCAGGTCGTCGTAGGCGTGCCCGAACCTCGCCCGGCCCACCTCCGTGAGGAGGTAGAGCTTGGCGGGTCGGCCACGTCCGCGACGGCCCCGCGGCGAGGACTCCCGGGTGAAGGCCTCACCCTCGGCCACCAGCACGTCCAGGTGCCGGCGGACCGCGGTGGGGCTGACCCCGAGCTCTTCGGCCACCGCAGCAGCGGTGATCGGCCCCCGTTCCAGCAGCAACCGCGCAACCGTGTGACGGGTCCGGCCGTCGCCTTGCGCAGCCGTGCCGGGCTGGCCCGCAGGGCCACCCTCGGTTCCGGCTGCGGTCGGCTTGGACGCCCCGACCTTTTTCACAACACGAATGTTACCTATTTCCTCGGCACACACCAGCATGCGGGGCGCCCACGTGATCTGACTCACCCCGATCGATACCTCCGACCGGCCACCAGGGGTGGGATCCGCGGCCCCGCCGAGCGCCGCAGCGCCCTCCGAGCGGGAGGTCGCGCCGGGCGGGGCGCACCACCGGGCGAGCCGAGCCCAGCGCCGGATATACGCTGAGTCATCGTGGCGGCAGCTGATGAGGCGGATCCCGAGACGGTGACCCCGCGAGACGAACCCTCCCCCGGCCGCGGGACCGAACCCGAGCCGCTGGCGGCGCACGAGCAGCGGCAGCTGACCGCGCTGCGCCGGTTCGGCACCACCGGGTCGCTGATCCTGGCCGCGGGCGCGTTCGGCGCCGGCGCCAACCCGGTGATCAACCCGCTGTCCGGCACCCGGCTGCTCGGTCTGCTCACCCGGATGCCCACCGTCGCCATGGCCGCCTGCTGGCTGGGCATGCTGATGCTGGTGGCCGCCTGGCTGTGGATGGGGCGGCTGTGCCTGCCCGGGCGCGAGCGGATGCTCGACCCGCGCGACCTGGCCCGGACCCTGGCCATGTGGGCCATCCCGCTGGCGCTGTGCCCGCCGCTGTTCTCCACCGACATGTACAGCTACCTCGCGCAGAGCGAGGTGGCCGCGCGCGGCTTCGACCCCTACCTGGTCTCCCCCGCCGTCGCGCTCGGCGTGGACCACCCGTTCACCAGCAACGTGCCCAACATCTGGCGGGACACGCCCTCGCCCTACGGGCCGCTGTTCCTCATGTTCGGCCAGCTGGTCTCCCGCCTGATCGGCGACAACGTGGTCTTCGGCGTGCTGGTCTGGCGCGCGATCATGCTCTGCGCGCTGGCCGCGGCGATCTGGGCGATCCCGAAGCTGGCGCGGCGCTGCGGCGTGCACCCCAGCGCCGCGCTGTGGCTCGGCGTGGCCAACCCGATCGTGCTCTTCCACGTGGTCAGCGGGATGCACAACGAGGCGCTGATGGTCGGCATCATGCTGCCCGCCATCGAGCTGGGCCTGCGCCACGTCAACACCACCGGAACCCTGGTCACCGGCATGCTGCTCACCGTCGCCGGGGCGATCAAACCGCCGGGCTGGGTGGCGCTGGGCTTCTTCGGCATCTGCGTGGCGCTGGCCCGCGGCGGGCGGTGGCGAGACCTGTTCCGCACCGGCGCGCTGCTGCTGGCCGTGTTCCTGGCGACCATGACGGTGATCACCGTGGGCAGCGGCTGGGGCCTGGGCTGGATCGACACCTTCGACGTGCCCAACCGGGTCAAGACCGCGATGGCCCCGCTGACCGCCTTCGGCATGGCCGGCGGCGGGCTGTCCACGCTGCTGGGCCTGGGCAACACGATCGACGCGATGCTGTCGATCACCAAGGTGATCGGCTACCTGATCGTGGCCGCGGTGTGCCTGTGGATGCTGTGGGTGTCCTTCCGCGGCCGGATGCACCCGCTGGCCGCGATGGGCGTCACCTTCCTGACCCTGGCGCTGGCGGTGCCCGTGCTGTGGCCCTGGTACCTGCTGTGGTCGGTGGTGCCGCTGGCGCTGTCGACCAACAACGGGCGGTTCCGCACCACCGCGATGCTGATCTGCGCCGCCTCCTCGCTGGTCATCCCGCCCACCGGTGCCGGGTTCGTGCTCCGCGCGTATCAGATCCCGCTGGCGGTGATCGCCGCCATCGTCGCGTTCGTCATCGCGCTGCTGCTGGTCAGGGGCCGGATGCCATCCCTCGGCCTGGCGCGTCCGGCAACGCAATAAAGTGTGAGGTCGTGAGCTACGAGAGTCCGGCCGTCCTGCTGCGCGGGCTGGAGAAGCGCTTCGGGGACACCACCGCGGTCGCCGGGCTGGACCTGCGCGTGCCGCACGGCAGCGTGCTGGCCCTGCTGGGCCCCAACGGCGCGGGCAAGACCACGACGGTGGAGATCTGCGAGGGCTTCCAGCGCCCCGACCGCGGCGAGGTCCGCGTGCTCGGCCTGGACCCGCGCGCGCAGGGGGAGCGCCTGCGCCCGCGGATCGGCGTGATGCCGCAGGGCGGCGGCGCCTACCCGGGCGTGCGCGCCGAGGAGATGCTGGACCTGGTCGCCACCTGCGCGGCCGACCCGCTGGACCCCGCCTGGTTGCTGGAGGTCCTCGGTCTCGAAGGCGTGCGACGCACCTCCTACAAGCGCCTGTCGGGCGGGCAGCAGCAGCGGCTGTCGCTGGGCTGCGCGCTGGTCGGCCGCCCGGAGCTGGTCTTCCTCGACGAGCCGACCGCTGGGCTCGACCCGCAAGCCCGCCGCATGGTCTGGGACCTGATCTCGGCGCTGCGCCGCGACGGGGTGACGGTGCTGCTGACCACGCACCTGATGGACGAGGCCGAGGCGCTGGCCGACCGGGTGGTCATCATCGACCGCGGTCGCGCGGTGGCCGACGGCACCGCGGAGGAGCTCACCGCACCGGCCGACGGCAAGCAGGAGCTGCGGTTCCGCTCCCAGGTCGGCCTGGACCTGGAGCTGCTGCTGGCCGCGCTGCCCGAGGGCTACTCGGCCGAGGAGCTGCGGCCCGGCGACTACGCGGTGCGCGGGGAGATCAACCCGCAGGTCATCTCGACGGTCACCGCCTGGTGCGCGCAGCACGGCGTGCTGGCCCAAGAGCTGCGCGTGACCCGCCGCAGCCTGGAGGACGTCTTCCTGGACCTGACCGGACGGGAGCTTCGATCGTGAGCGCGGAAAGCAACGGCACCGGCCTCCGGTTCCAGGAGGGCACCTTCGCCCCGCGTCCCGGCCGGGGGCGCGCCGGGCGGATGCTGGCCGCCCAGACCCGCATCGAGGCGCTGCTGATCATCCGGCACGGAGAGCAGGCCCTGCTGACCCTGATCATCCCGCTCGCCCTGCTGATCGGGCTCAGCGAGCTGCACATCGGCGAGCTGCCCGAGCCCAGGGTGGACTCGGTGTTCCCGCGGATCATGGCGCTGGCGGTGATGTCCACGGCCTTCACCGGGCAGGCGATCGCGCTGGGCTTCGACCGCCGCTACGGGGTGCTCAAGCGGCTGTCGGCCACCGCGCTGCCCCGCTGGACGCTGATCTCCGGCCGGGTGCTGGCCACGCTCGTCGTGGTCGCGCTGCAGGCCGTGGTGCTCGGCGTCACCGCGCTGGTGCTGGGCTGGACGCCCTCGGCGGTGGGGATCGCGCCCGCGCTGCTGATGCTGGTGCTGGGCACGCTCGCCTTCGGCGCGGCGGGCGTGCTGGTCGGGGGGTCGATGCGCGCCGAGATCGTGCTGGCGGTGGCCAACGCGATCTGGTTCGTGCTGCTGCTGGCCGGTGGCCTCGCGCTGCCGGCCGCCGATCTGCCCGGTCCGCTGGGCACCCTGGCGGGCTTCCTGCCCTCCGGCGCGCTGGCCGAGGTCCTCGACGCCACGCTCACCCGCGGCGCGCTGCCGGGGCTCACCCCGGTGCTGGTCCTGCTCGGCTGGTTCGCCGCCTGCGGAGCGGCCGCCCTGAAGACCACCCGCCTGACGTGAGCTCTGCGCCTTCTCCCGTCGAACGCCCCTGAGCGCTCCGGGCCCTTCTTCATCAATAGTCCGACCCCGGAAGCCGCTCAACGCCGCGCGCAGGGGACTTCTGATGAAAAAGGCCACCCCCAACGCGAAAGCGACTCGCGTCCGCTCCCCTATGGTTGCGGGTATGACCAAGATCGCGCGGCACGCCAAGGCCGCTCTGGAACTGATCCACGCGATGATCTACTTCGCCCCGGAGGGCGAGGAGCGCTACACCGCACTGGGCCTGAAGAAGGGCCGGATGGGCTACTACGCGAGCCGCTCGGCCGCGATGGGCCCGGTCGGCCCCGGCGTGGTGGCGGCGACCTTCTACAACTTCAACCCCGAGTCGGTGGCCGAGCACATCCCGGCCGCCTGGGAGATCGCCTCGCCCTCGCGGGTCCTCGACGCCCGCCTGGACGCGGCCGACGCCGCGCTGCGGCGGATGCTCGGCGACGAGATCGCCAGCTCGCCCGACATCGCCCGCGCGGCCGACCTGGCCCGCGAGGCCGCCGAGGGCTGCACCCCCGAGGGCAAGCCGCTCTACGCCGCGCACGCCGACCTCGCCTGGCCCGAGCCACCGCACCTGCGGCTCTGGCACGCGGTCACCCTGCTGCGCGAGTTCCGCGGCGACGCGCACATCGCCGCGCTGCAGCACGCCGGCATCTCCGGCATCCAATCCCTGGTGCTGCACAGCACGCTGCCCGGCGGGTTCAAGCCCGAAGCGGCGCGGCTGCTGCGCGAGTGGTCCGACCAGCAGTGGTCGCAGGCGGCCGACCAGCTGCGCGAGCGGGACCTGGTCGACGCCGACGACCACATCACCGAGGAGGGCGAGAAGCTGCGCGAGGAGGTCGAGGTCGCCACCGACGCGATGTCGGTGGCCCCGTGGCAGCGGCTGGACCAGGAGCAGCTGCAGGAGCTCATCTCCGGTGGCGGGGCGGTCAGCAAGGCGCTGTACAAGGCCGGCGCGGTGCCCTCCGACCTGTTCGCGTGATCGATAGCCGGACCACATATTGCGCACCTGCGGGCGGGTTGATCCGACGAGCGGAATACCATGCGTTGCGTGCCGCTTCCGAATTGGATCTCCCGCCCGTCCCCGCGCGTCGTGCGCGCGCTGGCCGTGGCGGTGCTGGTGACGCAGTCGTTGATCGCGGTGACCGGAGCGACGGTGCGGGTCACCGGCTCCGGCCTGGGCTGCCCCACCTGGCCGCAGTGCTTCCCGGGCAGCATGGTGCCCGTGTCGCACGCCGAGATCGCCCCGCTGCACCAGGTGATCGAGTTCGGCAACCGGCTGCTGACCGGGGTCGTCGGCTTCATCGCGCTGGCCTGCCTGCTGGCGGCCTGGCGCTGCCTGCCGCACCGCAAGCGGCTGGTGCGGCTGGCGCTGATCATGCCGGTGGGCGTGGTCGTGCAGGCGGTCCTGGGCGGCATCACGGTCCGGGTCGACCTGGCCTGGTGGAGCGTGATGGTGCACTTCATGGCCTCGGCCGTGCTGATCTACCTGGCCGGAATCCTGGTCAAGGCCACCGCCGAGGGCGACCGCGCGCCGGTCGGCGTGGTGCCGCCCGCGATGCGGCGCCTGCTGGTCGCGCTGGTGGTGGTGACCGCCGCGACGCTGGTCGCGGGCACCCTGGTCACCGCCGCCGGCCCGCACGCCGGTGACCCGGCCACCCCGCGCCTGGGCTTCCCGGTGCCGACGCTGGTGCAGGTGCACGGCATGCTGGTGATGGCCTACGTGCTCATCCTCGCGGTCTTCGGCGTCTGGCTGCGCAGCGCCCGGCCGACGAGGTCCCTGCTCAAGGCCTACGGCGCCGCCTGCGCGATGGTGCTGGTGCAGGGCGCCATCGGTTCGGTCCAGTACTACCTCGGCGTCCCCGAGGCCCTGGTCGTCCTGCACGTCGCCGCCGCCACCGGCGTCATCATCACCACCGCGGCCCTCTGGGGCGAGTCCCGCCACCGCGGCCCGCTGCCCGCGCCCGCCTCCCGGCCGGAGCAGTCGCTGGCGGCCTGAGCCCGCCTCAGCGCCCGAGGGGCCCGCTGGTAAGCCCAGGCCACGGCGGCCGCCCGGTCGTTCACCTCGAGCTCGGCGAAGAGGCGCAGGACGTCGCGGCGTGGTAGGTCTTGCGCGGGCCTTCGGCCTCGATCATCGCCATGCGGTCAGCTCGCCGCGGCGCTCCCCGGCATCGACCTGGCCGCGGGAGCTGGCGCCCACCGCTCGGGTGATGCCGCATCAGAAGCGGAGCTGGGGGCGGCCCTCGCGCTCCCAGCGGCGCCAGAGCTCGGGCATCTCGCCGGACAACCACTTGTAGAACTCGTGGACGGTGCGCAGGCGGCGGGCGCGCTCGCCCTGGCCGCTGAACATGCGCAGGCCCGAGGCGGTGAGCTCCTCCAGGTCGGTGACGCGCTCCATGCGCTGGCGCACGAGCGCGGGCCAGCGGTCCTCCTCGACCTTGTAGAGAGCGGCCTCGCGCCCCTGGCGCGTGGTCTTGGAGACCACGCCGAGCCGCATCAGCAGCCGCACGTTGGTGCTGATCGAACCGGTGCTCGCGGCCAGCGCGTAGGACAGCTCGGCCGCCGTGCGCTCCGGCGGGTCGCAGATCAGCAGGAACGCCAGAACGCGGCCCGCGATCAGCGGCATGCCCTCGCTGGCCTCGAAGTGGGCCGCCATCTGCTCGATCCACTCCTGCATGGCGGGCCGCTCGGTGCGCTGCAGGTACTCCTCGGACACGCCGCCTCCACGGTGATCGAGTTCAGCATTCGCTGAAAAGATAAACCACGGCGAACGCTTCGACCAGCCGGTGCGGCGGCGTGTCGGCGCCGATCAGAGCGGATTGGCCATCTTCCTGCGGTGCGCCGCACCGATCTTGAGCGCCGCGGTGGTCTCGGCGTCCCACTCGTTGGAGGTCAGCCCCTCGACCTCCGCCACCAGCGCCTCGCCGGTGGCCACGTCGGGCACCATCACGTCGCCGAGCCGGCCGTCCTCGCCGACGAGCACCACGCGAGCACCCATCCGGCCGATGTTCTCCACCACCGCGCGGGCCGACCCGCCGTGGTCGGCGACGAACGCCTTGGCCGTCGCCAGCGCCTTCGAGGCGGGCGCGGGAGTCTGCTCGGTGTCCTTGTCCGGTGCGGTCATGCCGGCATCCTAAGGCGCGACCACCCGCCGGCGAACCCGGCGTTGCGAACGCCACCGATCTTGATCGTGCCCGCTGGCACGGACTTGCGCGTGCGAGGAAGATCGGTGGCGGTCTTGCGGCGAGCGGAATGCGGGAGGAAGCGATGCGCGCGATCCGGGTGACGGCCCACGGCGGCCCCGAGGTGCTCGAGCACACCGAGCTGGAGGCGCCCGAACCCGGCGCGGGCCAACTGCTGGTCAAGGTGGCCGCGGCCGGGGTCAACTTCATCGACACCTACCAGCGCAGCGGCATCTACTCGATGCAGCTCCCGTTCACCCCCGGCTCGGAAGGCGCGGGCGAGGTCATCGCGGCCGGGACCGGGGTCGAGGACTTCGCCGTCGGCGACCGGGTGGCCTGGGCCGGCGCGCCCGGCAGCTACGCCGAGAAGGTGCTGGTGCCGGCCGACGCGGCGGTCGCCCTGCCCGACGGCGTGGACCAGCGCACCGCGGCCGCCGCGATGCTGCAGGGCCTGACCGCGCACTACCTGATCAGCTCGACCTACCCGATCCGCACCGGCGAGACCGCGCTGGTGCACGCCGCGGCCGGCGGCATGGGCCTGCTGCTGACCCAGCTGATCAAGCACCGCGGCGGCAACGTGATCGGCACCGTGTCAACCGCGGAGAAGGAGGCGCTGGCCCGCGAGGCCGGGGCCGACGAGGTCATCCGCTACACCGAGCGGGACGTGGCCGCCGAGGTCGACGACCTCACCGACGGGCGAGGCGTGGACGTCGTCTACGACGGGGTCGGCCGGTCCACCTTCGAGGCCAGCCTCGCCAGCCTGCGCACGCGCGGGATGCTCGCGCTGTTCGGCGCGGCCAGCGGCCCGGTGCCGCCGGTGGACCCGCAGGCGCTGAACTCGGCGGGATCGGTGTTCCTGACCCGCCCGAAGCTCGGCGACCACCTCCTCACCCGCCAGGAGCTGGAGTGGCGCGCGGGCGAGCTGCTCGACTGGATCGGCTCGGGCGCGCTGCGCATCCGCGTCGGCGCGACCTACCCGCTGGCCGAGGCCCGCGCCGCGCACGAGGACCTCCAGGCCCGCAAGACCACCGGCAAGCTCCTGCTGCTCCCCTGATCCCGCGGCCGGACTTTCCTCGTTCATCAGAAGGCTCCGGGCGCTGACGGTCCACGTCGCGCCCGGGGACTTCTGATGAACGAGGGGACCGCCCCGCGCCAGGCCTACCAGGGCCAGCCGAGGACCGGGAGGCCGAGCGCGGAGTCGACCGCCAGGGCCACGAACACCAGCATCAGGTAGGTGTTCGACAGGTGGAACAGCCGCATCGGCTTGGCGGGCACGCCCCGCTTGACCTGGGCGTGCAGCCGGTGCGCCAGCACCAGGAACCACGCCCCGGTCGCCGCGGCGAACACGGCGTAGAGCCAACCGGTGGCGGGCACCAGCAGCAGCGTCCAGACCACCATCAACCAGGTGAACACGACGATCTGCCGGGACACCGCGGCCGGCTCGGCGACCACCGGCAGCATCGGCACCCCGGCGCGCTCGTAGTCGTCCTTGTACTTCATCGCCAGCGACCAGGTGTGCGGCGGCGTCCAGAAGAACACCACGCCGAACATCACCAGCGCCGGCCAGTCGATGCCGCCGGTGACCCCGGCCCAGCCGATCACCACCGGCATGCAGCCCGCGGCACCGCCCCAGACGATGTTCTGCGCGGTGCGGCGCTTGAGCACCAGGGTGTAGACGAAGACGTAGAACAGGATCGTGGCCACCGCGAGCGCGGCCGCCAGCAGGTTCGCGCTCACCCACAGCACCAGGAACGACCCGGCGCCCAGCGCGATGCCGAACACCAGCGCGTGCCGGTTGGACACGGTGTGCCGCACCAGCGGGCGCGCCCGCGTGCGTTTCATCACCTGATCGATGTCGGCGTCGGCCACGCAGTTGAGCGCGTTCGCGCTGCCCGCGGCCATCGTGCCGCCGAGCAGGGTCGCCAGCACCAGCACCGGCGAGGGGATGCCCCGCTCGGCCAGCAGCATCGCCGGGATGGTGGTCACCAGCAGCAGTTCGATGACCCGCGGCTTGACCAGCCCGAGATAGGCTTTCAGCAGCTCAGCGGGCTTTCGCGCGAACCGCGCGCGGGGCGCGTCGACGGTGGCGGTCACGATGCAGCACCAACCGGCGACATGACTCTCCCTGCACTAGCACCACGGCTTCGGCGCTCGCGGAACGGCGCCGCAAACGACCCTCAATAGTAGCCGCGCTACTGAACATCGCCGCGTGCGGGTGGCCACCACCACCAACGCGCGAGCGCATTCCCACCACCGGGGGTGGCGACCGCGACAACCCGCGCACCCGTGATAACCGCGCGTTTGGAGCTATCCTGGAACCGTTCGGCGATCAGCCGGTCACCCGGCAGCTCACCAGCGCGAAGACGAGGTGGTCATCGAGTCGCCGAATCCCCACGACTCGTGCGTCCCGGCGCGCCGGAGGCCCGTGCTCACCAGCGACGACGAGCCCCCTGCGGGGTGGGGGAACACCAATTCAGACGGGCCGCCGGGTACCAGATCGCCAAACGGCTAGGCTGCCCGACGGACGAGGGATTACAGCGCCCGAATCGGTCCAGCGACCGTTCGCCGCGTTGAGGGAAATACCGCCGAAGGAAAACTGGAGCTGCGTCCGTGTCCGTCACCGACGACATTGCCCGCTTGACCACCAAGCGACTGCCCGAAGACTGGACCGAGCTCGATCAGCGTGCGGTGGACACCGCCCGCGTGCTGGCCGCCGACGCGGTGGAGCGCTGCGGCAGCGGTCACCCGGGCACCGCGATGAGCCTGGCGCCGGCCGCCTACGCGCTCT